>NZ_CP013630.1:1895000-2505000 GCF_001664485.1 Rhizobium sp. N324 | reverse complement strand
CAGGACCGGCAGCACCTGGAAGTGGCGTTCAGATAGCTGGAGCAATTCCAGGAAAAGTGCGAAGCGGTTTTCTGTCCGGAATTGCCTAAAAACAAAAAGCGAGAGCGGTTCTGCGCTTCTATCAAAAACCGCTCTCAGCCAGCAGCCTATTTCGTCGGCTGCGTATCCGTCATCGTCACTCCCGGCTGGTTGCCTGGCGTTGTCGAAGCTGTCGCGTTCGATGAGGAAGACAGGGTGCTGTCCAGCAGTCCTGCCATCTTGTCGTCGCGCAGGCTCGCGGTCTTCTCGCCCATGACCACGCCGACGACGCGGCGGCCATCCTTCAGTGCCGACGTTACGACGTTATAGCCGGATGCATCGGTATAACCGGTTTTGATGCCGTCGACGCCGTCATAGCGATACATGAGGTTGTTGTGACCGCGCAGCTTCATGCCGCGGAACTGAAAGCCACGCATGGAGAAGAGCTTGAACTCCTCGGGGAAATCCCGCATCAGCGAGAGGCCGAGGGTCGCCATATCACGCGCCGTGGTCACCTGCTCCGGATCGGGGAGGCCCGAGGGATTCTTGAAGACGGTATTCGTCATGCCGAGCTGGCGCGCCTTGTCGGTCATCGTCGTGGCGAAAGCCAGTTCGGAGCCGCCAAGCTGTTCGGCGATCGCGACGGCGGAGTCGTTGGCAGACAGAACGACGATGCTTTCGACCGCTTCGCGCAACGTCACCTGCCGGCCGGCGCCGACGGCGAGCTTGAAGGGCTCCTTGCTCTCGGCATTTTCCGACATGGTCAGTTTCTGGTCCCAGGTGAGGCGTCCCCCATGCAGGGCCTCGAAGGCGAGATAGAGCGTCATCATCTTGGTCAATGATGCCGGATAGTTCAGGACGTCCTGATTGGAGGCTTCGAGAACCTGACCGGACTGGGCATCGACGACGAAGCTTGCCTGGCCGGCTTGAGCCAGCGTGAAAGCGCCCATGAGCACGGCTGAAGAGAGCGCGGTGGCAAGGAGCCGTGAGGTCGTCTTGGTCATCGATGTTACTGTCTCTGTCGTTGGACGGTTGGGTGAGCTTATCGGCTAAACGCAAGCCGATCGAGAAAGTTTGTGACGAAATGAAGGACGGGCGGCAATAAAAAAGCCCCATCCACAGCTGATTCATTTTGTCTCGCCGTCTTGGCCTTTGACAACGGCACGGGCGGCACGTAGAAAATTCATCATGACCATGAAGCGCGCTCCCTTCTCCTGCCAATTCCGCACCTGCCTGCAGGTCGCGATTGTGCGCGCTTTTGACGGACGAGGTCTCCGCGTCCTGCTGTGACGTTGGGCGCTGTGGGCGTCCGGCGCACCGCTGGACGTAAAGCCCCAACCACGTCAATCAAGGCTGCCAGGGAGACAGGCACCGTGCTCAATCTTTATCATGTCAATTCGCTCGTCCATTGGGAGGAGCGCGAAATCCATCTGCGCGATCATATGATCGCCTTCTTCTCGCAAGAGGTCCGCAGCTTTCTCAAATCGGTCAATCCGGCCTGGGATGTGCGAAGGATCGAAGCGCCGGCGCTGATGCCGCGGGTACTGGTTTCCAGCGCCTATTCGAACGCCGACATCTGGATCCAGGAGCAGCTCTCCGCCGGCGATACCGTGCTGGTGCTGAGACCGGAGACCACGCCGTCGACCTATGCCTATATGCAGCATATTCTCGGAAATCACTCGAAGACGCGACTGCCGCTTTGCGTCTGGCAGGCGGGCCGGTCCTATCGCCGCGAGCAGGAGCAGCCGGCGAAACACATGCGGCTGAAGGAGTTCTGGCAGCTGGAATTCCAATGTGCCTTCACCGCCGACAGCGGCAACGACTATCACGCCGCCTGCCTCGAACCGCTACGCCGCATGATCGCCTCGCTGATCCATCTGCCGACGCGGATCGTGGCCTCCGACCGGCTGCCGGCCTATTCCGAGGTGACGATGGACATCGAGGTCGACAACGGCGACAAGTGGATGGAGGTCTGCTCGATCTCACGGCGCACGGACTTTCCGCAACGCTACCGGTCGCAGCCGAAGAAGAGAGCGGATGTCGACCACGATGTCCTCGTGCTGGAAATCGCCATCGGTCTCGATCGGTGCGTTTACAATTGGGGCAAGGCAGCCGACAGATAGGACAGGGCGGCAAAGGCGCCAGTCTGCTATGGAAGACTACTTCTGCTTGCCTTGGCATGCATCTCCTCTACAAATAAGGGATGGACGAGGCCGGACAAGTCGGTCCGGCTTCTCCGCCGCATATTCACAAACGGGTGAGAGACCATGCTGGTGATCTTCGGCGGCTTGCCGGGCAGTGGAAAGACGACTATTTCGCGCGCCCTCGCGACACGGCTCGGAGCCGTGCATGTGCGGGTCGATACGATCGAACAGGCAATCAGAACGTCGGGCGACCCTTCCCATGACATCGGCCCGGCAGGCTATGTCGTCGCCTACGGCATCGCGCAGGATAATCTGACGCTCGGCAGGCCGGTGGTCGCAGATTCGGTCAACCCTTTGACCATAACCCGCGAGGCCTGGCTGGCGGTCGCTGCGCGCTCCGGCGTGATCGCGGCCGAGGTCGAGGTAATCTGTTCCGACAAGACCGAACATCGCCGCCGGGCCGAGACGCGCAAAACCGACGTCGAAGGTCTTATCAAACCGACATGGCCGCAAATCGTCGAGCACGTCTATGAAGACTGGGGGCCGAGGCCGATCGTTGTTGATACGGCTGCGAGGAGTGTGCAAGAGATCGTCGATGCGCTGATCGTCAGGCTCGGGAATTGATGCCCGACTGATTTGATTTCAGCTCGGGCATGCCGAGCCTTATGAAAAGGCAATGTCGGCGGCGGGGCGGATTTCCACCGTCGCCTGGCCCGCGTCGAAACCGTCGAGCGTTTCATTGTGGTGGGCGACGATCTCAGAGAAGGTGAGGGTGGCCGTGTCGCCGGTGGTATGACCGTCGGCAATCAGAGTCACGCCATATCCGAGCGAGACGGCGCGCCTGACCGTCGTGTCGACGCAGAATTGCGACATGCAGCCGCCGATGACGAGGTGGGTGATCGAGCGTTCGTCCAGGCGTTCGGCGAGGTCGGTCTCGAAGAAGGAGTCGGCGCTTTTCTTGCGCACGACGACCTCGCCTGGTCCCGGCGCAATCTCCTGGCGCAGCGCCCATCCCGGCGTGCCGACGGCCAGGCGATGGCCGCTATCGCCGTCATGCTGGACCAGCACGACCGGCGCGCCTGCTTGCCGGGCTTGCTTTTGAAGCGCGGCCAGTCGCGCGACGGTTTGGTCGAGTGGCGGCATCAATCTGAGGTTGCCGCTCCGGCGAGGCTTTTCCGGAGAGAATCGCATTCTGCACGTCGATGATCAGAAGAGCCTGGGTCATTTGGGGGAAGTTTTCCTTGCTTGTCGCCAAAGAGATTTTGCTCGCACTGGCGTATTACGCGAAAAGCCGCCTGACACATGTTCAAGCGGCTTTCCCTGAGCTTCAGTTCAGATCGGCAAACTCAGCTGAGCCTGCCGGCCGCATGGGCGAGCATGGTGTAGACCTTGCCCGTATCCGAGGTGAGGTAGGACTGTGTGACAGTCTGGTTCGGGTCGGTGCGGGCGACGTCGGCGAGCAGCTTTTCGAAATCACCGATATAGCGGTCGACGGCGGTGCGGAACTCCGGTTCGCGGTCGTATTTGCGCTTGATCTCGTCGAAGGTCTGCTGGCCCTTCAGCGTGTAGAGGCGGCGGGTGAAGACGTCGCGCTCGCCGCGCTGGTACCGGCGCCAGAGATCGACCGAGGCGTCGTGGTCGATGGCGCGGGCAATATCGACCGACAACGAGTTCAGTGATTCGACGACGTGGCGCGGATTGCGGCTGTCATTGCTGCGGGCGGCCGGTGCGGCGGTTTCCGCAGGGCGGGCCGGGCTACGGGCCGGCGCCTCGTCGGCGGCTTCCTCACGCGATGCGCCGCGCAGGAGATCGCTGATCCAGCCGCCGCTTTCCGGACGAGCCGGCTCCTGACGGCTTGGTTGCTGGGTAGCGGTAGCCTGCGGAGCGGCGCGCTGGGGGGCGGCGGCCGGTGCAGACGGGGCGATCGTTCCGCGCAGGCCCGTCGCTTCGATCGGCGGACGCGCCGCCGGCTGCTGGGGCTGGGCTGCTGCCGGCTGGCTGGCGACTGGCTGGCTTGCGGGGGGCTGGGCGGCACGCGCGGCCGGCTGCGCCTGAGCGAGCGTGCGGGCGACGGGCTCGGAGATCTCAAGCTGCTGGCTGGAGCGGCCGACAAGCTGGGAGATATCCTGGAGCGCCTTGATCTGCTCGGCGACGGCCCGGCGCATGGCAGAGGCGCTTTCCTTGGCTTCTTCGGGAAGGTCGAAGGCGCCGCGCTTCAATTCGGCGCGGGTGGCGTCGAGCTCGTTGCGGATGTCGGCGGCGGAGCGGCGGATATCATCGGTGGCGCCGGAGAAGCGGCCGACGGCATCGTCGATCGCTTCGCGCAGCGCTTCGCGCATGTTCTGGGCGGCGCCGTCGGAGGCGCGGCCGGCTTCGCCGAGCATGCGCTCGACTTCCGACAGCGAGGCCGTCAGACCGCCGCGAATGCGGTTGGAGAGATCGCCGGAGCGACGCTCGACATTGGCGAAGGTGCCGTCGATCGTCGTATTGGCCTCGTCGCCGGCGCGGGTGATCGCCTCGCGCATCGTCTCGGCCGCTTCCTGGGCGCGCTTCTCGGTTTCGCTGAGAATGCGGCCGATATCGGCGAAAGAGGATTGCACGCCCTGGCGCAGATTGCCGGTGACCTGGTTGGAGCGCTGCTCCGCCCGCTCGAACACCGTTTCGATCATGCCGCCGAGGCCGCGCATGGTCTTTTCGATCTCGTCGGATCGCTGGACCAGGCTGACGGAGAGCGCTTGCAGCGCGCCTTCGCGCTCTTCGAGCGTCGAGGCGAGGTTGGACTGGGCGGCGCCGAGAAGCTGCGAGGCCTGGGTCAGGACCTTGGAGTGTTCGTCGAAGCGGCCGATGATGCCGCCGACCTGCGACAGCGTCTGGCCCGAAATGTCGGAAAGACGGTCGACCTTGCCTTCGAGAAGCCGGGTCGAGGCGTTGACCATCTCGGCAGCCTTGGTCGTGGAGTCGGCAAAGCGCGTCGTGGTCTCGCCGAGACGGCTGTCGACACTGGACAACTGCTCTGCGGCGCGGTTCATCATCATCGCCATCGCCGCACTGCTTTCCGACATACGCTCGACGAGGCCGTTGACGTTGCCGACCAGGCTGTTTTCGATGGCGCTGACGGCATTGGCGACATTCTCGGTGCGGGCGGCAACGGCGCTGGCGAGCGCTTCGTTTTCGGCGCGCAGACGATCGGCGCTGAGGTTGGCGGCGGCGGTGATGCGGGCGGCGGCCTGCTCGCCGGCATCGGTATAGCGGTCGATGATCGGACGGGCGGTTTCGTCGAGGATGCGCGTCAATTCGACCGAACGGCCTGCCAGCATCGAGTTGAGGTCGCGGGTGCGTTCGTCGAGCGTCGCGCGGATCGAATTGCCGCGCGCTTCGAGTGCCCGGTCGATCTCGGAGAAGGTCGTATCGATCTCGCGGGCGCGTTCTTCGAGATTGGAGCGGATAGCGCTGCCGCGGGCCTCGAGCGCCCGGTCGACATCCGCCATCGTGGCAGAAATCTCGCTGCCGGCTCCCGACAGCGTCGAGCGGATGGCATCGCCGCGCGTCTCCAGAGACTGGCCGGCATCCGACAGCGCCTTGGAGATGGCATTGACCTGCGTGCCGACGATGGTCTCGGCCTCAGCGACCTTGTTGACGATGGCGTTGCCGGCTTCCGAGAAGGTCTGGGCGACGGCGGCGGCCTGGCTTGCGAGCCTGCTCTGGGCCTCAGTGACGCGGGTGACGATCTGCGACGAGCGCTCATCCATGGTGCGGGTGAATTCATCGCTCTTGGCATTGAGATCGACGGCGAATTGCTGGCCGGTTTTGCCGAGCAGCTCGGTGGTTCTCGTCGCTTCGCCTTCCATTCCCTGAGCCGCTTCGGCAACCGCGCTGCGCAGCGTCGAGGCGAGGCCGGCGGCCTTGCCTTCGATGGTGCGGTTGACGGCCTCGAGCCCGACGGTCAACGCACGGTCCATGGTGGCGAGACGTTCCTCGATGCGTTCATTGCCGCGGTCGAGGGTTTCGCCAAGGTTTGCCGTGCGGCCTTCGATAGCGCCCGTCAGGCTGGTGGCGCGGCTATCGAGCGTCTCGGCCAGATGAGCGGTGCGGCTGTCGATGGCCTGCGTGAGGTTTGCGGCACTGCCTTCCAGCGTCGACGAGATGCGCCTGTTAGCGTCGTCACTGAGCGCGCCGAAACGGGAGATGCCGTCGGCAAGCACGCCGGAGAGCTGGCCGCTGGCGGCTTCGACCTTTTCGGCAACGCCGCCGACGCCGTCGCGGATGCGCGTTTCGATCGCCGCAAGACCGGCTTCGACACGCGATCCGGTTTCTTCAAAACGGCCCGTCAGGCTTTCCACAGACTGATCGAGTTGGGCGGAGAAATTCTGGGTGGAACTGGAAATCGCATTTGCCGCCTCCTGGAAGCGGCCGGCGATCTGGCCGGCGCCGGCATGCATGCGGTCTTCCAACGTCTGGGCGCTGGCATCGATCGCCTGGCGGATCGCGGCTTCACGATCCTCCAGCGACATTTCGAGCATGCTGACGCTGGTCGCCACCGAGGTGCCGATGCTGGTCGCGTGTTCGGTCAGCGTATCATTGATCAGCGCATGCGCCTGGTTCAGCGACAGGTCGATGGCGTTGGCGCGATCCTCAAGCGTCGTGCGGATGCGCTCATGGGCAGAGGTGAGCCCGCCTTCGATGCGTGCCGCGGCCTCGTCGGCGAGGCCTCCGAGCCGAACATGGGCATCGGTCAGACGGCCTTCGATGCGGCCGGTGAGACCGCCGACGAGATCCTCGAAGCGGGCGCCGCCGGCATCGAGAACGCCGGAAAGGGCGGCACTATGTTCGGAAAGCGCATTTTCGAGCCGCTGCTGATTGTCGGTGTAGGCGGCGCGGATGGCATCGGTCTTGTCGGTGAAGGCGCCGGCGACGCGCGACTCGGCGCCGGAGACGGCCTCCATGATGGCATTGCTGCGCGCTTCGAGCACGCTGTCGAAGCGGCTCTGGTTGTCGTCGAGCGAAATGGCGAGCGCCATGGTCTTTTCGTCGAGCGTGTCGGTGAGCCGATCGTGCGTTGCCGTCACGGCGCCGATGATCGCAGCGGTGCGGTGCACCAAGGCTTCCTCGAGGCGGATCTGGCCTTCGTTCAGCGAGGTGGCAATGGCCGCAGCGTTGCGGTCGAGCACACCGTTCAGGCCGTCATGCGTGCCGGAGACCGCGTTGGTGATCGCTTCGGCGCCTGATGTCAGCGTCTCTTCGAGACGGCTCTGGCTCTCGTTCAGCGAAATGGCAAGCGCCATCGCCCGGTCGTCCAGCGTCTCGGACAGGCGGTCGTGGGTGGCGGAGACCGCACTGAGGATGGATTCCGAGCGGCTCTCCAGGGTGTCCTGCAGGCGGCTCCGACCCTCGTCCAGGGAGGCGGCGATGGCTGCCGACTTTTCGTCGAGCGTTTCCGAAAGACGGTCATGCGTGCCGGACACGGTCTTGAGGAACGCTTCCGAGCGCGCTTCCAGCGTGTCTTCGATCCGCGACTGGCTCTCATTCAGCGAGATGGCGAGCGTCATCGCCTTCTCGTCCAGCGTTTCGGACAAGCGCTCATAGGTGCCGGAGACGGCATTCAACAGGGCTGCGGAGCCGGTCTCCAGCGTATCCTCGATGCGCGTCTGGGTTTCGTTCAGCGAAATGGCGAGCGCCATCGCCTTGTCGTCCAGTGTCTCGGACAGCCGGTCATGCGTGCCGGAGACGGCGTTCAGCAGAGCGGCGGAGCGGGTTTCGAGCGTCTCGTCGATGCGGGCCTGGCCTTCGCTCAGCGAGGTTGCAAAAGCTGCCACTTTGCCTTCCAGAGTCTCGGACAGGCGGTCGTGGGTGCCGGAGACCGCGTTCAGCAGAGCCGCCGAGCGGGTCTGGAGCGTGTCTTCGATGCGCGCCTGGCTCTCGTTCAAGGAGATGGCGAAGGCCGCCGTCTTTTCGTCGAGCGTCTCGGCAAGACGGTCGCGTGTGCCGGATACGGTGTTCAGCAGCGCCTCGGCACGCACTCCCAGCGCGTCCTCGATGCGGGCATGGCGCTCGTCGAGCGAGGTGGTCAGGGCGGCCGCCTTGCTGTCCAGTGTTTCGGACAGGCGGTCATGGGTACCGGAGACGGCGTTTAGCAGGGCCGCGGAGCGGGTCTCGAGCGTATTTTCGATGCGGGCCTGGTTTTCGTTGAGCGAAATGGCGAGCGCCATGGCCTTTTCGTCGAGCGTTTCGGCCAGGCGGTCGTGCGTGCCGGACACGGCGTTGATGATGGCATCGGAGCGTGATGTCAGCGCTTCCTCGAAGCGACCGTGATGGGCGGTGAGCGCCTCGACGAGCGCGCCGCCGCGCTCTGCCATGACGCTGTCGATACGGCTGTGGGCCGTGCCGACCGCCTCGCTGATTTCTGCCGCACGCGCCGAAAGCACGCCGCTCAGTTCCTCGGCGCGACCGCCGAAGGCAGACGTGACCCGCTCGGTGCCTTCGGCAACGGCGGTTGTCAGATCGGTGGTGGTGGTGCGCAGCGTGTCGCGCAATTCGGCCGAGCGCGTCTGCAGATTGTTCTGCAGCTCGGAAGTGCCGGATGCAAGCGTCAGCGCGATGTCCGAAGTAGCGCTCTGCAGCGCCGAAGTCAGTTCGCCGGTGCGGCTGCTGAGCGCCGTGGTGATTTCGTCCGCCCGGGTGCCGAGCGCGCTTTCCAGCATTTCATGGCCGGTGGCGAGCGCGGTGGCGAGCGCCAGCGACTGATCGGTCATCGACGAGCCGAGCCGGTCGATGCTGGAACTCAGGATACCGTCGATCGACTCCGAGCCGCCGGTCAGCGTCTCGTTGATGCGGGCGAGGCTCTCCATCAGCTTGGTGTCAAGCGAGCCGGTACGTTTGTCGAAGGCGCTGGTGAATTCGGCGACGCGTTCGTCGAAGGCGGTCGACAACTGGGCAACGGTCGTCTGCAGCCGCTCTTCGAAGAAGCCGGAGCGGACGTCGAGATCCATGACGGCGTCGTCAGCCGAGCTCTGCAGGCTCTGGCGGAAGCTTGCGCCCTTCTCATCGAGGGCGCTGTTCAGCTTCGACAGCACATCGTCGAGCGTACCGCCGATGGTGCGTTCGCCTGATGTCAGGCTCTCATTGATCTCGCGGGTGCGGGCGATCAGGATTTCGCTGAGCTGCTGCGTGCGCTCGTGCAGCGCGGCATTCAGCTTCTCGGTGCTGCTGTCCATGGTCGAGGCGCGCGTCTCGAACTGGCTGAGCAGTTTTTCGCCATGATCATTGAGGTTGACGGAGAGCGCTTCGAGGCGGTTGTCGAATTCGGTGGCGAGCGCGAAGCCCGATGCGTTCAACGTCTGCAACAGGCTGTCGGTCTTGGCGGCGAGCAGGCTGCCGATCGACTGAAGGGCGTTGTCGGATTTTTCCAAAATCGTGGCGGCGCGCGTATCGATCAGCGAGGCAAAGGCTTCGCCAGATGTGGAAAGCCGCACTGCGATCTCTTCGGTCGCAAGCGACAGTTCTTCCTTCAACTGGTCGTGGACGCTGCCGATCGAGGTGCGGATGCGGTCTGCATGGTTGACGATCGCCTCGCGCTCGGAGCCGAGTTCGTGGACGAGACCACGGACGCGCAACTCGTTATCGGCATAGGAGCGTTCCAGTGCATTGACTTCGGAATGGACGAGCGTTTCGAGCTCGGACGCACGCGCGATGGTGCGCTCGATGCCTTCGTTCATGGCCGAGACCTCACGGCGCACGGCCTGGCCGACGGTCATGATGCGCTCTGAGGCGATGGTTTCCGGCTCCGCCAGGCGCAATGCGACCTCCGCCATGGAACGGGCGGCGTTGCGCATGTCCTGGGCGCGGGCGATCATGATGGCGAAAGCATAGAACATCATCACCGGAATGATGATGCCGACGAGGCCGGCAATGACGCCGGGCAGGGCGACAAGATCGGCGAGCGAGCGGATCTGCCAGATCTGCGGCGCATACAGCAGCGACATCAGGCCGAGGCCGCCCATGACCCAGAGCACTGAGAACAGCGTTGCGGTGCGCATCGCCGACCGGCTGGAGGCGCCGTCAAAGGATTTCAGGATCGAGGCGGGCGTGTTGCGGCTGGCATCATTGGCGGGCGTGAAAGCCGGCCCTCTCGAAGCCTGCTCAGCCCCGGCGCCGCGACGGTTGCGGCGCTGCGCTTCTTCCTGGGCCTGCTGGTTACGCGCATTCACTGGATCAGACACATTAGCCTCCGGGGCCTCAGGCGCGTCGCCGCGGCGAGACGGCACGTTATCTTTGCCGAAGTCGATCTGGAGCGCCTCGTCCAATGCCTTGAACGCCTTGTCCTCAATCGACTCGTTATATTTGTTGTTCGCCATTGGTTATGCCTCGTTACTGTCGGCCGGTCCGGCAACGCAATCCCGGGCTTCCGCCTCACCCGGGGAACAACTTTGCCGTTTCAGCCTTCCATCCCAACGACGGACGGATAAGCATGTCATTTCAGAGTGGATAGCCGCTTTTTCAAACGGAAGGTATCAAAACACTACCATTATCCACTCGCTCGGCAAAGGCGCGTACCATAAACCCGCTCCACCAGTATCGTAGTGACACATCTGGGCTCTTCACACAATTAATGAAGGCTTGAGATTCAAGGCTCGTTAACTCGTTGTTAACATCTTTGAATCCGCGGCAGCGCTTAAAAACCAATAATTTAGGGATATTTAACGGACGTTAACCATATGGCGAGATTTCGGCCCCGGATGTGCCGGAATTTAACGCGATGGCCACCCTCCTGACGCAGAACTGTTGCAACAGCGCACGACACGAGACGGGAGAATTGGCAATGGCAGCTCAGATGGCAGCATTGAACATCGTATTCGAGGCGCCGGATAATGCAAAGGGACCCTGTCCCTCGAAGGTCCGGCCGATCGATCTCGTCCATCTCGCCAAGCAGACGATGGGCGACAAGTCGCTGGAAATTGAAGTCCTTCAGATGTTTGCACGCCAGGCTCGCGCATGTCTGCAGGATATTGCGAGCGGCGAAACCATCCGGGTCGGCGCGGCGGCGCACCGCCTGAAGGGCGCGGCAAGCTCGGTCGGCGCGTTCCGCGTGTCGCAGACGGCCGAAGCCGTCGAGGAAACCGGCGGTGACGCCGGTGCGACGGCTGCGCTCGGTGCCGCCGTCATCGACGCCGAGAATTTCATCCTGAAGCTCTGCCGCGGCTGATCCCTGTTCTAGATGCGTCCAAATGAGGCCCGTTGTTCCATTGCGGAACCGCGGGTCTTTTTGCGACGTCTTCCATGACGCTTTGAAGACGGCGGGTGACGGCCCGATCTGCGAGGTTAGGGCGACTTTCCCGATGTTGACTGAAGCGTCGAATTGTCGGAAGAAAATCCGCCCATCATTTGAAGACCGGAAATAGTCCTGATGCCCAAACTTACCATCGTCGCCTTCGACGGCACGCACTTCGACCTCGACGTCGACCAAGGCTCCACCGTCATGGAGAATGCCGTGCGCAATTCGGTGCCCGGCATCGAGGCCGAATGCGGCGGCGCCTGCGCCTGCGCGACCTGTCATGTCTATGTCGACGAGGCCTGGACCGAGCAGGTCGGCCAGCCGGAAGCGATGGAAGAGGATATGCTCGACTTCGCCTTCGATGTGCGCCCGACCTCGCGGCTGTCCTGTCAGATCCGCATGAAGGCTGCCTATGACGGCCTCGTGGTGCACGTGCCGGAGCGCCAGGCTTAAGCGCCTGCGCTTCACCTTCGCCAGTATACGATCCAGAAAAAAGACGCCTCGCGCGCTGGTGCGAGCGAGGCGAGGCGGGCGCATTACCTACGGATGAGGGAGGAACATCCGCGGCTTCGGAACGCGCCAGGAGAACCCAGCGATGAAAGGGCAGATGCCGTAGCTGCACTTTCGAATGTGTTCATATTAACGCGTTCCGGTTGAGTCTGCCAGGATGAAAAATGACCATTAAATCACTGGGGAGGCGGCAAGTTTCGCACAGGTTTCGTTGTGCAGCTAAGGTTTTCCGCTCGCAACCAGACTGAAAAAGCCTTATTTTGCGCCGGCTCGGCCATTGATTCGATTGTTCAGCAATCTCAACATGCGCTTCTGGAAATTGACCGCCTCGACCCGGTCGAATCGCGCCTGCTGCCGATCGTGCTCCTCTATACCGCGAGCTGATTCGCCCGAGACGAGTTCCTGCATGGCTTCGCAGCCGCGCTGCTGCGGCAGGGCGCGGATGGCGCGTTCCATGGCGCGGGCCTGATCGCGGGCGATTTCGGCATGGCGCTCCTCGTGACGCTTGATATCGCTCGACAGGGCGTCCCAGATCATCGACAGCTCCTTGCTGGCGCCCTTGCGGCTGTTCCAGCGCGGCAGGATGATCTGGGTGTGGACCGTGACCTTGACGTTGCCGACGCGGCAGCGGCCATTATCCTGGATATAGGTGGCTTCACCGCCGAAGCGGATCTTCGTTGCGCCGGGGTGGCGCGCCGAGGAACCGCTCGACGTCGGCCCGCGCCGGCTGAGTTCGCGGTCGAGCTCATCCGCGGTTTTGCCGCGAATGTCGAAATAGGAATAGCTTTTCGATGCAATCACTTCTGCTTGCACTGGGCTGCAGACGGAAAGAGCAATGGAAAAGGCGATAGGAAGGACCATATAACGCACTGCAAGCGGCATTCTGTACGCAACCCGTGTTGAAATCGACCGGAGCTTGGGGCATAGCCACCGCAAGCGCAATATCGGATGGCGCTTTTTTCGCGATCGATGGGATAAGTCTGGTGACAGGGTTCGAAGGCAGTTTATGGCGTGTGGGCCATGGCCGGGAGATCGAACTCGGCCGTCGTTCTCTCATCATGGCGATCATCAACGTGACGCCGGACTCCTTTTCCGACGGCGGACGCTTCGAAACCGTCGATGCTGCGGTCGAACATGGGCTTCGGGCGGTGAGCGAAGGGGCCGGGATTATCGATATCGGCGGCGAATCGACCCGGCCGAACGCCGCTGCCGTCAGCCCTTCCGAGGAGCAGGCGCGTGTGCTGCCGGTCATCGAGGCGCTGCGCGGGCGTACCCAGGCGCTGATTTCAATCGACACCTATCGCGCCGAGACGGCGCGGCTTGCGGTCAGCGCCGGCGCCCACATCGTCAACGACGTCTTTGGGCTGCAGAGGGAGCCGGATATCGCCGACATCGCGGCGGCGACCGGGGCCGGGCTCTGCATCATGCATACCGGCCGCGACAGGGCGAAGCTTCCCGACGTGATTGCCGACCAGGTGCATTTTCTGAAGCGGTCGCTTGAGATCGCCCAGGCAGCCGGCGTCAACAGCGACCGCATCGTGCTCGATCCCGGCTTCGGCTTCGCCAAGGAGACGGCAGAGGAGAACCTCGAACTGATGGCGCGGTTTTCCGAACTTTCCCGCTTCGGCCTGCCGCTGCTTGCGGGGACCTCGCGCAAACGCTTCCTCGGCGCGGTGACCGGGCGTGAGGCGGCAGACAGGGATGCGGCAACGGCCGTCACCAGCGCCTTGCTCAGGGTTCAGGGGGCTGCGATTTTCCGGGTGCATAATGTCGCAATCAACAGGGATGCGCTGGATATTGCCGATGCTATGCTGAATGCGCGCCAGGAATTCGAGAGGAAGCGGCCGACATGACCACCTACACGATCACGCTGCAGAACTGCGCCTTCTTTGCGCGCCACGGCGTGCATGACGAGGAGGAATTCCTCGGCCAGCGCTTCTTCGTCGATGCCGAGCTCGATGTCGTTGCCGGCGAGGCGCTGAAAAGCGATTCGATCGACGATACCGTCAATTACGGCATCGCCTTCACGGTGATCGAGGGGATCGTCACCGGCAAACGGCGCTACCTGATCGAAGCCCTGGCGCTCGATATAGCCAAGGGGCTCTGCGAGACATTCCCGCAGGTCCGGCGG
The DNA here is from genome assembly GCF_001664485.1 of Rhizobium sp. N324. Classification (NCBI taxonomy): domain Bacteria; kingdom Pseudomonadati; phylum Pseudomonadota; class Alphaproteobacteria; order Hyphomicrobiales; family Rhizobiaceae; genus Rhizobium; species Rhizobium sp. N324. The sequence goes on along the minus strand of NZ_CP013630.1, from coordinate 2,490,929 downwards.
GCGAAGATCACGGTGCGCAAGCCGAACGCGCCGGTGCCCGGCGTGCTCGATTTCGTGCAGGTGAGCGTTGAACACTTTGCCTGAAACTGCATTGCAATCGGCCACACTTGGCCTCGGCGGCAATATAGGCGATCCCGTCAAGGCGATGGCCGCCGCCTTGCAGCGGCTGGACGCACGAGACGATTGCCGGGTTACGGCGGTCTCGCGGCTCTACCGCACGCCACCCTGGGGCAAGACCGACCAATCCTTCTTCTTCAACGCCTGCGCCGCCGTCGAAACTCGGCTGAAGCCGGAGGCCTTGCTCGATGTCTGCCTGTCGATCGAACGGGAGATGAAACGCGAGCGTATCGAGCGCTGGGGGCCGCGCACACTCGATATCGACGTGCTGACCTATGACGAAGTCATCCAGGAGGCGCCGCGGCTGGAACTGCCGCATCCGCGCATGACCGATCGCGGTTTCGTGCTGATGCCGCTTGCCGATATCGCGCCGGACCTTGTCGTCAAGGGCAGGGCGGTCAGCGACTGGCTTGAAGATGCCGAGGTGGCCGGCATCGAAATCGCCGATAACCGCCGCGACTGGTGGCTACAGATCTGAGGCGAAGATCCTGAAAAGGAAAACGGCGGGAACCCCGCCGCTTCAGGAAAATCCGCTGTGCGATTGATCTACTGGATGGAGCCGACGGCCATCTCGTCGACCTGACGGGTCAGCGTCAGGCCGATGACCGGGATCATCTGGCTTTCGACCTTGACCGAAACGGTGACGTTCATCGTCTTGTCGTCGCGCACGCGGGCGATCATCGCGCCGTTGAGCTTGGCGCGGTTGATGCCGACGACGACGGTATCCTCGCTGACCGCGCCGGAGACGACGTCGAGACCCTTGCCGGCGGCGCCGTCGAGGAACTTGCCCTTGTAGGTCGAGCCCGACTGAGAGATGACGGCGGTCATCGGCTGCTTGAAGACGCCGACGCGGCAGGTGCCGTCGAGCTTGATGCCGGCGCCGCTATCGCCCGTGGGCTCGCCGATCAGATTGCAGGTGAATTTCGTCCCCTTGTACTTGCCGGCGACGATTTCGCCCGGGCCCTTCCAGGAGCCGGCGACGGAATCGAAGAAGGCCTTGTCACGGGTTGCGGCAGTGGCTGCCGGAGCGACGTCTGCGACGGGAGACAATGCCGCGGCGGCCAGACCGCATATAATGAGAAACTTGCGCGAATACATGGATTTTCCTTGGCAAACACCACTCACGAACTGGCTGCAAGTTTTGCCTGGGAATGGTTAATCCTTCCTTTCAATCGCGCCGAAATGCGCTGGAATACAGGGGTTTCGCGCGGTCAAGATTTTAGCTTGTCGCCATTAGAGCCTTGAATCTGCTGTAATTTCGCCAACATTCCGTTAGGGATGGCAAACTGTGCGGATTTGCTCCGTCTCTCAGGGAGTGTTGCCGCGCGGCGACATGGAGGGCGTGAGGTCGCCGATGAAATCGCCGATTCCCGGCCGCTTCAGGGCATGGAAGGCGAGCGGGCGGCAGAGATCCATCGCCGCGATTCCAATGCGGGCGGTCATCAGGCCGTTGATGACGCCTTCGCCGAGCCGGGCCGAGAGCTTGGAGGCCAGCCCATGGCCGAGCACCTGCTGGACGAGGCTGTCGCCGACGGCGATCGAGCCGGTGACGGCCAGATGCGCCAGCACGTCGCGCAACAGGCGGACCATGCCGAGCGTGCCGGGGCGACCGCCGTAAAGCTCGGCCATGGCGCGGATCAGGCGCACGGCCTCATAGAGTACATAGAGCAGGTCGACGACGGCGCGCGGGCTGACGGCGGTGACGATCGAGACGCGCTTGGAGGCGTTGACGATGAGCGCGCGGGCCTTGCGGTCGAGGGGCGCGAGCAATTCGCGTTCGGCGAGTGCTATCAGATGCGGGGGATCGATGACCTCGCCTTCCGTCGCCTTCAGCGTGGCGCGGCCCTTCGATGTCTCGGGATTGGCCGAAAGCAGCGTGGTGAGGCGGGCGACGACGGCGCGCGCCCTTGCCGGCCGGGTTTCGACCATGGCGGCTTCCGCTTCGGCCTTGATCGCCTGGACGGCGGCAAGGCGCATCATCCCTAATGTTTCGCGGATGATGAGCGCAAGCACGGCGAGGATGCCGACCGCGAGCACGGCAAGCGCCGCGTAACCCAGCCAGTCGGCGCGGGTGAAGAGATCGCGGATCAGGCTATCGGTCCAGAGGCCGAGGCCAAGCGACAGCAGAATGCCGAAGGCGCCGGCGGCGATCTTGCCGAAGGAGGTCCGGCGTCTCAGCGGCGTCGCCACCGGCACTGCGCTCAGATCTTTGTCGGGATTGAGGAAAGGATCGTCCTCATCCGCCGTCACGACGATGTTTTCGGAAAAGCTTTCCGGCTTGCGCCGCGGCTCTCCCCGGCGGCCATTGTCATGGCGATCGGTGGCTTCGTCCTCGTAGGTGAAGACGGCGGGCGGGCGGCGTGGCGGCTCTGACGGGGGCTTGCTCATGCGAGACGGTCTCCGAACAGGAACTGCATGGCGCGGTCTAGGCGGATATGCGGCACCGACAGCTTGATGCCGCCGCCGGTTTCCTCAAGCTGCGGCGGACGGAACCTGACGACATTGACATCGGGCAGCCGCAGGCCTGTTACACCCGAGGCGATACGGTCGAACAGGCTTTCCGGATCCTCGGGCAGGTCGCCGGGAAAGATTGCAGTCTTTCTCTGGCCGTCGAAACGCTCGCCGGCGATGGTTTCGCCCTCCATCGGCGTGCCGACGATGACCGGCAGTTCATGACCGTCGCGCTTGACCGATGCCTCGCGGGTGGCGCGCACGGAGGCGAGCGCCATGACGTCGATGCCCGCACCCGCCATGCCGATGCGGTCGATGGCACGATCCACCAGGCGGCGGGTGAGCGCATCCAGCCGGTCGTGGCTTTCATGATGGAGATGATCGGCTTTGGTGGCGGCGACCAGCACGCGGTCGATGCGGCGCCCGAGCAGAGAGGACAGCAGCGAATTGGTGCCGGGGCGGAAACAGGCGAGCACATCGGTCAGCGCGCGTTCCAGATCCTGGACGGCTTCCGGACCGCGGTTCATCGCCTGCAGCGCATCGACCAGCACGATCTGCCGGTCGATACGGGCGAAATGCTCGCGGAAGAAGGGTTTGACGACAACCGATTTATAGGCTTCGTAACGCCGTTGCATCATCGTCCACAGCGAGTTGCGTCCGGGACGTGCGTCCGCCGGCAAGGCCAGCGGCGCGAAAGTCAGCGCCGGCGAGCCGTCGAGATCGCCGGGCAGCAGCAGGCGGCCGGGCGGCAGGGTGGAGAGCGAACGTTCGTCGGCCTTGCAGGCCTTGAGATAATCGGCAAAGGCGGTGGCGAGATCGCGGGCGACCATTTCGTCGGCGCCGGCGTTGATATCGGCGGCCTGCGTCAGCGCCAGCCAGCCGCGCGACAGCTCGGAGCGGATGCCGGTTTGCGCAAGTGCGATCGTTTCCTCGCTGAAGGTGCGGTAATCCTTGCCGAGCAACGGCAGGTCGAGCAGCCACTCGCCGGGATAATCGACGATGTCGATCGACAGGCGGCCGGGCGAAAACAGCCGGTTCCAGCCGCTGGCGCTCTGATAATCCAGGGTGATGCGCAGCTCGGAAATGGCGCGGGTCGAATCCGGCCAGATTCGATCCTTCACCAGCGCACGGATATGGTCCTCGTACTGGAAGCGCGGCACGGCATCATCGGGCTGCGGCTCCAGCCGCACCGCCGAGACGCGGCCCGACTGCACCGGCTCGAACAGCGGCAGGCGGCCGCCATGCAGAAGATTGTGCACCAGCGAGGAAATAAAGACCGTCTTGCCGGAGCGGGAGAGGCCGGTGACGCCGAGCCGCACGGTCGGATTGACGAGGCCGCTCGCCCGGTCGGCGAGATTGTCGAGGGCGATGCGGGCGTCGTCGGCAAAGGATGTCAGGCGTGGCGGCAAGGCGCAATTCCGGTTGGTGACTGCCGGCAATATAGGAAGGGCGCGCCGCCTGAAAAAGACGCGGCGCGAAAGCTTTCAGACGACCAAGAAATCGGTGAGACGCCAGCTGGCGGCTGAAGCGTCGTAATCGACGACGGCAAGGCCCGCCGTCGGGAAGCCGCCGGGAAGGGCGCTGGCCATCGCCTCATGGCCGATCAGCGCCTCCAGCGTCTGCTCCATGGTCGGATTGTGGCCAACCAGCATCACGGCCGCCTCATCCTGCGAATCGACGATTTCGAGATAGTTATCGACCGTGGCGTTGTAGAGCGCATCGACGTAACGCATGTCGAGCGTGAGACCCATTGCCCGATGAACCGCATCGGCGGTGCCGCGGCAGCGCAGCGCCGTCGAACTGATCAGAAGATCGGGACGGTAGCCCTTGTCGGCGGCCTTGTCGGCGATGATCTCCGCATCGCCGAAGCCCTTTTCGTTGAGCGGCCGGTCGAAATCGCGCTGCCCGGGTTCGGCCCAGGCAGCCTCGGCATGACGCAGGAGGTAGATGCGGTTCGGCGGAGGCAGCGGTACGGTCATGGGCAAATCCAGGATCGGCGGGTCTTTTCAGTAGCGGTTGCAGTCGGCCGCCGTCAATCGCCAGCCATGCCGCAATGGCGCAAAACGTGGCTGACAACAGGGCGTTTTGAAGGCGAAGAAAAAAATGGCGACCGGAATAACCATGACAAAATAGGTCGTTAGCCTAAAATTGTAACAGATTTAAAAATCTGTTTACCTGTCGTATTTGGCTTGAACCGCGGCTAGCGCTTGGGATATACACCCGCCCAGATGAGATGTTCTTCAGGAGAATCGCGTTGAGTGAGAAGATCGATCTTAGCAATTACGTTCCCTCGGAAGAGGAAGAGTTCATGAACGTAAACCAGCGTGCCTACTTCAGGACCAAGCTGGTTGCATGGAGGAATGACATCCTTAGAGAAGCGCGTGAAACCCTCGACCATCTGGCCGAGGAAAGCGCAAACCATCCCGACCTCGCCGACCGGGCGTCGTCGGAAACCGACCGGGCGATCGAGCTTCGCGCTCGCGACCGGCAGAGAAAGCTGATTTCCAAGATCGACGCGGCACTGCAGCGCATCGAAGACGGCACTTACGGCTATTGCGAGGAAACCGGCGAACCGATCGGCCTCAAGCGTCTCGACGCCCGCCCGATCGCAACGCTGTCGATCGAGGCGCAGGAGCGCCACGAACGCCGCGAAAAAGTCTATCGCGACGAATAATGGTTTTCATGCAGAGATGAGAGCAGACAAGCGCCGTGATCGGATCACGACGCTTGTCTGCTGATCACTGCTCCACCGTCTAATTGCCTGTCGCCAGCGGTTTCCATGATCGCTCTCGTTCGGTCTCCATCGAGAGGTCGATCGTGACAACAGTGCTGTTCCTGATTCGTCGTCGCAGGATGTCCGCTTTCTCAGGCTCTGTCCGAACCATGCCTTCAGCGTGAAGAGCCTGCAGCTTCGAGCGTGAAAGTTTCAGCTCGGACGCCAGCAGACGGTCGAGGCGGGTGCTCGTTGGAACGGGGACCGTCAGTTCGATTGCCAATTTTGTCCAATTCGCCGTTTCGTGCTGTATCTCCTTGGCGATTTCAACTTCGGCAAACTCGTCCACACGCAGCGATTTGTGCCGGAGAGTGTCGAGATTGAAGGTTTCGGTCCGGATCCAGCGGGGATCGTTGGACTGCAGCGCCTCAAGGACGGCAGGATCGATGTCGCGGACATTGCGGCGCTCGAGGATCGGCCGGTTCCACGTTCTTTCACAGGTCAGGCATTTATAGATGAGCCAGGCGTCCAGCTTGCGGCCGTTGGCGTTGAGCCGGATTTTGCCGCTGGATTGGAAGGCTCTCAGGCCCCCGCATCCGCCGCATGCAATCCAGGGCTGGGGCGCCGTCTTGGGAATTATGGTCCATCGGACTCGAAGCGTCTTGCACATATCGTTTTGGTCTTCCGTTCGGAAGTCCACCGAGATGGTGCATGAGAAAACCCTTGCGGGCGCGGTGTGGCGATGTTGCGGGTGGCTGAAGAGCTGAGACAGCGGCGCTGCCGTGGAACATTGTAACAATGCCAAACCGGTCTCTCGCCACCACCCGATGAACATGTTCGCATGCCGCCAGCGCGTCGCCAGGCGGCAGTACGGGTGAAACTGGAGTGAGACCGGTGTTTACTTAGGCAAAGTGCAACCTCGGATGCGCCAACGCTCTTCACCCGATCGATACCAAATGATCGGCGTGAAGGGGAGGCCTGAGGCCTCGCAAACTGAAAAAGCCGCGGCATTGCGGCTTTTGTGCAACTTCACGGTGAAGGAGAAAGTGCGGCACCCGGTGTGACGCGGGCGTCCTCGCCTTCATTTGTCGCGATTGACGCTCATTTCACCGAAGATGCGGGCGACTTCCTTCTGCAGTTCCGTGTCGGCGCCGGTGATCGGGGCAAGGTCGGGATCGCGGCGCGGCAGATTGCCTGGCTGCGGCTGGGGCATGGCTTGGCGGGAGGGCTGGTTTGCCGGCACCGGGACGATGCGTTCGGCTGTCAGATTGTTCGCCATCTCCTCTTCCAGCACTCGCTGGAAATCACCGCGGATCGCTGCTGCCGGCTGTGCTGCCGCATCGTCCTCGGTTGTGCCGGGCGCTGCGCGGGCGGCGGCCGGCATGCCCTGGAAAGATGGAGCGGAAATTTCGGGTTCGATGCGCTGCTGCGGCATAACGCGCTGGCGGGCGGCATCGAGAATCTCGGCCGCACTTGCGGTATCGTGGAACGATGCGGGCTGCGCGACCGGGGAAGCAACGACACGCTCCGGCGGGCGCGGCTGAGGCGGGGCGGGAGGCGCAGGAATGTCGCGTTCGGCCGACAGCGGAGGTGTCACGGGCGTTACCGGAAGAGGGCTCGTCGCCACCGGCGGCGCCACGACCGGCTGGGCCGGCGGTTCGGGGCGCGGGCGCGGCTCCGCCGAAACCGGCGCGGAGAAGGAAGGCTCGGCGGCCGGCTCGCTGCGGGCTGCGGCAGGAGCGGCGACGGGGACTGCAACCGGCGCTGCAACTGGGGCGCGGGGCGGAGAAAGCGATGGCGTTTCCGGGCGCGCCGGGGATATTGCGCGCTGCTCGACGGGTTGCGGGTGGTCGGCGGTTTCCGGCTGTTGCGCCGTTGCCGGCAGGATACGGCTTTCGATGACGATATCGCTCGGGCCGCCGATCATGATCAGATGCTCGACATCGTCGCGGCGCACCAGCACCAGCCGGCGGCGGGTATCGACAGCTGCGGCATCCAGAACCTGCAGACGGGGCTGGCGATTGCGGCCGCCGCGCACGAAGGGCGAGGGCGCCCGTCTGCGGATCACCCAGAGCACCAGGATGAGCAGAAGAAGCGCTAGGCCGACGCCACCGGCTGCAAGCAGAAAACGGCTGCCATACGCTCCGACAACATCATCCAACATAATCACTTACTCCATTTCATATTTGGCACATATTGACGACTTTTCCGTTCCTTAGGCAAGGGCTGCCGGTGCTGTCCAGTCACGGGAGAACGCGATTTCGTGTTCCGCTGCCTGGGTGCGGGGCGACCTTGCGCACGGGCGGCCGTATCAGGGTTCAGGGGCAGATGGCGCTGTTGCCTGTGAATTCAAGCAGTCTTGCCGGCGACCGGTGTTTTTGCCGACGCGGCAAATTGCTAAGAAGAAAAGAGTGCCTGATTCCCGCTTCGTGTTCGTGCTACGAAGCTGATGGGGCTTATGTGAGGAATACATGACGAAACCGCGTCAGGCCGACGATTATAACGCACCGCTTGTGGATCGTGGGGGGCGTTCTGGCACGGTCTTGCGCATTCTTCTGCTGGCTCTCGTGCTGATCGCCGCCGCCGGCGGCTTCATCGTCTTCAAACGGTCGCTTGATAACGAGGTCGTGCTCGGCGGTCTCGGCGTGCTCGCCATGGTCGGCATCTTCTTCCTGGTATCCTCGGTCATTGGCTTCATCGAGGTGATGCCGCAGCGCCAGTCCGACAGCCTGGCGCGCGCCTTCCTCAACAGTCACCCGGACGGCACGCTGATCACCGACGAAAAGGGCCGGATCATCTATGCCAATGCCGCTTATGGCGCGCTGACCGGCGCGCGCAAGGCGACGGAGGTGCAGACGCTGGAAAGCCTGCTGTCGCGCCACCGCGAATCGAACGAGGCGCTCTACAGGCTGGTCAACGGACTGCGTGAGGGCAAGGAGGGCCGGGAGGAATTCCGCCTGCTGCGCGCTGTCGGCCCCGGCAGCAACAGCTCCGGCGCCCATTGGTACCGGCTGAAAGCGCGGCTACTGCCTCAGGAAGAGAACGGCGGCAAGCCGCTGCAGATCTGGCAGATCACCGATATCACCACCGAGCGCGACGATCAGGAGCGCTTCTTCAAGGAGTTGCAGAACGCGATCGACTATCTCGACCATGCGCCGGCCGGATTCTTTTCCGCCGGCAGGAAGGGCGAGATCTTCTATCTCAATGCGACGCTCGCCGAGTGGCTGGGGCTCGACCTCACCAAATTCGTGCCGGGCTCGATGACGATCGGCGACGTGGTGGCGGGCGAGGGGCTAGCGCTGATCCAGTCGGTGCAGGCAGAACCCGGCCTGAAAAAGACCGTGACGCTCGATCTCGACCTGCGCAAGACCAACGGCCAGAGCCTGCCGGTGCAGATCATCCACAGCGTCACGTCGATGCGCGACGGCGCACCCGGCGAAAGCCGGACGATCGTGCTGGGGCGTGAAAAGAGCGATGCCGGCGGTCAGTCCGCTTCTGCCGCCGCCATGCGCTTCACCCGCTTCTTTAACAACACCCCGATGGCGATCGCCTCGGTGGACGGCGATGGGCGCATCCTGCGGACGAACGCGCCGTTCCTCAAGCTGTTCTCCGGCGTCGTCTCGCGCGACGATCTCGAAAAGGCGCCGCATCTCGAAACCATCGTGCAGGAAAGCGACCGGCCGCAGCTCGCCGAGGCGCTGGCGGCGGCCAAGGACCGGCAAGGCGACATCGCGCCGCTCGATACCCGCACGCCGACCGACGAGGCGCGCTATTTCCGTTTCTATGTCAACGCCGTCATCGATCAGAGCGACGAGGCGCCCGAGGAGGCGGCAATTGTTTACGCCGTCGAGGTGACCGAGCAGAAGGCACTGGAAGCGCAGATGGCGCAGACGCAGAAGATGAATGCTGTCGGCACGCTTGCCGGCGGCATCGCGCATGATTTCAACAATGTGCTGACGGCGATCCTGCTTTCCTCGGACCATCTGCTGCTGCAGGCGCGACCGGCCGATGCGAGCTTTGCCGACCTTATGGAGATCAAGCGCAACGCCAACCGCGCCGCGGTGCTGGTGCGCCAGCTGCTCGCCTTCTCGCGCAAGCAGACGATGCGGCCCTCGGTGCTGAACCTGACAGATGTCGTCGGCGACCTGCGCATGCTGGTCGACCGGCTGCTTTCCGGCACCAACGTCAAGCTCGACGTGCAATATGGCCGCGACCTCTGGCCCGTCAAAACCGATCTTTCGCAATTCGAACAGGTGCTGATCAATCTCTGCGTCAATGCGCGCGATGCCATGCCCGAGGGCGGCACGCTGACGCTGCGCACCCGAAACCTGACAGCTTCAGAGGTCTCCGCCTTCAACTATTCCTACATGCCGGCCGAGGACATGGTGCTGATCGAGGTTGCCGATAACGGCACCGGCATCGCGCCCGAAATCATGGACAAGATCTTCGAGCCGTTCTTCACCACCAAGGATGTCGGCAAGGGCACCGGGCTCGGCCTCGCCATGGTCTACGGCATCGTCAAGCAATCGGGCGGCTACATCCAGCCGGAATCCGAAGTCGGCAAGGGCACCACATTCCGGGTCTTCCTGCCGCGCCACATCCCGGAACCGGCGGTTGCCGCCGAAGCCGGCGCGATCGACGCCGCCGTCGCTGAAATCGGCATGCAGCCGGAGGCGCCAGCGGCGCAGCAGCCGGAGGACCTGACGGGATCGGCGGTCATTCTTCTCGTCGAAGACGAAGAGGCGGTGCGCCGTGGCGGCAAGCGCATGCTGGAAACGCGTGGCTACACCGTGCACGAGGCGGGCTCGGGCGTCGAGGCGCTCAGCATCATGGAAGAGCTCGACGGCAAGGTCGACATCGTCGTTTCCGACGTGGTCATGCCCGAAATGGACGGCCCGACACTGCTGCGCGAGCTGCGCAAGTCCTATCCCGACATGAAATTCATCTTCGTCTCAGGCTATGCCGAAGATGCCTTCGCCCGCAACCTGCCGCCGGAAGCCAAATTCGGATTTTTGCCGAAGCCGTTTTCGCTGAAGCAACTGGCTGTGGTGGTGAAGGAGACGTTGGACGGGTGAAGGCAGGCGGCATCGCCTTGGTAGATATGGCGTGCCGCGTGAGCCCCCCTCTGCCCTGCCGGGCATCTCCCCCACAGGTGGGGAGATTGGCTAGACGCAATGGCTTCCCCAAACAATTAGCGTCGCAGCTCGCCGAAACGTTGATGTGGCCGGAAGGTTTCGCCGCTTGTCATCTCCCCACCTGTGGGGGAGATGCCCGGCAGGGCAGAGGGGGGCTCACGCGGCACGCCCTATCTGCCAAGGCGATGCCGGCTGCCCCATTATCCCTCACTCCCCCAGCGCCACCGCAATCTCCGCCGCCAGCCGCGCATTGTTCTCGACCAGCGCAATATTCGTCTTCAGGCTCTGGCCATCCGTCAGGTCGAAGATGGTCGAGAGCAGATAGGGCGTCACCGCCTTGCCGGTGATCTCGTCGCGCGCGGCGCTGTCAAGCGCCCGCTCGATATAGATTTCCATCTCTTCGCGGGCGATCTCGTCGGCCTCGGGCACCGGGTTGGCGATGAGCATGCCGCCGTCGATGCCGAGCTGGTCGCGCACCGTCTGGAAATTGGCAATGGCGGCCGGGCTGTTCAGCGACAGCGGGCTTGGTATGCCCGAGGAGCGCGACCAGAAGGCGGGAAATTCTTCGCTCTCGTAAGTGACGACCGGCACGCCGCGGGTTTCCAGCACTTCGAGCGTCTTCGGAATGTCGAGGATCGCCTTGGCGCCGGCGCAGACGACGATGACGCCGGTGCGCGCCAGTTCCTCGAGATCGGCTGAGATATCGAAGCTTTCCTCGGCGCCGCGGTGCACGCCGCCGATGCCGCCGGTGGCAAAGACGCGGATGCCGGCACGCGCCGCCGCAATCATCGTCGCGGCGACCGTGGTGGCGCCGGTGCGGCGCTCGGCGATCGCGAAGGCGAGATCGGCGCGCGACACCTTCATCACCTCGGTCGCCTTGGCGAGCTGCTCCAGCTCGCCGGCTTCAAGACCAATATGCAGCGTGCCGTGAATGACGGCGATCGTTGCCGGCACCGCACCCTGTTCGCGAATGATCGTCTCGACGCTGCGGGCCATCTCGATGTTGCCGGGATAGGGCATGCCATGGGTGATGATGGTCGATTCCAGCGCCACCAGCGGCGCGCCGCGCTGCTTGGCGCTGGCGACCTCTTTCGAATAGGCGATCGGCAGAAGGGGTGAAATGGGCTTGGTCATGATCTGGTCCTGTCGTCGATGAGCATGATGCCGAAACGTGTCAGCGGTTTTCGCACCTCATGCTCGACTATTTAATATAGCGGCTTCAATGCAGAATTCTGACCTCGGGAACAAGGGCAAGCGCCGCATTCAAGAGATCCGGTGTCAGATTTTCGTCGACGGCATGCCGCGACTGTACGGTCAGCGTGGCGGCCGCTGTGCCGTGGCGAACGGCCTCCTCGAGCGGCAGGCCTGATATCAAGGCGGCGAGCGTGCCGGCCGCAAGCGAATCGCCGGCACCGGTGACATCGGCGACAGTAACGGCGACCGGCGGCTGCAGCGTCACGGCGCGGCCGTCGCAAAGTGCGACGAGCTCGCGGCGGCCGCGGGTGACGACCGCGTTTCGGATGCCGATCCCGTACAGAAGCGGCGGCCAGCCGGCAGCGTCTTCCGGCTGTTGCCCGGCAAGGGCGGAAGCCTCGGCCTCATTCAGGAACAGATAGTCGATATCCCCAAGGCAGGGTTTCAGCCTGACGACCTTGGCAGGCGAGATGGCGATTGCCGCGACCGGTTTTGCCAGGGAATGCGCCTTGGCAACGATCGCTGCGATCGTCTCCTCCGGCAGGTTGGCGTCGAAAAGAATGAGATCATGGGCGGCGAAGGCTTCGCGCACCCAGCGGATGGAGAGACGCCGCGGCACGAAGAATCGGTAGAGATCCATGTCGGCAAGGGCGACCACCAGATTGCCGTCCTTCTCGATGATCGCCGTATAGCTCGGGGTCTTGCGGTCGAGGAACACGAAAGGCCGGTCGTCGATGCCGGCGAAATCGGCGGCTTCGCCGACCATCTCGCCGATGGGATCGCCGCCGCGAGGCGAAATCATCGTCACCTGAAAACCGAGCCTTGCCAGATTGCGCGCCGCATTGAAACCGCCGCCGCCCGGCTCCTCGAACCACGTGCCGGGATTGCTGGCGCCCGGCGCCGTTTCGCCGGATATCCGGCCGCGCCTATCGATATGGGCGCCGCCGAGAACAAGAATCTTTTTCTTCATTTCAACCGCCTTCCGATGCCCGAGGCGCGAATCGAGGCGGTGCTAGCGGCCGCGGCAAAGCGGGTGCATATGGCCTAAGCCGTTGCTTTGCATTGATAAAACAAATATAGAACACAGGCTGTTTTACCTTTTTTTTCAATCGTTTGATCGCCTATTGCGGGAATAGAACAAATGGGGTACAAACTCGACATTGCTTGGGCGGCTTCAATAACCTAAAGGTGGATCGGATGTCTCAGAATTCATTGCGGCTGGTAGAGGACAAATCGGTGGACAAAAGCAAAGCGCTTGAAGCGGCACTCTCACAGATAGAGCGGTCGTTCGGCAAGGGCTCGATCATGAAACTCGGCTCCAACGAGAATGTTGTCGAGATCGAGACGATCTCGACCGGCTCGCTTGGCCTCGATATCGCACTTGGTGTCGGTGGTCTGCCGAGGGGCCGTATCATCGAAATTTACGGGCCGGAAAGCTCGGGTAAGACGACGCTTGCACTGCAGACCATTGCCGAAGCGCAGAAGAAGGGCGGCATTTGCGCCTTCGTCGATGCCGAACATGCGCTCGATCCCGTCTATGCCCGCAAGCTTGGCGTCGATCTGCAGAACCTGCTGATCTCGCAGCCCGATACCGGCGAGCAGGCGCTCGAAATCACCGATACGCTGGTGCGCTCGGGCGCGGTCGACGTTCTCGTCGTCGACTCGGTCGCCGCACTGACGCCGCGCGCCGAAATCGAAGGCGAGATGGGCGACAGCCTTCCCGGCTTGCAGGCGCGCCTGATGAGCCAGGCGTTGCGCAAGCTGACCGCTTCGATCTCCAAGTCGAACACCATGGTGATCTTCATCAACCAGATCCGCATGAAGATCGGCGTCATGTTCGGTTCGCCCGAGACGACGACCGGCGGCAATGCGCTGAAGTTCTACGCCTCCGTGCGCCTCGACATCCGCCGCATCGGCGCGGTCAAGGAGCGCGAAGAGGTGATCGGCAACCAGACCCGCGTCAAGGTCGTCAAGAACAAGATGGCGCCGCCCTTCAAGCAGGTCGAATTCGACATCATGTATGGCGAGGGCGTATCGAAGACCGGCGAACTGGTCGATCTCGGCGTCAAGGCCGGCATCGTCGAGAAATCCGGTGCCTGGTTCTCCTATAACAGTCAGCGTCTCGGCCAAGGCCGCGAGAACGCCAAGACCTTCCTGCGCGACAATCCGGATCTTGCCCGCGAGATTGAACTGTCGCTGCGCCAGAATGCCGGCCTGATCGCCGACCGCTTCCTGCAGAACGGCGGACCGGACCCCGATGACGGTGACGCTGCCGCGGAAATGTGATTTTCGCGCTTGAGCGCATCGGACAAATCCAACCGGCCGCATTCCTGATGAGAATGCGGCCGGTTTTGTTTGCCTGCTGGACAGTGGCGGAGGCGAACGTTAAAAGCCGATGGATTTAGATTTACCTGCCTCCGGCAGCATTGAAGGGCATAGCATGAGCGGTGTGAACGATATCCGGTCGACATTCCTCGACTATTTCAAGAAGAACGGTCATGAGATCGTCTCGTCGAGCCCGCTCGTGCCGCGCAACGACCCGACGCTGATGTTTACCAATGCCGGCATGGTGCAGTTCAAGAATGTCTTCACCGGTCTGGAGAAACGCCCTTATTCCACGGCGACGACCTCGCAGAAATGCGTGCGCGCCGGCGGCAAGCACAACGACCTCGACAATGTCGGCTATACCGCCCGCCACCTGACCTTCTTCGAAATGCTCGGCAACTTTTCGTTTGGCGACTATTTCAAGGAGAATGCGATCGAGCTTGCCTGGAAGCTCGTCACCGAAGGTTTCGATCTGCCGAAACATCGCCTGCTGGTCACCGTCTATTCCGAAGACGAGGAAGCCGCGACGCTGTGGAAGAAGATCGCCGGCTTGTCCGACGACAAGATCATCCGCATCCCGACCTCCGACAATTTCTGGCAGATGGGCGATACCGGCCCCTGCGGCCCCTGCTCTGAAATCTTCATCGACCAGGGCGAGAACGTCTGGGGCGGCCCTCCGGGTTCGCCTGAAGAGGATGGCGACCGGTTCCTTGAATTCTGGAACCTCGTCTTCATGCAGTTCGAGCAGATCGAACCCGGCGTGCGCAACCCGCTGCCGCGTCCGTCGATCGATACCGGCATGGGTCTGGAGCGCATGGCCTGCATCCTGCAGGGCGTCCAGAGCGTCTTCGACACGGACCTGTTCCGCACGCTGATCGGCACTATCGAGGAGACGATGGGCGCCAAGGCGGAGGGCAGCGCCAGCCACCGGGTCATCGCTGACCATCTGCGCTCCTCGGCCTTCCTGATCGCCGATGGCGTGCTGCCGTCGAATGAAGGCCGCGGCTATGTGCTGCGCCGTATCATGCGTCGCGCCATGCGGCACGCCCAGCTTCTCGGCGCCAAGGAGCCGCTGATGTACAAGCTGCTGCCGACGCTGGTGCAGGAGATGGGTCGGGCCTATCCGGAACTCGTACGCGCCGAAGCGCTGATCTCGGAGACGCTGAAACTCGAGGAAGGCCGCTTCCGCAAGACGCTGGAGCGTGGCCTGTCGCTGCTGTCGGATGCGACCACGGATCTCGGCAAGGGCGATATGCTGGACGGCGAGACCGCCTTCAAGCTTTACGACACCTACGGCTTCCCGCTCGATCTGACGCAGGACGCGCTGCGTGCCCGCGAGATCGGCGTCGACATCTCCGGCTTCACCGATGCCATGCAGCGCCAGAAGGCCGAAGCCCGCTCGCATTGGGCCGGTTCCGGCGAGAAGGCAACCGAAACCATCTGGTTCGAGCTCAGGGAAAAGAACGGCGCAACCGAATTCCTGGGTTACGACACCGAAACCGCCGAAGGCGTGGTGCAGGCGATCGTCAAAGACGGGGCTGCTGCTGACGAAGCCAGGGCCGGCGACAAGGTGCAGATCGTCGTGAACCAGACGCCGTTCTATGGCGAATCCGGCGGTCAGATGGGCGATACCGGCGTCATCTCGTCCGACCACGGCAGAATAGAGATCTCGGACACGCAGAAGAAGGGCGAAGGTCTCTTCGTGCACTCCGGCGTCGTTGTCGAAGGCGCATTCAAGAGCGGCGATGCGGTCGTTCTGACCGTCGATCACGCTCGCCGTTCGCGCCTGCGCGCCAACCACTCGGCAACACATCTGCTGCATGAGGCGCTGCGCGAGGTGCTCGGCACTCACGTTGCCCAGAAGGGTTCGCTGGTCGCGCCCGAGCGCCTGCGTTTCGACGTGTCGCATCCGAAGCCGATGTCGGCCGAGGAGCTGAAGATCGTCGAGGATATGGCCAACGAGATCGTGCTGCAGAATTCTCATGTCACGACCCGGCTGATGAGCGTCGACGACGCCATCGAAGAAGGCGCCATGGCACTCTTCGGCGAGAAGTACGGCGATGAAGTGCGTGTCGTCTCGATGGGCACCGGCCTTCATGGCGCAAAGAGCAACAAGCCTTATTCGGTCGAGCTCTGCGGTGGCACGCATGTGTCGGCCACCGGTCAGATCGGCCTGATCCGTGTTCTCGGCGAAAGTGCCGTCGGCGCCGGCGTTCGCCGCATCGAAGCGGTGACCGGTGAATCGGCGCGCGAATATCTCGCCGAGCAGGATGATCGCGTGAAGACGCTCGCTGCCTCGCTGAAGGTTCAGCCTTCGGAGGTTCTGTCGCGCGTCGAGGCGCTGATGGATGAGCGCCGCAAGCTGGAGAAGGAGCTGGCCGACGCCAAGCGTAAGCTCGCCATGGGTGGCGGGCAGGGCGGCGCGGTCGATGCCGTGCGCGAAGTCGCCGGCGTCAAGTTCCTCGGCAAATCGATATCGGGCGTGGATCCCAAGGATCTGAAGGGACTTGCCGATGACGGCAAGACCAGCATCGGCTCCGGCGTCGTCACCCTGATCGGCGTGTCCGACGACGGCAAGGCAAGCGCCGTCGTCGCGGTGACGCCGGATCTCGTCGAGCGCTACAGCGCCGTCGATCTCGTCCGCATCGCCTCTGCCGCCCTCGGCGGCAAGGGCGGCGGCGGCCGTCCCGACATGGCCCAGGCCGGCGGTCCGGACGGATCGAAGGCAGACGAGGCAATCGAGGCGGTGGCCGTAGCACTCGCCGGCTGAATACCGTCTGAGGGACATTTCGACATGTTGAGAGCGGCTGCGAGATCGGGGATTTCGCAGCCGGTCTTGTTTCGGGCGCTGGCCGTGGCGGTCAGTTCCGCGTCTGCAGGGCGAGACGGCAGGCAAGTCCGGTGAAGACCGTCGCCAACATATACTGTGGCAGCTTCGGGAAACGGCGGAGCGAAGCGAGCCGTGAGCGGATCGTGCTTCCGAGGATGATGACGGCACCGTTGACGATGAGGCCGATGCCGTTGAGCAGGGTCGCAAAGATAAGCATCTGCAGCATGATGGGACCGCTCTGCACATTCACGAATTGCGGAAAGAGAGCCACGACGAAGAGCGCCATTTTAGGATTGAGCAGATTGGTGGTGAAACCGGCAAAGAAGATGCGTTTGGCCGACAGTCGCTGGAGCGTCGATGGCGGCGCGAAGGCGGCGCCCTCAGAACGGATCGTCTTGTAAGCGAGGTAAAGCAGATAGCAGCAGCCGGCCCAGCGCACAGCTTCATAAGCGGCTGGCACCGCCATGACGAGTTGCGAAAGTCCGAACGCCGCGGCGAGGGCGTGGCAATAGGTGCCAAGCGCAATGCCGCCATAGGTGCAAAATCCGGCCGCACGCCCCTGGCTGATGCTGCGAGAGGCGATCAGCAGCATGTCGGGACCGGGCGTGGCTGTAAGCACCAGCGCCGCGGCGGCAAAGAGCATCAATGTTGGAAAATCCGGCATCAAGCAGTCCTCTTGGTTCGAGCCGGAATTCCGGTCTACGCAAGATTCGCCGAAGGTTCAAGTCAGCAGGATTTGTCAAATCGGGATATGGTTCTCTGCAGCCGATCGATTTGCACGAGGTTTGACATGAATGGCGATATGGCATGGGCACTCTATGAAACCCGCCTGAGACGGGTTTCGGCTTATATTCACGACCACCTCGACGAGGAGTTGGATATGGGACGCCTAGCCGAAATTGCCTGTATGTCGAGCTATCACTGGCACAGGATCTATCGGGCGATTTACGGCGAGACGCTGGCGGCCACCGTCAAGCGGCTCCGGCTGCATCGCGCGGCGGGCGAGATTGTCCGCACGGAGCTTGCCGTCCGTGAGATTGCGAAGCGATCAGGCTATCCCAATCTCCAATCCTTCAACCGCATCTTCAAGTCGGTCTATGGCATGCCACCGGCACGCTACCGGAAAGAGGGAAGCCACACAGCCTTCCAACCCTCAGCTAACGGAAAGACCAAAGCCATGTTCGACGTTACCATACGTGAGATCGCACCGACGGAACTGATCGGTGTCGCTCATACCGGCTCCTATATGGAGATCGGCAAAGCCTTCGAAACATTGTTCGGCACGCTTTACGCGCGCGGTCTCGCCAAGCCCGACATGCGGATGATCGGCGTTTATCTCGACGATCCTGATATCGTGCCGGCCGAAAAGCTGCGCTCGATCGCTTGCGTCACCGGCGTTTCCACGGGGCCGGCCGAAGCGCCGATCGAGCGGCGCACGATCGACGGCGGCGACTACGCCGTGCTGCGCCACAAAGGCCCCTATGCCGACATGTATAAGGCTTATCAGTGGCTTTATGCGGATTGGCTGCCGAAATCCGGGCGGCAACTGAAGGACAGCGTCATGTTCGAGGAATATCTCAATAACCCGCGCGACGTGCCGCCGACCGAGCTGATGACGGATATCCACATGCCGCTTGCCTGAGGGCTGAGATCCCGGCGCGGCCAAGTAAGGGCCGCGCCGGTGACGATCAGGCGGCCTGCATCGTCTTGCCGGCCTCATCATCCAGCGCATTGGCGCGCTTGTAGGCCTCACGTTCGCTGATGCGGCCGAAGTAATCGACGAAGGCTTGGCGTTTTTCGATGCTGCCGAAGCCGAGGCCCCAGCCTATATGCGAGCCGACATAGACGTCGGCGGCGGTGAAGCGCTCGCCGGCAACATAGGTCGAGCCGGAGACGGCTAGTTCGAGCGTGTTCATGACGTCGCCGAAACCGCCGCAACCGGCCATGCGCAGGCGCTCCGCGGGAATTTCGAAGCCGAGTGCCTTCATCGTCACCGCCGATTCCAACGGGCCGGCGGCAAAGAACATCCAGCGGTAATAGGCGGCGCGCTCTTCCGGTTCGGGGGCCAGCCCCTTTTCCGGGAAGGTCTCGGCGAGGTAGGCGCAGATCGCCGCGCATTCGGTGACCACGGTGTCGCCATGGCGGATCGCCGGCACCTTGCCCATCGGGTTGAGCCGCAGATATTCCGGCGCCTTCATGCCGTCGCCGAAGGTCAGGAGTTCGGTGCGATAGGGCTGACCGATTTCCTCCAACATCCAGCGCGCGATGCGGCCGCGTGACATCGGGTTCGTGTAGAATACCAATTCTTCGGTCATGACATCCTCCTCCTCTTGCGTCGCCAGGAATCAATAGCGCGGCGAGGTCTTTCTGCAACCCCCGATCTTCAGAGTGCCTTGCGGTACTGGATGAAGCCTGAGCGCTCGGCGATCCGGTCATAGAGCCGCCGCGCCGTTGCATTCGTTTCATGCGTCATCCAATAAAGCCTGCCTGCGCCGTTTTGACGGGCAAAATCGGCGATGGCGTCGATCAGCGCGGCGCCAGTGCCGAGCCCGCGCTGGCTGTTTTCGACATAGAGATCCTGCAGGTAGCAGGTCCATTGCGGCAGCCAGCAGGAGCGGTGAAAGATGGCATGGACGATGCCGACAAGGCGGCCGTCTCCATCGAAGGCGCCGAGCGCATGCATCGGTTCGCTGGGCTCGTGGAAGCGGCCCCAGGTGAGATCGGTGGTTTCGGGCGGGATGACCACTTCGTAGAAGCGCTGATACGCCTCCCACAGGGGTTGCCAAGCAGCGCGGTCGGATGGTTCGAGCGGGCGCACGGTCGTCGTCATCAGCTGTTCTCCCAAATGAAAACGGCGGGGAAATCCCCGCCGTTTCAATGCTATCCCGAAAGAGGAGGCTTACGCCATCGCCTTCTGCAGGTTCTGGTCGATCTTGTCGAGGAAGGCGGTGGTCGAGAGCCACGGCTGGTCGGGGCCGATCAAGAGCGCCAGGTCCTTGGTCATGAAACCGGATTCGACGGTATCGACGCAGACCTTTTCCAGCGTCGAGGCGAAGCGGGCCAGCTCGGCGTTGTCGTCGAGCTTGGCGCGATGGGCAAGGCCGCGGGTCCAGGCGAAGATCGAGGCGATCGAATTCGTCGAGGTTTCCTGGCCCTTCTGGTGCTGGCGGTAGTGGCGGGTCACTGTGCCGTGGGCGGCTTCGGCTTCGACCGTCTTGCCGTCGGGCGTCAGCAGCACCGAGGTCATCAGGCCGAGCGAGCCGAAGCCCTGGGCAACGGTGTCGGACTGGACGTCGCCGTCATAGTTCTTGCAGGCCCAGACATAACCACCCGACCACTTGAGCGCCGAGGCGACCATGTCGTCGATCAGGCGGTGTTCATAGGTGATGCCGGATTCCTTGAACTGATCCTTGAATTCGGTCTCGTAGACTTCCTCGAAAATGTCCTTGAAGCGGCCGTCATAGGCCTTGAGGATGGTGTTCTTGGTCGACAGGTAGACCGGCCACTTGCGCATCAGGCCGTACATCATCGAGGCGCGGGCGAATTCGCGGATCGATTCGTCGAGGTTGTACATCGCCATGGCGACGCCGGCGCCCGGCGCGTTGAAGACTTCCTTCTCGATGACGGTGCCGTCTTCGCCGACGAACTTGATCGTCAGCTTGCCTTTGCCGGGGAACTTGAAGTCGGTGGCGCGGTACTGGTCGCCGAAGGCGTGGCGGCCGACGACGATCGGCTGGGTCCAGCCGGGAACCAGGCGCGGCACGTTCTTGCAGATGATCGGCTCGCGGAAGATGACGCCGCCGAGGATGTTGCGGATCGTGCCGTTCGGGCTCTTCCACATTTCCTTGAGGCTGAATTCCTTGACGCGGGCCTCATCCGGCGTGATCGTCGCGCACTTGATGCCGACGCCGTACTTCTTGATGGCATTGGCGGCGTCGACGGTCACCTGGTCGTTGGTGGCGTCGCGGTTTTCGACGGAGAGGTCGAAATAGTCGATATCGAGGTCGAGATACGGATGGATCAGCTTATCCTTGATGAGCTGCCAGATGATGCGCGTCATTTCATCGCCGTCGAGATCGGCGACGGGATTGGCGACCTTGATCTTGTTCATATATCTGCCTCGTTCGAGCTTGAAGGGGACAAGCGTCCCGGGTGGGTGACCTGATGAGGAGCGCTATAGCACTGTGAACCGGGAACGCAAAGCTGCAACGGGTTTCACAATGCGTTTTTGCCGCCATTGCCAAGCGCCGAAATCTGGCTACTGTCCCGCTTGATTTGCCCGCCCGGAACATTCGACCATGAAGACAATCACCCTTGTTATCGCAAGCCTTATCGTCTTTTCAGGCGCCGCTTATGCGGCCGACGCCACTGCGCCGGTGAAGGAGATCATGGACGCGACCAAGAGCAACTGGGCCGACAACAACAGCGACTGGACCGACGTTTTCGAAGCGAGCCGGCTCGACCATCTCTACAGCCAGGATTTCGTCGCCAGATACAAGGCGGCCGCGCAATTTCCTGCCGCTGACGACGACGGCATATCGCCGTTCGATTACGACGTCATCGTCAACGGCCAGGATGCATGCCCGCTGGAGGATATGACGATGGCTGCGGCGCCGCCGGTCGACGGCACGACCGAGGTCACGGTGCGCTTCAAGAAATCCGCCTGCGCGGACACAGCTGACGCCAAGGACTACACGACCGTTCGTTTCGAGGTGGTCGAGGAGGCCGGCCAAGCCGTGATCGACGATATCGTCACCGAGAATCTGGAAACGCAGGGCCGCGATTCCCTGAAGGCGACGATGGCGCTGATTGCCAAGGGCCAATAGGGACGCGACATTCGCGAGCGTCGAGATTTCGATCTCGGGCAGTTTGCTTTCGCCCGGCATGGCATTATCTGTCGATCCTTCCGCGGCATGAGGGGTTTCTGCATTGTTTTCCGGCTTTCAGGCTCGCGACTGGCTGCTTGCCAATGATCCGGCGCTTTCGCGCCTGCGCATGGCGCTGCGGGTGACGCTGACGATCGTTTTCTCCTTTTTGGTCCTTCTTGCCATCGACATGTTCATCCTGCCGTTGCCGACCGCGGCCTTCGGCCTCGGCATCGTGCTGTCGATCGAAGGCGGGGTGGCGGTGCGCGACAAGGGCAATTCCCGCCAGCTGGTGACGCGGCTCTTCGGTTGTGTGGTAAGCCTTGCCGTCGTCGGCGTTGCCGCGGGGCTCGAGGATCGCCGTTTTCTCTCCGATCTCGTCTTCCTGGCGGTGATCGCGCTCGCATCGGCGGGACGGGTGTTCGGGCCGCGCGGTTTTGCCATCGGCATGTTCGCCTTCACCTCCTATTTTATGGGCGCCTATTTCCGTCCGCCGCTTGCCGAACTGCCTGAGGTGACGATTGGCCCGGTCGTCTCGGTGCTCGTCGGCCATCTCGTCAGGACGGTGCTTTTGCCCGACGACTGGCGGCGCGACCTGCTGCGCGCGCTCGAAAGCGTGCGCGGGCGGATCAACCAGATCCTTTTCAAGCTCGCCGCCATCGCCGGCGGCGGCGAGATCGGCGAAGCCGACCGGCAGGAGCTGCGCCAGTTGGAAGATCGGCTGAAGGAAGTCGTGCTGATGGCGGAGACCTTCATCCCGCGCCCGCCGGCCGGCGTTTTCGACGGCGCCGCCGATCCTGCAGCCGAGCTGGCGATCCGGCTCTTCGACGCCCATCTTGCGGCCGAGAGCGCGATCGTGCTGAGCTTCCAGAGCCCGCCGCCTTTTGCGCTCGTCCATGCCGTCATCGAGGCGGATGCGGCCGAACTCGCAAGATTCGAGGGGATGGTCGAGGGCATCCAGGATCAGCCGCAGGGCGAAACCGTGCGGGCGCTCCTCTGGCTCGGCGAGGCCAGGCAGCAACTGACGCAGGCGATCGGCGAGGGGCAGGCCTCCGGCTTCTCCGAGATCGATGCGGTCAGTGATACGGCACCATCCCCGTCGATCGACGTTTCGCTCGCCAATCCGCTGCTGCGCGCGGCGCTGCAGATCACCATCGCGTCGGCAATCGCCATGAGCTTCGGCCTGCTCTTGTCGCGCGAACGCTGGTTCTGGGCG
This sequence comes from Rhizobium sp. N324, assembly GCF_001664485.1. Taxonomy (NCBI): domain Bacteria; kingdom Pseudomonadati; phylum Pseudomonadota; class Alphaproteobacteria; order Hyphomicrobiales; family Rhizobiaceae; genus Rhizobium; species Rhizobium sp. N324. The sequence goes on along the minus strand of NZ_CP013630.1, from coordinate 2,468,083 downwards.
GTGCTTGCTTCCTTCCTTGTCTTCACCAACACCAATTCGCGCGGTGACACTGCGATGAGGGCGCTGTCGCGTTCGCTCGGCACCGTGTTCGGGATTGCCATCGGCCTTGTGCTGGCAACGCTGATTTCAGGCAAGCCCGATATCGCCATTCCGGTTGCCGCCGTCTGTATCTTCCTCGCCTTCTATTTCCTGCAGGTTTCCTATGCGACGATGACCTTCTTCATCTCGATCGTGCTCTGCCTGGTCTATGGCATGACGGGCGTGCTGACGCTCGATCTGTTGAAGCTGCGCATCGGCGAGACCATGATTGGGGCTGCGGCCGGAACGGCGGTCGCTTTCATCGTCTTTCCCACACGCACACGCGGCGCGCTCGATTCCGCGCTTGCCCGCTGGTTCCAGGCGTTGCGCGACCTGCTTGGCGCGCTCGGCGAGGGTAAGAGCAGTTTCGAGCTGATGGCGCTGTCGCAGAAGATCGATGCCTGCTACCGCGACGTGACGGTGGCGGCGCGGCCGCTCGGCTCTTCCTGGTCGGTGGTGACGCGGCCGGGCCAGATCCGCCAGACGCTGGCGATCTTCCTGTCCTGCACCTATTGGGCGCGTATCCTGGCGAAGAGTTATGAAGCGCCGGCCGCCGCCGGCACGCTGAACAGGCTGATCGCGGTGGATCTGGCGCTGATCGACGAGGCCGCCCCGCGCGGCTCCAGTTGCTTCCTGATCAAGCGCAAGGCGTCTCGGACGACGGGACGGCACCTGCCGCTGTCGCGCGAAGGCGCCAGGCTGGGCCTCGAAATGATCGGTTCGGCGCTGGAAAGGCTCTATCCGCAGGCCGACGTCTTGCCGTTTGCGGCGGGCGAGGCTATTGCGCGCTCGAAACAAGGATAAGACCATGGCAGGCACGAACAGCGAGCGTCAACTTCTGGCCGAAGGGCCGGCCATTATTCTGGTCGAGCCGCAGATGGGCGAGAATATCGGCATGGTGGCGCGCGCCATGGCGAATTTCGGTCTGGCAGAACTGCGCCTCGTCAATCCGCGTGACGGCTGGCCGAACGAAAAAGCGCTGGCGACCGCCTCCAAGGCTGATCATGTGATCACGGCAACGAAGGTCTACGACACGCTGGAGCAGGCGGTCGCCGATCTCAACTTCGTTTATGCGACGACGGCGCGCGAGCGCGACGGTTATAAGCCGGTGCGCTCCCCGGTCATTGCCGCCGAGACGCTGAGGGCGAAATTCCGCGCGGGCGAGGGCACCGGCATTCTCTTCGGGCGCGAGCGCTGGGGGCTGACCAATGAGGAAGTGGCGCTGGCCGACGAGATCGTCACCTTTCCCGTCAATCCGGCCTTTGCCTCGCTGAATATCGCCCAGGCCGTGCTGCTGATGTCTTATGAATGGATGAAGTCCGGCATGGAGGATATTGGCGCCGTGCCCTTCCAGGCAATTGGGCAGACGCCCTCGACCAAGGAGCAATTGTTCGGTCTGTTCGATCAGTTGGAAGACGCGCTCGATGCGCGCGGTTATTTCCATCCTGCCGGGAAAAAGCCCAAAATGGTCGACAATCTGCGTGCAGTTCTATCCCGCCGGGCTTTCACGGAGCAGGAAATCAGCGTGTTGCGCGGCGTCATCTCTTCCCTCGACCGCTTCTCGCGCAAGAGCCCGCGCGGCGGTAGGTTCCCGACATCGGCCAAGGAAACACCGCCAGATGACAGCAACGACGCGTGAGCTGAAACCCATACTGCTCTTCGATTCCGGCATCGGTGGGCTGACCGTGCTGCGCGAGGCGCGTGTGCTGATGCCGGAGCGCGGCTTCATCTATGTCGCCGACGATGCCGGCTTTCCCTATGGCGGCTGGGAGGAGCAGGCGCTGAAGGAGCGTGTGATCGGGCTCTTCGGCCGGCTGCTTGCGGAGCACGACCCCGAAGTTTGCATCATTGCCTGCAACACCGCCTTCACGCTGGTCGGCGCCGATCTGCGCGCCGCCTTTCCCCAGATGACCTTCGTCGGCACCGTCCCGGCGATCAAGCCGGCGGCGGAGCGCACGCGCTCCGGCCTCGTCTCGGTGCTCGCAACGCCGGGCACGGTGAAGCGGGCCTATACGCGCGATCTCATCCAGTCCTTCGCGCAGCAGTGCCATGTCCGCCTCGTCGGCTCGGAGAACCTGGCGCGTATGGCCGAAGCCTATATTCGCGGCGACGCCGTCTCCGATGACGCGGTGCTTGCGGAAATCAACCAATGTTTCGTCGAGAAGGACGGCCAGAAGACCGATATCGTGGTGCTCGCCTGCACCCATTATCCCTTCATGGCCAATCTTTTCCGGCGGATTGCCCCCTGGCCGGTCGATTGGCTCGATCCGGCCGAAGCGATCGCGCGCCGCGCCCGCACGCTGGTTCCGCTGGTTGCCGATGCCGTGCATCCCGATAATTTCGACTTCGCGGTCTTCACCTCTGGGCAACAGGATTTCGCGACGCGGCGGCTGATGCAGGGTTTTGGCTTGAGGGCTTGAGGGAATTGTCCTGTGGGTTGGCGAAATCCGGCCCTGAAAATCAGCAGATTCTTTGATAGACGGGGCGTTGCCGTTTCGGAAGAATGGCGTTCGTTCATGTGAGTCTCTTCGTCGCGAGGATCGGCATTGCAAGTTGGCATCGATATGGGATTGGCGTCCGGCAGCCCGGCGACGCTCGATATCGAGGAGCTGCTGGCGACCCGTCTGCTCGTGCAGGGCAATTCCGGATCGGGGAAGTCGCATCTCTTGCGGCGTCTGCTCGAGCAATCGGCGCAATGGGTGCAGCAGGTCATCATCGATCCCGAGGGTGATTTCGTCACCCTCAGCGACAGGTTTGGCCATATCGTCGTCGACGGCGAACGCACCGAGGCGGAGCTGGCTGGTATTGCCAACCGCATCCGCCAGCATCGCGTGTCCTGCGTGCTGACGCTTGAGGGTCTCGATATCGAGCAGCAGATGCGTGCGGCCGCCGCCTTCCTCAACGGCATGTTCGATGCCGACCGCGAATACTGGTATCCCGTTCTTGTCGTCGTCGATGAAGCGCAGATGTTTGCGCCGTCCGTCGGTGGCGACGTTTCGGAAGATGCGCGCAAGATGTCGCTGGGCGCGATGACCAACCTGATGTGCCGCGGCCGTAAGCGCGGGCTTGCCGGCGTCATTGCCACGCAGCGGCTTGCCAAACTCGCCAAGAACGTCGCGGCTGAGGCCTCGAACTTCCTGATGGGCCGCACCTTTCTCGATATCGACATGGCGCGCGCCGCCGACCTGCTCGGTATGGACCGGCGCCAGGCCGAGATGTTCCGCGATCTGAAGCGCGGCAATTTCGTCGCCCTCGGCCCGGCGCTGTCGCGCCGGCCGCTGCCGATCCAGATCGGCGCGGTGGAAACCTCGGCGCGTTCCTCCAGCCCAAAGCTGATGCCGCTGCCGGATGCGCCAGAGGATGTCGAGGACCTGATCTTCACGCCCGATCCGGAGGAGTTTCAGCGTCCGCTCGTGCGCCGCGCCCCGCCGGCGCCGCGGCCGACCACCGATATACTGGCGGAACTCTCACGCTCGACGCCGGCGGCGTCACCTGCGCCTGTCGAGGCGAGGGCGAGCCAGGTGGAGGTCTCCGCCGAAGAGCGCGAGGAGCGCCTCGCCGGCGTGCTTGCCGAAATCCTCGACGATCCAACCTCCGCTTTCCGTACCGATGCCGTGCTCTACCAGGATTTTCTCGTGCGGCTGCGCATGCGCCGCGTGCCGGGACCGCCGATCGCACTGCCGGATTTCCGCCGGCGTGTGGCGATCTCGCGCTCCGGTGTCGATGCGGCGACGGCCGCGACCGACGAGTGGGCGACGGCGCTATCGCTGTCATCTGGTGTCACCGACGACCTGCAGGGCGTTTTCCTGATGCTCGCCAAGGCCGCCGTCTGCGGTGAGCCGTGCCCGTCGGACGCCCGCATCGCCCGCGCCTACGGCACCCATTCCGCCCGCCGGGCACGGCGCCTGCTCGGCTATTTCGAGGAGCAGGGTAGCATCGTCGTGCACACGGATTTTTCCGGCAAGCGTATCGTCGCCTTCCCGGATATGGGCTGCCAGACGGCGCCGGGCGACGCCAACGCGCCTGATGCCGGTGGCGATCAGCCGCTGGCTGCGGAGTAGGTGGCAGGTTCCGATTCGATTTAGCGCATGCCTTGGAACGGCCCATGTCCTCTGCTTGGGAAGACATTACAAAGAAGCCAAATGATCGAAATGCGTCCTGTTTTACCGAAAGACCTCGATCTCATATGCCGTCACCGCGAAGCGATGTTTGCCGAAGCTGGCAGGGATGCGCGTGAGATCGCTGCAATGAATCCCGCTTTTCGAGATTGGCTCAAGCCGCGCCTGCAAGATGGCCGATATTTCGGCTTCATTGCCGAACACGACGGGCATTCGGTGGGAGGCATTGGTCTGATGCTTGTCGAGTGGCCACCGCATCCCTCCCACCCGAGCGATGATCATCGAGGCTACGTGTTGAACGTGTTCGTCGAGCATGAGCAACGCGAACGTGGCATCGCACGCCTGCTCATGGATGCCGCAGATCGGGAATTCAGGCAGCGCGGGATCGCCTACGCCATTCTGCACACGACGAAGGCGGGACGACCGCTCTATGACCGAACAGGGTGGGTGCAAACTTCCGAGATGGCGAAAACAATCCAGCCTGTTGCTGGATGAGATCGGTAGCGCTGGCGCGATATTCGCAAAGTTGGTTGATGGCATCTCGGGCTGTTGACATTTTCATGACGGCCCTCTAAAGACCGCGCCAAGCACCGGGCAGCAATGTCCGGTGTTTCATTTGACATGTCCCGTGGATCGTTTCTGTTCGCTAACCGGAACATCCTGTCAGATCTCGGCAGAGATCAGAGGAGGGCGTGTTTCCTTTGCGCGGCTTGGAAACAAACCGGCATAAACCTTTGAAAGGAAATACGATGAGCAAGCGCGAATCGTCCAAGTATAAAATTGACCGCCGCATGGGCGAAAACATCTGGGGCCGTCCGAAGTCCCCGGTGAACCGCCGCGAATACGGCCCGGGCCAGCACGGCCAGCGCCGCAAGGGCAAGCTTTCGGACTTCGGTGTGCAGCTGCGCGCCAAGCAGAAGCTCAAGGGCTACTACGGTGACCTGCGCGAAAAGCAGTTCCGCGCGATCTTCGCCGAAGCCGACCGCCGCAAGGGCGACACCTCGGAAAACCTGATCGGTCTGCTGGAATCGCGCCTCGATGCGATCGTCTATCGCGCCAAGTTCGTTCCGACGGTCTTTGCTGCCCGTCAGTTCGTCAACCATGGCCACGTCACCGTCAACGGCGTGCGCGTCAACATCGGTTCGTACCGCTGCAAGGCCGGCGATGTCATCGAAGTTCGCGAGAAGTCGAAGCAGTTGGTGACCGTTCTGGAAGCCGTCAGCCTCGCAGAGCGCGACGTTCCGGATTATATCGAAGTCGATCACAACAAGATGGTCGCTACCTTCGGCCGCGTCCCGACGCTCAGCGACGTTCCGTTCCCGGTCGTCATGGAGCCACATCTGGTCGTCGAATTCTATTCGCGTTAAGAAGAACCAGGCGTTTTCGCTTATGGAAAAGCCGCTCTTTCGGGCGGCTTTTTTGTTATCCGGAGAGAAGCGATGGCGGATTTGCAGGCGATCCTCGATAGTATCCATACCGATATCCTGCCGCGCATCGGCGAGGGTAAGGTCGCCGACTATATTCCCGAGCTTGCCAAGGTCGATCCACGGCAGTTCGGCATGGCGATCGTCACCGTCGACGGCAAAGTCTATCGTGTCGGCGATGCCGATATCGCCTTCTCGATCCAGAGCATATCCAAAGTCTTCATGCTGACCTTGGCGCTTGGCAAGGTTGGAGAGGGTCTGTGGAAGCGTGTCGGGCGCGAACCGTCCGGATCGGCTTTCAACTCGATCGTCCAGCTCGAGCACGAGAGCGGCATCCCGCGCAATCCGTTCATCAATGCCGGCGCGATCGCCGTTTCCGACGTGGTCATGGCCGGGCATGCGCCGCGCGAGGCAATCGGCGAGCTGCTGCGCTTCGTGCGTTATCTCGCCGATGACGAGTCGATCACCATCGACGACAAGGTGGCGCGTTCGGAAACGCAGACGGGATATCGCAATGTCGCGCTCGCCAACTTCATGCGCGCCTACCGCAATCTCGACCATCCCGTCGAGCACGTGCTCGGCGTGTATTTCCACCAATGTGCGCTGTCGATGAGCTGCGAGCAGCTGGCCCGCGCCGGGCTGTTTCTCGCAGCGCGCGGCAGCAATCCGATGACGGGCCATTCCGTCGTGTCGCCGAAGCGGGCGCGGCGCATCAATGCGCTGATGCTGACCTGCGGCCATTACGACGGCTCGGGCGACTTCGCCTATCATGTCGGCCTGCCCGGCAAGAGCGGTGTTGGCGGCGGCATCTTCGCGGTTGCGCCCGGCATTGCCTCGATTGCGGTATGGTCGCCGGGGCTGAACAAGGTCGGCAACTCGCAGCTCGGCGCCGTGGCGCTGGAAATGCTGGCGGCGCGCACCGGTTGGTCGGTTTTCGGCGATTGACGCTGTGTTGCCGAACGCGTTTCTGCTAAGGCAGACAGATCTCGATAGGGCGAAGCAATGAATATCGCAACCAACATTGCCGACGAATTGGAGAGTGGCGAGGCCGTGACCAGCGGCCATGCGCTGTTTGTCGATGCGCCGCATTCGGTCTCCTTCAACAAGCTGCGCAAGCGGCTGTTGAGGCAGGTGCGCCAGGCCTTCGACGATTTCGACATGCTGAAGGGGCAAAAGCGCTGGCTGGTCGGCCTTTCCGGCGGCAAGGATTCCTACGGGCTGCTGGCGCTGCTGCTCGATCTTCAATGGCGCGGACTGCTGCCGGTCGAGCTGATCGCTTGCAACCTCGACCAGGGGCAGCCGAACTTTCCCAAACATGTGCTGCCGGATTATCTGACGAAGATCGGCGTGCGGCACCGCATCGAGTATCGGGATACCTATTCGATCGTGAAAGAGAAGGTGCCGGAAGGCGCGACCTATTGCTCGCTCTGTTCGCGGTTGCGGCGCGGCAATCTCTATCGCGTCGCCCGGGAAGAAGGCTGCGATGCCCTGGTGCTTGGCCACCACCGCGAGGACATTCTCGAAACCTTCTTCATGAACTTCTTCCACGGCGGGCGGCTGGCCTCCATGCCGGCGAAGCTTCTGAACGATGAGGGCGACCTGATGGTGCTTCGCCCGCTCGCCTATGCCGCCGAGGACGACCTCGCCAAGTTCGCCGTTGCGATGCAATTTCCGATCATTCCCTGCGATCTCTGCGGCTCGCAGGACGGGCTGCAGCGCAATGCGATGAAGGATATGCTTGCCGATATCGAGCGGCGCATGCCGGGGCGCAAGGACACGATGCTGCGTGCGCTGTCGCATGTGAACCCGTCGCACCTGCTCGATCCGAAACTCTTCGACTTTTCCAACCTTAATGTCACCGATCCTTCATGAAAGTCCGGCTAAGCAGCTGGCTATTACATGAAGAGCAGGATTTCGTATGAGCATTTCAGATCAGGATATTCTCTTTCTCGGCGATTGCGTGAAGGAGGCGGCGCGCGCTGAAATCATGCCGCGTTTCCGCAATCTCGGCACGGCCGACGTTTCGGAAAAGACCTCGGCAATCGACGTGGTGACGCAGGCGGATCTGCTCGCCGAACACAGGATTACCGCGGCGCTGAAAGAGCGCTTTCCCGCCGCCCTCGTCGTCGGCGAGGAAGCCTATGACGCCGACCGGTCCGTCGTGCCGGCACTTGCCGATGCCGAACTCGCCTTTGTCATCGATCCTGTCGACGGCACCTTCAATTTCGCCGCCGGGCTTCCGGTCTTCGGGACGATGCTGGCGGTCACCGTCAGGGGCGAAACGGTCGCCGGCATCATTCACGATCCCGTCCTCGGCGATACGGTGATGGCGATCAAGGGAGCGGGCGCCTTCCTGACGCGGAAGGATGGGCAATCGAGCAGGCTTGGAGTGGCCGAGCCTGCCGCCTTGAACCAGATGGTCGGCGGCATCTCCTGGGGCCATATGGACGACCCGGATCGCTCGCGCATCTCCGCGAACATGGCGAAGATCAAGATGACCTTCGCTTTCAACTGCTCGGCCTATGAATATTGGATGGTCGCCTCCGGCAAGCTGCATTTCATCGGCCATGCGAAGCTGATGCCCTGGGATCACCTGGCCGGCGTGCTCGCGCACCAGGAGGCCGGCGGCCATACGGCGAAATTCGACGGCACGCCCTATCGCCCCGGTGAGACGACGGGCGGCATTATCTCTGCACCCGACAGGGAAAGCTGGCTGCTGATCCGCCGCGAGATCATCGGCATCTGATTCGAGCCTTATTAAGAGGCCGGACCGAGAAAGGATTTGACATGAGTGCGACTGTCGACGTCACCGTTCTTGCCGATCTGTTGCGCCGCGCGGCGAAGGCGGAAATCCTGCCGCGCTTTCGCCGGCTCGGCCAGGACGAGGTACGCGCCAAGAGCGAGGCGACCGATCTCGTCACTGAGGCCGATGAGCAGGCTGAACGGATGATCAAGGCGGAAGCAGAGCGGCGTTGGCCAGGCGCGCTGTTCGTGGGCGAAGAAACGGTCGCTGCCGAGCCGGCGCTGCTCGACAGGCTCGCGGATGCCAATCTCGCCATCGTCGTCGATCCGGTCGACGGCACGTTCAATTTCGCGTCCGGCATCCCGGCTTTCGGCGTCATGGCTTCGGTCATTTCAGGCGGCGAGACGATTGCCGGCATCATCTACGATCCGATGGGCGACGATTGGGTGATGGCGGAAAAGGGGGGCGGCGCCTGGCTGCGGCGGCCGGATGGAGAGGCACGGCGGCTGCGCGCGGCAGAGCCTGTCGCGCTCGACCAGATGGTCGGCATGGCCTCGACCGGCTACCTGCCGCAGGAGAAGCGGGCCGAGATTCTCGGCAATCTCGCCAAGGTGCGTTTTCTCACCAACTACCGCTGCGCGGCCCATGAATACCGCACCCTTGCGGGCGGCCATGTGCATTACCTCATATACAACAAGCTGATGCCCTGGGATCATCTGGCCGGCACGCTGATCTCGCAGGAGGCCGGCGCCCATGCCGCCCGTTTCGACGGTTCTCCGTACCTGCCGCACCATCTCGATGGCGGGCTGCTGGTTGCGCCCGACAAGGCCTCGTGGGAGCTGCTGCGCCGTGAGGTCGTCACGGTCTGAAGGCATGCAACCGGGCCGCAGGACGCCGATTTTGCTGAGGTAGCCTGCAACGGGGGCCGCCGGCTTCGTTCGATGACGCGTATCGGTAGTTCGGCCCTATTCCGCGTAGAGCTTTTCCATGAGGAAATTCTCCAGGCTTTGCCCGCGTTTCTCGACGGTTTGCCTGGTTATCACACGGAAACCCTTGCCTTCGAAAAACGGGCGGGCGGTTCTGCTGGCTTCCGTATAAATTCGCTTGAAGCCGAGCTTCAGAGCTTGCTCCTCCACCCTGCCTAAGAGGCGGCTTGCAATTCCGAGTCCCTGGAACTCAGGGTGGACGAACATCATATCCAGACATCCGTCGCCGGTCAGATCGGAAAAGCCCACCGTCGCGCCATCGATTTCCGCGATCCAGGCTGGCCTGCTTATCCTTCGCTCCGCCCAAAGACTGCGATCTTCGACCTTTGCCCAAGCTTCGATCTGAGCAGGCGAATAGTCTTTCGACGAGACTTCCTGGATGGCGCGCAGAAAAATCTCAATCGTCGCGTCCGCGTCGCTTGGCGCGTAAGGCCTGATCAGAATCGGGTCGTCCATCGCCATGCCTTTCGCGTTGCCTCTGATGATTGTCACCGTCAGAAGTGGGCCGCACCCGGATCGAGCTGCGGGCTGTCGCCCGGGTGGGTGAAGAGCTTTCCGTTTTCAGCCCAGAGGGTGGCGGCGATCGTCACCACGCCGAACAGCGCGAAGCCGCCGAGGAGGGGCTGGACCGTGCCGTTGAACATCTGGCCGACCAGGCCGCCGAGAATGGCTCCGAATGTCGTTGAGACGAAGCCGGTGACGGCGGTGGCGGTGCCGGCGAGATTGCCCATCGGCTCCAGGCTGATGGCGGTGAAATTGGTGGCGATGACGGCAAACATCATCAGCACGATCGTGAAGATGCCATAGGCGATGGCGAAATCCGGCTTGGCGGCCAGCGAAATGAAGAAGCCGAGAGCCGACAGCGCCGTAAAGATCAGCAGGGCGGCGTGCGAGATGCGGCGCATGCCGAATTTGCGGACGAAGAAGCCGTTGGCGAAATTGGCGACGGCGATGCCGCCGGCGGTCGCCGCAAAGGCGATCGGCAGCCAGTCGCCGAGGCCATAGACCTCGCCGAAAACCTGCTGCACCGAGATCACATAGGCGCTGATGACGCCGGTGAACATGGTGAGGCCAACCATGTAGCCGCAGGTGATGCGGTTGGTGAGCACGGTCTTGAAGCCGTCGAGGACGGAACCGACCGACAGCGGCAGGCGCTCTTCCGGCGGCAGCGATTCCTTCAGGCGCAGGAACGCCCAGATGAACAGGATGGTGGCGGTGATGCCGAGCAGGATGAAGATCCAGTGCCAGTTGGCATAGAGGATGATGAGCTGGCCGATGGATGGCGCGACGATCGGCACGATCATGAAGACGATCATGACATAGGACATGACACGCGCCATCTCGCGGCCGCCGAAGCAGTCGCGCACGATGGCCATGGTGGTGATGCGCACGGCGGCACCGCCCACGCCCTGAACGAAGCGCATGAGGAGCAGCATTTCGAAACTGCCGGTTGCTGCGGCGGCAAACATTCCAACCACGTAGCAAACCAGGCCGCCAAGCAAAATGTTGCGGCGGCCGAACGTATCCGAAAGGCTGCCGAAGAATATCTGCGAGACGCCGAAGCCCAGGAAGAACACGCCGATGATGAGCTGCGCGTCGTTGGTGTTGGTGACGCCGAGGGAATGGCCGATATTGGGCAATGCCGGCAGCATGCTGTCGATGGCCATGGCGATGCTGGCGGTCATGATGGCAATGGTGACGACGAACTCGCCGAAACCCATGCCGATGCGGCGGGAGCCCTGGTTTTCCTGGTGCGGTTTATGCGGCGGCGTCATGTGGTGAAATCCCGGATGCGGAGGAGGTGGGCCGTTCAGACGGCAGGATTCTGCTGCTGAAAGAGGCGGCCCTTTTCGGCGATCAGCACGAAGATAAGCCCGATGATCGACACGATGAAATAACCGGCGACCATCGGCAGCGCGGTGCCGTCGAAGGCCTGGCCGATGCCGGCGCCGATCAGGGCGCCGCCGACCGTGCTCATGAAGCCGAGGACGGAGGAGGCGGTGCCGGCGACGTGGCCGAGCGGCTCCATGGCGAGCGAATTGAAGTTCGAGCCGATCCAGCCGAACTGGAACATGGCCAGGCCGAAGAAGGAGATGAACAGCGCAAACGGCATTGGCTCGGCGCTCGCCATCTGGACGATCAGCCAGATGGTGTTGATGGTGATGAAGCCGATGAGCGAACCGTGCGACAAGCGGCGCATGCCGAGCTTGCCGACGAAGCGCGAGTTGAAGAAGGACGACAGCGACATGAAGATCGCCACGCCGGCAAAGGCGAAGGGGAAATAGACGCCGAGATCGTAAATGCCGACATAGACCTGCTGGGCCGAATTGATGAAGCCGAACAGCGCGCCGAAGATGAAGGTGCTGGCGATGGTGTAGCAGAGGGCGATGCGATTGGTCAGCACCAGCTTGAAGGCGCCGAAGATCGAGCGGGCGGTGAAGGGGCGGACATTGGTCGGATGCAGGGTCTCCGGCAGGCGGAGATAGGCCCAGACGGCGATTGCAGTCGCCATGGCGGCGATGAAGAGGAAGATCAGGTGCCAGTTGCCGAAGAACATGACGATCTGGCCGGTGCCGGGTGCAATCACCGGCACGATCATGAAGACCATCATGATCAGCGACATGACTTCGGCCATCTGCCGGCCGCCATAGATATCGCGCACAATGGAGACGGTGATGACACGGGTTGCCGCCGAACCGACGCCCTGGACGAAGCGCAGGGCGAGCAAGCCCGCGAAGGAGGGGACGAAGACGATACTGACGGCGGAAAGAATGTAGATGACGAGACCGACCAACAGCGGCGTGCGGCGGCCGAAACGGTCAGACAGCGGCCCGTAGAACAATTGGGCACAGCCGAAGCCGAGCAGATAGGTGGAGACGACGAACTGGCGGTGATTTTCACTCTCGACGCCGAGGCTCGCGCCGATCTGCTGCAGGGCCGGCAGCATGATATCGATCGCCAAGGAGTTGACGGCCATGAGAAAGGCGGCAAGCGCGATAAATTCACGCTTGCCCATGGGCAGGCGGCCCGCGGACACGGCTTGTGATGAATCTGTCACAATGAATTTCCCATAAACAGGCTAAGGCGCTGCTAGCCGCAGCGCCTCGGACTCAAGATTACAGATTTGGAAACCGGGCGGACGTCCGGTGACCGGTCAGGCGGCGCCGCGCACGGTGATGCCGTTTTCCTGGAGATGCTGCTGCAACTCACCGGCCTGGAACATTTCCCGGACGATGTCGCAGCCGCCGACAAACTCACCCTTGATGTAAAGCTGCGGGATCGTCGGCCAGTTGGAATATTCCTTGATCCCTTGGCGGATCTCCGAATCGGCGAGCACGTTGACGCCTTTGTAGTCGACGCCGATGTAATCGAGAATCTGCACGACCTGCCCGGAGAAACCGCACTGCGGAAACTGCGGCGTGCCCTTCATGAAGAGGACGACGTCGTTGCTCTTGATTTCGTTGTCGATGAATTCGTGAATGCCGCTCATAGAACCTGATCCTTTCAACAGGCGGGTTAAAGGCCCGCCGTTTCAATCGTTGTCTTTAGATAGCATGTGGCGGCAGGAATTCCACCCGCCCAAACCAAAAAAAGACCAATCTGGTCAGGCCACTCCGGGATTGTTGCCGTCGCGTTACGGTTGATGGGCGAGATAGGCGCTGCGCGCCAGCCTCAACTGCGACGCTGACGGCTGCGGACGGCGGCGGTGCGGCGCTTGCTGACCTGTTTGCGGGCGGGTTTGCGTGTCGCCGCCGTCTTGCGGGCGGTCGAGCCTCGCTTGCGCGCTGCGGCGGTCGCCGATGCATTGCGCGTTTTACGCTTCTTGCGCTTCGTCGCGGTGCGGCCGGTGGTTTTCTTCAGGATTTCCTTCAGCACGCTGTCGACGACGCCCGATATCAATTCTTTGACAAGATCGGCCACAAAACCCCTCCGTTCATGGTGGAAACGACATGCCTGCTATTGAATTCCGGATGAGTTCGGTTAGCAAGGCGGCTTCGAGACCAAAGCTGCATTTTGCCGATATTGGCGGCGGAGCAGCCGGATCGCAGCAACATGCCGGCCATTCGCCGGCCGGAAGGTGGAATGAAACTGATCGAGAAGCGGGTCGTCCTGCATTTCCCCGGCTTCGAGCCGCTCGATGGCGCCGCCCACAGGGCGCGCTACGAACGTTCTGCCAAGCAGAGCGCTGCTGTCTGGGGCTATTCGGTTGAGATCGGAGCCTTTGCGGCGGGAAGCGATCCCCTGAGTTTCGAAGTCACGACGGACGGTGGCGGGGCGCCTGGGACAGCCGGCGATGCGGCGTCCGGGACAGCCGGCGATGCGGCGTCCGGGACAGCCGGCGATGCGGCGTCCGGGACAGCCGGCAATGCGGCGTCCGGGACAGCCGGCAATGCGGCGTCCGGGGAAACCGGTTCTCCCGGTTGGCAGGCGAAGAGCCGGATCCACATGGTCGATCACGATATGTTCGTCCGCAGCCTGCGCAGCGGCAACACTGTGAGCCAGATCATTGCAGGCTTTCGCAGTTGCGCTCAGATCATGCTCGAAGGCGGGATGCGGGGATATTTCCGTCATGCCTGGCGCTTCGGCCTGTTCTTCCTCTTTCCGTTTCTGCTGACTGCACTGGCGATGGCGCTGACGGCGCAGATCGCCGTCATGCCCTATAGTCTCGGCTTTTCTCCCTGGCACATGCTCTGGAGCGGGCCGCTGGGGCTCTGCTTCTTCATTTTCGCCTTCCTGCCGTTTTCCGAACGCTTTCATACGCTGCATCTTTTTGCCGATTGGAAAATGGCGGTGGCGCTCGGCCGGATGGATCGGGCCGATTTCAACGACTGGCTGGAAGACCGGGCGACGGCCGTGCGTGAGGCCCTCACCGAAGAAGCAGACGAGTATGTGATCTCCTCGCACAGCATGGGATCGAATGTGGCCGCCCATGTCATCGGCATCTTGCTGGAAAGGGAGCCGGAGATTTTCAAGGGCAAACGCGTGGTGTTTGCAACTCTCGGCAGCGCCATTCTGCAATGCGCGCTGCTGTCATCGGCAAGGATGCTGCGCGCCCGTGTCGGGCTGATCGCCTGCTGTCCGGATATTTCCTGGCTCGACGTGCAGTGCCTGACGGATTCGATCAATTTCTACAAGGTGCCGGTCGTCGCCGTGTCCGGCCATGCCGATGCACCGCCGGCAAAGATGATCCTGATCCGCGTCAAGCAGATGCTGACGCGCGAGCGCTACCGCAGGATCCGAAAGGACCAGCTGCGCGTCCACCGGCAATATGTGCTGGGGCCGGATCTGCAGGCGCCTTTCGACTTCACGCTGATGACATCGGGTCCGACGCCGGCGTCGGTATTTGCCGATTCGGACGCTAAGAGAATGCCCGGGTGAGGGTTGTGCTATCCGGGTAGCGAGATGCTGGGAGACACGTCGAGCCTTTTAGGCAAGAGCAGTCCTCACGTGAAGTGCTCGATTTAGGTTAGACCGTTACTGCGCACTCCTCATTCCTGTGCTCGCCACAGGAATCCAGTGCGCCCAAGTCCTTGGGCGCGAAAGACCTTCGAAACAGGTGAGTCAATCACCGCGCCGACGCGCGGTGGCTGGATTCCTGTGACATCCCTCAGGTCAAAGCCCGAGGACAGGAATGAGGGAGGTTGGAACTGAGGGCGCCGTAAATCCGGACGTCTTTGGGAATCACCGCGCGTCCGCAAAAAACAAGGGCCTGGCAGGAAAAGTCTTCCTGCCGGGCCGGTTCATCGCAGCCGGTCAATCCGGCGCCGAGGTCTGCAGCGCGAGTGCGTGCAACACGCCGCCCATATTGCCCTTCAGTGCTTCGTAGACCATCTGGTGCTGCTGCACGCGGCTCTTGCCGCGGAAGGCTTCGGCGACGACTTCGGCGGCGTAGTGGTCGCCGTCGCCCGCCAGATCGCGGATCGTCACCTTGGCACCGGGAATCCCAGCCTTGATCATGTCTTCGATATCGCCGGGTTTCATGGCCATGATCGTTACTCCTTGCGCATTATTCCGCAGCCAGTTCGCCGCGGCCTTCCATGAAATCAGGGAACCACGATTCATGGGCATCGCGCAATTGCTGAATCGGCAGCGCGATGAGATCCCCGACGGCAAGCGACGTTCCCCCGACCGTGCCGAGACGGCGGAAAGGAACGCCCGCGCCTTCGGCATTGGCGCAGACGAAATCGGCGACATCGGCTGGGATCGTCAGCACGTATCGTGCCTGGTCTTCACCGAAGAGCAGCGCATGCGGCGCACCTTTGCTTTCGCTGAGATCGATCGTCAGGCCCTTGTCCGACGCCATCGCCATTTCGGCGAGCGCTACGGCAAGGCCGCCAGAGGAGATGTCGTGGCAGGCGGTCGCCTGGCCGTTGCGGATGACGGAACGGACGAAATCGCCGTTGCGGCGCTCGGCAAACAGATCCACCTCGGGGGCGGGACCTTCGCGGCTGGCGAGCACATCGCGGAGATAGACCGACTGGCCGAGATGGCTGCCGTCGACGCCGATCATGATCAC
Source organism: Rhizobium sp. N324 (assembly GCF_001664485.1). Classification (NCBI taxonomy): domain Bacteria; kingdom Pseudomonadati; phylum Pseudomonadota; class Alphaproteobacteria; order Hyphomicrobiales; family Rhizobiaceae; genus Rhizobium; species Rhizobium sp. N324. The sequence goes on along the minus strand of NZ_CP013630.1, from coordinate 2,452,217 downwards.
CTTGTCGCCGTCACTGGCGGCACCGATGCGGGCCATCTTGCGCCAATCCGGCAGCAGGCCGACGCCTGCAATCGTCGGGGTCGGCAGGATGGCGACGCCGTTGGTCTCGTTGTAGAGCGAGACGTTGCCTGAGACGATCGGGAAATCGAGGGCGCGGCAGGCTTCGCCGATGCCCTTCACCGCCTCGACGAACTGGCCCATGATTTCGGGCTTTTCGGGATTGCCGAAGTTGAGATTGTCGGTGGCGGCGAGCGGCTCGGCGCCGGTGGCGGTGATGTTGCGCCAGCATTCGGCGACCGCCTGCTTGCCGCCTTCGAAGGGATCGGCCTCGACATAACGCGGCGTCACGTCGGAGGAGAAGGCGAGCGCCTTGCTCGGGTGGCCGTCGACACGCACGACGCCGGCGTCACCGCCCGGAAGCTGCAGCGAATTGCCCTGGATCAGCGTGTCATACTGCTCGTAGACCCAGCGGCGGCTCGACTGGTTGGCGGAGCCGACGAGTTGGAGCAGCGCCTGGCCATAATCCTGAGGGGCGGCGACGAGGTTGGCGGGCAGGGGGGCATGTTTGCCGGACTCGCGCCAGGGGCGATCATATTCCGGCGCCTGATCGCCGAGATCCTTGATCGGCAGGTTGGCGACTTCCTCGCCCTGATGCATCACGCGGAAGCGCAGATCATCTGTGGTCTTGCCGACGATGGCGAAGTCGAGGCCCCATTTGACGAAGATCGCCTTGGCTTCCGCTTCCTTCTCCGGCTGCAGCACCATGAGCATGCGCTCCTGGCTTTCCGACAGCATCATTTCGTAGGCGGTCATCTGTTCTTCGCGCACCGGCACCTTATCGAGTTCGAGCAGGATGCCGAGATCGCCCTTGGCGCCCATTTCGACGGCCGAGCAGGTGAGGCCGGCGGCACCCATGTCCTGGATGGCGATGACGGCGCCGGTCTGCATCAGTTCGAGGCAGGCTTCGAGCAGGCATTTTTCGGTGAAGGGGTCGCCGACCTGAACGGTCGGGCGCTTTTCCTCGATCGATTCGTCGAATTCGGCCGAGGCCATCGTTGCGCCGCCGACGCCGTCGCGGCCGGTCTTGGCGCCGAGATAGACGACCGGCAGGCCGACGCCCTTAGCTTCGGACAGGAAGATGGCGTTGGATTTGGCGATGCCGGCGGCAAAGGCGTTGACAAGGATATTGCCGTTATAGCGGGCATCGAACTCGACTTCGCCGCCGACCGTCGGCACGCCGAAGGAATTGCCGTAACCACCGACACCGGAGACGACGCCGGAGACGAGGTGGCGGGTCTTCGGATGATCCGGCTCGCCGAAGCGCAAGGCGTTCATCGCGGCGACCGGGCGGGCGCCCATGGTGAAGACGTCGCGCAGGATGCCGCCGACGCCGGTCGCAGCCCCCTGGTAAGGCTCGATATAGGAGGGGTGGTTGTGGCTCTCCATCTTGAAGACCACGCAATCGCCGTCATCGATATCGACGACGCCGGCATTTTCGCCCGGGCCCTGGATGACGCGCGGCCCCTTGGTCGGCAGCGTGCGCAGCCATTTCTTCGAGGATTTGTAAGAGCAGTGCTCGTTCCACATGGCCGAGAAGATGCCGAGCTCGGTAAAGGTCGGTTCGCGGCCGATCAGATCCAGAATGCGCTGGTACTCGTCCGGCTTCAGGCCATGGCCCGCAATGAGTTCCGGCGTGATCGCGATGGTGTTTGGAATGGTCATGAGCGGAAAGTCCCTGGCGCGTTTTGCGCTGTCTTTAGCTTATGTCGCGGCGATGCGCGACAGAAAAAAGCCCGCCGTCAACACAGTGAAAGACTCCCGAAGTTGGACACCCAACTTCGGGGGGCAGTTCACAGGGGCAGGCAGGCCTTTCTCAGAAAGGCTCTCGCCGCTCAGAACTTATAGCCGATCTGCAGGCCGGCGCGTGTCATGCCGTCGTTCGGGCCGTCGCAGAGGTTGGCATGCGAGGAGTGGGCGATCTGGGCCATCACGTTCCAATGCGGGGTGAAACGGTAGCCGGCGCCGGCATATTCGTGGAAGAGAACGCGACAGCCGAGTTCAGGGCCATCACCATCGCCCTCGAGGTCGCCGGTATGGATGACGCCGCCGAAGCCGGCTTCGGCAAAAAGCTTCTCGTTGAAGTTGACGGTCCAGGTGAAGCCCGTGAAGAATTGCGTGGCCTCGCCTGATGTGCCGATCGAAGTGCCGAGATGGACGCGGGAATGCAGCAACTGCTGCTGCCAGCCGACGGCAGCGTCGTAGCCGAAAGGATCGAAAAGAGCGGTGATCTCGGGAAAGACGCCGTCTTCCCTGGAGTGGCCGGATTGCACCGACGTCGAGAGGCCGAAACGCAGTTCATCGAATATCTGCTCGCCGGCATTCGCCGAGCCTGCCAGCAAGGTGCCGGCCACCGCCGCCAACGACGCCGTACTCAAAAAACGCGACGCGATCCTTCCAAAGTCGACCCTCATTTGCTGTCCTTTGATTCGCGTCAGGCGGGAATAACAAAGAGGTAGCATGGAGGTTGAGTCGGTGAAGCGATTGCGAACCGGCTTCAGCGTTTTTCCGATTTATGACGTGTATCTGCAACACCTCATATTTCACCATCATAGGCGGAGCCGCCATTTTCCAGCAGCCGCCGCAGGATCATCAGGCCGGAGACCAGTTCCTGCTCCGATTTCGGCGAGGAGAAGCCGATGCGAACGCGGTGATAGATTTTCTCGCCGCGCGCTGCCTTGAACTCATCCTCGTCATCGACCAGGACGCCATCGCGGTAGGCGGCGTTCTTGAACGTGCCGGACATCCATGGCTCCGGCAGTTTCAGCCAGAGGAAAGGCGCGTGCGGGTGCGATTGGAAATCGAAGCCTTGCAGTTGCTCGCGGGCGAGCCGGACGCGTCGGGAGAGTTCTTCGACACTCTGTTTGCGGATCGCGTGCGCCGTGCCGCTTTCGACGAGACGCGCACAGGTTTCCGCCAGGATGAAGGGCAGCCCACCGGTGATCATCCTGTGCGTTACCCTGATGCGCTGGGCGAAATGCGGCGGGCAGGCGACCCAGCCGCCGCGTACCCCGGCGGCGACGGATTTCGACAGGCCGCTGACGAGGAAGGTGCGATCGGGTGCTAGCGAGGCGATGAGCGGCGTGTCGTCGTCGGCCATGCCGCCGTAGAGATCGTCCTCGATCAGCCAGACGCCGTGTTTCCTGGCGATTGCAGCAATTGCCGCACGCCGTTCATAGGGCATGATCGTCACGGTGGGATTGTGGATGGTCGGCATGAGGAAGGCGAGCTTTGGATGCTGCTGCTGGCAGAGCCGCTCAAAATCCTCCGGGATCACACCGTGTTCATCGGAATCGACCGTCAGCGTGCGGCGGCCGAGAAGGCGAGCGCTGCGGCTGACCTGGGTATAGGTGAGGTCCTCGAAGACGATCTTGTCGCCCGGGACCGAGACGGCGGCGATGACGGCGACCGCCGCCGCATGGGCGCCGAGCGTCGGCACGATGTTTTCGGCTTCCGGCGTCCAGCCGCTGCGGGCCAGCCAGCGGCGGCCGGCCTCGAACCAGTTGCCCGGAAAACTGCGGGAATAGGAGGAGATTTCGGCAAGATGCTGCTCGCCGATCTCGGAAAGGATGCCGGCTATGATCTTGCCCTGGCCGAGATCGGGGGCGGCGGTGGTGTCGAAGCGGATCTTGTTTGCCGGCGCATCGCGGAGGCGGGTGCTGCCGAGCGAGACCGTCAACGGGTCGGCCTGTTCGCCGGGCGGCGTCTCCGAGCGGTTCAGCACATAAGTGCCGCGCCCGACCTCGCCGGCGACCAGGCCACGTTCGTGCACCAGCGCATAAGCGCGGCCGATCGTGCCGATTGTCACCCCGATATCATAGGCGAGGTTGCGTTGCGGCGGCAATTTGCTGCCGGCGGGCAGGGCGCCGGTTGAAATCGCCGATTCGATGCTGTCGGCAAGCCGGAGATAGACCGGCCCGGAACCGCGGGAAAGATCAGGAAGCCAATTTGTCATGGTGACAATTGACTATATTGTCACATTGTCTCTGTCAAGATTAAGAGTCAATTCCAATGGATAACCGACAGGATTCCTGGAATGTCTGCCTTGCCTGAGATCAAAATGCCAATTGTACCGATTGTCTCCTATGAAGACAGGAGGCAGATCGTCCTTCCCGACGCACCTGCCAAGGCGACGACTCGCTTGGGGCGGATCTGGGCGGCGGTGCTTGTCTGGCATCAGAAGCGGGAAGGCCGCCGGGCGCTGAGAGGCCTGACGGCGAGCGAACTCAAGGATATCGGCGTGTCGCAGTCCGACGCCGCGCGCGAAATCAGCAAGTCGTTCTTCTGGGATTGATCCCGCGGGGATTGCCGGCAGCGATCAGTTGCAGGCCTTGTTGCCTGCCGACCAGCGATTGACGTCGGCGGCAATGCGGCCGGCGACCGGTTCCGACATCACCGGGCCGAAGGCTTGCAAACGCGCCGGGCTTCCCTCGGCCTGGACGACGAGCAGCGGCCGGCTTTCCGGGCTGCCCTTATGGACGAGCAGGATGCGCGGGCGGCCGGAGAAGGAATTGAGCTCCGGCGCGAGCTTGTAAGCAGCAAAGGCCGGATCGCCCGACTTGAACCAGCAGGCATTGGCGCCGAGCGCAACGCGCTCCATCGTCGGCAGCGCGGCCCGGTTCGGACCTGACGGCGCCGGCGTGGACTGGCAGGCCGCAGCCATGGCTGCGAGAGCGGCAAGCAGGGCGGCGTTGGCGATGGTGACGTAAACGCGCATCGATCTTGCTCCAGCCAAGCTCAAGCAGCGACGACGTCGAGCGCCGAGGCGAAGAGGCCGCGGCCGTCCGACCCGCCATGGGCGGCTTCGATCAGGTTTTCCGGATGCGGCATCATGCCGAGCACGTTGCCTTTTTCGTTCATCACGCCGGCGATGTCGTTGATCGAGCCGTTCGGGTTGGTGCCCTCGGCATAACGGAAGACGATCTGGCCATTGCCTTCGATCCTGGCCAGCGTGGCTTCGTCGGCGAAATAATTGCCGTCGTGATGGGCGACCGGGCTGCGGATGACCTGGCCCTGCGCATAAGCGCGGGTGAAATCCGTTTCGGCATTGACGACTTCAAGCTTGATCTCGCGGCAGACGAATTTCAGCGAGGCATTGCGCATCAGCGCGCCAGGCAGCAGGCCGGCCTCGACGAGAATCTGGAAGCCGTTGCAGACGCCGAGCACTTTCACGCCCTTTGCCGCCTTGTCGATGATCGCCCGCATGACCGGCATGCGGGCGGCAATCGCGCCGCAGCGCAGGTAATCGCCATAGGAGAAGCCGCCGGGGATGACGATCAGGTCGACATCGGGGATCTCGGTTTCCGTCTGCCAGATCGTCACCGGCGGTTTTCCGGAAATCTTGGTCAAGGCGGCGATCATGTCGCGGTCGCGGTTGAGGCCCGGAAGTTGAACGACGGCTGATTTCATGGGGTCCCCGCGTCTGGCGAAAGATATTGAACTGGAACGCTTTCGGCGAGCCATACTCCATTGTCGGAGACAAAGAAAGAATGACCCTCTGAAAACATGCGGGCCGCATCCACACGCAGGATGAGATATTCACCCTTGCGGCGCGTTGCGACGATTTTCGCGGTTTCGACATCCGCCGAGAGATGAACGTGGTGGCGCTGCATCTTCTGCAAGCCTTCGCGCTCGATCGATTGCCAGTTCGCCAGGGACGTGCCGTGAAAAAGCGTGGCAGGCGGTTCCACCGGGTTCAATGCGAGGTCGACGTCGACGCTATGACCCTGATTGGCGCGAATTCTGTTGTCGATAAGGGTGAAGCGCTTCTTCGGATTGTTTTCGACGACCGCGACAATATCGGCGCGGGAAACGTCGTATTTCGACGTCAGCGCTTTTTCAAGTTCATCGAACGAGACCCAGCCCTCGGCATCAAGCGTCAAACCGGCGGCTTCAGGCGCATGACGCAAAACATAGCTCATATATTTCGAGACTTCCGTCTCCAGCTCTGCCTGCGTCATGACGCCAAATCCTCAAAGTCCGCCGGATGACGGGCGGCGATCGTCAGTCGATTGCGATCGCGTAGTTCTCGATCACCGTGTTGGCGAGGAGCTTTTCGCACATGGCCTTGAGGTCGGCTTCGGCCTTGGCCTTGTCGGCGCTTTCCAGCTCAAGGTCGAAGACCTTGCCCTGTCTGATGTGGCCGACGCCCGAGAAGCCGAGGGCGCCGAGCGCGCCTTCGATGGCCTTGCCCTGCGGATCGAGAACGCCGTTTTTCAGCGTGACGGTGACACGAGCCTTGATCACTTTGTCTTTCCTGCCTTACTTGACCAGAACCGGGCCGGTGCCGCGCACAGGCTCGTTTTCATTGATGATGCCGAGACGGCGCGCAACTTCGGAATAGGCTTCGAGCAAACCGCCGAGATCGCGGCGGAAGCGGTCCTTATCCATCTTCTCATGGGTCTCGATATCCCAGAGCCGGCAGCTGTCCGGTGAGATCTCGTCGGCGAGGATGATGCGCATCAGATCGCCTTCGAAGAGGCGGCCGCATTCGATCTTGAAGTCGACGAGCTGGATGCCGACGCCGAGGAACAGGCCGGTCATGAAGTCGTTGACGCGGATGGCAAGCGCCATGATGTCGTCGAGCTCGGCCGGATTGGCCCAGCCGAAGGCGGTGATATGCTCTTCGGAGACCATCGGATCGTCGAGCGCGTCGGACTTGTAATAGAATTCGATGATCGAGCGTGGCAGCACCACGCCTTCGTCGATGCCGAGACGCTTGGCGAGCGAGCCGGCGGCGACGTTGCGCACGACGATCTCCAGCGGGATCATCTCCACTTCCTTGATCAGCTGCTCGCGCATATTGAGCCGGCGGATGAAATGGGTGGGGATGCCGATCTTGTTCAGATGGCTGAAGATATATTCGGAAATGCGGTTGTTGAGGACGCCCTTGCCGTCGATGACTTCGTGTTTCTTCTTGTTGAAGGCAGTGGCATCGTCCTTGAAGAACTGGATCAAAGTGCCCGGTTCCGGACCCTCATACAGAATCTTTGCCTTGCCCTCGTAGATACGGCGGCGACGGTTCATCGTGGTCATTCTCTATTGTTGGCGCTCTTGGGATAGCGCGAGTGGATCGATCTCGTGGCGTCCCCTTAAAGGAAAAGAGTAGGTTTCACAATCCGCCTGTCGTTGCTTCCCCCGTTTCCGGATTTCATGGCCCGTTCCGGATTTTACGGAATACCGCCAAGAGAATCGAATGAATTCGCAGGACGAGTTTAGCGCCTTTTCCTGTACGGTGAAATGACGGCGAAATGGCGGGCTGCTTGTGCAGATGTTTATTTGGCGGCTCTGCTTCGCAGCGCGCGACGGAGATGCGTCTGCAGGGCGCGCGCGGCGACCTGCCCGTGGCGCCAGCTGCCGGCACGGATGAAGGAGGGGATCTGCATGGCCGGCATCGGCCGGGCCAGCGCATAACCCTGCAGCGTGTCGCAATCGAGTTCTTCGAGAATGCGGATATGATCTGAAGTCTCGACACCCTCGGCGATGACGAGGATATTCAGCGAGCGGCCGATATCGATGATCGAGCCGACGAGTTTGCGCTGCTCGGCCGATTGCGGCAGCATGCGGATCAGCTCGCGGTCGATCTTCAGCGTCTTCGGGCTCAAGCGCAGCAGACTGACGATCGAGGCATGGCCGGTGCCGAAATCATCGATCTGGATGTCGATGCCGAGCTTGCGCAGTTTTTTCAGGTTGGCGGCGACCGCCTCGTCGCAATCGTCGAGCGAGATCGATTCCAGCAATTCGAAGGCGAAGGTGCCGGGCTGGATCTTCAGGGCGCGAAGCTTCTTGCCGAGATCGGGATCGGCAAGCCGCCGGGCGGAAACGTTGACCGATATCTTCGGAACGGCCAGCCCGTCCTTGATCCAGGCGCGGCGATCGGCGATGGCGCGCTCCAGGATCAGGGCGTCGATGGTCGAGACGACGTCGAGATCCTCGGCGATATCGAGGAAACGGTCTGGCGCCAGCAGCCCGTGCACCGGGTGCTGCCAGCGGGCAAGTGTTTCGACGCCGACGACATCGAGCGTGCGGGCATCGAACTGCAGCTGATAGAAGGGCACGAATTCATTGCGCTCGAGGCCGATCAGGATCTCGTCGGCGAGGTGCTTGGCCGAGATGACGTCGCGGCGGGCAGAGGCCGAGAAAAATTCGAAGCGGTTGCGGCCCAGACCCTTGGCGCGATAGAGCGCGATATCGGCATCGAGCAGCGTCTGCTTGGCATCGAGCGTCGGTCCGCTGTCGACGGCGATGCCGATGCTGGCCCCGAAACGGCAGTCGTGCCCTTCATATCTCACCGGTTTGCGCAATTCGCGAATGATACGTTCGGCAAGGCCGGCGATCTTCTTCGACGCCGGATCGACGGTGCACAGGATGACGAATTCGTCGCCGCCAATGCGGGCCACGAAATCGGCGGCGCGGACGGAATGTCTGAGCACGCTTGCGGCATGCTGGAGCATGGCATCGCCCGCCCGGTGGCCGAGCGTGTCGTTGATCTGTTTGAAGCGGTCGAGATCGATATGCAGGATGGCCAGCCCCAGGCCCTTGGCCCGGCATTCGGCCGAGCGCTCGCCCAGCATCTTGTCGAGATAGCGGCGATTCGGCAGGCCGGTGAGATAATCGTGCAGCGCCAGGCGCTCGATGCTCTCCTTGGCGGCTTCGAGTTCGCGGTTGTGGGCCTCGGCCAGATCCTTGGCGCGCTGCAATTCGTTGCGGAGCGCGACCTCATCGGTGACGTCCCAATTGGCGCCGATCAGCTTGCGGTGGCCGTTGCCGTCGACGAAGAAGGCCGAGCTGGCGCGGATGACACGTTCGGCGCCGTCGCCGCGGATGATGCGGTATTCCTGCTGGAAATCACTGCCGCTTTCGACGCTGCGGTCGGACAGGCCCAGCACGCGCTCGCGATCGTCGGGATGCAGGCTTTTCGCCCAGATGTCGCTGGCGATCGGACGCGAGGCGCCCTTCAGACCGTAAATGGCGATGAGGCGCTCGTCCCATTCGACGGTATCATTCTCGATATCCGCCTCGAAGACGCCGATGCGGGAAATCTCCAGCGCCAGATCGAGCCGGCGCGACAGGCGCGAGAGCGTATCCTCGGCCTCCTTCCGGGCGGTGATATCCGTATCCGTGCCGACGATGCGGGTCGGCACGCCGCTCTCGTCCCATTCCACGCAGGCGCCGCGGCAGTCGATCCACATCCAGTGGCCGTCCCTGTGGCGCTCGCGATATTCGAAGATCTGGAAATCCGGATCGCCGGCATTCTGCCGGTCGATGGCATGGACGACGAAATCGCGGTCATCGGGATGGACGAGGGCCAGCCAGGCGTCGTAATCGCCGGCGGCCTCCTCGTCGGGCGCCATGCCGCGCATGGTCTTCCACGTCTCGGAATAATATTTCCGGCCGAGACGGTAATTGTGGTCCCAGACGCCAAGGCCGGAGCCGACGAGCGCATGGTTCCACCGGCTCTCCCGCTCCGCCAGGTCGGAATCGTCATCCGCCCCGTTGCCGACGCCTGCCTTGGCCGCTGCGGGATCATCGGCCTGTGGATGGGCTTTCTTCACGGGCATTCTCGCTTAATTCATCTCGGTGCAGTCTGCTGTCATTCCATTAAGAAAGACTTAGAAAGCATCCGCTTAATTAACGAGAAAGCCGGTTTTGCTGATCAGGCGGAGAGCCGGCTGAGAAACTGGGCAAAGACCATCGTGCCCTCGGGCCAGGGACCGTGACCGGAATCGGCATTGATATGGCCTGCCTCGCCGGCATCGACGAGGAAGGAGCCCCAGCTGCTGGCGATATCGTCGGCATGTTCGTAGCTGCCGAACGGATCGTTGCGGCTCGCCACCGTGATCGACGGGAAGGGCAGCGGATCGCGCGGATAGGGGCCGAAGGTCATCAGGTGCTTCGGCCGGATGTCGGGATTGGCGACATCGGGCGGGGCGACGAAGAAGGCGCCCGCCACCGGCTTGCGGAAATGCGGGATGGCATGCACAGTCGAGGCCACGCCCAGCGAATGGGCGATGAGAACGACCGGGCGTGTCGAGGCGTTGACCTCCTCGGCGATACGGGCGATCCAGTCCTCTCGGACCGGTTTGGTCCATTCGGCCTGTTCGACGCGCCGCGCCGTGCTGAGCTTTGCCTCCCAGCGGCTCTGCCAGTGGCCAGGACCGGAATTGGTGTAGCCGGGGATGATGAGGATATCTGCGTCTGAGGCTTTCATAGTGCCGCCGATGTGAGAAGGCTTGCCCGCGATGTCAAGAGGGGATGTGAAGGGAGAGAGCGACACGGCCGTTTTGGTTTGCTATATTGCTCCAGTGCCGGTTGCGGATTTCGTGTCGGCTTGCCCCGCCGATTGCGTGTCCGCCGCCGACCAGGTCTCGGCTGAGGAGGAGAAAGCCATGGCGGCATTTCATGTCATGACGGGTGCAGGCGAAAACTTCGCGCGGCCCGTTGTCAATCGCATCGGTATCGCCGACGTCTTCGACGCGCTGAAGCGCGGTTACGACGATTTCATGGAGAAACCGTCCCACTACGTGTTCCTGTGCCTGATGTACCCGATTGCCGGCGTCTTCCTGACATTGTGGACATCCGGCGCCAATCTTTTGCCGATGGTCTTTCCGCTGATGGCAGGTTTCGTGCTGATCGGCCCGATCGCAGCGATCGGCCTCTATGAGATCAGCCGCCGGCGCGAGGCCGGCGTCGACACCTCGTGGACGCATGCGCTCGAGGTGCGCCATTCGCCGGCGCTGCCGTCGATCGTCGCGGTCGGGCTGATGCTTTGCGGCCTTTTCGTCGTCTGGCTGGTGACGGCGCAGACGCTCTACAGCAATCTGCTCGGCGAAGTATTTCCCCGCAGCATGGCGGATTTCTTCCGCCAGGTCTTCGGCACGCCCGAAGGCATGCAGTTGATCATCTGGGGCAATCTGATCGGCTTCGTCTTCGCGCTCGTCGTGCTGGCGACGACCGTCATCACCTTTCCGCTGTTGCTCGACCGCGATGTCGGCGCGGTGGCCGCCGTCGTCGCCTCGATCCGCGCGACGATCGCCAATCCGGTGCCGGTGCTGCTCTGGGGCCTGATCGTCGCAACCCTGCTCGTCATCGGCACGATCCCGGTCTTTGCCGGGCTTGCGCTCGTCATTCCCATCCTCGGCCATGCGACCTGGCATCTTTATCGTAAGCTGATTGCGCGGGAAGCCGCGTAGTCAAACATTTCCGGGGATCTCGAATTCTCGTGATCCCCGGAGGTAAGCTTCACCAGTTCCCGGAACCTCGAGACCTCTCGCCGCGTTATTTGTGACCGGCTTTTTGGGAGGATTTCAGAGGTGTCGATGAAGCATCTGTTTGCCCACTTCGCAACCAAGGTCTCGGAATGGGCGGGCAAACCCATTGTCTTCATCCTGGCGCTCATCGCCGTCATCATCTGGGCGGCACTCGGTCCCTTCTTCGATTATTCGGAAACCTGGCAGTTGGTCATCAACACCGGCACGACGATCATCACCTTCCTGATGGTCTTCGTGCTGCAGAACGCCCAGACGCGCGACACCAGGGCGATCCAGGCCAAACTCAACGAAATCATCCTGACGAGCCATGCCGAGAACCGCTTCATCGGCATTGAGAACCTCGACGAGGAGGAGCTGAAGCGTCTTGACGAGCTGGTCGCCAAGGCGGCCAAGGGCAGGGGCGAGACGGAGGCTTGCAGGACCGTAGAGGCGGAGACAGTGCAGGCGATGCCGTCGAAAAAGACCGAGGTGCGCAAACGCCCGGTGAACGCCAAAGCCTCGAAGGGGAAACAACGGCCGCTTGAGAAGAACTAAATACAGTCCGCAATCACATAGAAAGGCGGCCCTGAAGGGTGACGCCAGACTGCTAATGCACGTCGTCCGGAAGTGTGCGGCGATTCCAGGTAACGAATGAATAAAAACAATGAGCTAAAACAATGCCTACCGACCTCTCTTTCGTCATCCTCGGGTTTGTCCCGACGATCTACTGCCGGTTGATTTGCGGCAGATCCTCGGCGCAAGGCCGAGGATGACGTCGAAGGGTTGGGAATCTCTCAAGCGTTTTTGAAGACGCGGCGAAAAATCGTGTCGACATGTTTCGTATGATAGCCGAGGTCGAATTTTTCGCGGATGTCCTCTTCCGACAACGCGGCCCGCACCTCCGCATCCGCCAGCAATTCCCCCAGAAAATCCTTGCCCTGTTCCCACACCTTCATGGCGTTGCGCTGCACCAGGCGATAGGCGTCTTCGCGGGAGGCGCCGGCCTGGGTTAGTGCCAGGAGGACGCGCTGGGAGTGGACGAGGCCGCGGAATTTGTTGAGGTTCTTCTCCATATTCTCGGGGTAGACCAGCAGCTTTTCGATGACGCCGGCAAGGCGGGCGAGGGCGAAGTCGAGGGTGACGGTCGCGTCGGGGCCGATCATGCGTTCGACGGAGGAGTGGGAGATATCGCGCTCATGCCAGAGGGCGACGTTTTCCATGGCCGGCAAGGCGTAGGAGCGGACCATGCGGGCGAGGCCGGTGAGGTTTTCGGTCAGCACCGGGTTGCGCTTGTGCGGCATGGCCGAGGAGCCCTTCTGGCCGGGCGAGAAATATTCCTCGGCTTCCAGAACCTCGGTGCGCTGCAGGTGGCGGATTTCGGTCGCCAGGCGCTCGATCGAGGAGGCGACGACGCCGAGGGTGGCGAAATACATGGCGTGGCGGTCGCGCGGGATGACCTGGGTCGAGACCGGCTCGGCTTTCAGGCCGAGCGCCTCGGCGACATGTTCCTCGACGCGCGGATCGATATTGGCGAAGGTGCCGACGGCGCCCGAGATGGCGCAGGTCGCGATTTCCTCGCGGGCGGCGACGAGGCGCTGGCGGCAGCGTTCGAATTCGGCATAGGCAAGCGCCAGCTTGACGCCGAAGGTTGTGGGCTCGGCGTGAATGCCGTGCGAACGGCCGATGGTGACGGTGTCCTTGTGTTCGAAGGCACGGGTTTTCAGCGCTGCGAGCAGGCGGTCGATATCGGCGATGAGGATATCGGTGGCGCGCACCAGCTGGACGTTGAAGCAGGTGTCGAGCACGTCCGATGAGGTCATGCCCTGGTGGACGAAACGTGCATCCGGGCCGACGATCTCGGCGAGATGGGTGAGAAAGGCGATGACGTCATGCTTGGTGACGGCCTCGATTTCGTCGATGCGGTCAACGTCGAAGGTGGCCGCACCGCCTTTTTCCCAGATCGTCTTTGCCGCCGATTTCGGGATGACGCCGAGCTCGGCCAGCGCGTCGCAGGCATGCGCCTCGATCTCGAACCAGATGCGGAACTTGGTTTCGGGAGACCAGATGGCGACCATTTCGGGCCGGGAGTAACGCGGGATCATGGGCGGGCTGCCTTCACTTCAAGAGGTTTAAGCGTTTCGTTTTGACGCAATTCCGGACGGAACACCGCGGGGCACTTTACGCGGAATTGCTTTAGTGCCCCTGTAGCAAAGACGGGCGGCAATCTCAACGCATGCGTTTGGCAAGATGATAGCTGCTGACGACAAGGCAGACGAGGCCGAGCGGCAGGAAAAGGCGCAGACCGATCACCAGGAACTGGTAGACGGCGCTGATGCTGGTGAAGACGAACTGAAAAGCCCAGACGAAACTGCCGAAGGGCGCATGCCAGCGGGAATAGAAGAGCCGGTATTCCATGGCGAAGAGAAAGGCCGTCATGGCGATCGTCGCTGCCGTCAGCGTCACGAAGAAGGCGGCAAAACGCGCTTCCGGCAGCCTGTCATGCGCGAAGAAGCGGGCGACCGGCAGGGCGAAGGGCCAGGCAAACAGGCCGCCGGCGAAATAAAGTGCGGCGACCTCGGCAAGCCGGCTCGTCTGCAGGCCGTTGCGGAGGTAAAGGCCGAGCATGGCGGAGGCGAGCATCTGCATGCCCCAGAACAGCGCGCCGGCAATCAGATCGGGGCAGGACGGCCGCGCAGCGCGCAGACGATCCCTCATCGGGCGATTTGTCCTAGGCCGATCCGGGCTCGGTCGATCTGTGCTGGAGTGATCCGGGCTCGGGCCATCCATCCCTGGGCGATCCGGGCTCAGGGATGAACCGGAACGGCAATCCAGCGTCCGTTCCGGTCGGCGTCGAAGGCGAGGATCAAGGCGATGTGAACCTGGTCTCCGGCTTCCGGCTGATAGACCACCGCGCCGCCGATCCGGTATTCGACAGAACAGGCGCGCTCGGCCGGAACTGCCGTCGCCTGCCGCGCCGCCTGGCGGTTCGGAGCGCCCTGTTTCTCGATCATCTGCAGGCTGAAACCGAGGACCCGCTTGTCGACTGCTGCACAATCCTTCGGCGTCGCCACCGGTATCTCGCTGAGCGCTAGCGTATAAGGTGACTTCGGCGGGCCATCGGTCGCAAGCGTGGTGTAACGGATGGTCTTCGAGGGGGAACCGAGTTCGGTCGGCGGATTGAACGCGGCGATCAGGCCGGGATTGGTCAAGAGATCGTACTTATCCATCTGGCTGCGCGCCGCCGTCAGGTTCTGCCGCCGCGCCTTGGAAAGATTGGCGTCCTTCTCGGTCATCTCCGTGCGGAAGGGCGTGCCCTCGAGATACTGGCCGTTTTCGGTATCGACGAAATAGGTGTTGGAGTAGGGAGCGCCGCCTTCCTCCTTGATGCCGAACTCCTGAAATCCGAACACTTTGCCATCGGCGGAAAAGCCGATCGGCTGGATATTGGCGATGTCGCCCGCCAGTGATAGGCCGGGCAGGCCGGCCAATGCGGCGGCAAGCATGCCGCCGATGATCAGACGCTTTATCATCCTCGTGCCCCTTCGGCTGCCTGACGCAGATCGGCGACGGTCCGGCGATAATCCTCGACCGTGGCGCCCTTGAAAATTGCCGAGCCGGCGACCAGGACGTTGGCGCCGGCGCGGGCGATTGCCGGCGCTGTTTCCACCGTGACGCCGCCGTCGACCTCGAGTTCGATCGGCCGGTCACCGATGAGTGACTTCGCGGCTGCGATCTTGGCTTCCATTGCCGGAATGAACTTCTGCCCGCCGAAGCCGGGATTGACCGACATGATCAGGATGAGGTCGACGTCGTCGAGCACGTTTTCGATGGCGCTGAGCGGGGTCGCCGGATTGAGCGTCACCCCGACCTTTTTGCCCAGATTGCGGATGGTCTGCAGCGAGCGGTGCAGATGCGGCCCGGCTTCGGCATGGACGGTGATGCGGTCGCAGCCGGCCTTGGCGAAGGCTTCGAGATAGTCGTCGACCGGCGAGATCATCAGGTGGCAGTCGAACGTGGCCGAGGTATAGGAGCGCAGCGATTTGATGACATCGGGGCCGAAGGAGATGTTCGGCACGAAATGCCCGTCCATCACGTCGAGATGGATCCAGTCGGCGCCGGCGGCCGTGACGTTGCGCACCTCCTCGCCGAGCCTGGCGAAATCCGCCGCGAGGATCGAGGGGGCAATGCGAATGGGCAGCGTCATCAAGTTTTACTCCCTGTGGGCCGCCATTTGAGCACGGCCTCCGATTTCAAGACTGGCGGCCGCTCACTCCATCGGCGCGGCAGGTGGAAAAAAGCCGTTGCCCCGCCATTCGAGCAGGCGGTAGGCGTTTTGCGCAAGTTCATGCGCGGCGGTGAAGGCGATGGGGCCGACCGGCGTCTGGAACGTCGTGCCGACAAGCGACGCCTGGAGAGGCTTGCCGGCCGCAACGGCGGCTTCCCCGGCCTGGCTGGCAATCAGCGCTGCCGCGAGCGACGGCAGGACATAGCCTTCCGGCTCTATGCCCTTGGCGCCGAGAGCCTCGGCCGCCGCTGCGCCTTCCGGCAGAAGCGCATATTCCGGGAGGGCGACGGCGCGCACGCCGGGCGCGAGCGGCAGCGGCTGGTCGGCCGCACGCATGGCATCGCCGCCGAGAATGAAGAGCGGGATGTTTTCCGCCTTGGCGTCGCGGGCGATGACGGCGACATCGTTGCGGTCGCCGCCGATGAAGACCCTGGTGGCGCCGGCGCGTTTCAGCCGGCGGACCAGGGCAACCTGCTGCTCCTGTCCCGGGCGATAGGTATCGGTAAAGACCGGCTTCAGGCCGTTCTGCTCCAGCGCATTGCGCACCGCTTCCGTCAGTTCACGGCCATGGATGGTGCCGTCCTCGATCAACGCGATCGGATCGGCGGCCCAGTCCTTGAGGATCACTTCGTTGACCTTTGCCGCCTCAGTGCCATCGGCGGGCGCGAGACGAAAGAGCGGCCAGCCGTTTTTCAGCGCATCCTCCATCAGGATGCGGGAGCGAACCGAGACGGTGATGGCGGCAATGCCGGCGTCCTTCAGCTTCGGCAGGGCGCCTTCCAGCGTCTCGCTGCAGAGAAAGCCGATCGCGACCTGCGCCTTGGCAGCGACCAGCGCGTCGGCAACCGCAGCACCGCTATTGTCCTCGCAGGTCTCGTTGATGGCGACGAGGGTGTTTCCGGATCGCTGGATCTCGAAACCGGCCCCAGCGGCAATCTGGGCGCCGAGCAAAGCGAGTGAACCGTTCTGAGGGGCGACGACGCCAATCGTCACGCCCGCCGCATGGCCTGGTGCCGCCGCTCCCAGCAGCGCCAGAAAGGCTGCTATGCCACGCAGGTTGATCATGAAAGGCGGAGATCCCCTAGCCATCGTCCATGCCCTTTTATCCGCAAGGCCGCGATCGTCAAAGAAAAACAAGCGTGCCGCAGTGCTTTTCACCGGTCCTATTGTAGAAAAGGTAACCGATGCTCGCCATATTGGCGCGATAGAAAGTCGAACTGCAGCGCGGGGCGGCCTTTCGGTGACGCAAAGGACGCTGCAGGACTTTGCATTGCTGCTAATTGTATGCAGTCGGCAGCAGAGCGCACGGGAGAAGCAGGTGTTGAACAGGCAGCATATCGACCCCGGTCTTTATCGAGACGCCATGAGCCGTTATGCCGGCCATGTGCAACTCGTAACGACGGCGCTGGGCGAGTTGCGCCGCGGCGTCACCATCACCGCCGCCTGCTCGGTCTCGGATAATCCAGCCTCCGTGCTGGTCTGCCTCAACAACACCAATCCGAAAAACGAAATCTTCTTCCGCAGCGGCGTCTTCGTGCTGAACACGCTCGGCGCCCATCATCAGGGCGTTGCCGACGCCTTTTCCGGACGGACCTCGCTTGCCGATGGCGAGCGTTTCGCCAGCGCCCGGTTCGAGACGCTGGTCACCGGCGCGCCGGTGCTCGCCGATGCGCTCGCCGCCTTCGATTGCCGGGTGACCGACATCAAGGAAATGCCGACGCATAATGTCATCTTCGGCGAGGTCGCGGCCGTGCGCTTCAGCGAAAAGCATCCGGCGCTCATCTATATGAACCGGGATTATCACGCGCTGTGATGGCCGCCACGGCCGGGATTTCGAGGGAATAGCGAATGGACAATGCCGGCATCGAGGAAATGTTTCAGGGGCTCGGCCCGGTCACGATCAAGCGTATGTTCGGCGGCAAGGGCATCTATCATCTCGGCCGCATCGTTGCGCTCGAAGTGCGGGACGAGATGCTGCTGAAGGCCGACGAGACCAGCGCCCCGGAGTTTGCCGCCGCCGGCGCCACGCAATGGAGCTACGAGGGCAAGAAGGGCAAGCCGGTGAAGATGCCCTACTGGTCGATCCCCGACGAGGCCTATGACGATCCCGATCTGATGGCGAAATGGGTACGGCTTGCCTATGAGGCGTCGCTGCGCGCCGATAGCTGACTCTCTTCGGCAATCGGCAAAGCCGCTATCGCCGCCTTGGTGAAGGCCGAGAGCGGTTCCGGCAAATCCGTCAGCGGAAACCAGCCGAAATCGGAAAGCTTGTCCGGTTCGGTCAATTGCGGCTCGCCTTCGACGTCGCGGGCGAGATAGAGAAGTGAAATCCAGTGCTGGCGGTCGGTGTCGATGATCTGTTCGGTCATGCCGATCCGCTCGATCCGGCCGATCCTGAGGCCGGTTTCTTCCTCAGCCTCGCGGCGCGCGGCTTGCTCGGCCGGCTCCATATGATCGACTTTGCCGCCGACGATATTCCAGTAGCCGGCTTCCGGTGGGCGCACGCGCTTGTAGAGAAGAACCTTGGCGTCGCGCAGAATGACCAGGCCGACGCCGAAGCCCGGAAAATCGAGACCGGGCTTAGCCATGGCGATCAGATCTTGGCGCTGCCGGCGATGAGCATGAAGGCGGGGATATCGTCGCCGAAGCCGACCGGGGTGGGGCCGTCATCGTGGTCGCGATGGCGGCGGCGGTCGCGGCTGTCATCGTTTGCCGGATAAGGCCGGCTGTTACGCGCATTGTTTTGCGGCTTCTGCTCTGCTCTGCGCTCGTTCTTCACGATGTCGGCCTTTACTGGTGCTGCCTGGATCACTTGGACGTCATTATCCTGGATGTCGTTATCAGATTTATGACCGGTGGCGCTGCGATTGCCGCGTCCGCGACCACGATCTCTCTCGCCGCGTTCACCCTTTGCGCCACGCTCGCGGCTGTTGCGCCGCGGGCGGTCGCTGTCGGCGCTTTCTTCTGCCGGCGGCAGAGAGCTCACATCGCCGCTCAGCCATTCGACTTTTTCGCCGATCAGCTTTTCGATCGCATCGACGAATTTGCTGTCGCGCTTGGTGACCAGCGTGAAAGCGGCGCCCGAGCGGCCGGCACGGCCGGTGCGGCCGATGCGGTGGACGTAATCCTCGGAATGGATCGGCACGTCGAAATTGAAGACGTGGCTGACATCGGGAATGTCGAGGCCGCGGGCGGCGACGTCTGAGGCAACCAGCAGCTGGAGATTGCCGTCACGGAAGCTCTGCAGTGTCATCGTGCGGGAGCGCTGGTCCATATCGCCATGCAGGGCGCCGACGGAAAAGCCGTGGCGTTCCAGCGACCGGAAGAGATCGGCAACATCCTTCTTGCGGTTGCAGAAGATGATGGCGTTCTTGAGTTCGGTCTGGGCGCGGACGAGATCACGCAGAACGGCGCGCTTCTCGTAATCCTTGCTGTGCGAGGCGACGAAGCGCTGCGTCACGGTCTTTGCGGCCGAGGCGGGCTTGGCCACTTCGATGCGCTCGGGATTCTGCAGGAAGCGGTCCGCGAGCTTCTGGATCTCCGGCGGCATGGTTGCCGAGAAGAACAGCGTCTGACGGGTGAACGGGATCATCTTGGCGATGCGCTCGATATCGGGGATGAAGCCCATGTCGAGCATACGGTCGGCCTCGTCGATGACGAGAATCTCGACGCCGCTCATCAACAGCTTGCCGCGCTCGAAATGGTCGAGCAGGCGGCCGGGCGTGCAGATCAGCACATCGGCGCCGCGCTCGAGCTTGCGGTCCTGGTCCTCGAAGGAAACGCCGCCGATCAGAAGGGCGACGTTGAGACGATGGTTCTTGCCGTATTTTTCGAAGTTCTCGGCAACCTGGGCGGCGAGTTCGCGCGTCGGCTCCAGAATCAGCGTACGGGGCATGCGGGCACGGGCACGGCCCTTTTCCAGAAGCGACAGCATCGGCAGAACGAAGGATGCCGTCTTGCCGGTGCCCGTCTGCGCGATGCCGCAAATGTCGCGACGCTCGAGCGCAAAGGGAATGGCTCCCGCCTGAATAGGCGTGGGTATCGTGTAGCCCGCGTCGGTAACAGCGGATAGCACTTTTTGGCTCAAGCCAAGGTCAGCGAATGTCGTCAAAGGGAAAACTGTTTCCGTTCCGGTTCGGCCGAGCTCTGAACGAGTCGGCGGGATTGCATGCCGCAATGCAGCGCGACATAGCCCCGAATGGCCGGCAAGTCAAGAAATAGAGAGGCCGCACCCCGTACAGAGTGAAGCGATGGTTACCTGACGGCAGTTACTTGAGATAGGTGGCGAGTTTAAGGCCGGCATTCATGAAATATACTGGATCGACCGCGTGGCCGTCCTGGCGCACTTCATAGTGGAGGTGCGTCCCCGTCGAACGGCCGGTGCTGCCGGCAAGGCCGATGACGTCGCTGCGGCCGACCGTGTCGCCGATCTTGACCAGCACCTGGGACATATGGCCGTAGCGCGTCGAGATGCCGTTGCCGTGGTCGACCTCGACCATGTTGCCGTAACCGCCCGTCCAGCCGGCTGCGATGACCTTGCCCGGCGCCGACGGGCGGATCTTCTCGCCCGGCGAGAAGCGGAAATCGATGCCGGAATGCAGCGCGAGGCGGCCGAGGAAAGGGTCGCGGCGATTGCCGAAGGGGCTGGTCACGTCCTTGCCGATAGCGGGATTGCGGAAGGGCAGGGATTCCGCGGTGCTGCGCACCGCCTCCAGCCGGGTCAGCGCGCCGTCGAGCGTTGCCAGCGAATTGTTGAAATCGTCGTTGCTTTCAGGTTCGACATAGGGGCCGCCGACGGCATCGTCGTCCTGCTTTGTCGCAGTCTCCTCAGGCACCGGAATTTTGAAACGGGTCAGCACCTTGCCGATCGCATTGGCGGCATTGCCGGCGTCGCTCGTCAACTGCTCGACGCGGTTGCGCTGGTCCTGTTCGACGCCCTTCAGCGACAGCGTCACGTTGGAGAAGATGCGGTCGGCGCGGTCGCCGACCGTTTCGGCGGAGGGCACATAGGCAAGTGTCGAATTGTCGGGCGTCGCATCGGCAGGTGCGCCGCTCGCCAGCTGTTTCTCGATCGCCTCGATGCCGCCGCCGGTCAGTGAAGCGCGCTTGTCCTTGATGTCGGGGGCAAAGGACTGAACCGGCGAAGACGGCTCGGGCAGGGCGCCGGCCTTATCCGTCAGGCCGGAGCTTTCGGCCCGGTCGAGCAGATTGTCGAGCTTGCCGTGGCGCGACGTCAGCGCCATCTGCTGTTCCATCAGCTTGTCGACCTTATCCTCGACCACCTGCTGGTCGAGAAGCTGGCGGGAGGTGATGCGGTCGACCTGGGCGCGAAGGGCGGCGATGCGGTCTTCGTAGTCGTGTTGCATGCGGGCCTGGCGCGCCATGGTGGCGCCGATCAGGTCGTCGCGCAGAACCAGATAGGAGGTGGCCAGCAGGTAGCCGATCGAGAAGACGCCGACAAAGCAGAAGGCAACTGCTGCCATCCATGGCCGAACCGTCATGTGGCGGACCTTGTCGCCGCTTGCGAGGATGAGGATATGTTCCTGCGCCCGCCTGCCGAATACCCGGTGCTGATGTCCGCTGTTCACGCAGGCTCTCCCGACTGATGCTCTACGCCTCTTTCGGGAAATTAGACACGTTTATGGTTAATGAATGCTTTCTTTATCGTTATGCGCGCCAATAATATCAATGATCTCAGGCGTGGCTAATCGATGCCAGCGAGCGATAGAAGGATGGTGTCAGCCCGGCCTCGGCGCGGGCAAGATCGTTGAAAGGCGGCTTCAGCGGCCCGCGGAAATTGGCGCGCACCAGCTCCTGGAAGGCTTTGGCCGGGTCGCGCTTCTCCCGCGCGCAGAGGAAGCGAAACCATTTGGCGCCGACGGCGACATGGCCTTTCTCGTCGTTGTAGATGACGTCGAGGACATCGGCACTTTCGAGGTCGCCGGTCTGGCGCATCTTTGCCTGCAGTGACGGCGTGACGTCGAGGCCGCGGGCTTCAAGAATCAGGGGCACGACGGCGAGCCTTGCCGTCAGGTCGTTGCGGGTCGAATGGGCCGCCTGCCAGAGCCCGTCATGGGCGGGGAGATCGCCGTAATCGGCGCCGAGATCGTTGAGGCGGGCGCGCACCATACGGAAATGCTTCGCCTCCTCGAAGGCAACCTGCATCCAGCCGTCGAAAAAGGAATTCGGCACCTGTTCGGTGGCAAATCGCGCAACGATATCAAGCGCCAGATCGACTGCATTGAGTTCGATATGGGCGATAGCATGGAGCAGGGCGATCCGGCCTTTCAGCGTATGCAGCGAGCGCTTTTCCACCTGGGTCGGCGGCGTCAGCACCGGCCTGTCGGGACGGCCGGGCCTCTCCGGCAGGGCCGCATCGAGCGGCGAGCGCAGCGACACCCGGCGGGCGAACCAGCGGGTGGCGCTTTCCTGCGCAAGCGCCGTCTTGCGGTCGAGATCGGCGGAGCAGATGGCATCGATGGCGCCGCCGCGCAGCGAGGTGATCGCGAGGTCGCCGGTCACGCGGCGAGATTCCGCACGGCCTCGAGCACGGTTTCGGCATGGCCCTGCACCTTCACCTTCTGCCAGATGGTGGCGATCGTGCCGTCCTGGCGGATCAGGAAGGTGGTGCGCTCGACGCCCATGAAGTTACGGCCGTACATGCTCTTTTCCTTCCAGACGCCGTAGGCCTGCAGCGTCGTCTTTTCCTCGTCCGAGGCAAGCGCCACCGAAAGACGGTGCTTTCTGA
Organism: Rhizobium sp. N324; assembly: GCF_001664485.1. Taxonomy (NCBI): domain Bacteria; kingdom Pseudomonadati; phylum Pseudomonadota; class Alphaproteobacteria; order Hyphomicrobiales; family Rhizobiaceae; genus Rhizobium; species Rhizobium sp. N324. The sequence goes on along the minus strand of NZ_CP013630.1, from coordinate 2,429,878 downwards.
TGAACTTGTCGTGACAGGCGGCCGAATCGGGCGACATGCCGATGACGGCTGCGCCCGCCGCCTCGAACTCGCTTGCCAGCGCGGTGAAAGCCAATGATTCGGCGGTGCAGCCGGTCGTATCGTCCTTGGGATAGAAGAACAGCACGAGCGGCCTGCCCTGGAATTCCGCCAGCGAGATGCGGCCGCCGCCATCGCGGGGAAGGTTGAAATCAGGAGCCGTGGCGCCGATGCCGGGAACCGCCATTGGGAAAACCTTTCTTTTGCCGGGTTTGTGGATGACACTTTCTCTCCCCGAATTATATAGTGGACGGAAACCCGTCCAGCATGACCGGGTTCAATTCTTCGATTTAAGGGAGAGCCCGAAGGCGCATGTCAGCCATCCGCGGCGAAAAGGTCACGTTTCGCAAGAAGGATATCGTTGCGCTGGACCGCTTGCCGTCCGCCCAGGCCGAGGATCCGATCATCGTCCATTGCCCGCCGCCGCGTTCGCCGATGCGGCGTACGGCGAAGCTGGCCGCAGGGTTTCTGGGGGTGATTCTGCTTGTTCTCGCTGCGATCGTCTTCACCGTCGAGAGCGGCATGTTCGACAAGCCGCTGTCGCAGCAGGCGCAGGCGGCGTTGAACGGCGTGGCCGGACCGCGCTACCGCGCCGAGGTCGGCTCCACCGTCATCCGCTTCACCTCGGATTTCCGGCTGGCGCTGGAAGCGCGCAACGTCAACATGATCGATGAGCAGAGCGGCCAGCATCTGTCGACAACGGGTTCGGTGCGCCTGGGGCTCGATCCGCTGCAGCTTTTCCGCGGCCGCATCGCCGTCACCGACATCGAAGCCGACGATATCGCGCTCGATACCGCGCTTCTGCCCTCGGGCAATCCTGTGACGCTCGACGATCTGCGCATCGACGCCATGCCGGCGGCGATGGAGAAAATCTTCTCGCAGTTCGATATGTTCGACGGTATCGTGACGCGCGGCTCGACCAATTCGGTGCGCATTTCCGGCATAAACATCAAGCTTGCCGACACCGCCAACGGGCCGCTGTCGCTGGTCGTCGACAATCTCGTCTTTGCCCATGCCGGCCCATCCTCGCTGCAATTGACTGGCGAGGTGGCGCTGAACGGCGAGGTGGCCGAACTCGAGGTGCTGGCCGAGAAGGAAGACCGCCAGGTGTCGAAGGTCGTGGCGACGCTCAAGCATGCCGACCTCACGCCCTTTGCGCTGAAACGCAACGATCAGGGCGTGATCCGGCAGGGACTGAGCGCCTTCGCCGACCTGACGGTATCGGCCACGCGAGCGCGTGATGGCGTGCAGCCGGCGCTTGCGGCGACCGTCGATATCGAACCCGGCCTGATCTATGCGGACGGCGATCCGCAGGAACTGTCGGGCGGACAGATCAATCTCGTCTATGATTTCGCCAAGCAGACCCTCGAAATCGCCCGGTCGAACGCCCGGTTCGGCGCGACCACGGTTCCGATCAACGGCGCGCTGATCGATCTCGACAAGCTCGATCCGCAAGCCGGAAAGGGCTTCGGCATCGACCTTCTGGTCAGCGGCGGCACGGCAGCCCCCAGCGGCTCCGGCGAGCAGCCGGTCGCCTTCGACATCCAGGCGACCGGGCGCTACCTCGTCGCCGGCCGGGAATTCCTTTTTCCCAACATGACCGTCTCCAGCCCGCTCGGCGCGCTTTACGGAGCACTGCACGTCAAGCTCGGCGGCAAATCGCCGGAGATCAGCTTTGCCGGCCAGTCGGCACAGCTGCAGACGACGGCGATCAAGCAGCTGTGGCCGTTCTGGATGGCGCCGAAGGTGCGCACCTGGGTACACGGCAACCTCTTCGGCGGCACCGTCACCAACGCCTCCATCTCCGTCTTCATTCCCTTCGGCAGGCTGGACGAGGCGGCCGGCGGTAAGGGGTTGAAGCTCGACGCCAACCAGATCCGCATCGGCTTCGACATCGCGGACGCGCGGATGAACGTCGCCGGCGACATTCCGCCCGTTCGCGACATGGCGGCCCATTTCGACCTGACCGGCCCCACTGCGACGATCGCGATCAAGAGCGGCACGTCGTTTTTCCCCTCCGGCCGATCTGTCGGTCTCGGGCAGGGAACCTTCGCCATACCGGCAACCTACGACAAGCCGCTGATGGCCGATATCGATCTGGCGATCTCAGGGACAGCGGACGCCGTCGGCGAGCTTCTGACCTACCGGCCGATCCGGGTGCTGCAGCGCGCCGGCTTTACGCCCGACGATTTCAAGGGGCGGATCGAGGCGAATGTGAAGGCGCATTTCGGCCTGCTGTCCTCGCAGAACCCGCCGCCGGCCGAATGGGCGGCGAATATGAAGCTTACCGATATCGATCTTGCCAAGCCGTTTTCCGGCCGAACGATCAGCAATCTCGACGGCACGCTGAACGGCAATCCGAAACAGATCACCCTGGATGCCAAGGCCCAGATAGACGGCGTCCCGGCCGATATCGATCTTACTGAGCCGGTCGAGGCATCCGACAGCGCGAAGCGGCAGCGGGTGATCACCGCGACGCTTTCCGAGGAGCAGCGCAACAAGCTGATACCCGGCCTTTCCGGCATCATCGGCGGCAGCGTCAAGATGGTGCTGACGCGGATCGACGACGACCGGCAGGACGTTCAGCTCGACCTCACCCGGTCGCAACTCGACCTGCCGTGGATCGGCTGGTCGAAGGGCAGCGGCATTACAGCTTCGGCGGAATTTGAAACATCCGGCCCGGCCGACAATACCCAGATCAAGAACTTCCGGCTGAAGGGTGACGGTTTCGGCGCCAACGGATCGATGAACATCGGTAAAGGCGGGCTGATCTCGGCCGATTTCGACAGCGTCAAACTCTCCTCGCTTGACGATTTCGCCCTGTCGGTGAAACGCAGCAAGGGGAATTTCGACGTCTCGGTCTCCGGCGACAGCGCCGACGCGCGGCCTGTGATCGCGCGGTTGAAATCGGGCTCGGGCGATGGCGATGATGACGGGGATGCCGGCGACACCGGGGTATCGGTGCGCGCCAGGCTGAAAAACGTCATCGGCTTCAACGATGAGAAGATCGGCAATTTCCAGGCGCAGGTGTCACTGCGCGGCGACAAGCTGCAGGCGTTGAACTTTTCCGCTGTGACCGACAGCGGCGAGGCCGTGGTCAGCCAGATGAAGGACGGTGGCGTCATCAACATCACCAGCGGCGATGCCGGCGCGGTCTCGCGTTTCGCCGACCTCTACCAGCATATGCAGGGCGGCCTGCTCAATCTGGCGATCCGGCTTTCGGCACAGGGCGGCTGGGATGGTTCGCTCGACGTGCGCCGTTTCTCGATCGTCAACGAACAACGGCTGCAGTCGATCGTCTCGACGCCTGTCGGAAGCGAGCAGCGCAGCCTCAACGAGGCCGTCAAGCGCGACATCGATACCTCTTCGCAACGCTTTCAGCGCGGTTTTGCCCGCGTTGTTTCGCGGGGCGGTATGGTCGGCATCGAGAATGGCGTGCTGCGCGGTGACCAGATCGGCGCGACCTTCCAGGGCGTCGTGCGTGACCGCAAGGGCAATATGGACATGACCGGCACCTTCATGCCGGCTTACGGTCTCAACCGGCTGTTTGCCGAACTGCCGCTGATAGGCGTCATCCTCGGAAACGGCAGCGACCGCGGCCTGATCGGCATCACCTTCAAACTGACAGGCAAGTTCGACCAGCCGAACCTGCAGATCAATCCGCTGTCGATCATCGCGCCGGGTGTCTTTAGGCAGATCTTCGAATTCCAGTGAGGCAGCGCCGAGAAGCTAAATCTCCCTACGCCTGAGGAGATAGTCTAGGCCGCCGACGCGATACCAGCGGTAGCCGTAAGCATCGAGCCTGACGGTGTGAAAGCCTTTCTCGTCCGCATCGCTGCTCGCGCCATCGGCGATGTCGATCAGCTGTCGCCCGTCTTCACCGACATCGGGATCGAAGGTCACCTCTGCCGGCTGCGCATGCAGATTGTGCAGGATCAACACGGAATTGCCGCGCCAGTCGTAACGAAGCGCCAGCACGCCGTCGTCACCCGTGTCGACCACGGAGAAATCGCCCCAGCCGATCTCCGGGGCTTCCTTGCGCATCCGGATCATCCGTTCGGTCCAGTTCAGCAGTGAATTGGGATCGCGCCGCTGTTCGGCGACGTTGACATGCTGGAACCCGTAGGGGCCGTCCTTGATGACAGGCGAGACAGGCTTTCCACTCTTGGTGAAACCGCCTTCCGGTTCCGTCGACCACTGCATCGGCGTGCGGGCGCAATTGCGTTCCGGCAAGGCCAGATCGTCTCCCATGCCGATCTCGTCGCCGTAGCGGATGACAGGCGTTCCCGGCAGCGAGAACAGCAGGCTGTAAGCCATCTCGATCCTGCGGCGGTCGCCGCCGAGCATCGGCGCCAGCCGACGGCGAATGCCCCTGTCGTATAGCTGCATGTCCTTTTCGGGTCCGAAGGCGGCAAAGACCGCGCCGCGCTGCTTTTCCGACAGCCGGCCGAGATCCAGTTCGTCGTGATTGCGCAGAAAAAGACCCCATTGGGCGGTCGCCGGGCGCGGTTTCGTCGTCTCCATCGCCTTCTTTAGCGGCCGCGTATCGGCGCTGGCGAGAGCATAAAACAGTGCCTGATTGACCTGGAAATTGAACATCATCTGCATGCGGTCGCCATCGTCGCCGAAATATTCGAAATTGTCTTTCGGCAGGATGTTGGCCTCGGCGAGAATGATGGAATCGCCCAGGCGCCATTGCAGGAATTCGCGAAATTTCCGCAGCATGTCGAACTGCTCGACGGGCTTGGAAACGTCTGCGCCTTTCGTCGCGATGATGAAGGGGGCGGCATCCATCCGGAAGCCGGAGACGCCGAGCTGGATCCAGAAGCCCATGATCTTGAGGATCTCGGCCTGCACTTCGGGATTGGAGGTGTTGAGATCGGGCTGGTGGTCGTAGAAACGGTGAAAATAATAGGCCTTGGCCTTTTCGTCATGGGTCCAGGTGGTCTTCTGGACGCCGGGGAAGACCATGCCCTGATCGGCATTCGCAGGTTTTTTCTCAGACCAGACGTACCAGTCGCGATAGCGTGAGTGCGGATCGCTCCTGGCGTCCTGGAACCAGGGATGGTCCTTGGAGGTGTGGTTGATCACCAGGTCGATCAGCACGCGGATACCGCGCTGCTTGGCGCCATGGGTGAACTCGACGAAATCGCCGAGCGAACCATAGCGCGGGTCGACATTGTAATAGTCGGAAACATCATAGCCGTCGTCGCGGCCGGGCGACGTCTGGAAGGGCATCAGCCAGATCGCCGTCACGCCAAGGCCGGAGAGATAATCGAGGCGCCGCATCAGCCCCTGAAAATCACCGACGCCGTCGCCGTTCGCATCCATGAAGGTCTCGACCGAGAGGCAGTAGATGACGGCGTTCTTATACCAGAGGTCGTTGATCATGCCGGCGCTCCAATTCAATCTGGTCGCAAATCCCGGCGGGCGGAAAAGGTTCCGATAAAGCGGTCATTGTCGCGCGGCTTATCCGCTGATTCCGACCTATACTGACAAGTTGGGCAATGATGCTTTGCCTATTTTAGGTAATTCTGATGTAATGCAGCTTCCGGCCAGCAAATAATGGTCGGCGCGATGTCGGAGGATGCCATGCAGTGCGCTCGGACAGTCTCTTTCGTATCGGTCGCGGTGATCGCCGCCGCAGCTGGCGAGGTTTCGCATTCTGCAGAAAAAAGCGACCGGCTGAGGCCGCCGGAGCTCATTCGTTCCGCCCATGTGCTGACGGTTCCTCTCGACGCGACGGTGACGCCGCCGACCTTCTCGATCAGCTGGTGGTCACGCGTGACGCGCGCGCCAGACGCCAATCCGCCTCCCTATGTGTTCCAGGAGGCGGAACGAATGGATGCCATTTCTCGGCCCGGCGTTGAGTGAGGGCTGTGCGCCACTCAGGAGTTGGGCAGAGAAAAAGCCGGCGCGGGCGCCGGCTTTGATATCCGTTCGAAACTGAATCCGCTTAGGCGGCGCGGCGGATCAGGATGTGCTTCTTCTTGCCGAGCGAGAGCTTGATGACGCCGTCGGCGGTGATTTCACTGCTGCCGATCAGACGGCGTTCGTCGCTGACCGCCTGGTCGTTGATGCGCACCGCGCCGCCCTGGACGTGGCGGCGCGCTTCCCCGTTCGAGCCGGCAAGGCCAGCGCGGACCATCAGCGAGAGCAGGCCAATGCCGCCGTCGAGTTCGGTGGCGGGGATATCGACCGAAGGCAGGTTTTCCGAGAGCCCGCCTTCCTCGAAGGTCTTGCGCGCCGTTTCCGCGGCCTGCTCGGCGGCCGGGCGGCCGTGCAGGATCGCGGTGACTTCGGTCGCCAGGATCTTCTTGACCTCGTTGATCTCCGAACCGCCGAGAGCCGAAAGCCGTGCGATTTCATCCATCGGCAGCGTCGTGTAGAGCTTCAGGAAGCGTGGGACGTCGGCGTCCTCGGTGTTGCGCCAGTACTGCCAGAAATCATAGGCCGACAGCATGTCGGCGTTCAGCCAGATCGCGCCCGTCGCCGACTTGCCCATTTTGGCGCCCGACGACGTCGTCAGCAGCGGTGATGTCAATGCATAGAGCTGCTGTGTCCCCATGCGGTGACCGAGGTCGATGCCGTTGACGATGTTGCCCCACTGGTCCGAACCGCCCATCTGCAGGCGGCAGTCGTAGCGCTTGGCGATCTCGACGAAGTCGTAGGCCTGGAGGATCATGTAGTTGAATTCCAGGAAGGACAGCGACTGTTCGCGGTCAAGGCGTGTCTTCACGCTGTCGAAGGACAACATGCGATTGACCGAGAAGTGCTTGCCGACATCGCGGAGGAATTCGAGATAGTTCAGCGAGCGCAGCCATTCGGCGTTGTTGATCATCAGCGCGTCCTTGGGACCGTCGCCGTAGTTCAGGTAACTGGAGAACACACGCTTGATCGAGGCGATGTTGCCTTCGATCGTATCCACGGTCATGAGCTGGCGGGCCTCTTCCTTGAAAGAGGGATCGCCGACCATACCGGTGCCGCCGCCCATCAGCGAGATGGCGCGATGACCGGTCTTCTGCATCCAGTGCAGCATCATGATCTGGATCAGCGAGCCGGCGTGCAGGCTGGGCGCCGTTGGATCGAAGCCGATATAAGCTGTCACGGTTTCCTTGGCGAACAGGTCGTCGAGGCCACGTTCATCGGAGACCTGATGAATGAAGCCACGCTCTTTCAGCGTGCGGAGGAAATCGGACTTGAACTCGGACATGGCTTTCGTCTCTTGGTGTCTGCGCTTGACCGATGGGGCTCGCGCAAGTTCGTTGTTGTTGATCTGTCGCGGCGCGTTTAGCACTGTTTTTAGAAAAGTGCATCCGGGAATCGCATGGGAGGCAAGCCTCATGGACGTCATCAGAACCGCGATCGGCCTGATGAGCGGCACGTCGATGGATGGAATTGACGTCGCGCTGATCAGGACCGACGGCCGCGGCTTCATCGAACGCGGGCCTTTCATCGGCGTGCCTTATGATGCCGATTTCCGGGGGCGGCTGAAACGGGCGCTGGAACTGGCGCGGCCGCTGACTGACAGGCACGGCCGCCCCGCTGAACTTCGCGACATCGAGCTTGAGTTGACCCAACGGCATGCAATTGCCGTTACGGCATTCCTAGAGCGTTTCGGGCTTGCTGCCGATGCCGTCGATGTTCTCGGCTTCCATGGCCAGACGGTGCTGCATCGACCCGATGAGGGGCTGACGATCCAGATCGGCGACGGCGAGGAATTGGCGCGCCGAACCGGCATGCCGGTGGTCTACGACATGCGCGCCAACGATATGGTCCACGGCGGCCAGGGCGCGCCGCTGGTGCCGGCCTATCACGCCGCACTGGCAGGAAAATTCCAGCAGGCCGGGCAGGCGGTCTGTTTCGTCAATATCGGCGGCATCTCCAATCTGACGTTCATCGGCACGGACGGGCGGATATCGGCCTTCGACAGCGGCCCGGGCAATACGCTGATCGACCAGTGGGTGGAGATGCAGACCGGCAGAACCTATGATCCCGGCGGCGAGATTGCCGGACGCGGCAAGGTCGTGGTCGCCTTGGCGGAGCGTTATCTTGATAACCCGTTCTTCCGCGGCAATGTCCGCCGCTCGCTCGATCGCGGCGACTTCGCGCCGCTTCATCATGGCGAGGCGAGCCTTGAAGACGGTGCCCGGACGCTGGCGCATGTCGCCGCCGCGTCGATCATCAAATCCGCCGGTTTTCTGCCCGAGATCCCATCTGTCTATATCGTCTGCGGCGGCGGGCGGCTGAACGTCACGTTGATGGCGGAGTTTTCGGCGATGGCCGAAGCGCTGGGCTCGAAGGTATTGACCGCCGAGCAGGCCGACTTCGATGGCGATGCGATGGAGGCAGAGGCCTGGGCCTATCTCGCCGTCCGCTCACTGGACGGGCTGCCGTTGACGTTTCCCGGCACGACCGGAGTTGCCGCTCCCGTCAGCGGCGGTGTGCTCGCAAGGCCATGAGCGCAACGAACATCTTGAAGGCACCGCGGCTCACCGCTGATATGCGACTGGCAAAGCCCTAACTCTTTGCGGCAATCGGCCGGACATTGGATCCGCGTCCAACCTGCTTGCCGTCCTCAACGCCCCTGACCTGGGCGATGAACGAGAACTTCTTGCGAAGGCCGAGGATCGGCTTCTCGATGAAGTGCCAGGACAGCACCGCGACGGCGAGGGCCGAGGGCAGGCCGACGAGATAGAGCGCCAGCGCCCCATATTTCGGAAAGAGAAACACCGAGGGAAACGCGCTGATCCAGATCTGCAAGAAGGGATCATGGTAGAGATAGACGCCGTAGGAATAATCGCCTTTCCTGAAGAAGGACGGGATCGGCACTTCCGACAGACCGATGAAGACGGTGATATAAACAAGGGAAGTGATGACGATCGGCCGGTTGATCACCGACTCCACCGCGCGGCTGTCGAGGGTGAGAATGGCGGTGATGCAGATCAGGCAGGCGGCGGCGAATAGCCAGCGGGAATGCGGAATGACCGCTTTGAACTGAAAGGCGACGATGCCCATCATGAACGCCGTTATCAGCTGCGAGCCCCGGCTCATGAACAGGAAGCGCGCGATCGGCTTGATCGAGCCTGGGAACAGATAGGGCATCTTCTGCACGATCAGCCCGAGGACGATATAGGCGGCCGTCACGGCGAGCAGCTTGTAGCGCGTCTTCACGATGGCGGTGATCATCAGGAACGACATGATGATGTAGCAGAAGATTTCCCAGGGAACCGTCCAGAGAGCGCCGTTGACACGCTGGCTGGGATTGTCCTGGAAAACACCAGGCAGCTCGTAATGGATCCAGCCGACGATATTCAGGAAGTATTTGAAAAATCGCGGATCGGTAAAATAGTCGGCGTGATAGACTATCGTGACGATCGGCCCGATGATCAGCGAGCAAACGACGATATCGACGGCCAGTGCCGGGACAATGCGCAAGCCGCGATTGATCAGGAAATTTCGCAGACTCAGGCGCTGGGCGCTGCCGGCGATCAGAAATCCGCTCAACGCGAAAAACATCGGAACAAGAGCGTATTCAGTGAACCAGAATACCGAGCCCCTGATGAATGCATCATTCCTTGTCAGCAGAAAGGAATGGGTCAATACGATAGAAAAGGCGAGCCCAATTCGAAGAAAGTCGAACCCCGGACCAATACCCCTATACTTATCCAGGACTTCCCCGAACGACTTGGTCATTGCGGACCTCGCTTTAGTTAGGATCGCGAGGAACCTACCGCACTGCAATATGTATTGCAACACGGTAGATGATCTGTTTCGGGACAATCGACCCATGCGGCCCGGATCGCGCCGCATGAGATAGATGTGAGCGCTATGGCGTCAGCGAATTCGCTTGGCGGCCGGTTCCGGCACCAGTTCGCCGTTCAGGCGGCGGTCGAGATAATCCTCGCATTCGCCCATCAGCGTTTCCACCTGGCCGTTGAAGAAGTGGTTGGCATTGGAAACGGTGCGGTGGGTGATGAGAATGCCCTTCTGGGTCTTCAGCTTCTCCACAAGGCCGTTGACATCCTTTTCCGGCGCCACCTTGTCGGCCTCGCCGTTGATGATCAGGCCGGAGGAGGGGCAGGGCGCCAGAAAGGAGAAATCGTAAGTGTTCGGCTGCGGGGCGATCGACATGAAGCCTTCGATCTCCGGCCGGCGCATCAGAAGCTGCATGCCGATCCAGGAGCCGAAGGAATAGCCGGCGACCCAACAGGTCTTCGAATCAGGATGCAGGCTCTGCACCCAGTCGAGCGCCGAGGCGGCATCCGAAAGTTCGCCGGCGCCGTGGTCGAATTCGCCCTGGCTGCGGCCGATGCCCCGGAAATTGAAGCGCAGCGTCGTGAACCCACGCTTCTGGAACATGTAGAAGAGCTGGTAGACGATCTGATTGTTCATCGTGCCGCCGAACTGCGGATGCGGATGCAGAATCAGGGCGATGGGAGCGCTTTTTTCCTTGGAGGGCTGGTAGCGGCCTTCAAGACGGCCGGCTGGGCCGTTGAAAATAACTTCGGGCATTGGTACTCCGGGTTTTATTTCGCGTTCGCGCTGCGTCGGACGACAACATGACTTGACTAGTGTTGTCAGCTTTTCTAAAACGCAGTTTAGAACAATTCGAAACTTGCATGGCGATCCACGCATCGTGAATGTGTCATAAGGCAAGCCCGGCGGAAATTTCAAGAAAAATGAGCCGCGGGTGCTGAAGCAAGCTCGTCAAGCGCAGGACTGAAGATCATGGCGCCGCCACGCCTTTATCTCGACTGGAATGCCACAGCGCCGCTGCACCCCGCAGCCCGCGAGGCGATCATGCGCGCCATCGACATTTTCGGCAATCCGAATTCCGTTCACGGCGAAGGCCGTGCCGCCCGCGCCGCAATCGAATGTGCGCGGCGCAAATTGGCGGCGCTGGTCGGCACCGACGCCGGCAATGTGATCTTTACCAGCGGCGCCACCGAGGCCGCCAATCTGGTGCTGACGCCGGATTTCCGTATGGGCCGCACACCGCTTCAGCTCGGCCGCCTCTATTTTTCGGCAATCGAGCATCCGGCGGTGCGCGAAGGTGGCCGCTTCGCCAGGGAGAAGATGACCGAGCTTCCGGTCACTTCATCCGGCATCGTCGATATCGATGCGCTTGATGGACTGCTTAATGCGCATGACAAGGCCGTCGGCCTGCCGATGGTTGCCATTATGCTCGTCAACAATGAGACGGGCATCGTCCAGCCCGTGGAGGCGGCAGCCAAGATCGTCCATGCTCATGGCGGCCTCTTCGTCGTCGACGCCGTTCAGGCGGCCGGCCGCATCGGGCTCGATATCGGCAAGATCGGCGCCGATTTCATGATCGTTTCCTCGCACAAGATCGGCGGGCCGAAGGGCGCCGGGGCGCTGATTGCCCGCGGCGAAGCGCTGATGCCGCGGCCGCTGATCCAGGGCGGCGGGCAGGAGCGAGGTCACCGCTCGGGGACACAGAATTCACTGGCGCTGATCGGCTTCGGCGCGGCGGCTGAGGCTGCGGCCGACGAACTCGAGGCGCGCAATGCGGCGATCGCTGCGCTGCGCGAGCGGCTGGAAGCCGGCATGCGTCAGGCGGCAACCGATGTCGTGATCCACGGCGAGGGCGGCGAGCGGGTCGCCAATACGATCTTCTTCACCCTGCCGGGGCTGAAGGCCGAGACCGGGCAGATCGCCTTCGATCTCGAAGGCGTGGCGCTTTCGGCAGGCTCGGCCTGCTCGTCCGGCCGGCTCGGCGAGAGCCATGTGCTGACGGCGATGGGCCGCGACGCCAAGCTCGGGGGCTTGCGCATCTCGCTCGGCTTTTCGACGACGGAAGAGGATATCGACCGGGCGATTGCCGCTTTTGCAAAGATCGCCTGCCGGCGCAGGTCGGCGGGCGAGGCGGCCTGACCGCCTCATAAACTTGCGGAAACGCAAATTTCTGCTTGCCAACCGGGCTGAAAAGTCCCTTTTGGCCTCTTACATCAAGGGCAAGAATTTGCCCGATCTCAAGGGCAAGGAATTGCCCGTACGTTACAAGCTGCCGGACCTTGTATCCGGCGAGATTGGAGAACGAAATGGCTGCCGTGCAGGAAACGATCGACCAGGTTCGCCTGATCGATGTCGACCAGTACAAATACGGTTTCGAGACCGTCATCGAAATGGACAAGGCGCCGAAAGGCCTGTCCGAGGACATTATCCGCTTCATTTCGGCCAAGAAGCAAGAGCCGGAATGGATGCTGGAATGGCGCCTGGAAGCCTATCGGCGCTGGCTGACGCTGGAAGAGCCGACCTGGGCGCGCGTCGACTATCCGAAGATCGATTTCAACGACATCTATTATTACGCGGCGCCGAAGAGCACGCCGGGTCCGAAGTCGCTCGACGAGGTCGATCCGGAGCTGTTGAAGGTCTATGAAAAGCTCGGCATCCCGCTGCGTGAGCAGGAGATCCTGGCCGGCGTCGAGAAGCCGAAAATTGCCGTCGACGCGGTTTTCGACAGTGTCTCGGTCGTCACCACCTTCAAGGCTGAGCTGAAGAAGGCCGGCGTGATTTTCATGTCGATCTCGGAAGCGATCCGCGAATATCCCGATCTCGTGCGGAAATATCTCGGCTCGGTCGTGCCGACCTCGGACAACTATTACGCGACGCTGAATTCGGCGGTCTTTACCGACGGTTCCTTCGTCTTCGTGCCGAACGGCGTTCGTTGCCCGATGGAGCTTTCCACCTATTTCCGCATCAATGAGAAGGGCACCGGCCAGTTCGAGCGCACGCTGATCATCGCGGAAGAGGGTGCTTACGTCTCCTATCTCGAAGGCTGCACCGCACCCCAGCGCGATGAAAACCAGCTGCATGCCGCCGTGGTCGAGCTCGTGGCGCTCGACGATGCCGAGATCAAATATTCCACCGTCCAGAACTGGTATCCGGGCGACAAGGAAGGCAAGGGCGGCATCTACAACTTCGTCACCAAGCGTGGCGATTGCCGTGGCGACCGTTCGAAGATCTCCTGGACGCAGGTCGAGACCGGCTCTGCCATCACCTGGAAGTATCCGTCCTGCATCCTGCGCGGCGATGACTCCAGAGGCGAGTTCTACTCGATCGCCGTATCCAACGGCCATCAGCAGATCGACAGCGGCACCAAGATGATCCATCTCGGCAAGAACACGTCGAGCCGCATCGTCTCCAAGGGCATTGCCGCCGGCGTTTCGCAGAATACCTATCGCGGCCAGGTTTCGGCTCACCGCAAGGCTTCGAACGCCCGCAATTTCACCCAATGCGACTCGCTTCTGATCGGCGACAAGTGCGGCGCCCATACGGTGCCTTATATCGAGGCCAAGAACTCGACGGCGCAGTTCGAACACGAGGCGACCACCTCGAAGATCTCCGAAGACCAGTTGTTCTACTGCCTGCAGCGCGGCATCCCGACCGAGGCGGCGATCGCGCTGATCGTCAACGGCTTCGTCAAGGAAGTGCTGCAGGAACTGCCGATGGAATTTGCCGTTGAGGCGCAGAAGCTGATCAGCATCTCGCTGGAAGGCTCAGTCGGCTGACATGAGCGAGGCGGACAGGAAGCGAATTCTTGAACGTCTGACGAATATGCGCGGGGAGATATTGGCGAGAATTCGCCCCCGCGAAATTAGATACGAGACAGAAAAGCCGCCGGAGCAGCCTTACGTGTTTCTCCAGCAGCGCATGGAAAAACCAGGAAAGATTGTTCAGTTTCTCGAATGGTTTTGGTTCGTAACGCTGATGGTTTTCCGTGTCATTCGTTTTTTGGCGCGATAGCGCCGAGCGCAACAGGTCTATGTCCTTAGAAATTACGCGAGGCTCCGATGAGCTACGCAGAGAAAACGCAGGAACCAAAGATGCTTGAAATCAGAAACCTTCATGCCCGCATTGCCGAAGACGGCACCGAGATCATCCGTGGACTGAACCTGACGGTGAAGGCCGGCGAAGTTGCCGCGATCATGGGGCCGAACGGCTCCGGCAAGTCGACGCTCTCCTATGTGCTGTCCGGCCGCAGCGACTACGAAGTCACCGAGGGCGACATTCTCTATAACGGCGAGAGCATTCTCGAGCTCGATCCGGCCGAACGCGCCGCCAAGGGCGTCTTCCTCGCCTTCCAGTATCCAGTGGAAATTCCGGGTGTCGCCACCATGCAGTTCCTGAAGGTGGCGATGAACGAGCAGCGCAAGGCGCGCGGCGAGGACGAGTTGACGACGCCTGACTTCATGCGCCGGGTCAAGGATGCCGCCGGCAAACTGCAGATCAACACCGAGATGCTGAAGCGGCCGCTCAATGTCGGATTCTCCGGCGGCGAGAAGAAGCGCGCCGAAATCCTGCAGATGGCGCTGCTGGAGCCGAAGCTCTGCGTGCTCGACGAAACCGATTCCGGCCTCGACATCGACGCGCTGAAGATCGTTGCCGACGGCGTCAATGCGTTGCGTTCGCCGGATCGCGCCGTCGTGGTCATCACCCACTATCAGCGCCTGCTCGACTACATCGTGCCGGATACCGTCCACGTGCTCTACAAGGGCCAGGTGATCAAGTCGGGCGACAAGACGCTGGCGCATGAGCTTGAGGCCAACGGCTATGCCGATATCATCGGCGCGGCGGCCTGAGTTCGGGTGGAAAGGACGACGTCCATGAACATGCAGACGACGAGCCGCCTGACCGCGGCCGAAACGGCGCTGATCGAGGCCTTCAACCAGCAGATCGGCGATCTGCCGGGCAATGGCGCGGTGACAGCGCTGCGCGACCGGCTTCTCGACGACCTGAAGAAGGCCGGCCTGCCGACGCGCCGCATCGAGGCCTGGCATTACACCGATCTGAAAAATCTGCTGCGCACCCTGCCGCCACAGATCGGTGACGCCGGTTCCGACGCGCTTGAGCCGCTGGTTGCCGGCTCGACGGCGCTGGCGGTGATCCAGGGGCATGCCAACCAGAAGGCCGTCGCCGACGGCCTCGGCATTTCGGCCTATTCACAACGGTTGCTCGATGGCTCGGCCGCCGACGGGCTCGATGCGCTCGGCAGTGACGACGCAGTCGGCCGCATCAACGGCAGCTTCGTGCGCGACGGCTATGTCGTCGACGTGCCCGCCGAGACCGAGCTCGAGGCTCCGCTCGAAATTCAGTTCCTTCATGCCGGCGGGCAGGCGCATACTCGCCTTCCCGTTGCCTTCGGCGCCGGTGTCAAGGCGACCGTCATCGAGCGTCACCGTGCAGTGACCGGCGATGCGGCGCTGGTGTCCCATGTCAGTGACATCACAATCGGCGAGGGCGCCGAGCTGACCTGGATCATCCTGCAGCAGCATGGGGCCGAGGATACGCATCTTGGCCAGATCCGCATCGATCTCGGTGCTGACGCCAAACTTCGCCTGTTCGTCATCAATGCCGGCGGCAAGCTGGTGCGCCAGGAGCTGCATATCAAGGTAACGGGCGAGGGTGCCGACCTGACGCTGCGCGGCATCAACCTGCTTGGCGCAGAAAGCCATACCGACGTGACGATGGTGCTCGGCCACGACGTGCCGCACACCGGCTCGACCGAAGTGATCCGCAACGTCGTCTTCGACCGTGCCAAAGGTGTTTTCCAGGGCATGATCCGGGTGGCGCCGGATGCGCAGAAGACCGACGCCAAGATGGCCTGCAACACGCTGCTGATGTCCGACGATGCCGAATTCTCGGTCAAGCCCGAACTCGAGATCTTCGCCGACGACGTGCAGTGCGGCCATGGCGCGACGGTGACCGATATCGACGCCAACCATCTCTATTACCTGATGGCGCGCGGCATTCCGGAGAACAAGGCGCGGGCGATGCTCGTCAACGCTTTCGTCGCCGAGATCGTCGAGGAACTGGAAGACGAGGCCCTGGTCGAGGCGCTGGAAGGCGTGATTTCGGCCTGGCTCGAAAAGCACGCCTGATCGGATATAGCAATGGACAAGATCGTGCCGGCCACGCCATACGATGTCGAAGCTATCCGCCGGGATTTTCCGATCCTGGGGGAGAAGGTGCACGGCAAGCCGCTGGTCTATCTCGACAACGGCGCCTCGGCACAGAAGCCGCAGGTGGTGATCGACGCCATCTCGCATGCGTATAGCCACGAATATGCCAATGTGCATCGCGGCCTGCATTATCTGTCGAATGCCGCGACCGATGCTTATGAGGCGGCGCGCGAGAAGGTTCGCCGTTTCCTCAACGCCCCTTCGGTCAACGACATCGTCTTCACCAAGAATTCGACGGAAGCGATCAACACCGTCGCCTATGGCTGGGGCATGCCTGAGATCGGAGAAGGTGACGAGATCGTCCTGACGATCATGGAGCACCACTCCAACATCGTGCCCTGGCACTTCATTCGCGAGCGGCAGGGCGCCAAGCTTGTCTGGGTGCCGGTGGACGACGAGGGCGCCTTCCATATCGAGGATTTCGAGAAAAGCCTGACGGAGCGCACCAAGCTCGTCGCCATCACCCATATGTCGAATGCGCTCGGCACGATCGTTCCCGTCAAGGAGGTCTGCCGCATTGCGCATGAGCGTGGCATTCCGGTCTTGATCGACGGCAGCCAGGGTGCGGTGCATCTGCCTGTGGATGTGCAGGACATCGATTGCGACTGGTACGTGATGACCGGCCACAAGCTTTACGGGCCTTCCGGCATCGGCGTGCTCTACGGCAAGAAGGAGCGGCTTTCACAGATGCGCCCCTTCCAGGGCGGCGGCGAGATGATTTTCGAGGTGGCCGAGGATGCGGTCACCTACAACGATCCGCCGCATCGCTTCGAGGCCGGCACGCCGCCGATCGTCCAGGCGATCGGGCTCGGTTATGCGCTCGACTATATGGAGAAGGTCGGCCGCGAGGCGATCGCCCGGCATGAGGCCGATCTTGCCGCTTACGCGGTCGAGCGGCTGAAGTCGGTCAATTCGCTGCGGGTGTTCGGAACGGCGCCCGACAAGGGCAGCATCTTTTCCTTCGAGCTTGCCGGCATCCATGCTCACGACGTCTCTATGGTGATCGACCGGCAGGGCGTTGCGGTGCGGGCGGGCACGCATTGCGCCATGCCGCTCTTGAAACGCTTCGGCGTCACCTCCACATGCCGTGCATCCTTCGGCATGTACAATACCCGCGCCGAGGTCGATGCCCTGGCCGATGCGCTTGAATATGCGCGCAAGTTCTTTGCTTGAGGAGTGTCCGTGATGAGCCTGGACGAAAGCGAACAGAAGATCGACGTGCGCGAAGGCATCGTGCATTCGAGCATCCCGGCCGATGAGCTGGCGCGGTTGAGCGACGACGTCATCGGCGCGCTGAAAACGGTGTACGACCCGGAAATTCCGGCCGACATCTTCGAACTCGGTCTGATCTACAAGATCGACATCGAGGACGACCGGATGGTGAAGATCATGATGACGCTGACCGCGCCCGGCTGCCCGGTCGCCGGCGAGATGCCGGGCTGGGTTGAGAATGCCGTCGGCGCCGTCGAAGGCGTGTCCGGCGTCGAGGTCGAAATGACCTTCGATCCGCCGTGGACGCCGGATCGCATGTCCGAAGAGGCGCAGGTCGCTATTGGCTGGTACTGATACAGTACCGTGGTATTGATCCGTTTACGTGCGACGACTACATTTGAATCACGAAGCGCCGGATCTTGACCCCGGTTGTGGAAGGAGATCGAGCCCATGGGCTTTGCAGTGATGAGCATGACGGACGGGGCTGCTGCCCGCGTCAAGGCGATCGTCGAAAATTCCGGCCCGGAGGCCAAGGGTGTGCGCGTCGGCATCAAGAAGGGCGGCTGCGCCGGGATGGAATACACCATCGATCTGGTGACCGAGCCCAATGCCAAGGACGATCTGATCGAGCGCGATGGTGCCAGGGTCTGGGTCGAACCGTCAGCCGTTCTCTATCTTCTCGGCACTGAAATGGGCTTCGAGCAGACGACACTGCGCTCAGGCTTCACCTTCACCAATCCGAACCAGACATCGGCTTGCGGCTGCGGCGAATCCGTTGAGCTGAAACCCGCCGATCTGGCAGCCCTTGCCGCACAGCGCCAAAGCGAGCCGGCGCATTCCTGACCCGGCGGGCTGTCTTTAAATTTCCGGGCAGAGTTAAATTATCTGCGACGCAGCATCTTACGGCAGTGCTCAGTCGCGCTTGATGCTTATCAGCATTTCCCACATATCCGCGCCGGTCTCGAAGACCACTGCGTTCGCCTTGTAGGCCTGTTCGGCTTCGATCAGGTCGGTCAGTTCGGTGGCCGGGTCGACATCCGACGCCGTCGGGCTGACGCTCGCCTGAACGCCGCCCGATGCGACGGAGGTGAGGCTGGTGTTCAGCCTGGCGTAACCTGACGTGCTGCTGTTTGCGACGTTGCTGGCGATCGCGCCGACCCGCGTCGTCTGCGCCCGCATTCCCGAAAGGGCGGTGCTCGTCATGCCCGATATGCTCATCAGCCGTTTCCCCAGAACTGGATGATCGTCTTTTACCCGCAAGGATTTAGAGAATGCTGAAGGCGTTGCGTTAGCAAAGACCTACAGGATGTGCGTCCTGCCGTTCCGCCTGTCTCGGATTGGCACGGAACCTGTTTCGCTATCGCGACGCCACCCAGTCGTGCCAATCGCTTTCATTGCCGTTGAAAACGTTGAGGTCGATCTTGCCGTCGACGCCGTCGGAAAGGCCGGAGCCGGAATATTGCCAGAACAGCCATTTGCGGCCCGGATAGACCTTGGACGGGTGGGCGGCGACCGAGCGCAGCCAGAAGGGATAGTCGAGCATC
Organism: Rhizobium sp. N324; assembly: GCF_001664485.1. NCBI lineage: Bacteria > Pseudomonadati > Pseudomonadota > Alphaproteobacteria > Hyphomicrobiales > Rhizobiaceae > Rhizobium > Rhizobium sp. N324. The sequence continues at coordinate 2,411,079 of NZ_CP013630.1, read as the reverse complement.
TGGCCCTTCAAATTGTCACGGTAGAAATCCGGTGCCGTGTAGATGATCGGGCGCTGGCCGTAATGGCGCTCCAGCTTGTCCATGAAGACCTGCATCTTTTCCCGCACACGGGCGGGAGATATGCGCCGCTTGCAGCTCGATTCGCCGTTCCATTCGACGTCGATCACCGGCGGAAGCGCGTTTGCTTCCCGCGGTACGTTGCGGATGAACCAGTCGGCCTGTTCGCCCGCCGTCCGGCACCAGTAGAAGAAGTGATAGGCGCCGTGTTTCAGGCCGGCTTCCTTGGCCCGGCGCCAGTTCTTCCTGAACATCGGATCGAGGTGATCGCCGCCGTCGGTCGCCTTGATGTAGACGAAGTTCGCGCCTTGCCGACGCAAGGTATCCCAGTCGATTTCGCCCTGCCAGCGCGATACGTCGACGCCGTGCACGGCAAGCTTTCTCGGCGAGGTGGAACCAAAATTGATCGGTTTGGCGTCGCGGAAGCGGTGGCTGTAGATCTGTCCGCGGGACGGCGATTTCCTGCCGGCATCCGGATCGGCTTCCGGGTTGCCGGGCATAAGCATCGCCACCGGTCGTTCCGTCGGCATCGGCATGCCGACCGGCCGGTCCGCGGGGACGAGCGCCTGTGGTTCGGGAACCGGCCCGGTCCAGCTCAACGCTTCCTGCGGCGCGCCTGTCTGTGCCGTGTCGCCGACGGCGGCGGCCGGTATCGGGCCGTTCGGCTTGGTGATCGCATTGGTCGTTTCCGCCGACGGCACTGGCGTGAGCACATCTTCGGCGCCGGAACTGGCGGCGCATCCCGACAGGACCAGGGCGGCAAGGAGGATTGCTGGCAAAGCCGATGGACGCATGAGAACCTGCACGCAAAACAAAAAGGTCGACGGCTATATTCCCGCTGGAAAAAACCGCCCATTTTCAATTGCTAACAGAGACTTGCTAAGAAAGGTTAAATTTGAACCTATTGCCTCGAAACGGGCATCGGCGAGTTCGTCGCCGGCAATGCATTGAGATTGTTTGCGGTAACGCTTCGAATCGGCGAGGTCGGCCCCTCATCCGGCTGCCGCCACCTTCTCCCCGCTCGCGGGGCGAAGGGACCAAGTCGTAACCTCTCCATTTCCCGCAAAGTTCTCGCAGGGCACGTCCCCTCTCCCCGTAAAACGGGGAGAGGGTTAGGGTGAGGGGCAGATACTGGATACGAACCGGACAGCGGCACCGCTGTTACTCCGCTGCCTCGGCATAGCTTTCCACCGGCGGGCAGGTGCAGATCAGGTTGCGGTCGCCGTAGACGTTGTCGACGCGGTTGACCGGGGACCAGTATTTGTCGACGCGGAAGGCGCCGGGCGGGAAGCAGGCCTGTTCGCGGCTGTAGGGCCGATCCCATTCGCCGACGAGGTCTTCCACCGTGTGCGGGGCGTTCTTCAGCGGGTTGTTGACCTTGTCCATCCGGCCGTCCTCGATGGCGCGGGCTTCCTCGCGGATCGCCAGCATCGCCTCGCAGAAGCGGTCGAGTTCGGCCTTGGTCTCGCTTTCCGTCGGCTCGATCATCAGCGTGCCTGATACCGGCCAGCTCATGGTGGGCGCATGGAAGCCGCAGTCGATCAGCCGCTTGGCGACGTCGTCGACGGTAACGCCTGAACTGTCGACCAGCGGGCGCGTGTCGATGATGCATTCATGCGCCACGCGGCCGGTCTTCGACTTATAGAGCACGTCGTAGGCGCCCTTCAGCCGGGCGGCGATATAGTTGGCGTTGAGGATCGCCACCTTGGTCGCCTGCGTCAGGCCTTCGCCGCCCATCATCAGGCAGTAGCTCCAGGAGATCGGCAGGATCGATGCGGAGCCGAAGGCTGCGGCTGAAACTGCGCCGGGACGGCCGTCGGTCTCGGGGTGGCCGGGCAGGTAGGGCGCCAGATGAGCCTTGACGCCGATCGGGCCCATGCCGGGGCCGCCGCCGCCATGCGGAATGCAGAAGGTCTTATGCAGGTTGAGGTGGGACACGTCGGAGCCGATGTCACCGGGGCGGGACAGGCCCACCATGGCGTTCATGTTGGCGCCGTCGAGATAGACCTGTCCACCATTGGCATGGACGAGATCGCAGATTTCCTTGACGGTCTCCTCGAAGACGCCGTGCGTTGAAGGGTAGGTGATCATGCAGCAGGAGAGATTGTCCGCATGTTCCTCAGCCTTGGCGCGGAAATCGTCGAGATCGATGTCGCCGTTCTCGCGCACCTTGACGACCACCACCTTCATGCCGACCATCTGCGCCGAGGCCGGGTTGGTGCCATGTGCCGAGGTCGGGATCAGGCAGACGTCGCGATGGCCGTCTCCATTGGCGATATGAAAGTTGCGGATCGTCAACAGGCCGGCATATTCGCCTTGCGCACCGGAATTCGGCTGCATGGAGAAGGCGTCGTAGCCGGTGACGGCGCAGAGCTTTTCGATCAGGTCGTCGATCATCTCGCGGTAGCCGAGCGCCTGGTCTGATGGCACGAAGGGATGGATGTCGGAAAATTCCGGCCAGGTGATCGGCAGCATTTCCGCGGTCGCATTGAGCTTCATCGTGCAGGAGCCGAGCGGGATCATCGAGCGGTCGAGCGCCAGATCGCGGTCGGAGAGCCGGCGGATGTAACGCGTCATCTCGCTTTCGGCGCGGTTCATGTGGAAGATCGGATGGCTGAGGTAGTCGCTGGTCCGAAGCAGGCCCTTGGGCAGGCGGTAGGACGGCTCGAAATCGGCAATGGTGAAATTGCCGCCGAAAGCGCGCCAGACGGCTTCGAGCGTCGCCGGCCGGCTGCGCTCGTCAAGGCTCATACCGATCTTCGTCTCGCCGACCTTGCGCAGATTGACGCCTTCGGCGACGGCGGCGCGCAGGATGAGCCCCTGCATATGGCCGACATCGACGGTGATCGTGTCGAAGAAGCTTTCCGGTTCGATCCTGTAGCCGAGCCTTTCCAGGCCCTTGGCCATCAGCACGGCCTTCTGGTGCACCTGCTGGGCGATCGCCTTGATGCCGTCAGGTCCGTGAAAGACCGCATACATCGAGGCCATGACGGCAAGCAGTACCTGGGCGGTGCAGATGTTCGAGGTCGCCTTCTCGCGGCGGATATGCTGTTCGCGGGTCTGCAGCGACAGGCGGTAGGCGCGGTTGCCGCGGGCATCGACGGAAACGCCGACAAGGCGGCCGGGCATCGAGCGCTTGACGGCGTCCTTGACCGCCATATAGGCCGCATGCGGGCCGCCGTAACCCACAGGGACGCCGAAGCGCTGCGAGGAGCCGACGGCGATGTCGGCGCCCATTTCGCCGGGCGATTTCAGCAGCGTCAGCGCCAGGATGTCGGCAGCGACGATCGCTATGGCGCCGGCCTGGTGCAGGCGGGCGATCAGGCCGGTGAAGTCATTGATGTGACCATGGGTACCGGGATATTGGAAGATCGCCCCGAAGACATCGACCGGATCGAGATCGGTGAAGGGATTGCCGACGATGACCTGCCAGCCGAGCGGCTCGGCGCGGGTGCGGATCAGCGCGATGGTCTGCGGGTGGCAGTCGGCATCGACGAAGAAGGCCTTGGCCTTCGACTTGGAGACCCGCTCGGCCATCGCCATGCCTTCGGCGGCAGCGGTCGCCTCGTCGAGCAGCGAGGCGTTGGCGACGTCGAGGCCGGTCAAGTCGCAGACCATCGTCTGGTAGTTCAAAAGCGCTTCCAGGCGGCCCTGGCTGATCTCCGGCTGATAGGGCGTATAGGCCGTGTACCAGGCGGGGTTTTCCAGGATGTTGCGCTGGATGACCGGCGGCGTGATCGTGCCGTAATAGCCCTGGCCGATCAGCGAGACCAGCACCTTGTTCTTGTTGGCGGTCTCGCGCAGCTTGTCGAGCGCCTCGCGCTCGGTCATCGGCGCGCCCCAGACGAGCGGCGCCTTCTGACGGATGGCGGGCGGCAGCGTCGCGTCGATCAAGCCGTCGAGGCTGTTGTAACCGATCACCTTCAACATGTCGGTCATCTCGGCCGGCGACGGGCCGATGTGACGGCGATTGGCAAAATCGTAGGGCTGATAGTCGGTGAACTGGAATTCGGTCGGCGTCGTCATTACGCGGTGAGCTCCTTATAGGCGGCCTCGTCGAGCAGGCCGTCGGCATCCGCGGGATTGGCAAGCTTCAGCTTGAAGAACCAGCCCGACCCTTGAGGATCGGAATTGACCAGCGACGGATCGGCAACGATGGCCGGATTGACCTCGGTGATCTCGCCGTCAAGCGGACAATAGACATCTGAGGCCGCCTTGACGGATTCGACAGTCGCGGCATTGCCGTTCCTGGGGAAGGTCGCGCCGACTTCCGGCAGTTCGACGAAAACCAGGTCGCCGAGCTGATCGACGGCATAATTGGTGATGCCAACCGTCGCAACGCCGCCTTCGATCTGCAGCCATTCGTGTTCTTCGGTAAATTTCAGCATTGTTCGTCCTCTCTGGAAAGGTTTAGCGTTTGTAGGTCGGTGTGACGAAGGGCAGGGCACTGACGGTGATCGGCAGATATTTGCCGCGCACCTCGGCGTAGACGAGCGTGCCGGCCGCAGCATGCGAGACCGGGACGTAGCCCATGGCGACGGGGCCTTCGACGCTGGGGCCGAAGCCGCCCGAGGTGACTTCGCCGATTTCGAGCTTGCCCTCGGCATCGGCATAGAGCTTGGCATGGCCGCGCACCGGCGCCTTTCCCTCAGGCTTCAGGCCGACACGACGGCGGGCGGCGCCGTTTTCGAGTTCGGACAGGATGCGGCCGGAGCCCGGGAAGCCGCCGGCGCGTGCGCCGCCCGCGCGCCGCGCCTTCTGCATCGCCCATTCCAGCGCCGCCTCGACCGGTGAGGTGGTGGTGTCGATATCGTTGCCGTAGAGGCAGAGGCCGGCTTCCAGGCGCAGCGAATCGCGCGCGCCGAGGCCGATCGCCTGGACATCGGGATGCTCGAGCAACCGCATGGTGACATCCTCGGCCTTATCCGCCGGGACCGAGATTTCGAAACCGTCCTCGCCGCTATAGCCGGAGCGCGAGACCAGACAGGAAACATCGTGCAGCCGGCAGTGGCGCACATCCATGAATTTCATCGCCGCAACATCGGCCCAGAGCTCGGCGAGAACCTCGACCGCACGCGGTCCCTGCAGCGCGATCAGTGCGCGGTTGAGAAGGGTGATGTCGCACGTGTCGCCGATATGGGCCTGCAGATGGGCGAGGTCGGCCTCCTTGCAGGAAGCGTTGACGACGACGAAAAGATGGTCGTCGACATGGGTGATCATCAGATCGTCGAGGATGCAGCCGCTGTCGTCGGTGAAGAAACCATAGCGCTGACGGCCTTCGGCAAGGCCCAGGATATCGACCGGCACCAGGCTTTCGAGCGCCAGAGCGGCATCCTCGTAGCTGCCGGATTTCGCCTTCACGATGATCTGGCCCATATGGGAGACATCGAAGACGCCGGCTTCGGTGCGAGTATGAAGGTGCTCCTTCATCACGCCAGCGGGATATTGCACCGGCATGTCGTAACCCGCAAACGGCACCATGCGGGCGCCGAGCTGGAGATGCAGGGCATGCAGCGGGGTTTTCTTCAGGGCAGCAGTATCGTCCAAAAGACGCCTCCGGGGTTTGCGCCTTCTTCACGAAGGCGCGGGCTCAAATCTGAAGGCGCGGCTGCGCACTTCTCTCCTGAGCCCCCTCTGTCCTTGACGCCTGAGATTGTTATCCCTTCGGCGAGCGTTTCGAGAACGCTTCTCTCCAGAGTTCCGTCTGCCCCTTGCTGGTCCTTTTGCCTGAGAGTTTCCGGGGCGGTTGCTCCTTCGGCACCGGTGGCGACAAGCACCGGATTCTCCCAACAAGGTTGGCGCAATTATCCGGCGGCCGCGGCACTTGGCAAGCGGCAAATGTCGTCGCCGAACAAATTTTTGTCGCCTTATTCCAATCAGGCCCTAAACTGCGGCAAATCTGCTTTTGCATTCGGGGGCGAAACCGGCTATCGCGGCTTGCTGTCGAAGGGGATCTCATGCGGCCGACCGGACTGAAAGCGACGCTCTTTCTGCGCATGCTTTGCGCATTGAGCTTGGCTTTGCTCGGCCTTGCCCATCAGGCGCCGCAGGCTGTCGCGTCCGAAAGTTACGATGCGAGCGCCTATGTGCTGCCCGACGGTACCTTCGCCTCGCTCTGCATCACGGTCAAGGATGCCGACGGCAAGAGCGTCGCCTTCAAGCCGACTTGCGAAGCCTGCCGGCTCTCGGCCTCCGTCGTCCTGCCGGCGCCGGATGCAGGCTCCTGGCTCGAGCGCAAACTCGCCTCGCTGATCAACGCGCCGGCCGAAGCCTCGACCTTTACCGGCGCAAAAGCCGTCAGCCGCCCAAATTCCCGCGCGCCTCCCGTCCTCGGCTGATCTGCCTTCGCAACCCATGATGCAGCATGCCGGTCCGCCCGAGAGAGTTTACGGCCGGCGAGGAGATATCCGATGAAGATTAGCAAGACATTTGGCAAGACAGTCGCGCTTGCCGCCCTTCTTTCCGCGACCGCCGTTGCCGGCGCCGAGGCGCATGTGACCTTCCTGGACAAGGAGGCGACGCAGGAAAGCACCATTCTCGCCACGCTGCAGCTGCCGCATGGTTGCGACGGCAAGGCGACCACTGAGGTGCGGGTCAAGCTGCCCGAAGGTTTCGTCTTCGCCAAGCCGCAGCCGAAGGCCGGCTGGGAGCTGGAGGTGATCAAGGGCGACTACCAGAAGACCTACGACAATCACGGCGACAAGGTGAAGACGGGCGCGGTCGAGATCCGCTGGAAGAACGGCAATCTTTCCGACGATTTCTATGACACCTTCGTCATCCAGGGTAAGGTATCGGGTGTCGAAGCCGGCACCTCGCTCGCCTTTCCGGTAACGCAGATGTGTGGCGACACGGTCGAGGCCTGGGATCAGGTGGCGAAGGAAGGCGGCGACGGCCACGGGATGAAAAGCCCGGCGCCGCTTTTGAAGGTCGTTGCCGGCGAAGACCATGGTCACGGTCATGACGACATGGCCGGCATGGACATGTCCGGCAAAACCGGCATGGATATGAGCGGTATGGGTGTCGCGGCGCCGGCCGGCGAAGCGGTCAAGGCCGGCGATCTCGAAGTCTCCGGCGGTTTCGCCAAAGCGATGCTGCCCGGCCAGCCGGTCGGCGGCGGCTTCTTCACGGTGAAAAACAACGGCCAGACGGATGATCGGCTGGTGTCGGTGACATCGCCGGCAGCCGGCGAGGTTCAGATCCACGAGATGGTGACGAAGGACAATGTCATGCGGATGCGCCAGCTGAAGGACGGTATCGCCATTGCCGCCGGCGAGACGCTCAAGCTCGAGCCCGGCAACCTGCATCTGATGTTCCAGAAGGTGAAAACGCCGTTCAAGCAGGGCGATACGGTGCCGGTGACGCTGACTTTCGAAAAGGCCGGCAAGGTCGAGCTGGTGCTGCAGGTGCTTTCGGCGCAGGGCAAATAAGCGCGTTCCGATCGAAACAGCAAAGCCCGCAGCTGTGACCGCAGCCGCGGGCTTTCATTTGGGGGCGGTTGCCTCAGACGTCTTCGTAGGATTGCAGCGCCTGCTTGAGGCCGGCCTGCGGCTGGCGGTTGCCTTTGGCCATCAGGTCGAGCGCCACCTCCGTCGACTGGATGATGTTGGAGGGCTCCTCGACCTGATCGGGGCTATCGGCCTTCAATTGCCGGTCAGCAATACGGCGCGAATCGCGGGCGGCGGTGCTGGTCGCGACACGCTGGGGAATCCTCAGCGATTCGAAGGCAACGGCAGCGGTGTTGGCCGATATGGACAGGAGCTGGGTCATGCCGTCAGCGTATCGGCATGACCTTGGCGCCATCATAAGAAAATCATCGGCATTTTACCGGATGGTAAGAATCCGCTCCGCGATGATTGGAATCCCCGCGGAGTTGCGATAGATCCGGCGGATGATCCAGGCTCTTCTCGTCGCCGTCGGCGGCGCCATCGGTTCCCTTCTCAGATATTATGTCGGCCAGTGGACCCTCAGGACCATGGGCCCGGCCTTTCCCTGGGGTACGCTTGCCGTCAATGTCGTCGGCTGCTTCGTCATCGGCGTCTTCGCCGAGCTGATCGCGCGCCGGTTCAACGCTTCGGTGGAGCTGCGCCTGTTGCTGATCACCGGCTTTCTCGGCGGGTTCACCACCTTCTCGGCCTTCTCGCTGGATGCGATCTCGCTGTTCGAGCGTGGGCAGGCGGTAGCGGGCGGCCTCTACATCGTTGCCAGCGTAGGGCTTTCGATGGCCGCCGTCATGGCGGGCCTTGCCGTCATGCGCGCTTTGGCCTGATTTCTTTTCCGGTTTCCGTTTTGCGTGAAAATGCTCTAAAGGCTGCGGCAAGAACGCCGGCTTGGCCCGTGCTGCAATTTCCGAAAGATTCTTTATGGCTGGCATAGAACATATCAAGGTTGAAGCCGACGAAGCGGGCATGCGGCTCGATCGCTGGTTCAAAGTACATTTTCCCGGGCTCGGCTTCGGCCCGCTGCAGAAGCTTTTGCGCTCCGGCCAGGTGCGCGTCGACGGCGGCCGCGTCAAATCGGATGCGCGGGTGCAGCCCGGCCAGACGGTGCGGGTGCCGCCGCTGGATGTCGATGCGAAGAAATCCGGACCGATCGCCGGCAAGGATCTCAAGCATTCCTCCGATTTCGAGCTGCTGTCGCGCATGGTGCTGCATGAGGACGACAAGGTGATCGTGCTCAACAAGCCGCCGGGCATTGCGGTGCAGGGCGGCTCCGGCGTGGCCCGGCATATCGACCAGATGCTTGAAGCCTGGACCAGCCCGAAGGGCGAAAAGCCGCGGCTCGTTCACCGCCTCGACCGCGACACTTCAGGCGTTCTCGTCATCGCCCGCACCCGCGGCGCTGCACAGAAGCTGACCGCCGCCTTCCGCGAGCGCGACACCAAGAAAACCTATTGGGCGCTGGTCAAGGGCGTGCCGCGCAAGCACGAGGACAAGATCTCGACCTGGCTCGTCAAGGAACCGACAGCCGATGGTGACCGCATGCGCATCGCCAGGCACGGCGAGGACGGCGCCGACCATGCGATTTCCTTCTACCGCGTGGTCGAGACGGCGGCGCAGAATCTCGCATGGCTTGAGATGGAGCCCTATACCGGCCGCACCCACCAGCTGCGTGTGCATGCCCTGCATATCGGCCACCCGATCATCGGCGATCCGAAATATTTCGACGACGATCCGAATTGGGATTTTCCGGGCGGCGTCCAGAAGAAGCTGCATCTGCACGCACGCCACATTGACATCCCGCATCCATCGGGCGGCCGCCTGCGCGTCAGCGCGCCGCTGCCGCCGCATATGGTGCAGACCTGGAACCTGCTCGGTCTCGACCTTGCCGGCGCCGAAAGGGACAGCGAATGAAACTCGCTCTTTTCGATTGCGACGGCACGCTGGTCGACAGCGCCGGCCTAATCCACGAAACCATGCGCCGCACCTTCGAAAAGTTCGGCAAGCCGGAACCGATATTTGAGGACACCAAGGCCATCATCGGCCTGTCGCTGGATATCGCGATTGCCCGCATGCAGGGCAGGCCACATGTCGAGCAGGAAGATATCGAGATGACGGCGCATTACAAATCGCTGTTCTCGGTCGTGCGCCAGGATCTCGACTACCGCGAGCCGCTATTTCCCGGCATTCGTGAGATGATCGACGCGATTACCGGCCGCGAGGATCTGCTGATCGGCGCGGTGACGGGCAAATCCAGGCGCGGGCTGAACCTGGTGATGGAGACGCACGGCTTCGACCGATATTTCACCGTTGCGCGCACCGCCGACGATTGCCCTTCCAAGCCGCATCCGGCGATGGTGACGGAATGCTGCGACGAAACCAGCATGAATGCCGCGGATGCCATTGTCATCGGCGATGCGATTTACGATATGCAGATGGCAAAGGCTGCCGGCGCCAAAGCGATCGGCGTTGCCTGGGGCTATGCCAGCGTGGATGAGCTGATCGCCAACGGCGCTGATGCGATCGCCTATCATCCGAACGAGATATTGCGCCATTTTTCCTGAGGTAGTGCCATGCGTGATCTGCTGAACGATCTTTCCGAAGGCCTGAGCCATCCCGATCCGATCCGCCGGGCGCAGATCCAGATGAAGAAGCCGCTGCCGAAGCGTTTCTACACCGCTGTCGACGTTGCCGAGCACGAGGGCGGTTTTGCCATCACGCTCGATGGCAAGATGGTGCGCACGCCGGCGCGCCAAGTGCTCGCGGTTCCCACGCAGGCGCTGGCGCGGCTTGTCGCGGCCGAATGGCAGGGGCAGGGTGAGGAAATCGATCCCATGACGATGCCCATGACGCGGCTCGTCAACACCGCGCTCGACGGCATTACCGGCAACACACAGGCTATCCTTGAAGATATACTGCGCTTTTCCTCGAGCGACCTGATCTGCTACCGCGCCGATGGGCCGGAACTGCTGGTCGAGCGCCAGGCCGAGCGCTGGGACCCGGTGATCGACTGGGCGGCGAACGATCTCGGAGCCCGCTTCATCCTCATCGAAGGCGTGATGCCGCGTGAGCAGCCGCGCGAGGCGACCGCCGCCTTCGCCGTCACGCTCGCCAGATATGATAACCCGATCGCGCTCGCAGCACTCCACACCGTCACCACGCTCACTGGTTCGGCGATCCTGGCCCTCGCCTTCGCCTGCGGCCGGGTGACGATGGAGGAAGCCTGGTCGCTTGCCCATCTCGACGAGGACTGGACGATCGAGCATTGGGGCAGCGACGAGGAAGCCGAGGAGCGGCGGGCCAAGCGCTTTGCCGACTTCAAGGCGGCGACGGACGTTTTTTTGGCCCTAAGCGCCTGAAACATATTGCCTTCCCCGCCATTATGACGAAATCTGCGACTCCAACGGGGTCGTGCGGGATTTTGCAATGAATTGGCTGAGGTCGTGTTTTTGCCGGGCCGCACTCGTCTGTGTCGCGCTGACGGCCTGCGGCAGCCTCTCGGGCACGAAGCCGGCGGCGCCGGTCTATGATGTGCGCAGCGCCGTCGTCGTCTCCGGCCCGAACATGCCGGCCGAGCTGCTTTCCGGCATCAACGACCGCGTCAACGCCGCGATCAATGCCACGGTGCGCGACACCGTGCTGCCGCGGGTGGTGCTGACGATTCGCGTCGTCTCCATCGAGAAGGGTCTCGGCTTCCAGAAGGACCGCAACATCGCCAAGGTCAGTATCGACGCAGCCTCCGTCGAGGACGGCTCGGTCATCGCCGTCAGTGCTTTCGACGTGACCAGCATCGCCGCCGATCCCAAGCTTGCGGATGAGATCCTGGCGGAGGACGTCGCGGCAAGGATACGCTCGGTTTTCTCGCTCAGCGGGCGTGGGCTCTAAAGCATGTCGCGGCGATAACGACATGCTAGAAATAAAGGCGAGGGAGATCGCATGAAGGAAATTCTCGAAGAACTGGAACGGCGCCGCGGCGTCGCCCGCCTCGGCGGCGGCAGGGCGCGCATCGACGCCCAGCACAAGCGCGGCAAGCTGACGGCGCGCGAGCGCATCGATCTCTTTCTCGACGAAGGCTCCTTCGAGGAGTTCGACATGTTCGTCGAACATCGCTCCACCGATTTCGGCATGGACAAGAGCCGTGTCGCCGGCGACGGCGTCGTCACCGGCTGGGGCACGGTCAACGGCCGCACCGTGTTCGTCTTCGCCAAGGATTTCACCGTCTTCGGCGGCTCGCTTTCGGAAGCGCATGCCGAGAAGATCATGAAGGTGCAGGACATGGCGCTGAAGAACCGCGCGCCGATCGTCGGCATCTATGATGCCGGCGGCGCCCGCATCCAGGAAGGCGTGGCGGCACTTGGCGGTTACGCCGAGGTATTCCAGCGCAACGTGCTCGCTTCCGGCGTCATCCCGCAGATCTCGGTGATCATGGGTCCTTGCGCCGGCGGCGACGTCTATTCGCCTGCCATGACCGATTTCATCTTCATGGTGCGCGATACCTCCTACATGTTCGTCACCGGGCCCGACGTGGTGAAAACGGTGACCAATGAGACGGTGACCGCTGAGGAGCTCGGTGGCGCGAAGGTGCATACGACGCGCTCGTCGATTGCCGACGGCGCCTATGACAATGATGTCGAAACGCTGCTGCAAGTGCGCCGGCTGATCGATTTCCTGCCGCTTTCGAACACGGCGCCGCTGCCCGAGATCGAATGTTACCAGTCGGTGACAGAGGTCGACATGTCGCTCGATACGCTGGTGCCGGCCAGCGCCAACAAGCCATACGATATCAAGGAACTGATCCGAAAGGTGGCGGACGAGGGAGATTTCTTCGAGATCCAGTCAAGCTTTGCCGGCAATATCGTCTGCGGCTTCGGCCGCGTCGAAGGCTCCACCGTCGGTTTCGTCGCAAACCAGCCGATGGTGCTGGCCGGCGTGCTCGACAGCGATGCCTCGCGCAAGGCGGCGCGCTTCGTGCGATTCTGCGACTGCTTCAGCATTCCGTTGGTCACCTTCGTCGACGTGCCGGGCTTTCTGCCGGGCACCGCGCAGGAATATGGCGGGCTGATCAAGCATGGCGCCAAGCTGCTGTTTGCCTATGCCGAGGCGACGGTCCCGAAGCTCACCGTCATCACCCGCAAGGCTTTCGGCGGCGCCTATGACGTCATGGCGTCGAAGCATCTGCGCGGCGACTTGAACTATGCCTGGCCGACGGCGCAGATTGCCGTGATGGGGGCCAAGGGCGCGGTCGAAATCATCTTCCGCAAGGACATCGCCGATCCCGAGAAAATCGCCGCCCATACGAAAATGTACGAGGACCGGTTCCTCTCGCCCTTTGTCGCCGCCGAACGTGGTTATGTCGATGAGGTGATCATGCCGCATTCGACCCGAAGGCGGCTGGCGCGGGGGCTGAAGATGCTGCGCAACAAGGATCTCGCCAATCCGTGGAAGAAACACGACAACATTCCGCTCTGAGATTTGGCCGGTGAATATAATCATCTGCTCAGCTGTTTTCCTGCTGTCGAAAAAGTGAACGGGCGTCAGCGATCCGTGTGTTCAATCCCTGTCGGGGACCGGCTAACGCTCGGCTGCATTGTTTTAAATGGAGAGGTTTTATGTCAAGTTTCGAGCGTCTTTCTGCCTATCGCCCCTACGGGTTGGCCGCTCTCAGAATCATCACCGCGCTGCTGTTCATCGAACACGGGACGATGAAGCTTTTCAGTTTCCCGATTCCGGCGATGGAGGGCTCGCTGCCGCCGCTGATGCTTTTCGCAGCCCTTCTTGAACTGGTCGGCGGCATCCTTATTCTCGTCGGCCTGCTGACGCGTCCCGTCGCCTTCGTGCTGGCCGGCCAAATGGCGGTCGCCTATTTCATGGCGCATGCGCCGCGTAGCTTCTTCCCCGTTGTCAATGAGGGCGATGCCGCGATCCTGTTCTGCTTCGTCTTCCTCTACCTGTTCTTCTCGGGTCCCGGCGCGTTTGCCGTCGATAACCGCAAGGCAGCCTGAGCAATAAACGAGGGGCGTTGAAGGCGCCCCTCAGCCTTATATCAGGCGGTGAGCTTGAGACCGGCGATGCCGCCGACGATCAGCATGATGCAGGCAAGACGGGAGACACTTGCCTCATCGCCAAGCAGCCAGATGCCCAGCAGCACGGTGCCGACCGTGCCGATACCGGTCCAGACCGCATAGGCGGTCCCGATCGGCAGGTGCTTCACCGCCAGGCCGAGCAGCACGATGCTGACCACCATGGATATGACGGTCAGCGCTGTCGGCAGCGGCCGTGTGAAGCCATCGGTGTATTTAAGGCCGATCGCCCAGCCACATTCGAAAAGACCAGCGAGAAAAAGCAGAAACCAGGCCATACGACTCTCCTTGTTCAAGAGCGAGGCCGTCCCCGCGACGGTTGCATCCGGAAGATGCCGCAGTCGTCTGCGATGACGTCTATATGCGAGAGGAGACGGCGGACTTCAAGGTAGGAAGCGACATGGCTGCCATGCCACCCGTTTCTTGCCGGCGGAGGCAGCATCAGGATTACCCGCCAGCCTCGGCGGAAAGGCTCTTGGCGCGGCGGCAGAGGCGGTCGAAGGTCTCGAGGAAGCGCGAGCGGTCTTTCGGGCTGAAGGCGGCGTTGTAACCCTTGCTCTCGCCAGTTTCGCGCAAATGCGCACCGAGATCGCGCATGGCGCTCGCCATGCCGATATTGGTCTCGTCGAAGACGCGGCCCGTCGGGCCGCTGACGAAGGCGCCGGTGGCGACACAGCGCACGGCGAGCGGCACGTCGGCGGTGACGACGACATCCCCCGGGCCGGCGCGCTCGGCAATCCAGTTGTCGGCGGCGTCGAAGGCGTTGGAGACGATGACGTTGTGGACCATCGGATCGCGCGAGGGGCGCAGGCCGGAATTGGCGACGAAGGTGACTTCGAGGTCGAGGCGCTCTGCCACCTTCAGCACTTCCGGCTTCACCGGGCAGGCATCGGCATCGACGTAGATCATGACGGTATTCCTGCCGGCCGGATGGCCAGCTGGCGGACCATGTTGATATGGGGAATGCCGTCTTCCAGATATTCTTCGGATGCTACGCTGAAACCGAAGGCTTCATAGAAGCGGCGCAGATGCGCCTGCGCCGACAAGGCGATGGGGTTTGCCGGATAAAGCCGTTCGCAAGCGGAGATCGCTTCGCTCATCAATGCATCGCCCAGGCGTTTGCCGCGATGGGCGGGTGAGACGACGACGCGGCCGATCTTTACCGGATCATGCGCATCGTGCGGCTTCAGCAGCCGGGCAGAGGCTAGCTGTTCCCCGCTGGAGAGCAGCCGCAGATGCAGCGCGTCGACGTCCTTGCCATCGAGTTCCGGATAGGGGCAGTTCTGTTCGACGACGAAGACGTCGACGCGCATCTTGAGCAGGTCGTAGAGCTCCCGCGGGGAGAGCTCGTCGAGGCCCTTGAGGTCGGCCGTGCAGGGAATCGAAGCCATTGATAAAACCACGCCGGGGATGCTCCCGCCGGATGCGGGAGCTGTTAGGTTCTCCGTATATGTACGACAGAACGGCTCACTTCAAGAAAGGAAATGGTTGCTCCCGGATGCGGCCGGTTGCCTGCAGACCAGCTCGTCCTAGCGCAGATATTGATTAAAGTTCAGGCCGTAGGCATAGGGATTTTGTCCTGGAGGCTGCTGTGGCTCGGTCGAATAAACATAGACCCGTCCGGAGGCTTCAAATCCTACGTCCCGGCCAATCGTCACGACCATATCAGTGGCCTGTTCGCTGTCGATCGCCCAAGCCTGCATGGAGAAAAAAGCTGCTGAGCCGGCCGTCGTGCCGAAATCGACATTGGATGTGACGATTTCTCCGTCTGCAATGACAGCAAATGACGGAAAGCCGTTTTCAACTTTCCGTATCGCAGCTTCAATCTCCAGTTCTTCAGGAAATCCATGTGGTCAGTACACCACCACGCCGCGAATGCTCTCACCCTTGTGCATCATGTCGAAGCCCTTGTTGATATCGTCGAGCGGCATGGTGTGGGTGATCATCGGATCGATCTGGATCTTGCCCTGCATGTACCAGTCGACGATCTTCGGCACGTCGGTGCGGCCACGCGCGCCGCCGAAAGCGGTGCCCATCCAGTTGCGGCCGGTGACCAGCTGGAACGGACGCGTCGAGATCTCCTGGCCGGCGCCGGCAACGCCAATGATGATCGATTTGCCCCAGCCGCGGTGGCTGGCCTCAAGCGCCTGGCGCATCACCTTGGTGTTGCCGGTGCAGTCGAAGGTATAGTCGGCGCCGCCGATCAGGTCGCCATTGCGCTTGGTCATATTGACGAGATGCGGCACGATGTCGTCGCCGACCTCCTTCGGATTGACGAAATGCGTCATGCCGAACTTCTCGCCCCAAGCCTTGCGGTCATTGTTGATGTCGACGCCGATGATCATGTCGGCGCCGGCAAGCCGCAGCCCCTGCAGCACGTTGAGGCCGATGCCGCCGAGACCGAAGACGATGGCGGTGGCGCCGATCTCCACCTTGGCGGTGTTGATGACCGCGCCGATGCCGGTGGTGACGCCGCAGCCGATGTAGCAGATCTTGTCGAAGGGCGCGTCGGGATTGACCTTGGCAAGCGCAATCTCCGGCAGCACGGTGAAATTGGCGAAGGTCGAGCAGCCCATATAGTGGTGGATCTTGTCCTTGCCGATCGAGAAGCGCGAGGTGCCGTCCGGCATCAGACCCTGGCCCTGGGTCGAGCGGATGGCGGTGCAGAGATTGGTCTTGCGCGACAGGCAGGAGTAGCATTCCCGGCATTCCGGCGTGTAGAGCGGGATGACATGGTCGCCCTTCTTGACCGAGGTCACACCAGGGCCGACATCGACGACGATGCCGGCACCCTCATGACCGAGGATCGCTGGGAACAGGCCTTCCGGATCGGCGCCCGACAGGGTGAAATCGTCGGTGTGGCAGATGCCGGTCGCCTTGACCTCGACCAGCACTTCGCCGGCCCGCGGCCCTTCCAGCTGCACGGTCATCACTTCGAGCGGTTTTCCGGCCTGAACGGCTACGGCGGCGCGAACGTCCATCTTCACAATCTCCCTGACAATTTATTGGGGCTGACCTTGGCATGGCCGGCAAGCCGGGCTCAAGCGAAAACGGCCCGGCCGCCTTTTGCTCTCAGGCGAACTCCATGATCACGGCATCGACGGCCAGGCTTTCGCCGGCCGCGGCATTGATCTTGGAGACGACGAGATCGCGGTCGGCGCGCAGCACGTTTTCCATTTTCATCGCCTCGACGATCGCCAGCGTCTCACCTGCCTTGACCTCCTGGCCCTCGGCGACCGCGATGGACACGACGAGGCCGGGCATCGGGCAGAGCAGCAGCTTGGAGGTATCGGGCGGCAGCTTCACCGGCATCAGCCTGTCGAGTTCGGCATGACGCGGAGAAAAGACTTTGGCGGTCACCGAAAGCCCCTGCCAGTCGATGCGCACCCCGTTGAGGACGGGGCGGATCTGCGCGGTGATATCCCGGCCGCCGACCTTGCCGCTCCAGACGGGATCGCCGGGTCTCCAATCGGTGACAACGCTGTTGTTCTCGCCCTCTATCGCCATCTCCATATCGAAGGGGATGGTGACGAGGCCGTCGAGCAATTGGACGGCGACGTGGCTGTCGCCTGTCTTGACCACCCAGTGCTCGCGCAATGCGCCCGATGCGGCGCGCAGGCGATCGGCGAAACGCTCGCGCCGGTTCGTCTCGATCAGCGAGGCGGACAACGCGATGGCGGCCAGCACAGCCTCTTCCGTCCTGTCCGGTTTCATCGGCGCGAAGCCGTCGGGATATTCCTCGGCGATGAAACCGGTGGACAGCCGGCCCTCGCGCCAGCGCGGATGTTTCATCAGCGCCGACAGGAAGGGGACATTGTGTTCGATGCCGTCGACGACGAAGCCGTCGAGCGCCTGGCCCATGGCCTCGATCGCCTCCAGCCGCGCCGGCGCCCAGGTGCAGAGCTTGGCGATCATCGGATCGTAATACATCGAGATCTCAGCGCCCTCGAAAACGCCGGTATCGTTGCGGACCGTGACATTGCCGGTCCGGCCTTCGGCCGGCGGGCGGTAGCGCGTCAGGCGGCCGATCGAGGGCAGGAAGTTGCGGTAGGGGTCTTCGGCATAGAGCCGGCTTTCGATCGCCCAGCCGTCGAGCCTGATCTCTTCCTGGGCGAGGGTAAGCGGCTCGCCCGCGGCGACACGGATCATCTGCTCGACGAGATCGATGCCGGTGACGAGTTCGGTGACGGGGTGTTCGACCTGCAGGCGGGTGTTCATTTCGAGGAAATAGAAGTTGCGGTCGCGGTCGACGATGAATTCGACGGTGCCGGCGCTCTGGTAATCGACTGCTCTCGCCAGCGCCACCGACTGTTCGCCCATCGCCTTGCGGGTTTTTTCGTCGAGGAAGGGCGAGGGCGCCTCTTCCGCCACCTTCTGGTTCCGCCGCTGGATCGAGCATTCGCGCTCGCCGAGATAGACGACGTTGCCATGCGCGTCGGCCAGCACCTGGATCTCGATGTGGCGCGGCTCGACGATGAACTTCTCGATGAAGACGCGGTCGTCGCCGAACGAACTCTTCGCCTCGGAGCGGGCGCGCTCGAAACCGTCGCGCACCTCGGCCTCGTTCCAGGCGATCCGCATGCCCTTGCCGCCGCCGCCGGCCGATGCCTTGATCATGACGGGATAACCGATGCCGCCCGCGATCACTTCCGCATGCGCGGCATCCTCGATGACACCGAGATGGCCTGGTACGGTGCACACGCCGGCGGCATTGGCGAATTTCTTCGATTCGATCTTGTCGCCCATCGCCATGATCGCCTTCGGCTTCGGGCCGATGAAGACGATGCCCTGTTTTTCCAGCTCAGCGCAGAAGGAGGCGCGCTCGGACAGGAAGCCGTAGCCCGGATGCACCGCCTCGGTGCCGGTCGCCTTGCAGGCGGCGATGATCTTTTCGGCAACCAGGTAACTCTCGGAGGCGGCTGCCGGGCCGATATGCACGGCCTCGTCGGCCATCTCGACATGCAGCGCGTCCCGATCCGCATCCGAATAGACAGCGACGGTCGAAATGCCCATGCGGCGTGCAGTCTTGATCACGCGGCAGGCGATTTCGCCGCGATTCGCGATCAGGATTTTCTTGAACATCGAGACTCCACCCAGAAATGCGTTCCGGAGTTTTACGCACAAAACACCGGAACGCACAATCAGGCTTGAGGAGTGGCAGGCTTGAGGAGTGGCAGGCTTGAGGAGCTTCAGGCGACGGCCGCTGCCGAGACGGGTTCCTCATCGACGATGCGCAGCCAGCGGCTGCGCCGCGGCTCGGCATAATCCCGCAGCTCGGCGGCAGCCATGATGCCGGCCCAGTGCGGATGATTGGCGCCGGGCAGCGTCGCCTGATCGATCTGCTGGAGCACGCCGTATTCGACCGACGAGACGGGGATGACACCGCCTTCGGTGATGCTGCGGAAGATGCGCATGGTGAAATCGACGTCCTGGCGGGTAATGCCCCGGCGGTCGACGGCGCGCGACAGTTTGTAGCCACCGATATTATCGGTGATCGCCAGGCGGAGCTGATCGAGCGCCAGCGCTCTCAATTCACCCGGGACATCGGCCGAAATCTCCATGACGTGGAGAATGAGCTCGAGTTCCAGCGCCGAGTTGACGACACCGTCGGTCGTGAACATGCGCATGATCCAGGCGACGTTGATTTCATCGAGCGAGCCTTGCGGATAGGTGTAATGGACGATGAAACCGGCGAGCTGCTCGACGAAGAACGCGTTCCACGCGGCACATTTTTCAGGGCAGGAATTGTTGAGCGCCAACATCGCCACGACATCGTCGGATGTCCGGATGCCCTCCGGAAAAGCATGTTTGCGCAATAGGATTATATCTTCGGCCGTCAGCCGATGCTTTCCGGCCACGACACAGGCCGGGAAAGCGAGACGAAATTCGCTCATGTTTTAGCTCCAGGCTTCATCATGAAGCCGGAGACAGTTTTACCGTCTGCGAATTGACGATCCCTCAAGAAGCGGAGTTAATCCGATATTCCCGGGATCAGGAGGATTTTAGCGATCGCGCCCGCAGCCGCTCGCGCCAGATGATGAAGAGGCCCGATGCGACGATGATGAAGATGCCGATCCATTTGGAAAAGCTCGGGAAATCGTTGAACAGCGCATAGCCGAGAACGGTCGCCGAAATGATCTCGAAATATTGGAACGGCGCAAGCAGCGACAGCGGCGCGAGCCGGAAGGCCCGGACCACAAGCATATGCGCATATCCGGAGATCGAACCGAGGGCGAGCAGCAGGACAAGACCGAGGCCGGAGGCGGGCAGGGACATGGCGAAATCGGCACTGCCAGAGCCATTGCCGACGAGGAGGGCGCCGGCCATGAAGACCGTTCCGCCGATGCCGGCCATCGTCTGCATGGTCAGCGGCGAATCGGCCTCGCCGATGGCGCGGTTGAGGAAGAGATAGAGCGAGAACAGAAAGGCGCAGGCGACCGGCAGCAGCGCCTTCAGGCCGAATATTTCGTAGCTCGGCTGAATGACGATCATCGCGCCGCCGAAACCGACGACAATCGCCATCCAGCGCCGCCAGCCGACCTTCTCCCCGAGGAACAGCGCCGACATGGCGGTCAGCATGAAGGGCTCGACGAAATAGATGGCGAAGACGTCGGCAAGCGGCATGTATTTGACGGCGACGAAAAAAAGCAGGCTGGCAGCGCCGTGCAGCACGCCGCGCAACAGGTTCATCCATGGTCGCTTGGCCGAAAGCGCCTTCAACCCGAAAAGGGCGAGGAGAATCGGCAGGGTGCAGGCGATCTGGAAGAAGAATCGGTAGAAGGTCACCTGACCCGGCGACATCGCCTCGAAGGTCGCCATATATTTGGCGATGGCATCCATGGTCGGCAGGATCAGCATGGCGCCGGACATGATCGCCATGCCCTGCAGGGAGTTTTGATGGGCTGGATGCTCTGACATGGCGGCCGATTCGTGAGGGGATGACGCCATCAATCATGCGAAAGCCGGCCGATCAAGCCGAGCAACCGCAAATAGCGTCTAGGAGAAATCGAAATCGTCGCTTCGAAAGCGTTTCCCTGAAGGGAGATGGTGCGGTCGAGAAGACTCGAACTTCCACGGGTTGCCCCACAGCGACCTCAACGCTGCGCGTCTACCAATTCCGCCACGACCGCATCGTGGTAGGTGCCGATTTGCGTCGGCGGGGCAGCATGTAGCAAAAGGATTTGGGGTGCACAAGGGCGATATGACAGTTTTTTTCAAAACCGGTCACAGCATTTGAATTGGCCCTGAAACGGGTCCATATAGGTCTCCTGCCGCCCCTTTTTATCAGGCATTTCGGGGAGAGCGGCAAGGAATGGCCATGCTTCGCACAGATCTCGAATTCTCCATGCTCCCGAATCCCGATGCCCGCCCGGTGCGCTGGCGCATCGCCGACGGCCTCGTTGCCTATGAGGAGGCCGTGGAGACGATGGAGCGCGAGGTGGCAAGGATATCGGAGGGCGGCGACGAACTCGTCTGGCTCGTCGAGCACCCGCCGCTCTATACCGCCGGCACCAGCGCCAAGGCCGGGGATCTCGTCCAGCCGGACCGTTTTCCGGTCTTTGCGACGGGGCGCGGCGGTGAATATACCTATCATGGACCCGGCCAGCGCGTCGCCTATGTCATGCTCGACCTGAAGCGCAGGCGCCAGGATGTGCGCGCCTTTGTCGCTGCCCTTGAAGATGTGATCATCCGCACGCTCGAGATGATGAATGTGCGCGGCGAGCGGCGTGAAGATCGCGTCGGGGTCTGGGTGCGGCGGCCGGAAAAGCCGTTGCTTGCCGATGGAACGATGACCGAGGACAAGATCGCCGCCCTCGGCATCAGGTTGCGGAAATGGGTGACCTTCCACGGCCTGTCGCTCAACGTCGATCCCGATCTCGATCATTTCGGCGGCATCGTGCCCTGCGGGATCTCGGCCTATGGCGTGACCAGCCTGGTCGATCTCGGCTTGCCGGTGATGATGGCCGATGTCGATATCCGGCTGCGCACCGCCTTCGAGGCGGTGTTCGGTGAAACGACGCGCGAAAGCTGACGCCGATCCGGCCTGTCATTGCTGCGGCACTCTGTAGTCAGAATCGGCAAAGCAACAACCGCCGCTCGCTCAGATATGAGCGAACGCCTTAACCTATAATTAGCGACAACGCAGATATAGGTTGCCACATCTTATGATGTGGAAATCTTGCAAACTATGAAAAAACAGGCAGCGGCAAGCTGGTCATTTCTCGATATCCATTTCGTTCTGGATATCGTCGAAAAGGTCCTGATCTGCTATTTATTCGTTGCGATCGTCATGCGTATCTGGCCGCAGATGCAGGGCAACAGGGCGATCATCGATGGCCTGCTGATCGTTTCGGAAGGAGCTGCCGCCTTTCTGATCCTGACTCGCCGACCGACGAGGAATGCGTCGCTACGGGTCTATGACTGGACTGTCACCGCCATCGGCACGCTCTTTCCGCTGCTCGTCTCGCCAACGACGTTGGAGCCGCTCGTGCCGCTCTGGCTCTGTGGAATAGTGATGTGCCTCGGCTTCATCCTGCAAATATCGGCAAAGCTGGTATTGCGGCGAAGCTTCGGTCTGGTGCCGGCCAATCGTGGCGTCAAGATCGGCGGCCCCTACAGGTTTGTCCGCCACCCGATGTATGCGGGCTATTTGATGACGCATGTCAGCTTTTTCCTGGCCAATCCGTCGCTCTTGAATTTCGCCATTTATGCGGCGGCTCTTGCCGCCCAATGTTTCCGCCTCCTGGCGGAGGAGCGTCTGCTCAAGGAGGATCCTGCTTACGCGGCCTTCATGACTACGACCCGCTACCGGCTTATTCCATTCGTGTTCTAAGGCGAAAAGGAAGCAGATTGAAAAGAAAGGGCCGGTTACCGGCCCTTTCTTTTGTGGATCAATGCGTGGCGCGGCAGGCTTCGGTGCGGGAGGCGCCGCTATCGGCACCCTTGGTGTGGGAGCCCTTCGGACCAATCATGCTATGGCATGGGGGCAGGGGAGTGATGCTCGCGGTTGCGGTCTTGTCGACGGCAGGGGCCGCCATGGCGCTCGGGGCGAAGCCGTCGCTGTCATTGGTGTAGTCGCTGGAATAGGCCGGGGCCTTATGGTTCGTATAGTGAACAGGGGCCGGCTTGGACATGGGGCTCGGTGAGAAGCCATCGCTATCGTTGGTGTAGTCGTCCGAATAGGTCGGCTGGGCGAAGGCGGCGCCTGCAAGGCTGACGGCGAACAGGGACGCGGCAAGGGCGAATTTGATGCGCATGGGTCTATCTCCTCAATCTGCTGTTGAATTTCACAACATAAAACCAACCCCTGGCGCATCCGAGTTCGCGCCCCAATTCAGGCAATTTTGTGATGGCACGGCGGCGCAGCCGCGACCTTTTGTCCAAATGAAATCACAGTGTTGTCACCGAAATTGACGTTCGCGTTACGGAAGCCGCCTAAGCAGAATTCTAAAATATGGCTGGCAAACAGCCATATTGCGATGCAATCTGTAATTGTTAACTTTTGGTAATGTTGGAAAGGCGGCAGACAAAGGCGGCGGGAGGCATCGGCACCCTCCGCCGGCTATTCTTATCGTCCGCGTGAATCAGTCTTCGTTCGGGATATGGGCGTCGACGCCGGTCAGCTGCAGTCTGTTGCGGACATGGCGGACGCCGTCGACCGAAAGCGCGCTGAGTTCGACCTTGCGGGCGATGCCGATCGTCTCCACCGAGCCCTCCAGGGTGATGACGTGCCCGTCGGCATGAACCTCGATGCTGTTGATGTCGACCTCGGGAATGGTTTCGAGATGGTCGTTCACCCGCGCTTCGAGTTCGTCGCTTTCATCGCGGTCGATGGAGTCGGCCCGCAGTGAGTCTTTCAGGCGGTTCTCGTTGCCGTCTGCATCGATGCCGTCGATCCGGAAGCCTTTGTTGGGGTCGCTGTCGAAATTTGCCGCGGTCTCGCCATAGGGGCGGTTGGCCGGGTCGGCGCCGCTTCCGTCGGCATAGGGCCAGCCGTCGTCGAGATTGCGTTCCTCGAGGTCGCGATAATCTTCTTCACGGGAGAGCTCCGCCTTTTCATCAAAAAGCTTCGGACCTTCGCGTGAAATCGGGGGCTTGTCACCGATCCTTGCCATTGCAGTCGCTCCTTTTTGCTAGAGATCGCTGGGTTTCTTTGCGGGAGAACGCCAGCGGCGGCGAATGGTTCGGCGCGGGAGCCCCTTTGTCAGCCCGATCGTCAGGCTTGGTCGTCAGGTTTGCGCCTTCCCCCATTTTTTCACGAGACGGTCGCGTTTCAGCCGCGAGAGGCGCTGCAGCCAGAAAATGCCGTCGAGCTGGTCGACCTCGTGCTGAATGCAGATGGCGAGGAAACCTTCGGCGACTTCCTCGTGCAGGCGGCCTGCGGTGTCCTGGTAGCGGAAGCGGATCGACCGGGGCCGGGTGACCTCGTCGGTCGCTCCCGGCATCGAGACGCTGCCTTCGGCATGGGGCATCGTCTCCTTCGAGAACCAGGTGATTTCCGGATTGACGTAGAGGCGCACGCCGTCGGTCTTGTCGAGCTCCAGCACCGTCACACGGCTGAACATGCCGATATGAGCGGCGGTGATGCCGACGCCGGGGGCGGCGCGCATCGTCGCCAGCAGGTCGTCGGCAAGCCCGGCAAGCGACGAATCGAAGACTGTCACCGGCGCGCAGACGGTCTTCAGACCGGGATGCGGATAGCGCAGGATCGGGCGAATGGGCATGGGGCGATCTTCCTCGGCTCGGATGGTGGCGAAACTATCGCCGGCCGCGGGCATTGTCATCAAGAGGCAGGTTTGCTGCTTTACGGCAGGGATGCTTTGGGCTAGCAGGAGCCATGAATTCCGACCGCGGGAACCTCGCGCGGGGATTTGCTTATCTGCTTGTTGACAATATGTTTTCCGCCGACATTCGCGAATGCGGCGCTGTAGTCGTTGAAATTCGAACCAGATGCGAGGGCGGCAGATGACAACGACCGATGGGGAAGAGCGCATCCGCAGGCGTCCCGAGGACGAGGAAGCCGATATCTACGACGAGGACGGCAATGTCCGCAGCGATTTCCTGGCGCTGGTCGGCGCCGCGATCGCCGACCGCGACACGCTGTTCCTGCGCCAGAACGTTGCCCGCCTGCATGAATCCGAAATAGGCGACCTGCTGGAATCGATCCAGCCGGATCAGCGCTTGGCGCTGGTGCGTCTGCTCGGCGAAGATTTCGACATGACGGCGCTGACCGAGGTCGACGAGGCGATTCGCCGCGAGATCGTCGACCAGATGCCGAACGAGCAGATTGCCGCCGCGATCGGCGACCTCGATTCGGACGATGCCGTCTACATTCTCGAAGATCTCGACAAGGAAGACCGGGAAGAGATCCTTGCGCAATTGCCGTTTACCGAGCGGGTCCGGTTGCGCCGGGCACTCGATTATCCCGAAAGCTCGGCCGGGCGGCGTATGCAGACGGAATTCGTCGCCGTGCCGCCGTTCTGGACCGTGGGACAGACGATCGACTACATGCGCGACGAGGAGGATCTTCCCTATTCCTTCTCGCAGATCTTCGTCATCGATCCGACCTTCAAGCTGCTCGGCGCCGTCGATCTCGACCAGATCCTGCGCACCAAACGGCAGACGAAGATCGAGCAGATCATGCGCGAGACCAACCATCCGGTGCCGGCCGAAATGGACCAGGAGGAGGCCGCCCAGCTCTTCGAGCAGTACGACCTTCTGTCGGCCGCCGTCGTCGACGAGAACGGCCGGCTGGTCGGCGTGCTGACCATCGACGACGTCGTCGACGTCATCCACGAGGAGGCGGACGAGGACATCAAGCGCCTTGGCGGCGTCGGCGACGAAGAACTTTCGGACAATGTGCTGTCGACGGCGCGCTCGCGTTTCCTCTGGCTTCTGATCAATCTCGCCACGGCAATGCTGTCGGCCAGTGTCATCGGCCTGTTCGACGCCTCGATCGAGAAGATGATCGCGCTTGCGGTGCTGATGCCGATCGTCGCCTCGATGGGCGGCAATGCCGGCACGCAGACGATGACGGTGACGGTGCGGGCGCTCGCCACCCGAGATCTCGACATCTACAATGCCGGCCGCATCATCCGCAGGGAGGCCGGTGTCGGCATCCTCAACGGCATCGTCTTTGCGACGATCATGGGCTTGATCGCGGGCACCTGGTTCCACGACTATCAGCTCGGCGGGGTGATCGCGGCGGCGATGATCATCAACCTGATGGCGGCAGCCCTTGCCGGCATCCTGCTGCCGCTGCTGCTAGACAAGGTGGGCGCCGATCCGGCGATCGCCTCGTCGGTCTTCGTGACGACGGTGACCGACTGTACCGGATTCTTCGCGTTCCTCGGCATCGCCACATGGTGGTTCGGCATCTGAGCGACCGACGAAATTGACTATTACGTAAAAGTCAATATTATTGCCGGTTCATGACGGGGAATACATGCTGGTGAACAAATTTTATAGCATAACGGAGCTGACGCGGGAATTCGGGGTCTCGACGCGCACGCTTCGCTTCTACGAGGACGAGGGACTGATCCATCCGGAACGGCGCGGGCGTACCCGTCTCTTCCGGCAGGCCGACCGTCGCCTTATCGGGGAAATCCTCCGCGGCCGGCGCATCGGTTTCACCATTGCGGAGATCCGCGAGATCATCCAGGTCTACAAGGAGCCGCCGGGCGAACTCGGTCAGTTGAAGCTTCTGATGAAGCGCGTCGACGAGAAGCGCGATGACCTGCGTCAGAAGCGCAAGGATATCGACGACACGCTGGTGGAACTCGACAATATCGAAGAGGCCTGCCTCGGCCGCCTCGCCGAAATCGGCGTCACCACCTGATCACTGCGGAGACTGTGGCGCAGGCTCGACCTCGGCGCTGCATTCGCCGGCGATCGTCTGGACCCGCTCATCCTTCTCGACGTCGATCTCGTTCGCCTGCAGCGGAACTAATAGGCTTTGGGCCTGCAATTTCTCCAGCGTGCACTGGCAAAAGCTGCGACAAAGCGCTTCGCCCTGTTGCATGACGCAAGTGGAGTTGCATTGCTTTAGGTAAGTTTCGGCCGGATCCGGCTTCGGCGGCGGGACGAGGAGGGAAAGACCGTAAGCGATGCCGATCAGCACCGGCTGGTGAACGAGGTAGAAGGCAAGGCTGTGGCGGCCGAGCCTTGCCGGCCACCAGGTACCGGTGCCGATGGCGGCAAGCCGATGCAGCAGCCTGGTTCTGATGGCGATCGAGGCGAAACTCAATCCAGCGAAAAACGGCGTTGCCCAGGGAAACAGCGGCACGTAATCGTTGGAGCGTTCCGGCATTGCGGCCAGCCCGATCCAGGCGAGATATCGCGGATCGAAGAAGGATGACCGCAGCAGGCCGGGTGTGCCGAAATTATCGGTCAGCCAGGCGGCAAAGAGCGCCAGCGTGGCGATCAGCGTAAAGGCGAGCGGCAACCTCAAAAAGACGATCCCGATCAGCGTCAGTACCGCGATGCAATGCAGGATGCCGAAATAGATCCACTCGTTCGGCATCGCAATGCGCGTCGCGATCGAGATCGCGGCGGCCGCTGCGGCAATCATGCCGAAACGCTTCCAGAAGGACGGCCAGCGGATCTCCGGCTTGCTCGACAGCACCAGGCTGATGCCGACGATGAAGAGAAAAGTCGTGGCGATCGCCCGAGCATAGATCTTCAGCCAGCCTGTCTCGGCCGTGCCCGGCGCGAGATAGCCCATGAACTCCATATCCCAGCTGAAATGGTAGCTCGCCATGGCGATCAGTGCGACACCGCGCGCCGTGTCCAACAGGCCGATGCGCGGCGGTCTTGCCGCCGCATCGGCTTCGATTGTCGGCAATGTCATCACAGTCCCTCGGGCAAATCACGTCCGTCGCTCGGCGGCATGTCGCGGCGGAGAGCGGAAAGGTGGAGATTCGATGGCGGGCCGGCATCCATGATCGCCAGCCGCGCCTGCGAGAAGAATTGCCGTCGCGCCAGCACGAAGATGACGATCGCCGTCGTCGTCATGAAGACATAAGGGTTGATGAACCAACCGAGATAGCCGATCGACAGGAAGATCGCCCTGAGGCCCTCGTTGAAATTGCTGCCGGCAATGACATTCATGCGGATGACGCGTTCGGCAGCCCGCTCGGCGGCGATCATGTCGCCCTCGGCGTCGCGCAGCATCGGGATCGAGCCGAACAGGATGGTGCAATAGTTGAACAGCCGGTAGGACCAGCCGAACTTGAAGAAGGCATAACCGAAAAGTGCCGCCAGTCCGCCGACCTTCATCTCGAAGGCGGCGTGGCCGCCATGGAGGACGAAGGGCAGGTCGGCGAAGACGGCGTCGACCTTCTCCGTCGCCCCGAGCAAGGCGAAGCAGCTGCCGATCGCAAAGATCGAGGTCGAAGCGAAGAAGGCGGTGCCGTTCTGCAGGCCGGCCATGATCTGGGTGTCGATCATCTTCAGGTCGCGGCGCAGCGAATTATAGATCCATTCGCGCCGCCGTTCGGTCATCGCATGGGTCAGGCTGGTGCGGCCGAAGAAGGTGCGGCCCTTCAGCAGCCAGGAATAGCCCATCCAGACACAGGCAAAGAAGGCCAGAGCGATATAGTCCGCCGTCGTCATCGGTGATTCAGTCTCCGCATGAAGTGCGGCCACCTTACATATGCATCGAAATGCTGCAATGACTGGTAAGGCGGGCCTCATCGTTTTAGTGTGCAGTCCCGATGTCGCACCGGCTGCATGCGATGTCGGTGGCCCGCGCGGATCGAAAACCGGCGTCGCTTAAGCTTGCATCCTCGTAATCAGAAAGCACATTCATGTTTCTCTCGGTATTCGATGTCTTCAAGATCGGTGTCGGGCCGTCGAGCTCGCATACGATGGGTCCGATGTCGGCGGCCAACCGGTTCCTCGCGCTGATTCTGTCGGACGAATGGCCGCGCCCATCCACGGGTGCGCAGGTCGTCGCGATAAAGGTCAGCCTGCACGGCTCGCTCGCCCATACCGGCATCGGCCACGGCACGGGCAGGGCGGTGATTCTCGGCCTGATGGGCGAGGCGCCCGACAGTGTCGATCCCGACAGGATGGACGGCATCATCGATACGGTCGAGCGCACCGGCCGCATCACGCCCGAAGGTCATCCCGCCTATCAGTTCCAGCCGAAGACCGACCTGATCTTCGACAAGAAACAGCCGCTGCCCGGCCATGCCAACGGCATGGTCTTTTCCGCCTTTGACCGGGACGGCCGGCTGCTCATCAAGCGCGTCTATTATTCGGTCGGCGGCGGCTTCGTCGTCACCGACACCGAATTGGAACAGATGCGGGCGAAGAAGAACGCGGCCGGCGGCACGCGCGTGCCCTATCCTTTCTCCACCGCGAAGCAGATGCTCGAGATGGCGGAGCGTTCCGGGCTGTCGATCGCGCAGATGAAGCGGGCGAACGAGGAGAGCCAGCGCTCGCGCGAGGAGCTCGATCAGGGGCTCGACCGGATCTGGGAGGCGATGCGCTCCTGCATCGAGCGCGGCCTCAAGGTCGACGGCATCATGCCGGGCGGCCTCAACGTCAAGCGCCGCGCCCGCAGAATTCACGACAAGCTGGAGGAGGAGTGGCGCAGCAACCGGGTCAACCCGCTGCTCGCCAACGACTGGCTCAGCGTCTATGCGATGGCCGTCAACGAGGAGAATGCAGCCGGCGGGCGCGTCGTCACGGCGCCGACCAACGGTGCGGCCGGGGTCATTCCGGCGACGATCCGTTATTACGAGCATTTCCACGAGGACTGGGACCAGGACGGCATCCGCGATTATCTGCTGACGGCTGCGGCGATCGGCGGCATCATCAAGCACAATGCCTCGATCTCGGGCGCCGAGGTCGGTTGTCAAGGCGAAGTTGGCTCGGCGGCGGCGATGGCGGCCGCGGGCCTTGCCGCCGTTATGGGTGGCACGCCGGAGCAGATCGAAAACGCCGCCGAGATCGCGCTCGAACATCATCTCGGTATGACCTGCGATCCGGTCGCGGGCCTGGTGCAGGTTCCCTGCATCGAGCGCAACGCGCTCGGCGCCGTCAAGGCGGTCACCGCGGCTTCCCTTGCGGTCAAGGGCGACGGCCAGCATTTCGTGCCGCTTGACGCCTGTATCGAGACGATGCGCCAGACCGGCCACGACATGAGCGAGAAATACAAGGAAACCTCGACGGGTGGCCTTGCCGTCAACGTCGTCGAGTGCTGAGCTTGTAATGCCTGCTTAGGATGCGCTTACAGGGGAAGCCCGCGCTCGTCGTCGAGGATCCGAAGTGATGCCCGGCAACCCCGTTTCCCGGCAGGGCACACGGTGGCGTGCGGCCCAAGAAGAGGGGGCTGTGTCGTTGAGACATACCCCCTCGCGTGAAGCATCTTTACACGGTCAGTTTATTCAACCATTCAGCCGTCGTGCGTGGCGTCAGGCCCAGGCGCTGCTGAGCACTTTGCGTGATCTCGAAGCTGTGGTCGGGTTGAGAGTTGACCCGGCCGGATGGCAAGCCAGTTGCCGACAGCCGAGGGCCGGGCGGGCCTGTACATTGCAATCGCTTCGGCCGTGAGAAGAAGGCCGGGAACATTGACGAAGGTGCTTGACGCCCGCCGCCAAAAGGATTTCAACGACGGCATGGCATTGCATCTCATCAAACTCTGTGTCGGCGCCGACTCGATAGACGATCTGCGCGAATGGGTGGCGGAACGCTCGCTCAGCGCCATCGCCGCCGGGCTCGAGCCGCATTCGGTGCACACGACGCGCATGGTGCCGAAACGCATGGAAGAGCTGCTCGATGGCGGCTCGCTCTACTGGGTAATCAAGGGGCAGGTGCAGGCGCGGCAGAAGCTGCTCGGCATCGAGACCTTCACTGACGGCGAAGGCATTTCACGCTGCCGCCTGATGCTCGGCCCGGAGGTCATCGAGACGGCTGTGCAGCCGAAGCGTCCCTTCCAGGGCTGGCGTTATTACACTGAAGACGACGTGCCGCGCGACCTGATGAGCCTTGGCGCCGGCATTGTCGAAATGCCCGCGGACCTTCGCCGCGAGCTGACGGAACTCGGTCTGCTCTAGGAGCTGTGGACACTTATCTGAGCCATAGGATTGTTGCGGCCAGAGCGATCATGGCTTTGTAATTTCGAACGGTTTTCTCATATCGTGTGGCGATGCGTCGAAACTGCTTGAGCTTCGAGAAGCAGCATTCGACGAGATAACGCTGAGCATAGAGTTGCTTGTCGAGCGGATACTTCTTGGCACGCGAGGGATTGTTCGGGATGACCGCTTGCGCGCCCTTGTCGGCAATGAGTTTGCGTAGCCGGTCGCTGTCGTAGGCCGTATCGGCCATGACGACCTCGGCTGGCAGGTCTTCGATCAGGAGATCGGCTTGCGGGGCATCCCCTTTCTGACCGGCGGTCAGAATGAAACGAACGGGACATCCAAGGCCACGCACGGCCATATGGATTTTGGTGCTCAAGCCTCCGCGGGAACGGCCAAGGGCCTGATCTTCAGCCCCTTTTTTGCGCCGGAGGCGTGCTGGTGGGCGCGAATAATAGTGCTGTCGACGATCAGATATTCGAAGTCGGTATCCTCCGACATCGCCTCAAAGACACGCCACCAGACACCCTTTTGGCTCCAGCGGCTGAAGCGGCGAAACACGCTGTTCCAATCACCGAACACCTCCGGCAGATCGCGCCAGGGCGAACCCGTCCGCACGATCCACAAGACCGCTTCCACAAACATGCGATTGTCACGTCCAGACGAACCACGCGTGCGATCGTCGCCAATGATATGGCGAGACATCCGCTCCCACTGGTCATCTCGAAGAATGAGACGATCTAAAACACCCATGACTGCCTCCAAAAGACAGTCTTGAATCTGATTTGCTCACCTTTGGGAATCCCAAGAGTCCACGACTCCTAACCTCTGCCGCCCAAAACGCGTCCTGGTTCTGCGCGGCAGCACCAATTTCAGCGCAGGCGCAGCTGCACCGGCGCGCTGCCGTCAGGCGAGGTCACATGCAGATGGATGCGGGCTTCGGGCTGGGAATAGCGCCAGGCGCGGGCCCCATGGCAAAGCAGCAGGTTGATGAGGTCGCGGGTCTTCGGAGATTTAGCCTTGGGCCGCTGCAGGCCGATCTCGGCCAGCCGCATCGCCGCCTCGTGCAACGGATGCAGCGACGAACGCCCCTTGGCCGCCATGCGGCGGTCTGAAGGCATTCCCGGAACATTCTCATTGATCGCCATTGTTTTCCCCGTACGCCATACTGATCGAGTTCAAGAACGGTGGCCGGAAACGCAAACACCGATTCCGGCCGTTACCGACGCCGCCGGCCATCTTGCAGGCAGCATCGAATAGCTCATTGGGCAGCCGCCCAGCACTTGATTCCCGCCTTCTTCAAGGCCTTGCAGGCATTGACCGCATCGCGCTGGTCATCGAAACCGCCGAAGCGGGCGCGGTAAAGCTGGTCACCGCCGGCGGCGTAGGCGACGGCGAAAGGCTTTGCCGAGGCCAGCGCCTTGCCGCCCTTGTTCTTGGCGCTCTCCAGCAGATCCATGGCCATCTGCCGGCTCGGCGAGACGCCGACCTGCACGACCCAGCCGGTCGGACCATTATCGGTTGAAGCGGCGCTGGCCGAGGTAGGCGTGGTCGAGGCGGTGGTAACGTTGTCGACTGCCGTATCGGCCTGTTCCGGTCGCATGGAAGCGGGTGCCGGCTTCGCCTGCTGCTTGAAGGTCATGGTCTTGACCTTGGTCGGCGCCGGCATCGGCTGGGCTACCAGCGGATTGTCGGATTTCGGCTGAGCGGTCTCGGTATAGGCGACCTCGGTCTCGGCGACCTGATAGCGCGCATCCGGCAGCGGGCCTTTGTGCGGCAGGCTGAGATCGGCGGCGGCTGCCGAAATCGGCGGCTGTGCTGCGGTGATCGTCTTTGCCACTTGCGGCTGAGCCTTCTGCGGCATGACCGGAGCGGGCGTCACGATCATCGCCGGGGCAGGGGCTGCCTCAGCAATCAGCGCCGACGATCCGCCGCGGCTCGATGCCTTCGGCAGGTAGGTGGCGATCAGATTGCGCATCTGGGCGTCGCGGGCAGGCGTCGAGGCGCCGCCGAGCACAACGCCGACGATCGACTTGCCGTCCACCTGCACAGAGCTCACGAGATTGAAGCCGGCAGCGCGGGTATACCCGGTCTTGATGCCGTCGACGCCGCGCACCGAACCGACCAGGCGGTTGTGGCTGCGGATCGTGCGGGTGCCGAACTTGAAGGCGCGGGTGGAGAAATAGCCGTAATATTGCGGAAAATGCTGGCGAAGGGCGATGCCGAGACGGGCCTGATCCCGCGCTGTCGTCATCTGCGCCGTGTTCGGCAGGCCGTTGGCGTTGCGATAGGTCGTGCGCGTCATGCCGAGCGCATGCGCCTTGGCGGTCATCAGCTGAGCGAAACGATCCTCGCTGCCGCCGCCGAGCATTTCGCCGAGCGCGGTTGCAGCGTCATTGGCCGAGAGGGTGACGAGGCCGAGAATGCCCTGTTCGACGGTGATCGTGCCGCCGGCGCGAACGCCGAGTTTGGTCGGCGCCTGGGCTGCCGCATGGGCGGAAAAGGGAACCGGCGTATCCAAGCGGATGCGGCCCTGCTCCAGCGCCTCGAAGGTCATGTAGATGGTCATCATCTTGGTCAGGGAGGCGGGGTATTGCAGCCGGTCGGCATTCTCGCTGTAGAGAACGTTGCCGGTCTTGGCGTCGACGACGATGCCCGCATATTTCGAATTCGCCGCTTCCGCTTCGGCATTGACCGAATCGACCAGGACGACCGTGAGGGCCACCGAAAGGATCGCCATGAGCTTTGCAAAAAAGCTGCCGGATCGGGACGATGATACGGAGGAGACTGACCTTGACACTATTCCACTCTTCGCTTGCATTTCAGTTGTTTGGCATTCGGATATTCGGCGCCGGGATGGCACGCCTCCCGCAGCACAGCCCGTCTTTAGAATTTACCGATTGGGCGTTACCAATCCGTTTATGATGAATCGTTTATTTCGCTGTCCGGGGAGCATTTTAGGGACTTGTCGCAGAACGGTTCATTAGACGCGCTTCCACAAAGGTGCGGATAGCGGCATCAATATGTTCCCAGTCATTCAAATGGCTGCTTGAGAAGCGGTAGAGAACGCTGAGATCCCTGCCGACCTTGATATCGCGCTGACAATCGCCGCTCGCCGCCGTGTCCGGGACAGAAGGCAAGATGCAGCGCACGACGTAATCCGGCCCGTTTTTGACGGGCGCCGTCAACAGCACCTCGTCGCCGTAACCCGCGTCGGCGCGAAGACGGTGCAGTGTCAGGCTATCGCGGAAGGGCTCGGCCGGGCCTTCGAGCAGGTGCGAATAGATCGGCTCCAGCCGCCCGGACATGTCGCGCGACATGGTGCTCTGGGTCATCTGCAGGAAGATCAGGCCGGAGGATTGGCCGATATCGTCGAATCGAAGGTGGTTTTCCTTGCCGTAGCCCTGCATCTCAGGCCAGGCGAGGTAGAGATCGACACGCTCGGCCGCACCGTCATGCCTTTGACTGGGGAAGCGGATGGCATTTTCGGGGAGTTTCACGGTGTCGCGGCCGATGGCCAGCGTGATGTCAGCCGTGCTGTCGGTGTTGCCGGCAAGCGAAATATGCCGGCCGAACCAGCGGCCGCCAATGCTGATGGCGACGGTCAGGACCGCAAGAACGGCGATCACCGCCATCGTGCGGAGGAGAAAGCCCATGGAAAAAAGCGGCTGCTCGTCGGGTGCGCTGTGCGCGGCGTGGCTCATGGCGGTGCTTCGTGTTTCGGTCCGCCGCAGGAAGAACATGAGCCGCCGGTGCCGATGATGAATCTGATCAGCATGATCAGACCGGCACGGTTAATAATTCGCTAAGATGTCAGGGATGTGGGTCGCCCTGGGACGAAAGCCTGTCCCGAAAAAGAGCGAGCCGTTCCCGGGACAGCGGGAACGGCTCTTGGGGCCCGGTCGGGGACGGGATGCGGGGACTGACCGGGCCGCAGGCTATTCTTACTTGACGCTACCAACCGCGACAGCGCGGCCGTCCTGGAGCTTCGACCAGCGGGCCGGATTGTCGGCGGACTGGCGCTTCAGATAGGTGTATTCGGTATCCGACCACAGCAGCACCTTGTTGCGCATGTTGTCGAGGATGAAATCGCCGTGATCGGTGCGAACAGTCAGCACGGCATGGCCTTCGCCGTTCGGTTGCAGCACGACGGTGATCAGCGTGTCGGATGGCGAGAAGCCGTCTTCGATCAGCATCTTGCGCTTCAGCAGGACGTAATCCTCGCAGTCGCCGACGGTTGTCGGATAGGCCCAGCGTTCTTCGACGCCGTAAATCTGTTCATCCGTCTCCGGCTGGATCGTCGAATTGACGGTGTAGTTGACCTTGAGAATTTCCTTCCAGCGATCCTCGGTGAGGATGGCCGGCCCGGCATCGCCGCCGGCAAAGGCGCATTCGGTCGGATTCGCCTTGCAGAATTCATAATGCCCGATCGGCGGGCTGGCATTGCCCGCCAGGGCCATGCTGGCGGGCATCGCCTGTCCCGAACCCGCCATTGCCATCAGGGCACCGGCCAGAAGGACGCCTTTCCAGATGTTTGCAGTTGTCATTGCCGTCTCCCCGTAAGTTGAGGCGACAATGACACGGACGTTTTTATCTCACGGAAAATTCCGCAATAGAATTAAAGGCTTAGTTGATTCAAATGCCGATAAAATCTGGCTAAAAACAATCTCGAATGCGCGTAAAATTCGACGCGCATTTGTCTCGAATTCGATTAAAATTGTAATTCCCGCAACAAGGCTTTCGCTTGAGAAAAGCCTGCATTGCCGTCCTGGCGTTAAGGGATTTTCGCTGAGCCGGATAAGGACGGCCGCGGCCAAGCGTCGTGCTCTGGTCGGGCAATGCAGCCGGATTTGGCCAATTCGGCCGGCCGAAAGCGGACGATCGCTCGGATTTCAGTTTTCAGCGGCAAAATTATTTTTGCTGGAAATCGCGAAATCGATCGGTGGCGGCGACGATCGCGGCGCTCATATCGGGATTTGCGGTGGAATGGGCAGCATGCGGAAGGATCTGCAGCTCGCTTTGCGGCCAGGCGCGCGCCAGTTCCCAGGCGGTCACCAGCGGCGCCTCGATATCGAGCCGTCCCTGCAGCAAGATCGCTGGAATGCCTGTCAGCCGACCGGCATTGTTCAAAAGCTGGCCGTCCTCCAGCCAGGCGCCGTTGACGAAATAGTGAGTGATGATGCGGGCACGCGTCAGCAGATAGGCCGGATCGGCCCAGCGGCGCGGCAGGCCTTGAGGGTCGGCGAGCAGGATGGAGGCCGCCTCCCAGTCATGCCAGTCGCGGGCCGCTTTCAGGCGCGTCTCGGAGTTGGAATGGTTGAGGAGGCGATGATAAGCGGCAACCATGTCCTGATCTCGCTCCTGGCTGTCCGCAGAAGCCGCCTGGCGGAAACGGTGCCATTCCTCCGGAAAGAGCGGCGCTATGCCGCGACAGAGCCAATCGATTTCCGAGCGCCTTGTGGTGGTCACGCCTGATATGACGATCGCGGCGACGCGCTGCGGATGGGTCTCGGCATAGGCGAGTGCCAGCGTCGAGCCCCAGGAATTGCCGAAAACGAGCCAGGTGTCGATACCAAAGAACAGCCGCAGCCGCTCGATATCACCGACAAGATGCCAGGTGGTATTGAAGGAGAGATCGGTTTTGAGATCGGCAGCGCTCGGCAGGCTGCGGCCGCAATTGCGCTGATCGAACAGAATGATTCGGTAGGCATCGGGATCGAAATGGCGCCGCGCCGTCGTCGAGCAGCCGGAGCCCGGCCCGCCGTGCAGCACCAGGGCCGGCCGGCCCGCCGGATTGCCGCAGGCCTCCCAATAGATCAGGTTGCCGTCGCCCGTGTCGAGCAGACCATGATCATAGGGTTCGGTTTCCGGATACAGAGCCGACATCGTTCTGCCCCTGTCGCAGGTTGTTCCACTCATAATATCTATGGCTGATGGTTGGAACCACTTGCGACAGGATTTCGCGCCTGTTTTCTCAAGCCGGATTCATTGCCGCCGGCAGATTTCTTGCCCTGAAAAGCGAGGCATTTCAACACGACCTGACCAGGTGCGCGCCGGCAAGCGCTTTCGCGGCAGTCACGCAATCGGTGGTCTCTTAGAGGAATTCGCGCAGCGTCTCGCGGGACTGGATCGACAGGAATTCGATCGCCACGCCTTCGACGAAATGGCGGACGACACGGCCGCGCATGTTGCCGAGCCGCACCGCGGTTCCGATCGACGGGCGCATCTCGACGTCGACGGCGGCGCCTGACAACGAAAGGTCCATGATACGGCAGGAATAACGCGTGCCGTCCTCGAGCGTCAGTTCGGTGTTCGTATCGCGTGGCGTCAGACGGTCATGGCGACGATCTTCCGGCAGGCCGAGTTCATGTTTGTTGGCAAGCCAGGTGAGCTGGGCGGCGAGCTTTTCCCGCTTCCGCTCGGTGGCATTGATCGACATGGTGAAGCCGCGGCCATCGATGGTCTGGACATAACCTTCGACGCGGCCGAGATGGTCGATATAGGCGACGACACGTTCGTTGGTGCGCGGCCGGCCGAGGCAGGTGACGTACATGTCGCCGGGCGACATGTCGATCACCATGCATTCGAACTCCTCGTAATTCGCAAGCATCAGCCGGCCCTGCATATTGATGGGCACACGCTGAAAAACGCCCTGTTCAGGGCGCGGCGCAGGTCTTTGCGTCTGAGCTGGCTGGAACGAGTGCATCAAAAGGCTTCTTTATGAAATCGGAGAGACCGATCATTACCCGCAATCCATTAACAGAAGGTTGTTTTGCCTCATTCTCATATAGCCGAAAACGAGTATGCCCGATGTCCTGAAACGGGACTGTCAGCGCACCTCCGCACTCGTCAGCAGCTGCGACACCATGCGGCGCATGACCTGGCCGAAACCGGCGCTTCTGCCGGCGACGATTTCGTTGATCGGGCGCAGCTCAGCGGCTTCAGCATTGCCGAATTTTCCGGGTAACAGACGGCTGCGGTCGAGCGCCAGGAATTCGAGCGGTACGATCTCCAGCCAGCTCGCGGCCGCCGTGGGGGCGATCGCGCCGAGCAGCCGGTCACAGGCGCCGCCCGGCGAGCGCAGCGGCATCATGATGATCTCGAAGGAGGCCTGATGTCCGACAGTGCTGTAGCCGGTGGCGTTGAACAGGGCCGGCATGGCGTGGTCCATGACGCCCATCGCCGTGCGTTCGATGTCGGCGTGCTGGCCGTTTGCCCAGAGTGAGGAGAAGCGTGCGCCGCGCAGGTCCCGCCCGAACAGGTCGCAGATGCGGGTGCCGGCGAGCCGGAAGCCGATGTCGCCTTCCTCTCGGGTCTCCAGAATGAACAGGCTTTGGAGCAGATGGGGGACGGCGGAGGGTTCGACCTGCGATTTCAGCGGCGCATCGGCAGCGCCGCGAATACGGTTCCAGTAGTCAAAAATTTCGATGGTCGTTTGCACACGCATTTTTCACCAACCTGTCCCATTCCGGATCATTTTCGGGCACTCATTGCCCCTACGGCCTCTACCTTGCGGATTTCATGCCAACTCCGGGCGGTTAAGGTTAAGAAAGGGTTTCGGTTGAGGTGCGGCGCCCGTCGTGACACTGACCGTCCATCGCTTCGACTTTCGAAGTTCAGCACAACCTGCCCGGGCCAAGGTCTTTCCTTGAACTCCCGGTATGCCGTCCGGCACTTCGGACGGCTTTTTTTTTGACAGGTGCTCCTGTATGGCTGTGGCCTCAACGAGGCGATATTGAAATGAATGAGCAGACGGCCGAGCCGCACAAGGCGCCCGAACCTCCCGAGGTCCAGCCGCCGGCAAAGGCGCCGCGCGTGCCTGTGTTCAACCTTCCGCCGGCGCTGTTCTTCAGCCTTTGCCTGCTTATCGTCATCTATGCGGTGCAGGAACTCGTGCTCTCCGACGATGCTATGAGCTGGCTGTTCTTCACCTTCGGTTTCGTGCCCGCCCGGTATGTGATTCCGCTGTCGCAGCAGGGGCCGGAGCTGTTCTGGACGCCGGTCACCTATTCGCTGCTGCATGGCAGCGTCCAGCATATCGTCTTCAACGGCTTCTGGCTGATGGCCTTCGGCGCGCCGGTCGTGCGCCGCATCGGGACGCTGCGATTCGTGCTCTTCTGGCTGTTCTCAGCCGTCGCTTCCGCCGCCCTGCATGCGGTGTTGAACTGGGGGGATGTGACGCTTTTGATCGGCGCGTCGGGCGTCATCTCCGGGCTGATGGGGGCTGCCTGCCGATTTGCCTTTCCGGCTGAACGGCGGCCGATGCTGCCTGCGCATCTCAATGCCCGGCTTTCCATCGCCGAGGCGTTGCAGAGCCGCACCGTGGTCATTTTCATGCTGCTCTGGCTGGTCGGCAACGCCCTGATCGCCGTCGGCATCCCGCTCGTCGGCGACAGCGACCAGGCCATTGCCTGGGACGCGCATATCGGCGGTTTCGTTTTCGGTTTCCTGCTGTTTTCGTTGTTCGATCGGGTACCGCGCCCACCTGTTGCGGAACCTGCGGGAACGGAGAAGGATCTGTTGCAATCCTGAGCCGGGCGGTGCACGATTGACCTATCCGCGCTGGGGGGAGAAACCGCCGCGGATGCCTGTGACAAGTGTTTCACGGACATAGGAGGTTCGAATGTCAGTCAAAGCAATCCTCGACCTGAAGGGCAGGGACGTCGTCACCGCCGGGCCGAACACGACCGTCGCCGAGGCGGCCGTCATTCTCAGCAAGAAGAAGATCGGCGCTATCGTCGTCGTCGGCATGGAGAACCGGATTTCCGGCATGTTCACCGAGCGCGACCTCGTGCATGCGATCGCCAAACACGGCAAGGACGGCCTCGACCAGCCGCTGGGTCAGGTGATGACCGCGAAGGTCTACCGCTGCCATGAGGAGACGACCGTCAACGAGCTGATGGAGCTGATGACCAGCCGCCGTTTCCGCCATGTGCCGGTGGAAAGCAACGGCAAGCTGGCCGGCATCATCTCGATCGGCGACGTGGTGAAATCGCGCATCGCCGAAGTCGAGCGCGAGGCCGAGGAGATCAAGGCCTATATCGCCGGCTGAGGTTTTCGCCGGCTCGTTTGGCTGATCGTTGTCCCAAAACGCCGACGCGCTTTGGACAATGTGTGAGGGGGCTGGGCGTCAGGGCTGGTTGGCGTAGATTTCCTGCATGCGTTTGATTTCGGGCAGCCTGGCTCTCGCTTCCTCGTAGCCGCGTTCGATCGCTTCGCCGGCGCGGTGGAATTCGGAAAGGCCGATATAGCTTAGGCGCGGCTGCAGCGAAATATCCGGCGGGTCGCCGGCCAGGCGGGCGCGGGCGATTCTATCCTGGATGATGTTGAAGGCCTGCACCATGACGCCGGTCATGCCGAGACGGGCATAGGGCGCCTCTTCCTGCTTCTGCACCTCCTGCGGCGAGAGGCTGGCATTGTGCCGGACGACGGCCGAGCGGCCATAGAGATCGTAATTGAGATTGACGGCGACGACCAGCGGCTGCTCGTAGGCGCGGCAGACGGAGACGGGGACCGGGTTGACCAGCGCGCCGTCGACCAACGTGCGGTGATTGCTGCGCACCGGCTCGAAAATGCCGGGCAGGGCATAGGAAGCGCGCAGCGCCGTAATCAGCGAACCATTGGCGATCCAGACCTCGTGGCCGGTATTGACCTCGGCGGCGACGGCGACGAAGGGCCGGTCGAGATCCTCGACATTCAGGCCTTCGAGATGTTCCTGCATGCGCTTGGTCAGCCGCATGCCGCCGAACAGGCCACTGCCGCCGATGGTCAGATCGAGCAGACTGGCGATTCGCCGCATCGTCAGCGAGCGGGCGAAACTTTCGAGTTCATCAAGTTTGCCGGCGAGATAGCAGCCGCCGACCAGCGCGCCGATCGAAGTGCCGGCAATCATGCCGATCTCGATTTTCGCCTCGTCGAGGGCGCGCAGCACGCCGATATGGGCCCAGCCGCGGGCCGCGCCACCGCCGAGCGCCAGCGCGATCTTGATTCTCTTGACGGGTGCCGGAGGCGGGATCGTCTCGATCGTGGTCGACATGCCGGAACCGGAACCCTCGCCTTCAGAGCTTTGACGATGCAAATTCCAGCTCAGCATGGCGTTCCCCTCCCAGCAGAACACATGGTTTGCGATAGTGTGCCCGATCAGTTTCCAAATGGTATATAGAGGCGACTTATGGCGCAATAAGGAGCAGATGCCGGGAAATTCCGGCTCTGTTTCCGAGCCTATTTTCCGTAAACGTCCTGCGGATCGAAGTGACGCTCGTCATCGACGATATCGAGCATCGGCTTTCCGTCTTGAAGCGTGACGGTGCGATAGAAGCAGGAGCGGCGACCGGTGTGACAGGTGGCATCGTGGCCGGCGACCTCGACCTTCAGCCAGATGGCGTCCTGATCGCAATCGGTGCGGATTTCCTTCACCGTCTGGAGATTGCCCGAGGTCTCGCCCTTCTTCCAGATCTTGCCGCGCGACCGGCTGAAATAATGGGCCGTGCCGGTCTGGATGGTCAGCGCCAGCGCCTGGGCGTTCATGTGCGCCACCATCAGCAGCTCGCCGTCGCCGGCGTCGGTGACGATCGCGGTGATCAGGCCGCGGTCGTCGAAACGCGGCGTGAAATCGCCGGCGTCTTCCAACGCCGACTTGTCCTCGGATGGTTGATTGAAGATCATGTGACTCATCGCGGCCCTCCTGAGGGAGCCGGTATCAGCGGCTCCGCACCATGGTCATGAAACGGGCCTGATCGGCCGGCTCGGTCTTGAACGTACCCGTAAACGTCGTCGTCAAGGTGGTCGAGCCCTGCTTCTGAACGCCGCGCATCGCCATGCACATATGTTCGGCCTCGATCATCACGGCGACACCGCGGGGGTTGAGCGTATCGTCGATCGCGCGGGCGATCTGCGCCGTCATCGTTTCCTGCGTCTGCAGGCGGCGGCCATAGATCTCGACGACACGGGCAATCTTCGATAGGCCGAGCACGCGGCCATCAGGCATATAGGCGACGTGCGCCTTGCCGATGATCGGCACCATATGGTGTTCGCAATGCGAGAAGAACGGAATGTCCTTGACGAGGACCATGTCGTCGTAGCCGGCGACCTCCTCGAAGGTGCGGCCGAGCACGTCTTCCGGCGCCATGTCGTAACCGGAAAACAGCTCGCGGTACGACTTGACGACACGGGCCGGCGTTTCGATGAGGCCTTCGCGGGCCGGGTTCTCACCGGCCCAACGCAGCAGAACGCGAACGGCTTCCTCCGCCTCCTGCTGGGAAGGGCGATCGGAATCGCGGCTCGTCTGCGGAAAGTTCTTTACAATGGCGTCCATGAACAATGGTCTCCTGGTCCGCACCGCGGACCGATCTGTCGGAATCGCCACTGGTCAATCCCATGCGGGAATTCATGCACCTTTGGCAGGCTCCGGGGCTTTCGAGGTGCATTCAACACCCGTCCGGCACGGTTTCCCAATCAAACTTACACGAGGCCATTGCATTTTCATGGCCTTCGAACGACATACATATAGGAATACGGCCATCGTATGTAAGTATCCTCAGATGATACGGTGTGTTTTTTGTTTCAATAACAATAACACCCTGATTGAGGCCGATCCGCAGCGATTTTGGAGCGGAAATCCAACATGGACGACATCTACAACAGCAAGATCCTCGAATTCGCCGGCAATATTCCGTTGACCGGCACATTGGCGGATGCCGATGCGAGCGCCCAGGCCTATTCGAAACTTTGCGGCTCAAAGGTGAGGATCTGGCTGAAGATGGACGGCGAAATCGTCACCGGTTTTGGCCATGACGTGAAGGCCTGCGCCCTCGGCCAGGCCTCGTCCTCGATCATGGCGCGCCATGTCGTCGGCGCGACATCGGGCGAATTGCGCCAGGCGCGCCAGGATATGCTCGCCATGTTGAAGGCGGATGGAGCCGGGCCCGAGGGACGGTTCGAGGACATGCGTTATCTGCTGCCGGTGCGGGACTACAAGGCCCGCCATGCTTCGACGATGCTGACCTTCGATGCGGTTGTCGATGCGATCGGGCAGATCGAGGCGAAACGGGCTGAGGTTGTCGAGGCGTAACTGACATGTGCGAGTTCTGCGCCCTGCAGGCAGGCGATGAGGACGACGGTGGCGCCGCCGGGCCCGACAAGCCGCGTGAAAAGGCCGCACGCACTTCCCGCAATTATACCGGTCCGTTCCGCAAGAGCCCCGACCGCCTGCTCGGCATGGGGTTGATCCGTCTCTACCAGTTGACGCTTTCCGGCTTTGTCGGCAATTCCTGCCGGCATATCCCGACCTGCTCCGAATATGGCTACGAGTCGATCGCCCGTCACGGCCTGTGGGCCGGCGGCTGGATGACGCTGTTTCGCGTCGGCCGCTGCGGCCCCGGCGGCACCAGCGGCCTCGACCAGGTGCCGGAGAGACTGGACGACAAATTCCGCTGGTGGACGCCGTGGCGGTATTTCTCCATCGGACGCAAGAGTGAGTGAGGGCCATGGGCATGTTCGTCGCACTTCTGCACAGCATTGTCCTTACGCCCGACCGCCGCGTCATCATGGAAGATCTGCGCGCGCTTGCCAAAGAGCTTGGCTATCGCGAGCCGCGCACGCTTGTTTCCACCGGCAATCTGGTTTTCGAGGCCGACGATGTCAGGCCGCACGAACTCGAGGTCGCGCTGGAAGAGGGGTTCGAAGAGAAATTCGGCAAACATGTCGATATCATCGTGCGCAGCGACTGCACCTGGATGGCGCTTTGCGGCACCAATCCTTTCAGGGACGGCAGCGGCGACCAGGTCATCGTCCGGGTGATGCGGCTGCCGGTCGATCCTGAGAAGGTGGAGGCGCTGAAACCGCTGATGACGGAGGGACAGCGCATCGCCATCGTCGGCGGCGATCTCTGGATCGATTTCGCCGGCAAACCCAGCCAATCCAAATTGCTTTCGGCACTGACGACCAAGCGGCTCGGCATCGGGACGATGCGAAATTGGAACACGGTGTGCGGCCTGACGGATATGCTGCTCTAGATGCACGAAGAGCACGTCTCTGAAAGTTTTCACCGCGAGTTGAAAAATGCACTTGCAGTTGAATAAGTCGCGGATATTGGTGTATTTCCTCTCCTGGTTTTGAAAATCCGTGCCAATGAAGTTTTTCACTTATCTTGCAACCGCGTCACTTCTTCTCGTTGTCTCCATTGCCAATTCTCCCATAACCTGGGCGAGTGGCGCGGACCTTACATCCGGCTCCAACTGCCGCCATCTGGCGCGTGATGACGTAGAAATCAACAATCTCGCTTACTGGCGGGATGCGCTTGCCGCTTGCGAAGCCTATTTGGAGGCAGAACCAAGCTCCATCGACGCCCGTTATTTCTGGCTCGCCAGCAAGTTCAATCTTCAGCAATATGAGCCGGCACTTGCCGGATTCGAGGAATTGGCGGCCCAAGGGCACGCTCCCTCCATGGATTATCTGGCGGCGGCATCTGCTTACGGTTTCGGACGTGAGCGCGATTTCAAAACCGCGCTGTCCTGGCTGAGAAAGGCAAGAGAAGCAAACGATCCGCGCTCCGCCGATTATCTCGGAGAGATGTATAAGCTGGGATGGGGTGTTCCGCAGGACTTCGTCATGGCGCGGTCCTATTTCGAACTTGCAGAACGGCTGGGCTATGTTCCGGCCAAGAGATCGCTTTCCTGGATGTATC
Organism: Rhizobium sp. N324; assembly: GCF_001664485.1. Classification (NCBI taxonomy): domain Bacteria; kingdom Pseudomonadati; phylum Pseudomonadota; class Alphaproteobacteria; order Hyphomicrobiales; family Rhizobiaceae; genus Rhizobium; species Rhizobium sp. N324. The sequence continues at coordinate 2,366,738 of NZ_CP013630.1, read as the reverse complement.
TGGATGGAGTCGGTGTTTCGGTCGACGCCGAGCGAGCTTTCGAATTGCTTTCAGCCGCGGCACAAAAGGGCGATGAGAGAGCGATAACGGACATCGCATTCCTTTACACAAGAGGTATTGGAACGGAAAAGAACGCCGAACGCGCTGTTACCATGCTGGACGATCTGGTGCGGAAAGGCTCCGCCGATGGGATGAGGACCCTTGCTCGATTTTATCTGAAGGATGGGGACAAGGCGCAGAAAAAGACGGCGCTCGATCTCCTCGATAAAGCCGTGGCCCTTGGCGACGGCAGCGCGATGAGGACGCTGGCAGACGTTTACATCGCGGGCAAGGAAACGGAGCGAGACTTCGCGAAGGCAGAGGCCCTGCTGGATCAGGCAATTACGCAACAGATAGTCGCTGCCTATCGCGGCAAGGCTAGGCTTTTCTTGAGCATGCCCGATCCGCGCTATGACCAAGCCATGTACTGGATGAAAGAAGCCGCCTCTCGCGGAGATGCCCGGGCCATGGCGGATGTGGGCAGTATATATGAGCAGGGCAAAGGTGTGCCGGCAGACGAAGGCGAAGCCCGCATCTGGTATGAAAAATCTGCCGAACTCGGAGATTCAAGCGGCGCCCGACATTTCGGCCAATCGCTCTATATGGGAACGGGTGGTCCTCGCGACGTCGAAAACGGCGTTAAGTGGCTCGAGAAGTCGGCTGCTTCGGGCGACACCTATGCCATGCGGGTCCTTGCCTACGGTTATGAAAACGGCAGCGGTCTTCCAAAGGATGCGGTGAAAGCTTTCGAATGGTTCCAGAAGGCGGCCAACGAAGGAGATGAGGACGCATATCTTGAAGTCGCGGACCGTTCCTATGACGGTACGGGTACGACTGTCGACGCCAAAAAATCCTTTGCCTGGTATTTCAAGGCCGCCGAAAGTGGTTCGGCCAAGGCCCAATATTGTGTTGGGCTTATGTATGAAAGAGGCGAAGGTACTGCTCAGGATTCGAGAGAGGCCGTACACTGGTTCAAGGCCGCTGCGGAGAACGGATATATCGAGGCCTTCGCCGAGCTTGGCGAAATGTACGCCAATGATGCCAATCTGCCACGGGACGACGGCAAGTCGATCGACTATCTGGAAAAAGGCGCGGCCGCCGATAACGCCACGGCGATGATCCTGCTCGGCATCAAGTATGAGGATGGCGATGGGGTCGTTCGCGACTATGCGAAAGCGATCGAGTGGTACGAAGCCGCGGCGAACAAGAAATCTGCCGACGCGATGTACAGGCTAGGGACTCTCTATCGAGGAGCGGATGGAAACCTGAAGGATTTCGGCAAGGCTCTGGAATGGCTGACGAAGGCCGGGGCCTATGGAAATGCGAAAGCCCAATACTCCCTGGGCGATATGTACGAATATGGGCAGGGCGTGGCTATTGATCGCTCCAAGGCGCTCAGCTGGTTCATGATGGCGGCCTTCAAGCAATATCCTGAAGCGATGAACGCCGTCGGCTATTACTACCAGAACGGCATTGGCACCAAAGAGGACCAGACCATCGCCCGCAACTGGTTTCAGAAGGCGGCCGATGCTGGATCTGCGGCCGGCGCTCTTAATCTTGCGTGGTATTACGAGAACGGCAAGGATCAAGATCAGGCTATCGCATTCCAATATTACAAGAAATCCGCCGAGCTGAATTCGGCCGGAGGCATGTTCGCGCTCGGGCGTTTCTACGACGATGGCCTCGGAATTGCTGTCGACCGGCAAGAAGCCATCAAATGGTATCTCCGAGCCGCCGACGCCGGGTACCGAAGAGCCGCCTATCGACTTGCCTATGCTTACGATGCGACCTTCAGCTCCGATAATGCGGCCGAGAACATCCTTCTCGCGATCCAGCAGGGCGACAGGCAGATTACCGATGAGTTGAAGGTGTTTTCGCCTTTCACCCGCACAGCCCTAAAGAGGAGCCTGTCACGGCGCGGCCTTTACGAGGGGTCTATCGACGATGAAATCGATCAACCCTTGAAATCGGCTCTCAAGAGCTATGCGGGAAGCTATGGCGGATAGGCACTGTGTTTCGTTTCGCCTCGCTTCTCCTTTACTAGCGCCGCAAATCTGAGTATCAGGCGGCGGCGCATCCAACGAACGGAGGCGCTTGCGTTTCAACCACCCGCATTCGTTGGCGGGACTGGACAAGGAGAATTTCGATGTCTGAAACCATTTCCCTGACATTTCCCGATGGTTCCGTGCGCAGCTTTCCGGCTGGCGCAACCGGCAGGGATGTCGCCGAATCCATTTCCAAGTCGCTCGCCAAGAGCGCGGTCGCCATTGCGCTCGACGGCGCCGTGCAGGACCTTTCCGATGCCGTCACCGATGGCAGGATCGAAATCATCACCCGCAAGGACGGCCGCGCGCTGGAGCTCATCCGGCATGATGCTGCGCACGTCATGGCTGAAGCTGTGCAGGAGCTCTGGCCCGGCACGCAGGTGACGATCGGCCCGGTCATCGAAAACGGTTTCTATTACGACTTCGCCAAGAACGAGCCTTTCACGCCCGACGATCTGCCGAGGATCGAAAAGAAGATGAAGGAGATCATTGCCCGTAATGCGCCCTTCACCAAGCAGATCTGGTCGCGCGAGAAAGCCAAGGAAGTCTTTGCCGCCAAGGGCGAGCAGTACAAGGTCGAACTCGTCGACGCGATCCCGGCTGGCCAGGATCTGAAGATCTACAATCAGGGCGAGTGGTTCGACCTTTGCCGCGGACCGCACATGGCCTCCACCGGGCAGATCGGCACGGCCTTCAAGCTGATGAAGGTTGCCGGCGCTTATTGGCGCGGCGACAGCAACAACGCCATGTTGTCCCGCATCTACGGCACGGCATGGGCTGACCAGGCTGACCTTGACAACTACCTGCACATGCTGGCGGAAGCCGAAAAGCGTGACCACCGCAAGCTCGGCCGTGAAATGGATCTGTTCCATTTCCAGGAAGAAGGCCCCGGCGTCGTCTTCTGGCATGGCAAGGGCTGGCGCATCTTCCAGGCGCTCGTCTCCTATATGCGTCGCCGGCTCGCCGTCGATTACGAAGAAGTCAACGCGCCGCAGGTCCTCGATACCGCGCTTTGGGAAACCTCGGGTCACTGGGGCTGGTATCAGGAAAACATGTTCGCCGTGAAATCGGCGCATGCGATGACGCATCCGGAAGACAAGGAAGCGGATAATCGCGTCTTTGCGCTGAAGCCGATGAATTGCCCCGGCCACGTGCAGATCTTCAAGCACGGGCTGAAGTCCTATCGCGAACTGCCGATCCGTCTGGCCGAATTCGGCCTGGTGCATCGCTACGAGCCTTCGGGCGCGCTGCATGGGCTGATGCGCGTGCGCGGCTTCACGCAGGACGACGCGCACATCTTCTGCACCGACGAGCAGATGGCCGCCGAATGCCTGAAGATCAACGATCTGATTCTGTCGGTCTATGAAGACTTCGGCTTCAAGGAAATCGTCGTCAAGCTTTCGACCCGGCCGGAAAAACGCGTCGGATCCGACGCGCTCTGGGATCGCGCCGAAGCCGTGATGACCGACGTCTTAAAGACGATCGAGGCGCAGTCCGAGGGCCGCATCAAGACCGGCATTCTGCCGGGCGAGGGCGCCTTCTATGGGCCGAAGTTCGAATATACGCTGAAGGATGCGATCGGCCGCGAATGGCAGTGCGGGACGACGCAGGTCGATTTCAACCTGCCGGAACGTTTTGGCGCCTTCTATATCGACAGCAACTCCGAAAAGACGCAGCCGGTGATGATCCATCGCGCCATCTGCGGCTCGATGGAACGTTTCCTTGGTATCCTGATCGAAAACTTCGCCGGCCATCTGCCGCTTTGGGTGTCGCCGCTGCAGGTGGTGGTGGCGACGATCACTTCGGAAGCCGACGCTTACGGGCTTGAAGTGGCCGAGGCGCTGCGCGAAGCCGGTCTCAACGTCGAGACCGATTTCCGCAACGAGAAGATCAACTACAAGGTCCGCGAACACTCGGTCACCAAGGTACCCGTCATCATCGTCTGCGGCAGGAAGGAAGCCGAGGAGCGTACAGTCAATATCCGCCGCCTCGGCAGCCAGGACCAGGTTTCGATGGGGCTCGACGCCGCCGTCGACAGCCTTGCCCTGGAAGCGACGCCTCCAGACGTTCGTCGCAAGGCCGCAGCAAGAAAAGCCAGGGCGGCCTGAAAACGCCTCTCTATCCGGCAGCGCCACCCGGCGCTGCCGGAAATCCGATTGGGAGATATTGTCGCGAATCGTGGACTGTCGCTACGAGGCCGTCCTTTGGGTGGCGCGGGCGTGCGTAGAGCCGCTGGCCTTTTTTCACGCAATCCCGAACGGAAAGCCTTTCGCCGTCTTCCCGGGATCGTTTTTCCAATCAATCGAGACTGGAGTCGTCGCCGCCTTGCGGCGCGAGCTGTTCGTAGGAAGGGAGTGGCGCAACCGGAGCCGGCTGGACGCCTGGCGGCGGCGGTGTGCCCACAGGCACTTGCTGCACCGTGCGGGCCGCGTCGTTCACCGGCGGCTGCGGCTGCTGGTCCTTCATCAGAACCTCGACATCGGTATTCCTGCCGGCGACGACAGTGAAATCGCGCTGGTAGATCTTGTCCTTGTTGCGGGCGACGGCGGAATATCCGCCTTCGGCGAGAACCATGGTCGGGAAGGCGCTGACGCTTTCACCGACGCTGTCGCCGGCCGCTGTCAGGATCGACCATGCCGTATCGGCGATCGCCTCGCCGCCGGCATCGGAGACCAGCTTGAAGGTGACCTGCGCGGCGCGATGCTGAATCGTCGCTTCGGTCAGCTTGCCGGCTTCGACCTGGATGTCGGCGCGGATGACGGCATTGACGCTGCCATATTCGGAAACGATGTGATAGGTGCCGGCATTGAGGCGGACGACGGTGTTCGGCGAGACATCGGCCACGACGAGGCCGCGCTCGCCGTCGTCGCGCACTTCCGAGGAATAGATCGAGAAGCTCAACTGGTCGGGCCGGATGCGGGCATCGGTGCCGGAGACGGCATTGAGCAGCAGGCCGCCGGCATCGAGCACCATCACCTGCTTGTCGACCTCGCCGTCAGCGGGCACGGTCAGTTTCTTGGTGACACCGGCGCGGCCGAAGGAGACGTTGACGAAATAATCGCCGGGAGCGAGCTGGAAGGCAGCGGGTCCGCCCTTGGCACTGGCAATCAGCGGCAGCTTGCCGTCGGCTCCGGCGATCGGGCTGAAGACATACCAGGAGAGGCCCTCTTCGACCGGCGTGCCGTCCGCCGTCAGCTTGGCTTCCATCGGGACGTCGCGCAGCTTGACCCCTTCGGTCGCAGCACCCGGTGCGATGAAAGCATCGAGCTTCGGCATCTTCGACGTCGATTCAAGCTGTTTGAACTCCTTGAAGGCATCCTGAGCGCCGGCGCCTGGAGGCGTCAGGATCGTCAGGGCAATGGCAAGGCCGATGCGTGCAAAAGGCGAAATGCCAAACATCTGTTTCGTGAACCGATTGACTTCTGAAATCGCAAAGGCCACTTCAAGACCAACGCGATGGCAAATTCAAGACCCGCCCATTGCAGCAGCATAAAAATGAGAGTTTCTCCCGCATGAAATCCGATATCAAGCTGATCGACTACCTCGCCGTGCGCCGCTCCATCCCCGCGTTCCAGATGTGCGAACCAGGCCCGGAGAAGGCCGAAATCGAGGAAATCCTGCGTCTTGCCTCGCGTGTTCCCGATCACGGCAAGATCGCGCCATGGCGCTTCATCGTCTATCGCGGAGATGAGCGCGCCCGTCTCGGCGAAGAGCTTCTGACCTTGGCACTTCAGACAAAACCCGAGCTTTCCGAAGAGATGATCCAGGTCGAGCGCGCCCGTTTCACCCGTGCACCCGTGGTCGTTGCCGTCGTCAGCAAGGCAGGGCCGCATATCAAGATCCCGGAATGGGAGCAGCTGATGTCGGCCGGCGCGCTCTGCCTCAATGTCATCCTCGCCGCCAATGCCAGCGGCTATGTCGCCAACTGGCTGACGGAATGGTTCGCCTATGATGAGCGCGCCTATCCGCTGCTCGGCGTCGAGCCTGGCGAAAAAGTGGCGGGCTTCATCCATATCGGTTCGACGACATTTCCGGCGATCGAGCGGCCGCGTCCGGAGCTTGCCGATACCGTGACATGGGTCGGCGGGGAGGGCTGATGTTTTACACCACCGACAGCAACCGGCACGGGTTGGCGCATGATCCGTTCAAGGCGATCGTGTCGCCGCGCCCGATCGGCTGGATCGGCAGCAAGGGCAGGGACGGCTCGATCAACCTCGCACCCTATTCCTTCTTCAACGCCGTTGCCGACCGGCCGAAGCTGGTGATGTTTTCGTCCGCCGGGCGCAAGGACAGCCAGCGCAATGCGGCCGAGACCGGCGTCTTCACCTGCAATTTCGTCGGTCGCGATCTCGCCGAGAAGATGAACCTTTCCTCTGCGGCGCTGCCCTATGGCGAAAGCGAATTCGCTTTCGCCGGCCTGACGCCGAAGCAGGCCGAACTCATCGACGCGCCCTATGTCGGCGAGGCTTTCGCGGTGCTCGAATGCAGGGTCACCGAGATCATCGAGCCGAAGACGCTGTCGGGCGCACCGTCGGAAAACGTCCTTGTCTTTGGTGAGGTGGTCGGCATCCGCATAGACGAGGCGATCGTCAGGGACGGCCGTCTCGACATGTCGATCGCCCGGCCCCTCGCGCGCATGGGCTACATGGACTACAGCGAAGGCAGCGATGTTTTCGAGATAATGCGGCCGCATCTGCCGAAGGTTTAGGTCGGCCGCAAGGCATATAAAGGCTTAAGAAATATGGTGAACCAATCTTAAACCTTTTGCCGCTACCGTCGCAGCATTGAATGAAACGCGAGGGAATCGCGTTCAAGTGCTGGGGCGTCGCGTGATCGTAGAAGCTTTCCTTCGTTGGATCGAAACGGCCAAGACCGGAGACCGGGCCCGGGCTGCAAACGCGCTCGGGCGGGCCTATCTGCAATCCGAGATGACGGCGGAGGAGCGGGCGGCAGCCGAGATGGCGATGACCTTTCTTCTCGACGATCCGTCGCCGCGCGTGCGGCTGGCACTTGCCGAGGCGATCGCCTGGTCGCCCGATGCGCCGCGCAGCCTGATCCTTTCGCTCGCCGAAGACCAGCCCGAGGTGGCCTGCCATGCGGTGACCTGTTCGCCGCTTTTGAGCGATGCCGATCTTGTCGATCTCGCCGCGCGCGGCAACGGCGCCACCCGCATGCTGATCGCGGCGAGGGCGCATGTGACGCGCCCGGTTTCCGCAGCGCTTGCGGAGGTCGGCGACGAGGAAGAGCTGCTCTGCCTGCTCGAAAACGACGGGGCGGTGATCTCCAGCCAATCGCTGAAACGTATCGCCGAGCGGCTCGGCGACGGCTGCGACATCCGCAACCTACTTCTCGACCGCAGCGATCTTCCCGCCGATGCCCGCCAACTGCTGACCCAGCATGTCAGCAATGCGCTGGTCGGGCTGCCGCTCGCCCAGGCGGCGATCGGCCTGCAGCGGCTGCAGCGTATCAGCCGCGAGGCGACCGAGGCCGCCATCGTTTCGATCGCCGGCGATATCGCGCCGCGCGAAATCCCTGACCTCGTCGAACATCTGCGCCTCAACGGCCGGCTGACGCCGTCCTTCATGATGCATGCGCTCTGCGCCGGCAAGGTGGATTTCTTCGCGGGAGCGATCGTCGATCTGACGGGGTGCGGCGAGCGCCGGGTGCGCTCGATCCTGGCGACCGGGCGCATGCATGCCGTCCGCGCGCTCTACGAGTCCGCCGGTCTGCCGAGGGATATCAGCGTGATCTTCGTCGAGGCGACGTTGCTGTGGCGCGAGGCCGCGAGAAAAGCGCCGGGCAGCGTGCTCGGCACCGTCTGCGGCCGACTTCTGGAAAAATTTCGCCATCACGACGGCGCCCATGGCGCGGTCGGTGAGCTGCTCGATATGGTGGAAAAGCTTGGGGTCGCCGAACAGCGGCAATCGGCCCGCGTGTATGCGGCGCTGGCGGCCGCATAAATTCAAGAGCCGCTCGCACTGCTCGTCCTCCTGCTGGGATAAGATTGATCCTGGCTGGCATATGTCATTCAATTGCATTACATTGAACCATATTCAAGGAGACCCGGCATGGCGTCAAACGCGCTCGTACAAACTCGCATAGATGCTGCCGTCAAGGATCGCGCTACGGCTGTTTTGGAAGATATGGGTCTGACAGTCTCGGATGTCGTGCGCATTTTATTGACCCGCACGGCGAACGAGGGGGCTCTGCCGCTCGAACTTATCAGCAACAGCGACGCTTATGACGCATGGTTTCGTGGAAAGGTCCTTGAAGCTCTCAATGACACGCGAGCCGATGTCGATGATGCCGATGTCGAGGCGAGCTTCGAGAAGAGGCGCGCGGCCGCATTGCGGAAGAGCAAGGCCGCTGAATCGTGAGGCTTGTTTGGGCCAGGTGTGCCGTATCCGACCGAGACAATATTTTCACATACATTGAGATCGAGAATCCAAGGGCGGCAGTCCATGTCGACCAGAAAATCGTTTTTGCTGTTCGCCGTCTCGTCGAATTTCCGGAAAGCGGAAGACCGGGAAGGATCGCAGGCACGCGGGAGTTGGTCATCCCAGGCACGCCCTATATCGCCGCATACATCGTGCAGGAAGACCGAATTCGGATCCTTCGCGTCCTCCACGGTGCCCAGGTTTGGCCCGACGACATTTCAACTGAATGAGTTTGCTGCCACTTAGTCAGCCAGCCGCGTCACCACCCAGGAATAGCTGGCGGAGACGAAATGCACCGGTTTGGCCAGCGTGTCCTTGACGCTCCGGCCGGAGGGCAGATGGTCGCGGACCTTTCCAGCAATGTCGTCGGCAAAACCACGCAGTCCCTGCGGGTGCTGTTCGACCGCTTCGGGTGCGGCCGGCGGTACGGGCGTGGGTTTCGGCGGCTCGGTGGCGGCGATGGCTTTCGGCGCCTCGCAAACCGCGATCACCGAGGGATAGCTGACATTGGCATAGGTTTTCAGCCGGCGTTCGGCTTCGGCATCGCAGGCGGCAACACTCTCCCAGTGTTTGTCGACTGTCGCGACATAATTGCACTGGCTGATGGAATCGTCGCAACCGAGAATGGTCATCGCGATCAGCACCGCTTGCATATTTTGCCTCCTTGGCTATTGAGCATGTCATCGTCTTAGAGGGCGCAATTCCAACCGAATGAAGGCGAGAGCATTAACTCTTGGTCATGTCGGGAAAAACTTGTGCCTGCCCGGAAGAAAGAAGCAGCATGTCCGTCACCATCGCCCTGGAGCCGCCGCGTCAGGACGGCGTCATCCGCCTTCTCGATCTTTCCGATGCCTATGCGCAGTCGCTCTATCCCCCGGAGAGCAACCATCTTGTCGACCTATCCTTGCTGGAAAAGCCGGCGGTGAGCTTCCTGGTCGCGCGCAACGGCGATACGATCGTCGGCTGCTGCGCGCTCGTCGAAGCTGGCGACGGCACGGCGGAGATCAAGCGCATGTTCGTCGATCCCGAGGCGAGGGGCCTGAGGATTGCCAGCGGCCTGATGAATGCGCTCGAAGCGATCGCTGGGGAAAAGCGGTTGTCGGCGATCCGGCTCGAAACCGGCATCTACCAGCCCGAGGCGATCGCGCTCTACCGCAAATACGGATACCGGGACATTGAGCCTTTCGGCACCTATCTGCCGGACCCGCTCAGCCTGTTCATGGAAAAGCGGCTGGGATGACGACTAGCCAAGGCCGGTTCAGCCGTCGGCAATAACGCCTTTTCAGCCTTCGGCAACAACTTCTTTTCAGCCTTCGGCAACACGGGGAATTGCTTTCGGCGGTCCGGGGATTGCCGGCGGGGCTTGCTCGTCGATGAGAACCTGCGGTCCCGTTTCGCCCTTATCGGCATTGCGGGCTTCGTGGATCCATTCGCGCCAGATGGCGACGATCAGTGCCATCAGCACCGGGCCGATGAAGAGGCCGAGGAAACCCATCGTCTTGACGCCGCCGACGAGGCCGAAGAAGGTCGGCAGGAAGGGCAGCTTGATCGGGCCGCCAACAAGCTTCGGCCGCAGCGTCTTGTCGACGATGAAGAGTTCGACCGTTCCCCAGACGAAGAGACCGATGCCGGCGACATGCGAGCCGCTGGCCAGCAGATAGATCGACACCAGCGTGAAGGAGAGCGGCGCGCCGCCCGGTATCAGCGCCATCACGCCCGTCAGCACGCCGAGGGTCACCGGTGACGGCACGCCGGCAATCCAATAGGCAAGGCCGAGCACGATGCCTTCGCCGATCGCAATCAGCGTCATGCCCATGACGGTGGAGCTAATCGTCGCCGGCACGACGCGGGAAATGCGCTCCCAGCGGTTCGGCAGGATGCGCTCGCCGAGCATGTCGATCTGCTTGGAGAAGGAAAAACCGTCGCGATAGACGAAGAACAGCGCGATCAGCATGAAGAGCAGCGTCAGCAGCAGGTGGAAGGCGCCGCCGCCGGCGGCAAGCACGGCCCGGTAGATATTGCCGATATTGGCGCCGCTGACGGCCTGGATGACCTCGCCCAGGGCGCCGGGGCTGCCGATATATTTGGTCCAGACTTCATCGAGATAGGCGCCGGCCCAAGGCAGCGCGACAATCCAGGCCGGTGTCGGGGCGCCGGCACGGTTGGCGTGGATTGCCCAGGCAACCCAGGTGCGCACTTCACCCGTGGTATAGGTGACCGCAAGCCCGATCGGGATGACCAGGAAGGTGACGATCATGATGATGGCGATGGTCGCTGCGACCGTCGTGTTACCGCCGACGCGGGCAAGAAGCTTGCGGTAGAGCGGCCAGCTGGCGAAGCCGATGACCAGGGCTGCCAGCACCGGCACGAGGAAACCGTAGAAGAAGTAGACGCCGGCCGCGACGATCAGAACCAGCAGCCAGCGTGCGGCCGAGATGGAGGGAATCAGCGGGGTGCGTGTCGGCGCCGACGAGCCGAGCCATCGCGGTTCATGATTGTTTTTCTGACGGTCGAACACACCCACACGCGCCTCTTCTTTTTCTTGTCCTCTGGTTATGGGCCATCACCCCGGCTGTTTCAAGGTCTGCACCCCGAAAGCGTATACAAAGCGTCGCTATTCGACCGTCGGAGCCGATGTCTTACTGCCGCGGACGCTTGAGAATCTTGAAGGCGTAGAATTGCGTCTTCTGAGCGGTCGAGAAATTGTTGTCGGAGCCGAGAATGAGAACGTCGGTGCCGTCCTTGGCCTTGCCGAGCGACATCGCCTCGATATTGTCAGGGACGAGCCCGATTGCTCTCAGATCAAGGACCTGGCTTTTGCGGGCGGGGACGATGCGTTGGTCGGTTTTGGCGACCGATGCGATGGCGGATACATCGGTGGCATCGGCCAGATCCATCATCATGATCTTGATGGTGTTGCCATAGCCCTCTGCATAGCTGCGCTCGACGGCGAGCAGGCGGTGGTCGTCAAGCGCAAGCATTTCCGACATGCCGTTGTCATTGCCGCCATCGGGTTTGGTGGCGGCCTGCGGGATCGGCGAGACCGGATAGACGTACAGAGCCTTCGGCTCGCCGGTTGCGCCGTCATAACGGATGATGCGCGACAGGCTGCCTGATGTCAGCGAGGGGTTCGGGCCGTCCTGATAGAGCGCGGCTTCGACACCGACGAAAACGTCGCCCGAGGGCGTCACAGCGAGATCCTCGAAGGCAAGGTTGTCGCGGATGCCGGTGGACTTGTCGGCTGTCGGAGCAAAACCTTCCGGCAGCCTGAATTCGCGCAGGAAGGAACCGTCAGGCGCAGCGACGCGGATAAAGGGCGGCAGCAGCGCCCTGGCGTCGCCTTCGCTGCCCCAATAGATGCCGTCCTTGCCGAGGCGGATCGATTCCGGATCGACAGTCCTGGCGGCGAAGGGTTCGTGGTTCTTGTCCTTCAGCGTGACGTGCTTGACGATGGAAACGCCCTTGAGGCCGGACGCGTCGACATCCACATCGAGTTCATAGAAGCGGGCCGGGGCCTTGTCCGAGCGGTCGTCGCTGATGGCGAGATAGTGGCCGGTGGCGGGATCGAAATCGAGGCCGGAAATGCCGCCGAATTCGACGCCGTTTTCCATGTGGCCGGTGGGGATGACGAATTCACCGAGATAGGAGAGCGCAATGCCGGCGGCGCAGTCGCCGAAGGGGCAGGCGGTCTCGAAGGTGGCCTCGATATTGGTGGCATTGGCGGCGACGGTGCTGGACAGGAGAACGAAAGCGGCAGCCGCGAGAAAACGCTTGGTCATGACAAATATCCGGCAATGGTTTGGAAAACGGTTCAGACGCCCTCGGGAGAAGGTACGCCGACCGTTTCATGCGCCGGTTGTTTGACGGGGTTGTTACGGTTCTTCGTCAGTTCCGTGAAATCGTCGATGCTAAAATGTCGGCGCGCCGAACCTGCCCGACCGGCCGGCGCGCTTGAAGGCATCGTTTAAATATCGAGGTTTTCGGCGAAAGCGGCGCGTTCCTGGATGAAGCGGAAACGGGCTTCCGGCTTGGTGCCCATCAGATCGTCGACGGCGCTGCGGGTGCCCTCGAAATCCACCTCGTCGATCAGCACCTTTAGCAGGGTGCGCTTGGACGGATCCATGGTGGTTTCCTTGAGCTGGGCGGGCATCATTTCGCCGAGACCTTTGAAGCGGCTGATCTCGACCTTGGCCTTGCCTTTGAACTCCGTCTGCATCAACTCGGCGCGATGATTGTCGTCGCGGGCATAGGCGGATTTCGACCCCTGGGTGATCTTGTAGAGCGGCGGCACGGCGAGGAAGAGGTGGCCGCCGCGCACCAGTTCCGGCATCTCCTGATAGAAGAAGGTGATGAGCAGCGAAGCGATATGGGCGCCGTCGACGTCGGCATCGGTCATGACGATGATGCGCTCGTAGCGCAGGTCTTCGTCGCGGTATTTCGAGCGGGTGCCGCAGCCGAGCGCCTGGATGAGATCGGCAAGCTGCTGGTTGGCGCCGAGTTTTTCGCGGCCGGCGCTGGCGACGTTGAGGATCTTGCCGCGCAGCGGCAGAATTGCCTGGTTGGCGCGGTTGCGCGCCTGCTTGGCCGAGCCACCTGCCGAGTCCCCTTCGACGATGAAGAGTTCGGCGCCTTCGGCGGTGTTCTGCGAGCAGTCGGCAAGCTTGCCGGGCAGGCGCAGCTTGCGCACCGCCGTCTTGCGGTTGACTTCCTTTTCCTTGCGGCGGCGCAGGCGTTCCTCGGCGCGCTCAATCACCCAGTCGAGCAGCTTGGCCGATTCGTTCGGGTTGTCGGCAAGGTAATGGTCGAAGGGATCGCGCAACGCGTTCTCGACGATGCGCTGGGCCTCGACGGTCGCCAGCTTGTCCTTGGTCTGGCCGACGAATTCCGGCTCGCGGATGAAGACCGACAGCATGCCGACGGCCGAGATCATCACGTCATCGGTGGTGATCTGCGCGGCGCGCTTGTTCTGCGTCAGCTCGGCATAGGCCTTCAGGCCCTTGGTCAGCGCGATGCGCAGGCCGGCCTCATGCGTGCCGCCTTCAGGAGTCGGGATGGTGTTGCAATAGGAATGCACCTGCGGATCGCCGCCATACCAGGTGATCGCCCATTCCATCGAGCCGTGGCCGCTGGTCTTCTCCGTCTTGCCGGCGAAAATCTCGCGGGTGACGGTGAACTCCTTGCCCATCGTCGCCTGCAGATAGTCCTTCAGGCCGCCGGGGAAGTGGAAGACCGCCTTGTCGGGCACCTCGGAACCTTCGGGCAGGACGCCCGGCTCGCAGCTCCAGCGGATCTCGACGCCGCCGAACAGATAGGCCTTCGAGCGCGCCATCCGGAACACCCGGGCGGCGTCGAACTTCATGTGATCGCCGAAGATCTGCGGGTCGGGATGGAAGCGTACGCGGGTACCGCGGCGATTGTGGACGTCGCCCAATTCTTCGAGGCCGCCCTGCGGCAGGCCGCGGGAGAAGCGCTGGCGGTAGAGCTTGCGATTGCGCGCCACTTCCACTTCGAGGTCGTCGGAAAGCGCGTTGACGACCGAGACGCCGACGCCGTGCAGGCCGCCCGAGGTCTCGTAAGCCTTGCCGTCGAATTTGCCGCCGGCATGCAGCTTGGTCATGATCACTTCGAGCGTCGACTTGCCCGGCACCTGAGGGTGGTTCTCGACCGGGATGCCGCGGCCGTTGTCGGAGACCGTCAGATAACCTGCGAGATCAAGATAGACCTCGATGAAATTGGCGTGTCCGGCGACCGCTTCGTCCATCGCGTTGTCGATGACTTCGGCAAAGAGGTGATGCAGCGCCTTTTCGTCGGTGCCGCCGATATACATGCCCGGGCGCATGCGCACCGGCTCGAGGCCTTCGAGGACGCGGATCGACGAGGCGCCGTATTCATCGGCATTCGACGCGGTAGGTGCCGGGCGCGCAGAGGCTCCCGCAGCAGAGGGGGCTCCAGCAGCAGGTGGGGCGGCAGCGGGCGCAGCCGTCACCGCCGGCCGTTCGGCCGCAGCCGCAGGCTTCTGCGCCTCCCCGCGTTTTTCAGAGAGGGGCATTCCGGAAAAGAGGTCGTTGCTATCGTCCATGGAGCCGTTCAGATCTTCATCCTGTCTTGGGTCAGGCTTGGGGCTTGCATCCGCCGCCGACCCAAAATCACCGCATTTCATGTCACGTTTGCGAATCAGGCAGATTTTGCCAGAAAGCACCTCTATACGCGACACCGCCAGTTTTGGCGGCTTTTCACTCATGATTTGCGTTGCCGGGCGCCGAATGGCAAGCGGCGGCAGGCTTCAGGAACCATCCGAATGCGAATGTCCACAAGTCATTGCACCATCATCACTGCAATTGCGGCCTTTTTCCTGTCCGCGGCTATTCTGTCGGCTGCCGGGCCGGTGAGGGCAGGCGATGCGCTGCCGCCGTTCAAGGACGATCTGTTTTCGCAGCAGGCCATCTTGCAGACGGGCGATGACGGCGCCTTCGAGGTCATCGGCTATGACGAGATGCGCGATATCAACGGCCGCGACCAGATCCCGCAAAAGCGGGTGCAGCAGAAATATGTGGCGCTTGGCATCCGCAAGGCCCAAGTCGACGAGACGCTGTCTCTGGACGGCATCCGGCTCGATGTCACCAGGGTGGGACAGGCCCAGAATGCCGCCTTCACGGTGATTTTCATCCATGGCCGCGACGGCGACCGCCGGCTGGGCGCCAACGACTACAGCTTCGGCGGCAATTTCAACAGGCTGAAGAACCTCGTCGCCGGCAATGGCGGCGTCTATTATTCGCCGACGGTCAGGAGTTTCGACAGCAGTGGCGTTGCGGCCATCGCCGGCCTCATCCGCTACGCCAGCGCCCAATCGCCCGGCCGGCCGATCATCCTGTCCTGCGCCTCGATGGGCAGCCAAGTCTGCTGGGGCATTGCCCGCGACGAGGGCAGCGTCAAGCGGTTGAAGGGCATGCTTGTCATGAGCGGCGTCACCGATCCCGATTTCACCAAGAGCGCCTTCTACAAGGCGAAGCTGCCGCTCTGGTTCGCCCATGGCAGCCGCGACCCGGTCTATGCCGCCAGCACCCAGCAGGCGCTGTTCGAAAGCCTGCACAAGGCCAAATATCCGACGCACTTCACGCTGTTTCAGACCGGCAATCACGGGACGCCGATCCGGATGATCGACTGGCGCCGGGTCTTGAACTGGATTCTTGCCGGCTAGCGGTTGAATTTCGCAGAAATATAGGCGGGATCGCCGAGATTCCCCTTACGTCAAGGGCATGATGCTTTTCTTTGCCGCGCGCTTTTGATATGGCCCAAGGCCTACGCAGAATTTGGAAGGCTGGCATGACACCTGACGTGCGCCCGCTCGTGGCGGGAAACTGGAAAATGAATGGCATGCGTGCCTCCCTGGATCAGATCAAGGCGATCGCCGAGGGCGTTTCCTCGCCGCTTGCCGACAAGGTCGAAGCGCTGATCTGCCCGCCGGCGACGCTGCTCTACGTGGCAACGGCGCTCTGCACCGACAGCCCGCTGGCGATCGGCGCTCAGGATTGTCATCAGAACCCGTCGGGTGCGCATACCGGCGACATCTCGGCCGAGATGATTGCCGATTGTTTCGGCACTTATGTCATCGTCGGCCACTCCGAGCGGCGCACCGACCATGCCGAAACGGATCACCTGGTCCGCGCCAAGGCGGAGGCCGCCTTCGCCGCCGGGCTGACGGCGATCATCTGCATCGGCGAAACGGCCGATGAGCGCCGGACAGGCCAGGCGCTCGATGTCATCAAACGTCAGCTTTCCGCCTCGGTTCCGGACGGCGCCACAGCCGAGAATACCGTCATCGCCTATGAGCCGATCTGGGCGATCGGTACCGGTGTGACGCCGACGGCGGGCGATGTGGAAAAGGCGCATGCCTTCATGCGTGCCGAGCTCGTGGCCCGCTTCGGCGACGAAGGCCGCAAGATGCGTCTTCTCTATGGCGGCTCGGTCAAGCCGGCCAATGCCGGCGAGCTGATGGGCATCGTCAATGTCGACGGCGCGCTGATCGGCGGGGCTAGCTTGAAAGCGGCCGACTTCCTCGCCATCTACCGGGCCTATGAGGCGCTGCTCGCCTGAGGCATTGTTTTTATTCCCGGGTTATTCGTTTATCCCGGGGCTTATTCCGGGCCGAAGGGCTTGGAATAGATGAAAGCCTCATGTAAAGAGCCGCCAGAATTCTTAACTTTGTCCGTCTCCAGGCGGGCAGGACTGGACCCATGCAGACCGTATTGATTGTCATTCATCTCATGATCGTGCTCGCCCTTGTCGGCGTGGTGCTCATCCAGCGCTCGGAAGGCGGCGGCCTCGGCATCGGCGGCGGTTCGGGCTTCATGTCGGCGCGCGGCACGGCCAATGCGCTGACGCGCACCACCGCGATCCTGGCGACCCTGTTCTTCCTGACCTCGCTCGGCCTCGGCGTTCTGACGCGTTACCAGGGCCGTCCGAGCGATATCCTCGACCGCATCCCGGCAACGGGCGGCCAGGGCAACGGCATTCTCGATTCGCTCGGCGGCGGCGCGCAGGCTCCAGCCAGCCAGCCGGCCGGCAACGGCGTTCCGAGCAGCGGTGCTGCCACGCCCGCACCGCAGGCCCCCGCCGCTCAAGCTCCGGCAACTGGGACACCGGCAACGACCGCTCCGGCGGCTCCGGCTGCCAGCGAACCTTCAGCGACGGCTCCGGCAACGACTGCTCCGGCCGCGCCCGCAACTCCGGCCGCGCCGGCACCGGCTCAGCCCGCCGGCGTCCCGACGGGACAGTAAACCGGTCTTCGACATAAACCGCCGGCAGGCCCTCGGGTCTGCCGGTTTTCTTTTGTTCAGATTCCTTCGCCAGGCTTCGAAAATTCCGGAAAAGAATTTTTGGGGCTGGTGGAATCGTTTTTGAAAAGGTATCCGGTGAATCCCATGGCGCGATACGTATTCATCACTGGCGGCGTGGTTTCCTCTCTCGGAAAAGGAATTGCGGCCGCGGCTCTCGGAGCGTTGCTGCAGGCCCGTGGATATCGGGTGCGGCTTCGCAAGCTCGACCCCTATCTGAACGTGGACCCGGGCACGATGAGCCCGACCCAGCACGGCGAGGTCTTCGTCACCGACGACGGCGCGGAAACCGATCTCGATCTCGGCCACTACGAACGCTTCACGGGGCGTTCGGCGACCAAGACCGACAACATCACCACCGGCCGCATCTACAAGAACATCATCGACAAGGAACGGCGCGGCGACTATCTCGGCGCGACGGTGCAGGTCATTCCGCACGTCACCAACGAAATCAAGGATTTCGTCATCGAGGGCAATGACGATTACGACTTCGTCATCTGCGAGATCGGTGGCACGGTCGGCGATATCGAGGCGATGCCGTTCATGGAGGCGATCCGCCAGCTCGGCAACGACCTGCCGCGCGGCACCGCCGTCTACGTCCATCTGACGCTGATGCCCTATATTCCGGCGGCCGGCGAACTCAAGACCAAGCCGACCCAGCATTCGGTCAAGGAACTGCAGGCGCTCGGCATTCACCCCGATATCCTGCTGGTGCGCGCCGACCGCGAAATTCCGGAAGCCGAGCGGCGCAAGCTGTCGCTGTTCTGCAACGTGCGCCCGTCGGCCGTCATCCAGGCGCTCGACGTCGCCAACATCTACGACGTGCCGATCGCCTACCACAAGGAAGGCCTTGATGACGAAGTGCTCGCAGCCTTCGGCATCGAGCCGGCGCCGAAGCCGCGTCTCGACCCCTGGGAAGAGGTCTGCAACCGCATCCGCACCCCGGAAGGCGAAGTGACGATCGCGATCGTCGGCAAATATACCGGCCTCAAGGATGCCTATAAATCGCTGATCGAGGCGCTGCATCACGGCGGCATCGCCAATCGCGTCAAGGTCAAGCTCGAATGGATCGAGTCCGAAGTCTTCGAAAAGGAAGATCCGGCGCCCTATCTGGAAAAGGTGCACGGCATCCTCGTGCCCGGCGGCTTCGGCGAACGCGGTTCGGAAGGCAAGATCCACGCCGCCCGCTTCGCCCGCGAACGCAAGGTGCCGTATTTCGGCATCTGCTTCGGCATGCAGATGGCGGTCATCGAGGCGGCGCGCAATCTCGCCGACGTGTCCGGCGCTTCCTCAACCGAATTCGGCCCGACCAAGGAGCCGGTGGTCGGCCTGATGACCGAATGGGTCAAGGGCAACGAGTTGCAGAAGCGCACGGCAGCCGGCGATCTCGGCGGCACGATGCGCCTCGGCGCCTATAAGGCGGCGCTGAAGAAGGGCACGAAGATCTCGGATATCTACGGTTCCACCGATATTTCCGAGCGTCATCGCCACCGCTACGAGGTCAATGTCGACTACAAGGACCGGCTCGAGAGCTGCGGCCTTGTCTTCTCGGGCATGTCGCCGGATGGCGTGCTGCCGGAGACGATCGAATATCCCGATCATCCGTGGTTCATCGGCGTGCAGTACCACCCGGAACTGAAGAGCCGGCCGCTCGACCCGCATCCGTTGTTTGCGAGCTTCATCGAAGCGGCGACGGAACAGAGCCGCCTCGTCTGACCACAATGACGATCCAGATCGCGCGATTTCAAGCGCGATCTGGGCAAGTGCTTGCTGTGCTCTATTTTGCCGGGCATGGCCACCCGACGCAGCACCACCGTTTCGCGCTTCATCGCCGCGCCGCCTCAGCGCATCTACCGTGCTTTCCTCGATGCAGAGGCGGTCGCCACCTGGCTTCCACCCGGTTCGATGAAGGGTATCGTCCATGCCTTCGACGGCAGGGAAGGCGGCGCGTTCAGCATGTCGCTGGTCTATGCCGATGAAGAGGCGTCGCAGCCAGGCAAGACCTCCGACAAGACCGACAGGTTCGAGGGCCGTTTCGCGAGGCTGGTGCCTGACGAACGGATCGTCTGGGCCACGGTCTTCGATTCCGACAACGAAAGCTTTTCCGGTGAGATGACGGTCAGCACGACATTGGCGCCTGTGGAGGGTGGCACCGCTGTGACGATGGTCTGCGACAACGTCCCCTCCGGCATCCGCCTTGAAGACAATGAGGAAGGCTGCCGTTTGACGCTCGGCAACCTCGCCGCTTTCGTCGGCGGCTGAGATTCGGCGGCAGGGCTGCCCCGCCGCCGAAGCCAATCGTCAGGCCGCGGCCGGCAGCGGGCCGATATAGACCGAGCGCGGACGAATCAGCCGGCCGTCGAGCGCCTGTTCGCGCGCATGCGCCAGCCAACCGACGGTGCGGCCAATCGCAAAAACGCCGGTGAAGGCGTCCCGCGGGAAGCCCAGCGCTTCGAGCAGCAGCGCGGTGTAGAATTCGACATTGACGTCGAGCGGCCGGTTCGGTTTGCGTGCTTTGAGGATCGCCAAGGCAGCAGCCTCCACGGCTTCGGCCAGCGCACCGCGGGTGCTGTCCACCTGCTCCGAGGCAATCAGCGGCCTCAGCGCGCCTTTCAACGCATCGGCGCGCGGATCGCGGACGCGGTAGATGCGGTGGCCGAAGCCCATCAGCCGTTCGCCGCGATCAAGCGCTCCGCCGAGCCATTGGCCGGCATTCTCGGCGGTTCCGATCGAATCCAGCATGTCGAGCACCGGCCCCGGCGCCCCGCCATGCAACGGTCCCTTCAGTGCGCTCACCGCCGCCAGGACCGAAGAGGTAAGGCCGGCCTGGGTCGAGGCGATGACGCGCGATGCGAAGGTCGAGGCATTGAGGCCATGGTCGGAGATCGTCACCAGATAAGTATCGAGCGCCGCCGTCTGCTCCCTGGTCGGCAATTGTCCGGTCAGCATGCGCAGGATATCGGCCGCCTGCGGCAGCGAGACCTCGGGCGCGATCGGTTTTTCACCGCGCTGCAGGCGCAGAACCGCGGGGAGGAAGACCGCGGGCGCCGCCAGGAGGCTCAGCGCGGTATCGAGATCCTCGCCATCGGGCAGCCGGGCGATCAGCGCCCGCATCGCATCGACCGGCGGCAGCGCCAGTATCGAGGCATCGGCCGCCTCGACATGGTGGAAAATCCCGGCTCGCACTTTCGCCAGCCACTCGCGCAATTGCGCTTCATCGAAGCTTCGCTCCATCAGCCCGTCGAGCAGCAATGCGGCGACACCCTCATAGCTGCAGTCTGCGACCAGATGATCGAGCGATACGCCACGAATGATCAGCCGCCCCGCTTCGCCATCGACATCCGAGAGCTGCGTTTCGGCGGCAATGACGTCTTCCAAGCCATTTTTCATGTTGTTTCTCCTTTACGACAAGGATGATCCGACCTACTCTCATTGACGTCAATCTTGATGTAATCGATCAACATGAGGCGTCGATGCCGTGGCTGACTGCCGAGGAAGCGCTGCAGGCGCTGAAGACCAAGCCGCAGACGCTCTACGCCAATGTCAGCCGCGGGCGCATCCGCGCCAAACCCGATCCCGCAGACCCGCGCCGCAGCCTCTATCAGGCTGAGGACGTGAAGCGGCTGGCCGAACGCCATGCCGGCCGCCGCAAGGCCGAAACGGTTGCCGCCGATGCGATCCGCTGGGGCGACCCGGTGCTGTCCTCGGCGATCTCCACCATCACAGCCGGACGGCTTTTCTATCGCGGACGAGACGCGGCCGATTTTTCCGAGGCGGCGACGCTGGAGCAGACGGCGGCATTGCTCTGGAACGGTGCGGAAGCACTTGCTTCCGCCACTGCAGCGGACCATGCGGCTCCATCGCTCCAGGCTGCATTCCTGGCGCTTGCCGGGCGAGTGACATCCGATCTGCCGTCACTCGGCCGCTCGCAAGCAGTGCTTCGCCGGGAAGCCGGCGGGGTGCTCTCTACGGTCGCCGATGCGCTGGCGCCGGGGCCCTCAGACCAGCCGCTGCATTTGCGGCTTGCAGAGAGCTGGCAGCGGCCGGATGCTGCCGATTGCCTGCGCCGGGCGCTGGTGCTGCTTGCCGATCACGAACTCAACGCCTCGACCTTTGCGGCACGGGTGACGGCATCGGCGGGCGCCGCCCTTTCGGCGGCCGTGCTTTCCGGGCTGGCGACGCTGACGGGGCCCCTGCATGGCGCCGCCTGGCAGGGCGTCGACAGCTTGATCGCGGTGGCTGCCACCCTTGGGGCGGACCAGGCGATCCGCCGCACGCTTGCCCAAGGCCATCGCCTGTCGGCCTTCGGCCATCCGCTCTATCCCGACGGCGATATCAGGGCGCACGCGCTGCTTTCGCATTTCCCCCTGCCGCAGCCGTTTGCCGAGGTGCGGCAGACCGGCGAGGAGATGGTCGGCGAGAAGGTCAATGTCGACTTCGCGCTTGCCGCCATGGCCGCCGCTTTCGATCTGCCGCGGGAGGCGCCGATCATCCTGTTTTCGCTTGCCCGTTCCACCGGCTGGCTGGCGCATGCGATGGAGCAGATCGATAGCGGCGACTTGATCCGGCCGCGGGCGCGTTATGCCGGGCCGGTGCCTGAAACCACCACCAGCCCCTAAGAATTGCCTAGGGAAATATCCGAATTCGGCTATCATGCCCGACATGGAAGAAGACGGTTGGCGGGCGCTTTCGAAAAAGCTGTCCGCGCGATCATGGGGGCTTTCCATGCATAGGACCTTTCGCAGCCTGCTTGCCGCCGCACTTGCTGTCGGCCTCATTCCGCATGGAGCGGCCGTTGCGCAGTCTGCCGGCTGCACGATCGCGCGCGACGCCGGCGCCCGCCAGGTGTTCACCTGTCCAGGCGGGGTCAAGATCACGGCGGAGGCTGGCGCTTCCTTCCGCCTTGCCGACCGCAACCGTGACGGCAGCCCTGATTCGGCATCGCTGCGGCGCAAGGCGATCCTCGTCGATGTCGACGGCAGCCAGCATGTGGGCGGTTTCCAGGTGGTGACGCCGCAGGCGATCGCTGCGGTGCGCGGCACGCAATGGGCCGTCGACGTCGCCAGTGGCAAGACTTCGGTGCTGGTCGTCAGAGGCAGTGTCGCCGTCCGCCGGCCGGTCGGCGAGCAGGTGGTGCTGTCGCCGGGCGAGGGCGTCGACGTCAGCGGCGGCAGGGAACCGCTCGTCGTGCGTCGCTGGCCGGCGCCGCGCGTCGCCGCCCTTCTTGCCCGACTCGGCCAATAAATCCATGAACCATCGCCTGCAGACGGTGATCGCGCTGCTGCTCGCCGGTCTTTGGGGGGCGGCACTCGGCTATGCCAATCTCAATGGCGGAAGCGGGCTGCTCGACCGGATGGAGGCCTCGCTTGCCGACATCCGCAGCGTCGTCATCGGGGCGAAGACGCCGCCTCCCGTCGTCTCGATCGTCGCCATCGACGACCGCACCGCTGCCACCCACGGCTATCCGCTTGATCGGGCCACGCTTGCGCGCTTGGTCGGCGCAATCACCGCCTTAAAGCCGAAGGCGCTGGCGCTCGACATTCTGCTCGTCGATCCGGGGCCGGAGGAGGGCGATGCGGCGCTGGCTGCCGCCCTTGCCGAGGGTCCGAGCGTGATTGCCGCCGCGGCTACCTTTGCCAGGAGCCGCCAAGAGGTCAGCAATGCGGCGAACGATCCGCTTGCCGCCATCCCCGAGGCAAACCAGATTCTGTTGCCGCTTCCCCGCTTCGCCGAAGCCGCCGCGGTCGGCATCGTCAATGTCGCCACCGATCAGACCGGCACGCCGCGCTTCATCCCGCTGATTTCGCGTGGTGCGGATCGGCTGGATCCGGCCTTTCCGCTGCGTGCCGCGTCGGTGGCGCTCGGCGCCGATCCCAGCATCGAGCCCGATGCCATCATGCTCGGAAAGCTGCGTATCCCCACCGATATCGGCCAGCGCCTGCCGGTGACTTTCTACGGCGGGCGCGGCAGCATCTCCACCTTGAGCGCCACCGATGCGCTGGATGGCAAGCTTTCTGGAGATGCCGTTGCCGGCAGGATTGTCGTCATCGGCTCGACGGTCACCGGCGGTGGCGACGTCTTCCCGACGCCGTTCGACCCCGTCATGCCTGGTGTCGAGGTGATGTCGACGGCAATCACCCATCTCGTCAGCGGCGACGGCATGGTGCGCGACCACCGGATCCGCCTGATCGATGCCGGCACCGCCGTCGGGCTGCCGCTCGTGCTCGTTTCGCTGATTGCCTGGCGGCGGAGTGCTGCGGGCTATGTCATCATCGTGCTGACGCTGATCGTCTGGGCGGTGCTCAATCTGTCGGCCTTTGCGCATGGCTACTGGCTGAGCGCGGCGCTGCCGATCGCCGCAGCGCTGCCGCCGGCGCTGATCTTCGGCGCGGCCGAACTCTGGCTCGATCGCGGCCGCGCCCGCCATTTCGCCGAGCAGAGCGCGCTCTTGCAGCGCATCGAGGCGCCGGGTCTCGGCGAGTGGCTGGCGCGCAATCCGAATTTTCTTGCCCAGCCGGTGCGCCAGAACGCCGCCGTCATCTTCATCGATCTCTCGGGGTTCACCGGCCTCAGTGAAAATCTCGGGCCGGTCAAGGTCAGCGAGGTGCTGAGCGGTTTCTTCGAACTGATCGACGAGGAGGCGCGCGCTCACGGCGGCGCCATCACCAGCTTCATGGGCGACGGGGCGATGATCCTGTTCGGCTTGCCGGAGCCTGCCGCTGACGACGCCGCCCGGGCCGTCGCCTGCGCCGTCAGCCTGTGCGAGCGCACCCGGGCCTGGCTTCAGGCGCATGCGGGATTTGCCGAGAAGAAAATCGGCTTCAAGGTCGGCGCCCATTGTGGGCCGATCGTTGCCTCGCGGCTCGGCACTGGCGACCGGCAGCAGATCACGGCGGCGGGCGACACCATCAATGTCGGCAGCCGGCTGATGGAGGTGGCCGCCCTCCATGGCGTCGAGCTGGCGCTGAGCGCTGAAATCGTCCGTGCGGCAGGCCCCGACAGCGTGCTGCTGCGGGCCGGCCGCATGGAGGGTCCGTTGGAAACGGCGCTGCGCGGCCGGGCGAGCCATATCGACACCTGGCTGTGGCGCAGCCGCACGCTTTGACAATCGCCGCCGGAGCGGCTAGGAACGGCGCAAATACCCCGCCGGCTGGCTCCGGCCATGGCGCATTTCGCGCCTGACAGCTCCGAAAGATCGAAACCCATGACAGAATTCAACGGCGTCGTTCCGGCGATCGCCAAGGCGTTGCAGAAGCGCGGTTACGCCGAACTCACCCCGGTGCAGAAGGCGATGCTCGATCCCAACCTCGCCGCCTCCGACGCGCTGGTCTCGGCCCAGACCGGCTCCGGCAAGACCGTCGCTTTCGGCCTGGCGCTGGCGCCGACGCTGCTTGAAGGCACGGAGCGCTTCGGCAATGCCGGCGCGCCGCTCGCGCTTGTCATCGCCCCGACGCGCGAACTTGCCCTGCAGGTGAAGCGGGAGCTCGAATGGCTCTATGAGATGACCGGCGCCGTCATCGTCAGCTGCGTCGGCGGCATGGACATCCGCAGCGAGCGCCGAGCGCTCGAACGCGGCGCGCATATCGTCGTCGGCACGCCCGGTCGTCTCTGCGACCATATCCGCCGCCGGGCGCTCGACATGTCGGAACTGAAGGCCGCCGTGCTTGACGAAGCCGACGAGATGCTCGATCTCGGATTCCGTGAAGATCTGGAATTCATTCTCGATTCGGCGCCGGACGAACGCCGGACGCTGATGTTTTCGGCAACCGTGCCGGCCGCGATCGCCAAGCTTGCCAAGAGCTACCAGCGCAATGCCGTGCGCATCAGCACCGCCGCCGAGGAAAAGCAGCATATCGACATCGAATATCGCGCGCTGATGGTGGCCCCGAGTGACCGCGAGAACGCGATCATCAACGTGCTGCGCTATTACGAGGCGACCAACGCCATCGTCTTCTGTTCGACGCGCGCTGCCGTCAATCATCTCACGTCGCGTTTCAACAACCGCAATTTTGCCGTGGTGGCGCTTTCCGGCGAGTTGACGCAGAACGAACGCAGCCATGCACTGC
The DNA here is from genome assembly GCF_001664485.1 of Rhizobium sp. N324. Lineage (NCBI taxonomy): Bacteria > Pseudomonadati > Pseudomonadota > Alphaproteobacteria > Hyphomicrobiales > Rhizobiaceae > Rhizobium > Rhizobium sp. N324. Next base: position 2,341,317 of record NZ_CP013630.1, on the reverse strand, counting down.
AGGCGATGCGCGACGGCCGCGCCCGCGTCTGTATTGCGACCGACGTCGCTGCCCGCGGCATCGATCTGCCGGGCCTCGATCTGGTCATCCACGCCGACCTGCCGACCAATCCGGAAACGCTGCTGCACCGCAGCGGCCGCACCGGCCGGGCCGGGCGCAAGGGTATCAGCGCCATGATCGTGCCGCTGAATGCACGGCGCAAGGCCGAGCGCCTGCTCGAGAATGCCGGTATTTCGGCCGCCTGGGCTCGCCCGCCATCGGCCGAAGAGGTGAATGAGCGCGACGACGAGCGGCTGCTCGCCGATCCGATCTTCAGCGAAGCGCCGCAGGAGGAAGAGCAGGGGCTGGTGCAGCAGCTGCTTTCCAGCCACGGCGCCGAAAAGCTCGCCGCCGCCTTCCTGCGTCTCTACCGCACCAATCATTCGGCGCCGGAGGACCTGATCGAGGTCACCGTGCAGGATGGGGGCAGCCGCAAGCGCCGCGACAATGCCGAGTCTTACGAGCCGGCGCAGAAGGGACCGCGCGAGGATTTCGGCGCCAGCGTCTGGTTCTCCGTCTCGGTCGGGCGCAAGCAGAATGCCGAGCCGCGCTGGCTGATCCCGATGCTCTGCCGCAACGGCAATGTGACGAAGCGCGAGATCGGCGCGATCAAGATGCAGCCCGAGGAAACCTTCGTGGAGATCGCGGCAGCGAGTGCCGAAAGCTTCCTGGCGGCGATCGGTCCGAACAAGGCGCTCGAACGCGGCATCCGCGTGACCAGGCTTTCCGGCACGCCGGATTTCAGCCGGGCGCCGTCGCCGAAGCCCTACGCTGGCAAGTCGTCGCGTGACGAACGGCCGGGTGACACGTTCCGCGACGAACGCCCGAAAAACAAGTTCGGCAAGGGTCCGGGCGGCGGATATGCTGCAGCCGACAATAGCAGCCAGGAAAGACGCGATAGCAAACCCTGGAGCAAGAAACCCGGCAAGCCCGGCTTCGATGGTCCGAAATTCGACAAGCCGAAATACGACAAGCCCAAATATGAAGGCGGCAAATCCGAAGGCGCCAAATCCGAACGCCCGAAATTCGAGGGCAAGGGTGGCGCCGGGCCGAAGAACAAGTTCTCGAAGAAGAAGCCCGGCTGATTGTGCCGTAGCCCTTCGCCGGTCGAGGCGGAGGGCTTTATTCCTAGAACAACGGCATGCGGCATTCGCATGAGGTCTTTTGAATCGGATTTCGCAATGGGGCAGCACTGCTGCCTGGTTGGCGAAGGCTGCCCCTCACCCTAACCCTCTCCCCGTAAACGGGTAGAGGGGACGTGCCAAACGCAGCGTTAAAGTTGAGGGGGCGGGTGCGGCATATCCCCTTCGCCCCGCTTGCGGGGAGAAGGTGCCGGCAGGCGGATGAGGGGCAGACGGCGATCTCTTAGGACGACAATTTTCTACTACTTGTGTCTAAATGAGGCAGGGAGCATGACGAAGATGAAACGCTCCGGCACGCCGTGTCCCGATCCGGCCGCCTTCATCCAGGCCCATCTGCCGATTTCACCCGTTCCGCTCATTCCCGAAATCCTGCTGCATACGGCGGGGCCTGCGAGCGGGCTCTGGCGGCTTGCCGGCCGCGAAGAAGGCGATCCAGCGCCCTATTGGGCCTACCCCTGGGCCGGCGGCGCCGTGCTTGCCCGTCATCTGCTCGACCGTCCTGAAGTGGTCGCCGGCCGTCGCGTCCTTGATCTCGGCTCCGGCTCCGGGCTCGTCGCCATTGCGGCGGCAAAGGCCGGAGCTGCCGCGGTCACGGCGGTCGATGTCGATGCCAACGCCATTGCCGCAATCGGCCTCAACGCGGCGATCAACGGCGTGAACATCCTGGCCGTCGCCGTCGATATCATCGAGGCACCGCCGCCGGAGGAGACCGATATCCTCGCCGTCGGCGATCTGTTCTACGATTCCGCGCTTGCATTGCGGGTGATGGCTTTCCTGCGGCGTTGCCAGGCCTCCGGCATCGAGGTGCTGATCGGCGATCCCCATCGCGCCTACCTGCCGCAGGGCGCACTTCAGCGTATCGCGACGCATGCGGTTGCGGATTTCGGCGCAGGGTCCAGCGACGGGGTAGTGCAGGCGGGCGTTTTTTCCCTTTCCTGAAGCAGGTGACGGCCTGAGCTATACCAGAAGATCCGGCCGCAACAGCATGACCGGGCAGGGCGCTCCGGCCGGTAGCTCCGGCGCATGCGGCGGGCGGATGATGAGGCAGTCGGCTTGGGCAAATACCTTCATCATCGAGGAGTCCTGTTTGCCGAAGGGTTCGGCGAGCCAGTCTCCGGCGGCGGATTTCGAGAGTTTCGACCTGATATAGTCCTGGCGGTGGTCGTTGGCGCGTAGCGTCACGGCTGCCTCCACCATTGCCTCGCGCTGCACCGGCGGCAGGGAAGCGAGTTTGCGGATCAGCGGCTCCAGGAACAACAGGGCGCAGACCAAGCTCGAGACCGGATTGCCGGGCAGGCCGAGCACATGGGTCTCGCCGAAGCTGCCGACCATCAGCGGTTTGCCGGGGCGCATGGCGATACGCCAGAAGTCCAGCTGCATGCCGGCCTCGATCAGCGTTGCCTGTACCAGGTCATGGTCGCCGACCGAAGCGCCGCCGAGCGTGACGATGACGTCGGCCTTGGCGTCTCGCGCCGCGTCGATCGCCGCCGTGATCCTGGTCTTATCATCAGGCACGATGCCGAGATCGAGCACGTCGGCGCCGGCTTTGCGGGCAAGGGCTGCGATACCGAACGTATTGGATGCGATGATCTGCGAAGGGCCGGGCGTGCTTCCGGGCGGCAGCAGTTCGTCGCCGGTTGCGAGGATGGCGATCAGCGGGCGTTTGAGGACCTCGACATCGGGCCGGTTCATGCCGGCAGCAACCGTCAGTCGCGAGAAATCGAGCACGGTGCCGGCCGACAGCACCGCTTCGCCTTCGGCAAAATCCTGGCCGCGGGGACGTATGTGCTGGCCCTGCCGGACCGGGAAATTGGTTCGGATGCCGCCCTCGATCTTCTCGGCATCCTCTTGCAGCAGGACGCTGTCGGCGCCCGACGGAACCGGAGCGCCGGTGAAAATGCGGACGGTCTCGCCCTTGCCGACGCTTCCTTCAAAGGCATGGCCGGCTGAAGATGTGCCGATGACCTTCAGCACGGCGCCCGGGTCCGGCGCGTCGTCGCGGCGTAGCGCATAACCATCCATGGCCGAGGCGTTGAAGGGCGGTTGGGTTATCGCGGCCTTGAGATCGACGGCCAGGACGCGGCCTTCGGCCTCGGCGAGCGGCAACGTCTCCGATACCGCGACTGGCCTTGCGCGAGAGAGCAAGCGGCTTAAGGCCTCAGTGACCGGGAGAAGGTTCATCTCGCCTCCGGATGGCGAAAATCGCCCGACTTGCCGCCGGATTTTTCCAGCAGCCGGATGCCGCCGATCTCCATTGCCTTGTCGGCGGCCTTGGCCATGTCGTAAATGGTGAGGCAGGCGACCGAGACGGCGGTCAGCGCCTCCATCTCCACACCGGTCTTGCCGGTCAGCTTGGCGGTTGCCGTGACGCGCAGGCCGGGAAGGGCGGCATCTTCCTCGATCTCGACCGTAACCTTGGTCAGCATCAGCGGATGGCAGAGCGGGATGAGATCGGCGGTGCGTTTGGCCGCCATGATGCCGGCAAGGCGCGCCGTGCCGATGACGTCACCTTTCTTGGCATCGCCCTGGCGGATCAGCGCCAGCGTTTCCGGCGCCATCTTCACATGGCCCTCGGCCGTGGCGATACGCACCGTCTCGGCCTTATCCGAGACATCGACCATATGCGCCTCGCCGGAGGCATCGATATGCGTGAGGCCGGGCTTTCCGCCGCTCATGTCATTCGGCCGCGATGGCGGCTTCGCCGAAGAGCAGCGCGCGGGTGGCGGCCGTCACATCGTCCTTTCGCATCAGGCTTTCGCCGACCAGGAAGGTGCTGATATCCACGGCCTGCAGGCGCTTGCAATCGGCATGGGTGAAGATGCCGCTTTCGCCGATGAGGAGGCGGTCTGCCGGAACCATGGAAGCAAGCGTCTCGCTGACCGACAGGCTGACCTCGAAGGTGCGCAGATTGCGGTTGTTGATGCCGATAAGCGGCGAGGACAGCTTCAGCGCCCGCTCCATCTCCTCGGCGTCGTGGACCTCGACCAGCACGTCCATGCCGAGCGAGAACGCTTCGTCCTGCAGACGCTCTGCATCGTCATCGGTGAGCGACGCCATGATGAGCAGAATGCAGTCAGCCCCCCAGGCGCGCGCCTCATGGACTTGATAAGTCTCGAACATGAAATCCTTGCGCAAGGCGGGCAGGGCGCAGGCGGCCCGTGCCGCCGTCAGGAATTCCGGCGCACCCTGAAAGCTCGGCGTATCGGTCAGCACCGAAAGGCAGGCCGCGCCACCGGCTTCGTAGGCCTTCGCCAGCGCCGGCGGATCGAAATCCGGACGGATCAGCCCCTTCGACGGGCTTGCCTTCTTGATCTCTGCGATCAGGCCGAAATTGCCGGCGTCACGCTTGGCCGTCAGCGCTTTGTAAAAGCCGCGCGGCGCGGACTGGCCGGCCTGCATCGCCTTCAGCTCGGCAAGCGACACCGCAGCCTTGGCGGCCGCGATCTCCTGACGCTTGTAAAGTTCGATCTTCTTCAGGATATCGGTCATCGGGCAATCCTAGTCGATATCGTTGGACACGGCGATGAGTTTGTCGAGAGCGAGTGCGGTGGCGCCGCTATCGAGCGACTGCGCCGCCAGCGTCATGCCGTCGCGAATCGTCTCAACCTTGCCCGCGATCACAAGCGAGGCGGCAGCATTGGCGAGCGAAATATCGCGATAGGCATTCTTGGCGCCGCTCAGCACCTCGCGAAGCGCTGCGGCATTGGCGACGCCGTCACCGCCCCTGATGTCGGCGAGCACGCAGGGGCTGACGCCGAAATCGGCGGGCGACAGCTCGAAGGTGCGGATCTTGCCGTCTTCGAGCGCGGCCACCTTGGTGATGCCTGTCGTGGTGATCTCGTCGAGGCCGTCGCCATGGACCACCCAGACGCATTCGGAGCCGAGATCGCGCATGACTTCGGCAAGCGGCACCAGCCATTGCGGCGAGAAGACGCCGAGCAGCTGGCGCCGGACGCCGGCCGGACTGGAAAGCGGGCCCAACAGGTTGAAGATGGTGCGGGTGCCGAGTTCGACACGGGAGGGGCCGACATGGCGCATGGCGGAATGATGAAGCTGCGCGAACATGAAGCCGACGCCGGCCTCGCTGATGCAGCGGGAGATGATCTCGGGACCGACATCGAGCTTGACGCCGAGTGCGGCCAGATTGTCCGCCGCGCCCGATTTCGAGCTCAGCGCCCGGTTGCCGTGTTTTGCGACAGGAACACCGGCGCCGGCAACGATCAGCGCCGCCAGCGTCGAGATATTGTAGGTGCCGCTGGCATCGCCGCCGGTGCCGACGATGTCGATCGCGTCGGCCGGCGCCTCGACGGTCAGCATCTTCGAGCGCATCGCGGTGACGGCGCCGACGATCTCGTCGACGGTTTCGCCACGCACGCGCAGCGCCATCAGGAAGCCGCCGATCTGCGAGGGCGTCGCCTGACCGGACATCAGGATGTCGAAGGCGGCGCGGGCCTCGTCACGCGTCAGCGGCTCGCGGCTTGCAGCCTTGGCCAGGAACGGCTTCAGATCGGTCATAAGGCCTCCTAACGAAGCGTCGCCTGTTCGGCTAGCGTCTGGTTGATCTGCGCGCCGTACTGCGTCTGCAGCAGGTTGACCATCTGATCGAGAATATCGTCGCCGGCGGCGTTGGCCATGGCGGTGATCTGGGCATCGCGGTTGTTCAGCGCGTCGCTGGTCGGCTCGCTGTTGACTTCGGTGACCTTCATCAGGATCTGCGTCGAGGGATCGGCGCCGACAGCGCTCGCGACCGCATCGATCGGGCCGGAGAAGGCGGCGGTGACGCCGGCGCGGCCAAGCACCGGGTCATCGGTGGAGCGGGTGACGCCGCTCTTGCTTTCGACGGCGATGCCGAGCGGCGCTGCGATATCGGCAAGCGCGGTGCCCTTGGCGGCTTCGGCCTTCAATGCGTCGGCCTTCTTGGCGAGTTCGACCTTCTGCTGTTCCGCCGTCCAGTCCTCTACCGCTTTTTCCCGCACTTCGGCCACCGGGCGCTCGCGGGTCGGGGTAATTTCGCGAACGTTGAACCAGACATAGCCGTCATTGCCGATCGGCAGCGGCGGCGCATCGACGCCGACCTCGGTCTTGAAGGCTTCGCCAAGCAGCTGCTGCTTGACGGGAATATCCTTGACCTCTTTGCCGTCCTTGTCGGCGCCGGTCATATCGACGGCGTCGACGGTCACGGCCTTCAGTTTCAGCTGGCCGGCGATATCCTCGAGCGTGGCGCCGCCGGCGCGCAGATCCTCGATGCGGTCATGAACGTTGATTACTTCCTGCGAGGCATTGGAAAGCGCCAGCTGCTTGCGGATGTCCTCCTTCACCTCATCGAAATTCTTGGTGGTTTCCGGCTTGATGTTGGTGACGCGCAGGATGACGGAGCCGAAGGAGCCATCGACGACAGGTGTCGTGCCGCCATCCTTCGAAACTGCGAAGGCCGCGTCGGCCACGGCCTGGTCGGGTACCTTGTCCTTGGTGAATTCGCCGAGCAGCACGTCGCTTGCCGTCTTGCCCTGGTCGGAGACCAGCTGGTCGAAGCTGGTGCCGCCCTTCAGCGCCGCTTCGGCAGCGGTGGCAAGATCCTTGCTGGCAAAGGTCAGCTGTTCGATGGTGCGGCTTTCCGGCGTGCGGTAGGTATCCTTGCTCTTGTCGAAGGCTTCGTGGATCTGATCGTCGGTGACGGTCGCGGCGTCGGCGATATCGGCGGGCTGCAGCGAGAGATAGACGAGTTTGCGATACTCAGGCGCCTGGTAGCGCTGCTTGACGCTCTCGAACCACGCTGCCAGCACATCGTCGGCAGGTGCCTTGATCGGTTCGATATTGGCGTTGGTGAGCAGCAGATAATCGATGCTGCGGCTTTCATTGCCATAGAGCTTCAGCGCGTCGACCAGCGTCTTCGGGGCGGTGAAGCCGTTCGATATGGCATCGACGACCTGGCTGCGGACGGCGACCTTGCTGCGCTCCTTGATGTAATCGTCCTGGCGGATATTGGCATTGCGCAGCCGCGAGACGAAGAGTTCACGGTCGAACTTGCCGTTGACGGCCTTGAAAGCCGGATCGTCGGCGATCAGCTGGGCGAGGCGGTCTTCGGACAGGCCGAGGTTCATGTCTTCGGCGAGCTGGTCGAGCGAGGCGCCGGCAACGAGTTGGGCGAGCACCTGTTGCTCGACGCCGAAGGCGCGGGCCTGTTCCGGGGTGAGGCGCATGCCGAACTGCTGGCCGAGGCTTGCCACCTGGCGCTGGTAGGCGAGGTGGAATTCGTTGACGTCCACATGCTGATCGCCGACGGTCACGACCGTGGTGCTGCTGCCGCCCGACAAGAGCTGATGCGACACGCCCCAGGCGCCGAAGGAGACGACGAGGAGAAGCAGGAGCAGCTTGGCAACCCAGGTCTGAGCAGCTCTTCTCAGGATATGGAACATGGAAACGCAAACCTCGCAGTATCATTAGAGCCGCGCGCGGGCGGACATTCGACGTTCCTTAAAACAAACCCGACAGGAAATGAAGGGTTTGTCACACGAAAAGCTGCACAAGCGCGCCGCTTATCCGCGGCGGCTTTGCGGCCAACAAAAGATCGGTTGCGGGGGAACCTTTCGGGCCGCCATTTCGTTGAAGCGGCATCCCATGCAACAGGAGCAGACCATGGCTGATTTGAAAACCGCTTCCGCCGAATCCACCGCTGCGCGCGTCAAGGCTGATATGGCAGCAGACGACCTGTCGGCGCAGGTCGCAGCCCTTCGCAACGATCTCTCCCGGCTGACGGAAAGCGTGGTCGCGCTCGGGCAGGGGGCAAAGTCGGCGGTGACCGACGAGGCGTCGCTGATGACGGAACAGCTGCGTGACAAGGTTCGTGAAGAGCCGCTCATGGCGCTCGCGGTGACGGCAGGCATCGCCTATGTTTTCGGCCTGCTGAGCCGCCGCTGAAAGACAATTCGGGAAAGACAAAAGCCGGACGCGAGGCGCGCCCGGCTTTGAATTGTGTCTGCTCTGTCCGCGGCAATCAGCGTCGGATGGCGCGACCGACGAAAATCAGAATGCAAGCACCGACGAAACCGGTGATCAGGTAACCCAGCCAACCAGCCAGCGGTTGGATGTGCAACAGACCCAGGATCCAGTTGGCGACGATGGCGCCGACGATACCGAGCAATATGTTCATCAGCAAACCCATGTTGCTGCTCATGACTTTTTCCGCCAGCCATCCGGCGATGCCACCGATGATGATGGCTGCAATCCAACCCACGCCTGCGTTTTCCATGGTTATCTCCCTCCTGGCAAAACGAGTCACAGAATGCACGAAACGAAAGGAAGTTCCACTCCCAGTTACGAGATTGCCTGCCGGTTCAACAACTTATGTGACTTACGGCTGCAACATGGTCACGGGCGAGTGCAACGCGTGGGCAGCAATCTGGAACAACAGGCCGGCAATGGCAAGCATTGCGAATCCCAACGGCATGATCAGGCTTTTTGTAAACATTGTCCCTCTCCCTTTGCATAAAGCATAAGCTGAAGAGGACGCCGCGCAAGTATATTATTAATGAATAGTTAAGCAAGGCATTTAGTTAAAGTTTAATACATCCAATGATGTCGGAATACTTGTAGAAATTGAAAGTGTTTTCGTTCGATATTTCTGAGTGCACGGGCGAGGACGCGCACCTATCGCGCTCGGCGGTTTGCGGGAGGTGGTGGGCGGCCGGATCCTATGTCCGGTGAACGACGAGCATGAAGACGAGGAAAGACGCTGTCGCAACGGTCGCGGCGAAGGCAATCTGATAATCCATGTCGTGGCACCTCGGTTGGATGGCTTCCATAAACGCCGGTCGCGCCATAGAGTTCCCTATGCCCTTCGTGCTGAATGCCGGTGGATTGATTTTGCCGGGGAATGCATCATCTTTCCCTTATCGCCAATCCATCCGGGGAACGTTGATGTCAAAAGCCGCAATCGCCATCGCCTGCATCTGCCTGCTCACGCTTTCCGGCTGCGGCAACACCGCATACGGGCTGAAGAAGGATGGACAAGAGGCGAGCCACGCCATGGACAATGCGACACACCGGGTGCTTTCCGCCGGCGCCAAGAAGTAAGGAACGTGAGAAAAAAGCCCGCCTGGGGTGAGGCGGGCTCGCAATAACAGGAGGAATGGACGGATAGACGCCGTCTCTGCTAATGAAGCATTTCCTAAAGCGTGTGGCTTTACGTCATTCGACGTATCCGCCACCGTTCCGGCAGCAGCCTATACGATCAGGCTTCGGAATCGGATCAGAAGTTGCCCCAGTTCTGGGCGCGGGCACGGGCGCGAATAATCCGATATTCGCGACCGCCATAGAGCGAGCCGATTGTCAGCATAAGCGTCAGAACGTCCCAGATGATATGCATTTTATCCTCTTAGGTTGGACGGCTCTGCCGTCGATCGGTTGATGCAGAATAACAATCTTTCGAATGTGCTTATATGACAAGAAATCGGGATAAGCGGGAAGCGGGACGGGCGCGCCTCACGCAGAGGAATGGCGGCCGATGACGATATTTTCCGTCCGCCACATCACGTCCTATCGTTACGTCAGGGAAGTCGATTTCGGCGAGCATCGTTTGATGTTCCGGCCGCGCGACAGTTTCGACCAGCGGCTGATCGAAGCGTCGTTGACGATATATCCTGAGGAAAGTCATGTGCGCTGGATCCACGATGTTTTCGGCAATTGCGTGGCGCTCATCGATATTTCGAGGCCGGCGTCCGAGCTTCGCTTCGAAACCTGGATCACGCTCGATCATACGCCCCAGGTTGCCCTCGATCTCAAGGTGGACGATCAGGCCCTGACCTATCCCTTCTCCTACGACAAGGACGAGATTGCCGATCTGACGCCGGCGATGCAGCGCCATTATCCCGACCCGGGCGACGAGGTGGGACGCTGGGCGCGCCGGTTCGTGCGCCAGGGGCGTCCGACGGAGACCGGGCATATGCTGATGACGCTGTGCTACGCCATTCGGGAAAGTTTCGTCTATGCCCGCCGGATGGAGCACGGAACGCAGACACCGCTCCAGACTTTGCAGCTTCGCTCCGGCACTTGCCGGGATTTCGCGCTCTTGATGATGGAGGCGGCACGCGTGCTCGGCTTGGCGGCGCGGTTCGTCACGGGTTATGTCTATGTCCCCGACCGGGACGGCTCCACCGTGCTCGGCGGCGGCTCCACCCATGCATGGTGCCAGGTTTACCTTCCCGGCGCCGGCTGGGCGGAATTCGACCCGACCAACGGGATTGTCGGCAACCGCGATCTCATTCGTGTCGCCGTCGCCCGCGATCCGCGCCAGGCGGTGCCGTTAAGCGGCAGCTATGATGGCGATGGGACGGATTTCGACAGCATGACGGTGCAGGTCAACGTCACCACGAAGGAAGTCTAATCCCGATGTTCGGGCGCGGCGACATTTGCGGCCGGGAACCGGGCAGGACGCTCGACGTTGCATAGTCACGCCATTTGTGCGGGACGCGAGGACGCCACCATGAAAATACGCGCCGGGTTTCATCTGGGCTATGAATGCATACAGCCGACGCCGATGCTGCTTGCTCTTAACATTCATCCTTCGCGCCGCGCCGATCTTCTCAGCGAGCAGGTCCTGACATTCGATCGGCCGATCGAAACCTGGGAATATACCGACGGTTTCGGCAATGCCTGCAGCCGGATCGTCGCCCCGGCTGGAGTGACGACGATCTCCACCGAGTTCGAGATCTACGACAGCGGCCAACCCGACGTCGTTCCCGACGACGCCGTGCAGCACGCGATCAACGACCTGCCGGACGAGGTGCTCGTCTTCCTGCTCGGCAGCCGCTATTGCGATACCGACAGGCTTGCCGATTTCGCCTGGGCAACCTTCTCGTCGACGCCGCTCGGCTGGGCGCGTGTCCAGGCGATCTCCGATTTCGTCCACGACCACATCACCTTCGACTACCTGAAGGCGGACCTTCTCCGGACCGCGCATGGCGGCTTCGTCGACAAGGCAGGCGTCTGCCGCGACTTTGCCCATCTCGCCATCGCGCTGTGCCGATGCATGAATATCCCGGCCCGCTATTGCACCGGCTATCTCGGCGATATCGGTGTTCCGATCGATCCCAACCCGATGGATTTCAGCGCCTGGTTCGAGGTCTTTCTCGGCGGTCACTGGCATACGGTCGATGCCCGTCACAACGCGCCGCGCATCGGCCGAATCCTGATGGGAACCGGCCGCGACGCCACCGACGTCGCAATGTCGACGGCCTTCGGACCGGCTACGCTTACCCGCTTCGAGGTGATCACCGAGGAAGTGCCGCAGGTGGGGACGAGGGAGGCCGGTCCTATGCCTTCTTGAGGAATTCCGTCTTCAGCACCAGGCCTTTGACCTGCTTGGTGTTGCACTCGATTTCGCCGGGATTGTCGGTCAGGCGAATGCCCTTGACCAATGTTCCACGCTTCAGCGTCTCGGAGGTTCCCTTGACCTTGAGGTCCTTGATCAGCGTCACGGAATCGCCGTCGTGAAGCTGGCTTCCGTTGCTGTCCTTTACGATGATGTCGTCGGCCATGATGTTCCCGCCTGATAGTTCGCCTGATGATCTTCGGCGGGAAATCACGTCGACACGGGATAGTCAACCATCACGAACGGATCGATCGTCTGCCCGCGGTGCTCCGTCGCCAATCGATCACGTCGCCGCGCAGGCATCCCGAACGCAGCCGCGCAGCCAGCGATGGCCCGGATCGGCATCCATCCTCGGATGCCAGAGCAAGGAAAGCGTGATCTCTGGGATCGGAACGGGCAGGGGAAAACTGTGCATTTCCCGGCGCAATGCGCCTGTGTGCCGTTCCGGAACACAGGCGATCAGATCCGAGGCGCGGGCGAGCGCCAGCGCCGTGGAAAAACCGCCGACAATGGTGACGATCTGCCGTTCCAGCCCGAGCGCATCGAGAGCTTCATCGATCGGTCCCTTGTCGAGCCCGCGCCGCGAGACGGCGATGTGCCGGCCGGCCGCATATCGGGTGGCCGTGAGCTCGCCCTGGCAGAGCGGATGCCCTGCGCGCACGACGCCGATGAACCGGTCGCGGAACAAGGCCTGCGCCCTCAACTCCGGCCCCATCGTTTCGCCGACGATGCCGGTTTCCAGGTCGACGCTGCCGTCGCGCAACGGGGCGCTGTCCTTATCCGGTTTCTGCACGAAGCGCAGCCGCACGCCGGGCGCTTCATCACCGAGGCTGGCGATAAGGTCGGGTCCGAAGCTCTCGGCGAAGCCCTCGCTGGCGCGCAGCGTGAACGTTCGGACCAGGCGTTTGAGATCAAGCGCCTCGGCAGGGCGCAGCACCGCCTGCGCATCCTCGACGATCCGGCCGACCCGCTCGCGCAGTTCCAGTGCCCGGGGCGTGGGGACGAGGCCGCGGCCGGCGCGCACCAGCAGCGGATCGCCCGTCGTCTCTCGCAGTCGCGCCAACGCCCGGCTCATCGCCGATGGGCTGAGTCGCAGCCTGTGGGCGGCGCGGGCAACGCTGCCTTCGGCAAGCAGCACTTCCAGGGTGACAAGCAGGTTGAGATCGGGTGTCGACATCATCCGATATAACACGACATCATGTGGCGTCCAACGCATGAATAGAATGCAAATGCTGCGCGTTTCGCCATGTCGGCCGGAGGATTATGTTTTCCGGCGGCTCCGTTTCCGGGAGCAAGAAAACGGAGTCTACGGTGAAACCGATCATTGCTGAGCCCGGCGAGGCCGTCGCCGAACGCATATTTTCCGTCCGCTGGGCCCTCGCCAGCCTTTCCCTCTCCATGCTGCTGCCATCGCTCGGCACCAGCATCGCCAATGTCGGTCTGCCAAGCCTGGCACAGGGCTTCGACGCCGCCTTCCAGGACGTGCAGTGGGTCGTGCTCGCATATCTCCTTGCCATCACGACGCTGATCGTCAGCGTCGGGCGGCTCGGCGATGTCACCGGCCGGAGACGGCTGCTGCTTATCGGTATCCTGCTCTTCACGCTGGCCTCGGTCCTCTGCGGCCTTGCGCCGACGCTGTGGCTGATGATTGCGGCGCGCGCGCTGCAGGGTCTGGGTGCGGCGATCATGATGGCGCTGACCATGGCCTTTGTCGGTGAAACGGTGCCGAAGGCGACGATCGGCGGCGCCATGGGGCTGCTCGGAACCATGTCGGCGATCGGCACGGCTCTTGGGCCGTCGCTGGGCGGTCTGCTGATCGCCTGTTTCGGTTGGCCGGCAATCTTCCTCGTCAACGTGCCGCTCGGTGCTGCGACCTTCGTTCTCGCCTATCGTTATCTGCCGGACGACGGCGGACAGAAGAAGGATCGGGCCGGATTCGATACCATGGGCACGCTGCTGCTTGCCCTGACGCTTTCGGCCTATGCGCTGGCGATGACGATCGGGCATGGCCGCCTTGGCCTGTTGAACCTCGCCCTGCTGCTCACAGCCGCATTCAGCGCCGGTCTCTTCGTCTTCGCCGAGGCGAGAACGGCATCGCCGCTGATCCGACTTCCGGTGTTCCGCAATCGCGCGCTCACCGCAAGCCTAGCGATGAACGCGCTCGTTTCGACGGTGATGATGGCGACGCTGGTGGTCGCGCCCTTCTATCTCTCGCGTGCGCTCGGACTCGGCGAAGCGCTGGTTGGAGCCGTCATGTCGATCGGTCCCGTGATCTCCATCCTCAGCGGCGTCCCGGCCGGTCGCCTGGTCGACCGTCTGGACGCGCCATTCGTGGTTACCGCAGGGCTCGTCGCCATGGCCGCCGGCTCCATCGCTCTCGCCGTGCTGCCCGGAATTGCCGGCTACATCGCCGGCATCGCGATGCTGACACCCGGCTATCAGCTGTTCCAGGCGGCCAACAACACAGCCGTCATGGCGGATGTGCAGCCGCACCAGCGCGGTGTCATCTCCGGCGTGCTCAACCTGTCGCGCAATCTCGGGCTGATTACCGGCGCATCCGTCATGGGGGCCGTGTTCGCATATGGATCGGCAACGCCCGAGATCGCTACGGCACGTCCCGAGGCCGTGCATGCAGGCATGCAGATCACCTTCGGCGTCGCAGCGGCATTGATCGCCGTCGCGCTCACCATTGCGGCCGGGACCTACCGTCGCCGAACCAGTTCCGAAGGAGCATGACCGCGCTTGGACCGGATCTATCGAGCACAAGCCGTCGGGAATTCAATCTGCCTCAAGCTTACCTGTGAAGCGGTTTCGCCCGTTCCAATAGGAGCAAGCCGGACAAGCCTCGCCGAGCGGATAATCGATTCCCTCTTCGTGAGGGCAACCGAAGATTCCATCCATCGCCGCCACCGATTTCACGTCGTTGTCGCGCAGGATGCCGCGATCTCGGCGATAACGGCGTCGTCTCTTCTCAGATCGCCGGTTTGGGCAAACCATCGGCGCAGATCGACCGGCTCCGCATGCGGCGCCGGGATGATGCTGACGGCCACCTTGGTGGCGCGGCGGTTGTCGGGACCATAGTAAGCGATCGTCCCGATGGGGTAGCCGCGGATGCCCCGCTTGGTCTTTTTTTCGAGCCATTTCCTTGGCTGCCACCCCAATTTCATCGTCGCTGCTCGCTTTTTGTAGTTTGCTTTTCCATCCCGCCTGGTTCGCGGGATACCATTCGGTACCTAGAATATGGGCCGAGGATATGGCGCGCAAGAAGCAATGGATCAGTCTATCCCCGAACGAGAATTCGACCGCGATCGACGCTCTTGAGAAATCGGCGACTATCGCGGCCTGCGAGAAACTCATGCCACCTTCGCCAGCATCTCCATTCCGGGATGACGCTTGCCGGGGGCCCTTCGAATCCTCGAAACTGACGATGTCTCGCCCGCCTGATCGAGGGGGAGCCATATTTGGCAAACGAGTTGCGGGAACGCGCCCGCAGCCTCACTGCTAGCGCGGCCTCCTCAGCCAGCTCGGCGCCAACGGTGCCGAGCTGCAAGCTACTGCCGGCGCGATCCGCGATGCTCCAAGCGCGAGGAAGAGGAGCGGCTGGCGGCGGAACGAAAGCGAAAAGAGGCGGAAGAGGCCCGCGCTCGCCGCGAGCGGCTGAACGCGATCAGACGGCGGGGCGAGGGCGTCTGGCGCGAGATCGAGACCGAGATCGAACGCCGCAAGGCTCCCGGCTATGACGGGGCCGCCAGCCTCCTCATGGACTTGAAGACGATCGCCGGGGAAAACGGCGATACCGCCGATTTCAGCGGCCGCCTGCAGTCGATCTTTGAACGCCACGCTCAAAAGGGGCGCTTCATCGAGCGGCTGAACGCTTTCGGTTGGCACCGCGCATTATAGGCGAAGACGTGGCTGCAAGCCCTGTCGATGGCGGGAGCTGAATCCCCGCCATTGTAGTGATGGCGGTGGTCTCTCCGCGCGTCTTTTTCAGACGCGCGGCGGACACTGCAGCACTCGGAAACTCAGACCAAGGTCCGATCCGTCCCGGACTTCGTGCCCCATACCAACCTTGCCGCCTTGCAATAGGTTTTGCGGGATTGATAAAGTTCGGAGCGTTTGCTGTGACGAAGATTTTCGTTTTGGGGATGATAGTTACACCGGTTGTTTTCTGGGGTTCTGTTGGTGTGCTGATATACTCGATGCTCTCGTGATCGGGTGTCGCATTTTCAGTGCCCCGATCAAGGCAGTTATATGGCTGGGCCTCGTCAGCGGCGTCGGCAACCGCTCAAAGGAAGAGTGAAATTGGTGAGCGATGCCCCTTGAAGAGGATGATCTCGCCCGGATCGACCGTCATTCCTAGACCGTGCGAGGGAGCAAAATCCTGCCGCCGGAAGTATGGCGGAAGAGGTGGGATTCGAACCCACGGTACGGTTTCCCGCACGCCGGTTTTCAAGACCGGTTCCTTAAACCACTCGGACACTCTTCCATCTGATTGAAAGGTTTCAGAAATCCACATTCCGTTGATTTCTGCGAACCGGCTATTGTTTCCGGTTTGCGACCCAATCAGTCGATGGCTGGCTTTTTAGCAGCTTTGCTAGCAGCGTCAACTTGCCCCGCGGCATTTGTCGGCATCTGCGCCGATTGGAGTTCCGGCGCATACGTCTTTGCCCGTGCCGCACATTGGAAATGACTGGCGTTGTCGCCGGCTTGAGCGTTTACTGTGCTGTTCTGGCGGAGGAAAAACCATGGCCATGTATCTCACGCGCTTCAGCTACACGCCCGAAACATGGGCGCGCATGATCGAAAACCCCGAGGATCGCCGGGAGGCGGCCCGTCGCTACATTGAATCGGTGGGCGGCAAGCTCCATGGGTTCTGGTATTCCTTCGGCGAGCATGATGGTTGGAATTTGTGGGAGGCGCCCGACAACGTCTCGATGGCAGCTGTCGCGCTTGCTATCGGCGCCGGTGGGGCAGTCAGTTCCATGGAAACCACCGTTCTGCTCAGCGTCGAGGATACGATCGAAGCCTTGGGAAAGGCAAAGTCGGTTCGGTATCGCCCACCGGCAGCGTAAGGGCGCGGACGTGGCTTAAATTATCCTGTTCTAGCCTCCGTCGGATCCGAGGCCCTTCGGACCGTTGAGCTGGTTCATATCCTCGCAGAGAGATCGGACGTCTCCATCGTCACGGCGAGCGCCGACATCAAGGTTGCGATGTCGTTGTCCCTGTCGGGCTGAGAAAGGGCGCGAGATCGCGCATGCAATTGCTGGCTGACTGTTTCGAGCTGCCTCATGGTTTCAGCGTTCATGGTAATCCTCTGAAGGCCTCTATCTTCAAAGCTCGCAGCGGGCATATCGTTCCCATGCGCCCACCCAGTGTCAAATCAGCGATCTGCGTTGCGCAGGGATGGGCAGGTGGGGCTCGAGCCGCTGTATTGCCGCTTATGACGGACCCGCCGGCGGTGTCTCAATCTGGCGCTTTTCGGGGACTTCAGAGACGGCGAATGTTTACCATTTGCCCCGCATCGGCACGGGAATTTCAGGTCCATTCGCGGCGGCGGCAGGGCAGGGCGACAGGCACCGTGTTAGCGATTTATAAACCATAATCATTAGAATTGTCGCTATCGCTGCGAAATCGTTCGTAAATTTGCCACGAACTTCGCAAGATTAAAGTCTCGTTAGGCGGGCGGGGATAAGGCGTATTGGCCCGGTATGGGGCAAAGTTCCTTAACCATAACGATCTTTGAGCGGCGTGGGACATATGAAATTGGGATACGGGGCGGTGTCTTTCGCGACGACAGCACGGTGGCTGGCGGTATCGGCGATGTGTGCTACGGTTGCGGCGTGCGGCACGACGCAGGCGGTGCCGAAGAAGAAAGCCCACGGCAAAGAATATTTCTCCGAATCCGAATATGGCGTGAAGGCGAGCCCGCGGGTCGCCACCGGCAACAATATTCCCAAGGGCGGCGGCCGTTACATCGTCGGCAATCCTTACGAGGTGAAGGGCAAATGGTATTATCCGAAGGAAGACTTTGCCTATAACAAGGTCGGCGTCGCCTCCTGGTACGGCTCGGCCTTTCACGGGCGGCTGACGGCGAACGGCGAAGTCTACGATCAAATGCATCTTTCCGCCGCCCATCCGACCTTCCCGCTGCCGAGCTATGCGCGTGTCACCAATCTCGAAAGCGGTTCTTCCGTCATCGTGCGCGTCAACGATCGCGGCCCCTATCACGAAGGCCGCATCATCGACCTTTCGAACAAGACCGCCGATATGCTGGATCTGCAGCACAGCGGCACCGGCAAGGTGCGTGTGCAATATGTCGGCCGCGCCCGCATGGACGGCCACGACATGCCCTATCTGATGGCCTCCTATGTGCCGAAGGGCAGCCGCATTCCCGGCGTCAATCCGGAAGGCCAGATCGCAACCGGCGTGATGGTCGCCTCCAACAGCCGGAAGATCACCCGCGACCAGTTGCAGAGTTCGGAGGATTACGAAACGCCGGCCAACGTGCCGGTACCGATGTCGGCGACCTCCTATGCCGGCTCGACGCCGAGCGCGCGCTACAATGCTGCAGCCGCTCCTGCTCCGGGCGCCCATATCCTGGTGGCGCCGGCGGCAGCGTCCGCCAACAATGCCCCGCAAGCCTTCGATCAGATGGTCGTGCTGCCGGAGATCGGTCCCATGCCCTACGAACGGCCCCTGGGCTCGCTTGCGCTCGGTTACCAGAACGAGGACGTGAAGACGGTGACCGTCGATCTCGCCTTCGACGCGGTGATGGTGCGCAATGACGGGCTGACGCAGGAGTCGATTCTTGCTTCGGCCAAGCGTCATCAGGCCAAATTCGCCGCACGCTGAGCGCGGCGATTGCATCGGATTTCCTCTCGCTCTAACCTTCAGACGACACGCCGCTCGATCGATGGAAACACCCGATGCTGAAGCCTGTGCTTCGCCTTTGTTTCACAGCAATTCCGGACGCAAAACCGTTGCGCACTCTTGCTGGAATTGCTCAATCTCTCGTTTTCACCGCAATTCCGGACGCAAAAGCGCTACGCACTTTTGCTGGAATTGCTCTGGCATGCCTCATCCCGTTGACCACCGGAGCGCTTGCGGCCGATAGCGGGGCCGCCGGTTTCGCCACCAAGGCGGCGCAGGCCTATATGATCGAGGCGGCCACCGGCACGGTGCTTCTCGCCAAGAACGAGGATCAGGGCTTTTCGCCGGCTTCGCTCGCCAAGCTGATGACGATGGATCTCGTCTTCGATGCGGTGACGAAGGGCCAGATCACCTTCGATACCGAATATCCCGTTTCCGAATATGCCTGGAGAACCGGCGGTGCGCCGTCGAGGACGGCAACGATGTTTGCCAGCCTCAAATCGCGCGTGCGCGTCGAGGACCTCATCAAAGGCGTCGCCATCCAGGGTGCCAATGACAGCTGCATCATCCTTGCCGAAGGCATGGCCGGAAGCGAGCAGCAATTTGCCGTGTCGATGACGCGGCGCGCCCGTGAGCTCGGCATGGAGAAGGCCGAGTTCGGCAATTCCACCGGCCTTCCCGACGGAAAGAGCAAAGTCACGGCGCGGGAGATGGTGACGCTGGCCACCGCCCTGCAGCAGTCCTATCCCAACCTCTATCCCTATTTTGCGCAGCCGGATTTCGAGTGGAACAAGATCTTCCAGCGCAACCGCAATCCCCTGCTCGGGCTCGATCTCGGCGCGGACGGGCTGGCCACCGGCTTTACCGAGGGCGAGGGCTACTCGATCGTCGCGTCGGTCGAGCGGGACGGCAGGCGGCTGTTTCTGGCGCTTGCCGGCATCGCTTCCGACAAGGAGCGGACGGAGGAGGCCAAGCGCGTGCTCGAATGGGGGCTGACGGCCTTCGAGAACCGGCAGATCTTCGCCGAAAATGAAGTGATCGGTGCCGCCAGCGTCTATGGCGGCATGTCGCGCACCGTCGATCTCGTGGCCAAAGCGCCGGTCAGCGTCTATATCCCAATTAGCAATCCCGACCGGCTGTCGGCGCGCATCATCTATCGCTGGCCGCTGACGGCGCCGGTGACACCAGATACCCAGGCAGGCACGCTCAGGATTTTCGCGGGAACCCGGCTGCTCAGGGAGGTGCCGCTCTATACGGTGCAGGCGGTCGGCGAAGGCTCGCTCAGCAGCCGGGCTGTCGACGCCATGCTGGAACTTGGGGAATCGCTGCTTTTCTCCTGGCTCTGGGAGAAGTCCGCGCCCGGCTGAATGCCGGCTTTGCGATGCAATTTGCCGGGAAAGGTGAATATGTCGCCGCGGCGAAAGGTTTTCCTTCCTGCTGTCTTCGGATAGATAGAAGAAGCAAGGCGCGTGCGGCGCCTGGAATGCGGGAAGTTGTCATTGTCATCCGGTGCGGGATTGTTCGTTACGTTTGAAGGCGGGGAGGGCGCTGGGAAATCCACGCAGATTCGCCGGCTCGCCGAGGCACTGAAGGGCGAAGGCCACGATGTGCTGGTGACGCGGGAACCGGGCGGATCGCCGGGAGCCGAGGCGGTGCGCCACGTGCTGCTGTCGGGGGCCGCCGAAGCCTTCGGCACGCGGATGGAGGCGATCCTTTTTGCGGCGGCACGCAACGACCATGTCGAAGAGGTGATCCGGCCTGCACTGGCCGCCGGCAGAATCGTGCTCTGCGACCGTTTCATGGATTCCTCCCGCGTCTACCAGGGCGTCACCGGCAATCTCGAGCCCGATTTCATCGAGACGCTGCAGCGCATCGCCATCAACGGCGTGATGCCGGATTGCACCGTGATCCTCGACATCCCCGCCAAAATCGGGCTGGAGCGGGCGCAGAAGCGCGCCGCCGCCGACGCTCCCGACCGCTTCGAGAAAGAGCGGCTCGAAACCCACGAGAAACGCCGCGAAGCCTTTCTCGATATTGCCGCCCGCGAGCCGGAGCGCTGTCACGTGATCAACGCCATGCAGAGCGAGGAGGCGATCGCCGCCGAGATTCAGGCGATCGTTCAACAACTGCTGTCGCGGGTAGGCCGCACCCGCACGCCGGAAGCCGCCCATCATGAGTGAGGAAAGGCCCGGACTGCTCGACGGCGCCATCTGGCCGGGGGAAAATACCAGGCTGTTCGGCCACGAGGAGGCGGAGGCCTTCCTTGCGCAATCCTATCGATCCGGCAAGGGTCACCACGCCATCCTGATAGAGGGGCCGGAGGGCATCGGCAAGGCGACGCTTGCCTTCCGCTTCGCCAATCACGTGCTGTCGCATCCCGATCCGGCCACGGCGCCGGAGACGATCGGCGATCCGGATCCTGCCTCTTCCGTCAGCCGGCAGATCACTTCAGGCGCCTCGCACAATCTGCTGCATCTCGCCCGTCCGGTGGATGAAAAGACCGGCAAAGTGAAGTCGGCGATCACCGTCGACGAGGTTCGCCGCGCCGGGAAATTCTTCTCGCAGACCTCGGGCACCGGCAATTGGCGGATCGTCATCATCGATCCGGCCGACGACATGAACCGCAATGCGGCCAACGCCATCCTGAAGATCCTGGAGGAACCGCCGAAGCGGGCGCTGTTCCTGGTGCTCTCGCATGCGCCGGGACGATTGCTGCCGACGATCCGCTCGCGCTGCCTGCCGCTGAAACTGGCGCCGCTTGCCGACGATGCGCTGATGGCGGCGCTTGCGCATCTCGGCATATCCGGCGAGGGCGGAGCGGTGCTTTCGGCTGCCAAGGGCAGCGTCGGCGAAGCGCTGAAACTTTTGAACTACGGCGGCGGAGAGATCATCGCCGCCTATGGCGAGATGCTGTTGGCCGAAGGACCGACGGCCCGCAAGGCCATGCATCGGCTGGCCGACGCGCTTTCGGGCAAAGAAAGCGACACGATCTTCGATTTCTTCGTCAGCCATGTCGGCGACGATATCATGAACCGGGCGCGCGCGGCGGCAGGCGAGGGGCAGATCGCTGCTGCGGAACGGCTGGCGCGCCTCTATTCCGAGATCACCGAGCGGCTGACCATTTCGGATGCCTATAACCTCGACCGCAAACAGACGATCATCAGCATTCTCGCCGATATCAAGCAGCCGGGTCTCTAAGCGCGTCGCATCGCGCTTCAATCCTTAGCGTTATGCATGTCGTGATCCCGGAACCGCTGCACACTTCCGGGCGACATGCATTAAATTTTAAATCCCGATGCTGTGTTCAGCCGGCCAAGAGCTTGCCTGCAACGACGGCAAGTGTTGCGGCAAGGACGATGCGGATGGTGCGTTCGTGTAGCCTCGGCGCCAGCAGGCTGCCGATGATGATGCCGGGGATGGAGCCGATGAGCAGGGCAAACAGCATCGGCCAGTCGATTTCACCGATCAGCCAGTAGCCGGTGCCGCCGATCAGGGTCAGCGGCACCGCATGGACGATATCGGAGCCGACGATTTCGCGCACGTCGAGCCTGGGATAAAGGATCAGCAGGATCGTCACACCCAAGGCGCCGGCACCGACCGAGGTCAGGGTGACGAGGACCCCGAGCAGGAATCCAAGAATGACGGTGAGGGCAAGAATGGTTCTCGGCTGCGGCGGCGTGCGGTGGCCGATGGCGCGGCGCGCCATCTCGAGGATCGGGCCTCGGAAGACCAGCATGATCGCGGTCATGACAAGAAGCCAGCCGAGCGCCGTGGTGATCGTATTGGTGACGCCGATGC
The DNA here is from genome assembly GCF_001664485.1 of Rhizobium sp. N324. Classification (NCBI taxonomy): domain Bacteria; kingdom Pseudomonadati; phylum Pseudomonadota; class Alphaproteobacteria; order Hyphomicrobiales; family Rhizobiaceae; genus Rhizobium; species Rhizobium sp. N324. The sequence continues at coordinate 2,319,099 of NZ_CP013630.1, read as the reverse complement.
TTTTGCGATCGACGCCTGCCAGCAGCCACAGCATCAGCAAAGCGGCCGGCACGCTGCCGATTGCGAGACTGCCGACGATCTTCCAGTTGACGCGCCCGTGCATGCCGTGGACGGCGGTGCCGGCGGTCTTGGTGATCGCCGCATAGAGAAGATCGGTGCCAACGGCGGTTGCGGGATGGACGCCGAAGAGCAGCACCAGCAGCGGCGTCATCAGCGAACCGCCACCGACGCCGGTGATTCCGACAAGCGCGCCGACGAAGAGGCCCGAAAGCGAATAGAGAGGCTCGAATGTCAATCAAGCGCCTCCGACGGCGCGCGGCCACGACTATCCCGGTAGATGAAAACTGGCACTTCGTTCTGTCCCGCCCTCTTTTCCATGACGGGTAGATTGCGGCAGAAGCCGAGTCAAGTTCACTACCCTTCAGTCCCGGAAATCATTGATGGTGGCGAAACTTGATGTTTCGCTTGACGGTGACATGCGCTAAGAGCGGCTGACCATTTTTGTAGAGTTAGCCGGACATTGGCCGCCATGACAGACAAGACCCCCTTCTACATCACCACCGCGATTTCCTATCCGAACGGCAAGCCGCATATCGGCCATGCCTATGAGCTGATCGCGACGGATGCGATGGCGCGCTACCAGCGCCTGGATGGCAGGGACGTGTTCTTCCTGACCGGCACCGACGAACACGGCCAGAAGATGCAGCAGACGGCGCGCGCCGAGGGCATTACCGCCCAGGCGCTCGCCGACCGCAACTCCGGCGAATTCCAGGCGATGGCCAAGCTGCTGAACGCCTCGAACGACGACTTCATCCGCACCACGCAGGAACGCCATCACGAAACGTCGCGCAACATCTGGAACCTGATGGCCGAGAATGGCGACATCTACAAGGATAGCTATGCCGGCTGGTATTCGGTGCGCGACGAGGCCTATTACCAGGAAAACGAGACGGAGCTGCGCGCCGACGGCGTGCGCTACGGACCGCAGGGCACGCCCGTCGAGTGGGTTGAAGAGGCAAGCTATTTCTTCAAGCTCTCCGAATACCAGGAGAAGCTGCTGGCCCATTACGAGGCCAATCCCGATTTCATCGGTCCGGCCGAGCGCCGCAACGAGGTGATCTCCTTTGTTAAATCGGGCTTGAAAGACCTTTCAGTCTCGCGCACGACCTTCGACTGGGGCATCAAGGTGCCCAATGATCCGTCCCACGTCATGTATGTCTGGGTCGACGCACTGACCAACTACATTACCGCCACGGGCTATATCGAGGACAGGAACGGCCCGCGGGCGAAATATTGGCCGGCGGATGTGCACATCATCGGCAAGGACATCATCCGTTTCCACGCCGTCTACTGGCCGGCCTTCCTGATGTCGGCAAAGCTGCCGCTTCCGAAGCGGGTCTTCGCCCACGGCTTCCTGCTCAACAAGGGCGAGAAGATGTCGAAGTCGCTCGGCAATGTCGTCGATCCCGTCAACCTGGTGAACCATTTCGGCCTCGACCAGGTGCGCTACTTCTTCCTGCGCGAAGTATCCTTCGGCCAGGACGGCAGCTACAGCGAAGAGGCGATCGGTACGCGCATCAACTCCGACCTTGCCAACGGCATCGGCAATCTCGCCAGCCGCTCGCTGTCGATGATCGTCAAGAACTGCGACGGCAAGATCCCGGAATGCGGGCCGCTGACCGACGAGGACAAGGCGATGCTGGCGCAGGCCGACGCGCTGCACGCGTCGACGCGCGAGGACATGAGCAAGCAGCAGATCCACCGGGCGCTTGCCTCGATCATCGCGGTCGTGTCCGAGACGGACCGTTATTTTGCCGGCCAGGCGCCGTGGGCGCTGAAGAAGACCGATCCCGAGCGTATGGGCACGGTGCTCTATGTCACGGCCGAAGTGGTGCGCCAGATCGCCATTCTGCTGCAGCCCTTCATGCCGGATTCATCGGGCAAGCTGCTCGATCTGGTCGCGGCAGCCGACGACAAACGCGACTTCGCCGCTCTGGGTGAATCCGGCCGTCTTGTTGCCGGAACGCCGCTCGAAGCGCCAACGCCGGTCTTCCCGCGATACGTGGCTCCGGAGGCTTGAGGCTGTGCTGATCGATACGCATTGCCATCTGGATTTCGCCGACTTCGAGGCGGAGCGCGACGAGATCGTTACGCGCGCCCACCAGGCCGGCGTCAAGCAGATGGTGACGATCTCGACGCGGGTGCGCAAGCTCGACGGGCTGCTTGCGATCACCGAGAAATATCCCTCGGTGTTCTGCTCGGTCGGCACGCATCCGAACAATGCCGACGAAGAGCTGGATATCCAGACGGAAGAGCTGGTGCGCCTTGCCAATGCCCATGAGAAGGTGGTGGCGATCGGCGAGGCCGGCCTTGATTATTTCTACGATACGCAGAAGCCCGAGGACCAGCAGACCGGCTTCCGCCGGCACATCGCGGCGGCGCGCGAGACCCGGCTGCCGCTCGTCATCCACAGCCGCAGTGCCGATGAGGACATGGCGGCAATCCTGACCGAGGAGACGGGGAAGGGGGCCTTCCCCTTCATCCTGCACTGCTTCTCGGCAGGCCCGGAGCTGGCGCGCACCGGCGTTGAGCTCGGCGGCTACGTCTCCTTTTCGGGAATCCTGACCTTCCCGAAGTCGGAAGAGCTGCGCGACATCGCCAGGACGATCCCTCTGGATCGGCTGCTGGTGGAAACGGACGCGCCGTATCTGGCGCCGAAGCGCTGGCGCGGCAAGCGCAACGAACCCTCCTATGTCGTCAACACCGCCGAGGTACTCGCCGAGACGATCGGCCTTTCCTACGCGGAGGTCGCACGGATCACGACGGAGAACGCTTTGCGCCTGTTTACGAAGATGCCGAGGGTCTGAGAGCGTGCTCTACCGGCGGCGCTTCACCATTCTCGGCTGTTCGTCGTCACCGGGCGTGCCGCGCATTACCGGCGACTGGGGCGCCTGCAATCCCGACAATCCGAAGAACCGGCGCACCCGCGCCGCCTTCATGGTGCAGCAATTTGCGCCGGATGGCGGCGTCACCACCGTCGTCATCGACACCGGGCCGGATTTTCGCGAGCAGATGATCAGGGCAGGGGCCGACCATGTCGATGCCGTGCTCTACAGCCATCCGCATGCTGATCATATTCACGGCATTGACGATCTGCGCGGCTATTTTCACAACACCCGCCGCCGGGTGCCGATCTTTGCCGATCAATATACGATGGACAGGCTGCGGGAAGCCTTCGGCTATTGCCTGGAAACGCCGCCGGGCAGCAATTATCCGCCGATCGTGCTGCCTGTTGTCATCGAAAACCTTGACGACCCCATCGAAATCCGCGGCCCCGGCGGCAAGATACAGTTTCATCCGCATTTTCAGCAGCACGGCGATATCCACTCGCTCGGCTTTCGGATCGGCGATGTGGCTTATTGCAGCGATATCAGCGACTTCCCGCCGCAGACTGTCGACAAGCTTCAGAACCTCGATGTGCTGATCATCGACGCGCTGCAATATACCTATCATCCGAGCCATCTGTCGCTGGAACAGTCGCTCGACTGGATCGGCCGGCTGAAGCCGAAACGGGCGATCCTCACCCATATGCACACGCCGCTCGATTACGACGCTGTGATGGCCGAGACGCCGGACCATGTGGTGCCGGCCTATGATCAGATGAGTTTCGAAACCGAGGTCAGGATCGGGGCTTGAGCCCCGACCCAGAGCATGATCGGGCCTGAAATCACTACATGTAGGGCATAATCTCGACGGCGCCGCGATAGATCATGTCGAGCGAGACGTAGAGGATGATCAGCAAGCCGACATAGGCGATCCAGCGATGGTTGCTGAGCAACCGGGCGATCAGGTTGGCGGCGATGCCCATCAGCGCGATCGACAGGGCAAGACCGATGATCAGCACGCTCGGATGTTCGCGCGCGGCCCCGGCAACGGCGAGCACGTTATCGAGCGACATCGAGACGTCGGCGATGACGATCTGGGTCGCCGCCTGGAAAAAGGTCTTTTTCGGCACGCCTTCGGCGCCCGCCGCTTCGTGGTTTTCGCCGTGGCCGGCGCGAAGCTCACGCCACATCTTCCAGCAAACCCAGAGGAGCAGAAGCCCGCCGGCCAGCAGCAGACCGACGATCGCGAGCAGATAGACCGCAACGCTGGCAAAGAGAATACGCAGGATGGTCGCGGCCGCTATGCCGACGATGATCGCCTTTCGGCGCTGCGTGGCCTCGAGGCCGGCAGCGGCAAGACCGATAACCACGGCGTTGTCGCCGGCAAGAACAAGGTCGATAGCAATGACCTGCAGCAAAGCCGTCAGGCCGGCTGCCGTAAAGATGTCCATATGAAATATCCCCAATGCGTCAACAGCCGTGCTAGCGTCTCGAAGGTTTGACGTCAACCGCTACGGCGCTTTGAATTGCGGTGGCGCCGGACAACGATCCTTGACGCCAAAACGTTCCTTATTTCGATATTGGAGAGCCGCCGATGCCGGGGCGGGCGGTGCGGCTGATGCCGCCAACATCTCCCGCGCATGGGCTTGGAACATTCCTCTCATCCACCTGTTTTTCTGATCAGGAAAACAGCCCGCGGATCGACGGCGTGGGCCTATGCATCGAGAGGAGATTCCCATGAGCAGCATTTACAACGATACCAATCCAGCCTTTTCGAGCCCGACGGGCGGCGGCAGCCTTACCGCATTTTTCGACGGCCGATCGGAAGCCGAATCCGCCGTCTCCCGTCTCGAAGACGCCGGCGTCCCGGTTGCGAGAATTCGGTTGATGCCGGGATATGAGGCGGATGGAAAAACCGCCGGCACGATGAGCGACGACCGCAGCGGCTTCTTCGACGCGCTGGCCGACTTCTTCTTCCCCGACGAGGATCGGGCGGTCTATGCAGAAGGGCTGCGGCGAGGCGGCTTCCTCGTCCAGGTCAACGATATCGATGACGCGCTCTATGAAACCGTCCACGATATTCTGGACGACGAGGGCAGCATCGACATGGATGAACGGGCAGACCTCTGGTCATTGGAGGACAGGCAGCAAGGCGCATCCAATACCGGTTTTGCCGGCCAATCTTCCGGCGGCAAAGCATCGGATGACCTCGCTGTGTCCGAGAGCGCATTTGACGACACGCGACCCGTTGCGACGCGAGATGCCACGCATGGCAGTGCCAAGGTGCGGGCCTACACCTATAGCGCCGGCGCTGCTTCGCCATCGAACGATTCCGATCGCCAATCGCAAAACCAGTCGCAAGGCGGCTCGAAGCAGAGCCAGGGTTTCCGGCGTGACCACTGATCCCCTGACGCGCATTGGAGAACCCGGCTGCGTTGCCGGGCCTTCATCTCATCTGGCTTGTTATTCGAGGATATGTCCATGCAATCATCCATCAATCGCGACGGCCGCCTTCCCGACCCCGATGAACTGATCGGTGAGGGTGAACCGCCTTTTGCCGATGCCCCGCTGGAAACCGCACGTGAAAAAGCCGACCGGGATATGAACGCCCTGCAGCAGGAACTGAGGCTGCTGAGGGCTCGCATCGGCGTGCTGCGCGAGGACGCCGAGGCGGCGCTGAAGGCCAAGGCCACATCGGTCGATGCAAGCGCCCATGTCCAACTCGGCAGCTATCCCTGGGCAAAGCTTGCTGCGGCGATCTGCGCAACCTTCATCGCAGCCAGGCTGGTGCGAAATGTCCCGCTGGGGGGCATGCTTGCCGGATATGCCGGTCATCTCTCAGAGGCGGGACGGCGATGACCGGCTGGTCTGGAATCGCTGGCCACAGGGGATAAGAGCGGGCGCATCGACCCCACGGCGCGCAACGAAATCAATGAACCGGCGTGACGTCGGAAGGCATCGGCGTGGCAAGCTCTTTCAGAATGGCTTCAAGCGCATCGGCCGTCGTCTGCAGACCGGATGACTCCGCGATTTTCAGTGCCGCTCTGCAGTGGGCAGACAGTTCGTCTTGCTGGCTCTGATCATTCGTCGGAAATACGATGCCCGCATAGTGCGACGGGTTTCCGGCTTCATCCCGGAAGCAGCGGCCGAAGGCAGCCACGGCGACCACTTGCCCGCTGCCGTCAAATACCCGATAGTCATGGCGGTAGGGATCGCCGGTGATCACCGAGTCCGAAATCGCCTTGGCCACGGATGGCTTGTCGTCCGGGTGAATCCGGTCGAGGTATTTTATGATCGGCAGCCCCGCAATAGTCTGTTCCGGGTCAAGACCAAAAAGCTTTGCCAGCGCCGAATCCGCATAAACCGTGTCAGTCGCCAAATCCCATGTGAAGATACCGGGCTCCTCGGACAGAAAGTCGGGTGCTCCAAAAGCTCCGTTGACAAGGTTCATTTTGCATCCCCAGTCTGAGCGCCAAAGCCGCCGGTTGTCCCCGTCACCCGGCTCTCGATGAATGACAGGGCGATCGACCATCTCGCCCTCTGATCTTAGTCTCGTTTCGAACGGACGCAATATCGACGTTGCTGATCTTCGCGCCCAGTGAGGCGAGGGGCGGAGGCGATGCGCGGGCAGGGAGCGTTGGGGCAAAAACACTGTCTGCATTCCCCAGACAGTCGCCGATTGACGTTGATCGTGCGACCCTTCACAAAGTGCGGCGCTTTATCGGCCGGCAGTAGCGACGGCAGCTTTTCGGGGACCACGGGTACATGGGCATCAACGACGATCGTCATTCCCTCGGCAAAATTTCGCTATTCCTTGCGGCCGTATTTTCGGCGCTTCTGGTTTGGAGCGTGCATTCCACCGCAGCGGCCGAATCGTCGAATCCGTCGCCACCAATCCGAGTTATCATCGAAGTGCCGAATGATGATTCCGGACGGGCGCTGGTCAATCGGATCGTTCCCGGCAATCAGGAACCGGCGCAGCCGATGGCTGCCCCTCAACAGCCGCCGCCGCAGTCGATTGCCACCTCACTACAGGATTTGCGCCAGAGGTTGCTGACGCTCGTCGATGCAGTCCCGACCCTTCCCGGGCATATCCGGGCGGCTGTCCAGACCTTCCAAACGGATAATCATATCGACCCTCTCGGCCTGATCTTGGCGGTCACACTCTTCGTCGCAGGCGGATTCGCTGCGCAGCGCCTTGCCTGGTGGTCCGGGCGAGGGCTTCTTCATTTTGTGCTGAATGCGCCTGCCGACACCGTCCGGCAGCGGATCCAGCTGCATGCGAGCCGGCTTGCAATGGGGCTTCTGGCATTGGTCGGCTACCTGATCGGAAGCCTCGGCGCGTTTATCCTCTTTCCCTGGCCTGCCGTGTTTCGCGATATTGCGCTCATTCTGCTGTCCGCGGCGCTGATGGTGCGCCTCGGCGTGCTTGTGGGCCGCATTGTCATCGCGCCCGGCGCCCGGCTGCCGCATATGCGGCTTCTGACGCTTGTCACCTCGCTTGCCTGGTTCTGGTACCGCTGGCTGCTTGCAATCGTCGCCGTGCTGGCGGCTGGCTGGGCCGTCATCGAAGTGTTCCAGACCATCGGGACTTCACCCATCCTGGTCGACCTCTTTACCGCGGCGTGGCTCGGTGTCGTTTCAATCGCGCTGATCGCCATGATCTGGCTGCGGCATTTTCGTTCAGATGGGCCGTCGGTGAACCGGCTGGTCTGTGTCGGCTTCAGCGCGAGCATCGTGCTGTCGTGGCTGTTATGGGTGTCAGGGCTGCGCGGAGCATTCTGGACGTTGATCGTCATGACGCTTCTGCCGCTGACCGTTTCCGTGGCTCGGGATATCATTGGCCGCATTATACGGTCCGGCGGCGAGCACGCCGTCGAAGATCCGGCCATCGTCGGATGGTCTGTCGTCATCATGCAAACGCTGCGCAACGGGCTCATCGTGGTCGCCGCGCTGCTTATTGCCCGTTCGTGGAATGTCAATCTCAGTGACCTTGCCGCAGCCGAGACGGTGACCACACGGTTGATCCGCGCAGGAATCCGCATCGTTATCGTGCTGCTGGTGACCGACGTCATCTGGAAGCTCGCAAGCACGCTGATCGACAGTCAGATGGCACTGGCGTCGAGAAGTGCGCAGGCGGGGCATGAGGACGGACCCGACGCGCGCCGCCGTCAGCGGTTGAATACGCTGCTTCCCATCCTTCGCAATGTGTTGTTTCTGGCGATCGGGGCTGTCGGCTTCCTGATGATCCTGGATGCCGTCGGCATTCAGATCGGACCGCTGCTGGCGGGCGCCGGCGTCGTCGGCATCGCCGTCGGCTTCGGGGCACAAACACTCGTCAAGGACATCATCTCCGGCGTTTTTTATCTGTTCGACGATGCCTTTCGCATCGGTGAATACATTCAGGCGGCGAAATACAAAGGGACGGTCGAAGGTTTCTCGCTGCGATCGATCCGCCTGCGACACCATCGCGGTCCGGTCACCATCGTTCCCTTCGGCGAACTCGGCGCGGTGCAGAACCTCAGCCGCGACTGGGTGATCGACATCATCACGCTTACCCTGAACTATGACAGCGACCTTGAGGAGGTCCGCAAGACCATCAAGCGCATCGGCGTCGAGCTTCTGGAGGATGCCGAACTCGGACCTAATATCATCGAGCCCTTGAAAATGCAGGGAATTGAGCAGATGGCCGATTACGGTGTGCAAATTCGGCTGAAATTCATGGCCAAACCTGGCGAACAATTCGGCGTTCGCCGGAAGGCTCTTGCCATGCTGAAGAAGACATTCGCAGAAAAAGGGATCCAGTTCGCAACCCCGACGGTTCATGTCTCCAGCGGGACCGGAGATGCAACGGCTTCCGCCGCCGCGGCGGAATTACAAAGGCCATCCAAAGTCATCCCGACACCTCAGGAATAGCATCGGCGAGCCATAGGCGAAATTTCCGCTTTCAAAGAGTAGGCTATAAGCGGGACGGCAGTATGCCTTTGTAATCAAACGACATCTTTATGTTCCATAATCTATCTTATGTGATCTTTTGCTGTAGAGGCTATTTAGTAATGCGACAGTTGGGCCAGTTAGAGATGCGACAATCTCGCCTCTCGACAACTGGTCAATGCCAATGTCGGGAGCAAGGATGACGACCTTCAGCCTGGTCGAGACCATGAGCGGTCGGAGTCGTCATGTCCTTTATGATCACTATGTCGCAGAAAGAATTGCATCGCCTCGAACTCATCCAGAAGATCCGTGACGAACGCCTGAGCGTTGTGCAGGCCGCCGAACGGCTCGACCTCAGTCGAAGTCAGGTCCATCGGCTGCTGCAGGCCTATGACCGGGATGGTCCGGCCGGGCTTGTTTCCAAGAAGCGATCGCGACCGAGCAACCGGCGCCATAGCGAGGAGTTTCGCAATGCGGCGCTGAATCTGATCCGTGAACGCTATCTGGATTTCGGTCCGACGCTGGCGCGTGAGAAGCTGATCGAGCTGCACCGGATCTCGGTCGCCAAGGAGACCCTGCGGCAATGGATGACCGAGGCCGGCATCTGGGTCTCGCGTCGGGAACGCAAGAAGCGGGTTTTCCAGCCACGCGGCCGACGTGATTGCTTTGGCGAACTGGTACAGATCGATGGCTCGCATCACTGGTGGTTCGAGAACCGTGGGCCCAAATGCGCCCTGCTCGTCTATATCGACGACGCCACCGGCAAGCTGCTGCATCTACGGTTTGCCGGCTCGGAGAACACCTTCGACTATCTGCACGCGACCAAGGCCTATCTGCAGCAATGGGGCAAACCGCTGGCCTTCTACAGTGACAAGCACGGCGTCTTTCGTTCGACCCATGCGTCGGAGAAGGACCGGACGAGCGGCCTGACACAATTCGGCCGCGCGCTTTATGAGCTGAACATCGACATCATCTGTGCCAATACCCCGCAGGCCAAAGGCCGCGTCGAACGTGCGAACCAGACACTGCAGGATCGGCTGGTCAAGGAAATGCGGCTGCGCGGCATCGACACGATCGAGGAAGCCAACGCCTATGCGCCTGAGTTCATTGCGGATTTCAACGCGCGTTTTGGCAAACAGCCGCGTAATCCGAAGGACATGCACCGGCCGTTGGCCGACCACGAGAACCTCGATGGCGCCATGTGCCGCAAGGAAGTTCGCACGCTGTCGCAGGCTTTGACGCTGCGCTATGACAAGGTGCTGTTCATCCTTGATCCGACAGATCTTTCCAGGTCCCTGGCGGGTAAGAAGGTCGTCGTTTGCGACTATCCGGACGGGCGCCTCGAGATCATGCACGAGAGCTTTGCCCTGCCCTACCGAACCTTTGACACGTTACGCTCCGTGCATCGCGCCGAGGTCGTCGATAACAAGCGGTTGGACGACATGCTGTCTGTTGTCGCCGAGCTGCAGGCTGGGCGGGAGCAGCAGCGCAGCAAGGGCGGACCACGGCGAACTGGGCAGACGGACCATATGTTCGGCATTCGCGATGGCAGCACGGGGAACGGCTACCAGAAGCGTGGACGCAAGCCGAGAACGGATTACATGAACGATCCGGCGGTGATCGCACGGCGGGAGAAAGCGTTATTGAGGCAGCCGGCTGCGGAATAAAGGGCGTCAATTCACGCCGATATCGCTTTGCGTATCTGACTCCAATTGCAGGCAGGCGGACCAAAGCGCGTCTTGTGGAAGGCTCCGTCTTGAAGAAGCGTGAGCCCTTCTCGTGCCTCATAAAGCAGGCCCAGCCAGCACAGGCGCCGCAGGACGCCATATTGGAGATCGGATTTGAGCTCCCAGGCTTCCAGGGTCATTTCGGTGGCGGACAGAGGTGCCGTGTCTGGATAGAGGATCTTCACGACGTCCAAAGGCGTACAGCCTTCTCTCGCCTTGATATTGAGAAGATTGAGGAACATGCGCCACCAGCGTAGGCGCGCTTGCACCTCAGCTTCCCGCTCGGTGGCATGGACATACGAGTAGAGATAGTCTGTGGCCACGAGATCGAAGAAGGCTTGCGGGTTCACCAGAAACTCCCGGCCGCGTCTGGTTGGCAGCAGCACATCCTTTTTCCGGCGAAGAAGCTTCAGATGGCGGGTCATGTCCCGCACGACCCAGAGCGGCGGCATGTCGCTTTCGTTCAGCACTTTGTTCATGCTGTAAAGGTCTTCAGCTGTGAAGTCGGGCCACAGGAAGTTCACAGCGGCCCAATGTACGAATTTGCGGTTCATAGCACCGGTCGCGGTCAATCCTATGCCACCCTCACCGTCAGCATAGGCAACGGACAGAAGCATGCCGCGAAGAAGAGGTGACAGCGCGGCGACATCGACGTCACCCTGCAGCTTGATTTCCGGAAGCATCGTGCAGCTTTGATCCCTACCCGCTCAATTCAGATAAAAGCGAGTATCAGCCGGCGACTGAACAATTGCTATTGAGAAAGCTAAAGCCGAAGAGGTGTTCTTTCACCCGCCCCCGCTCCGCCCTTTCAACCCGGCCCAGCCGGTCGGATCGGGGGCTGATCATCGGTGCCAGTGTCGCGTTTCTAACTGGCTGACAATGTCGCAGCCCTATTCGGCTTTGACAACTACTGTAGAGGGGCACATTCTATTTCCAAGCGCGACATGCCAGAAAAACAAGCTCCCCTTTGGAGATTTTGGAATGTCCCGACGCAATCTCCAGGTGACCGCAGCCGATCGCCCTCGCCTAGACCGCATCGGCTTTTCTCGCAGGCTGGCCGGTTTAGCGTTGCCTTAAAGAAACTGTGCGAGGATGCAGGCGTATCCATCCACGCCGGCAACCTGATGACGTTTCGAAGAAATCCAAAGATAGTACGTGGCCTCGCTGCCTCCGCAGTCAGCCATGCAAGCGCATTTGCTCCGGCACTATTTGCGGCAATTATCGCAGTCATCGTCGTCTGGGTCGCAACCAACTGGCGGCTGGAGCGATCGCTGGCCGAGGAACGCTCGATTGTGGCCGGCGAGCTTGCCACAATATCGTCTCGGCTTCAGACGAACCTCAACAGCAATGTGAAGCTGCTGCAAGGGCTGGCGGCTGGCATCGCAGTCGACCCGGCAATGGACCAAAACGGATTTTCCAAACTTGCCGCGCAGATCCTGCAGCCCGATTCACAATTGCGCAGCTTCGCTGCGGCGCCCGACATGGTGGTCAAGTGGGTTTATCCGGAAAAAGGAAACGAAAAGGCCATCGGGCTCGATTACCGAAAGAATGAGAAGCAACGGGCTGCCGCGATGCTGGCGCGCAACACCCACAATATCGTTCTGACAGGCCCGGTGGAGCTCGTCCAAGGCGGAACTGCTTTTGTCGTCAGGTGCCCGATTTATATGAACGACGGAAAGAGCCAGATTTTTTGGGGTCTGCTCTCCGGAATCATAGATATTCCAAGGCTCTATAACGATAGCGGCCTTGGATCGACCGAGCTTGAGATTGCCATCAGCACCGTGCCCGAGCCCAACTCATCCAAACAGGTTTTTCTCGGAAGTCTGGAAACATTTTCGAAGCAACCGGTCGTGACATCCGTCGATATGACCTATGGCCGCTGGACTTTCGGCGCAGTTCCCAAGCAAGGATGGGGCCAGAACAGCGGGATCGGCATTTTTGAACTCTATGCGAGCCTGTTGGCTTTATGTGTCGTTGCGCCGATCATTTGGGTCGGCTTCCTGACCAAGTCACGCCAACGAACAATCGAGAAGCTTCGGCTTCACAAGAAGAAGCTGGTTCGAGCGCGGCAAAGGCTGGAATATTTGTCGTTGCACGACGCCCTGACGGGGCTTGCGAACCGCCGGTTTGTCGACCAGATGATCGCGCAGCCAGAGAGACCCGGTGGAGAAGATCGTCTGATCCTCATTCATATCGACCTCGACCGATTTAAAGAGATCAACGATACGAAGGGGCATGCCGGCGGTGACATGGTCCTGCAAATAACGGCTTCGCGCCTCGCCGAATTGACCGGCCCGAACGACGTCGCGGCTCGGATCGGTGGAGACGAGTTCATCTTCGCCAGGTGGAGCACCAATCCCGAGCCTGAGGCAACCGAATTGGCCAAACAGATTGTCGACGCGCTCCAGCAGCCCCTCCTTATCGATGGGGCGGAGTATGTGGTCGGAGCCAGCGTCGGTGTCGCCTGGGAGAGCGAACGTGCTCGCGGGCGGGATCTCGGTCAGCTGCTTCTGAACGCCGATTTGGCTCTGTACGAGGCGAAGAAGGCGGGCCGCGGCCGCGCGGCGATTTTCACCGAAGAGCTTCGCAGCGCCGCAATCCACTCAAAAGAACTGGCGGATGAATTCAATCAGGCGCTCGACCGCGATGAGCTCGTTGCATTCTTCCAACCGCAGTTCAATGCAGACACCCTTGAGATAGCAGGCGTCGAGGCGCTTGCCCGCTGGGAGCACCCGCGAAAAGGTCTGCTCGGCCCGAACAATTTTCTCGACGCCGCGGAAAGGCTGGGGCGGAGCGGCGACATGGACAGGCTGATCCTGCAGAAGGCTCTGTTCGAGCTGACACGATGGGACAGCCTGGGAATGCAGATCCCGCGCGTCTCAGTCAATATATCGGCGCGCCGACTGGCGCAGGCAAATCTGCTGGCCGAGCTGTCCGAGCTTCCCGTATCGAGAGGTCGCCTGTGTTTCGAGCTGCTTGAGACGATTTCCTTCGACGAGCTTCAACCTGCGCTCAATGACATTATTCCGATGATCAAAGAGCTTGGCATTGAAATCGAGATCGACGATTTCGGCACGGAACATGCCAGCATCATCAGCCTGCTGCGATTTGAGCCGCGACGACTGAAGATTGACCGCGAAATCATCAAGCCGATCATAACCTCCCCCTCGCAACGCCGTCTGGTGTCCTCCATTATCGAAATCGGCCGGTCACAGAATATCGACATCGTTGCCGAGGGCGTGGAGACGATGGAGCACGCCAAGATCCTGAAGGATCTTGGTTGCCATTTGCTGCAAGGCTATGCTCTGGCGCGACCGATGAGGTCGGAGCAGTTGATCGAATTTTGCCGCATGAAAGACAAGGGAGCGGCAGAGGCAGGCTGATCGCCTCTTCAGTCGGCCTCGGTTACGAGCTTCGTATTGAAATAATTCTCCATCGCTTCGGAGCCTCCTTCCGAACCGTAGCCGGAATCTTTTATGCCTCCGAAGGGCAGTTCCGGCAGCGCCAGTCCATGATGATTGATCGACAGCATGCCGCTCTCGATATCGCGGGCAAGGCCCGCGCTGGTCTTTGCCGAGGTCGTATAGGCGTAGGCCGCCAAGCCGTATGGAAGGCGGTTGGCTTCCGCAACGGCAGAATTGTAGTCCGAAAATGCGCTCACTATCGCCAAGGGGCCGAATGGTTCTTCGCTGAGCACGCGGGCATGCTGTGGTACGTCGGTGAGAACCGTCGGCTGGAAGAAGTTGCCGAGATTGCCGATCCGTTTGCCGCCGGTCGCAATCTTCGCACCGCGCATCACCGCGTCGGCTGTCAGCGCCTCCATGGCCCCTACCCGCCTCGCGTTGGCAAGCGGTCCCATGGTCACGCCGTCGCTCAATCCATCGCCGACCTTAATCGCCTCGGCCGCCTTTACCAGGCCATCGAGGAATTGTTCGAAGACACGTTCCTGGATGAGGAACCGGGTCGGCGCCACGCAGACCTGCCCGGCGTTTCGAAATTTCGCAGCCGCCAACAGTCTGACCGCGAGATCGATATCGGCATCATCGAACACGATTGCCGGCGCATGGCCTCCGAGTTCCATCGTCACCCGCTTCATGTGGGCGCCGGCAAGGGAGGCCAGCTGCTTTCCGACGGCGGTCGATCCGGTGAAGGAGATTTTCCGGATAATCGGGTGCGGGATCAGGTGATTTGAAATATCGGCTGGAATTCCAAAAACCAGATTGAGGACTCCCGCCGGCAGGCCCGCATCGGCAAAGGCGCGAACCAGTTCAGCGCAACTCGCCGGCGTCTCCTCCGGCCCCTTCAGTATGATCGAGCAGCCGGCTGCAAGGGCCGCCGAAACTTTGCGGACGGCCTGGTTCAATGGAAAATTCCAGGGACTGAAGGCCGCCACCGGGCCGACAGGCTCCTTGATCACCATCTGCCTGACATTGGCCGCTCGTGGCGGGATGAGCCGGCCGTAGGCACGGCGGGCTTCCTCGGCAAACCAGTCTATGATGTCGGCAGCCGCGGCCGCCTCTGCCTTGGACTCGGCGAGCGGTTTGCCTTGTTCCAATGTCATTATTCGAGAGATCGCCGCAGAGCGGTGCCGCAGGATCTCCGCCGCCTCATGCATCAGCTTTGCCCGCTCGAACGCACTTATGCGCCGCCACTGCTCAAACCCGGCAGCGGCGGCCGAAAGCGCTTCATCGAGATCAGCAGCGCCGGCATTGGAAACACGGCCGATGACGTCGCCCGAGGCCGGATTGACGACGGTCAGATCGTCGTTTGAACCCTGCCTCCAGCGGCCATTGATATAAAGTTGGGTATTCGGATATGCCGACATTCAGCTCTCCACCGCCTCTAGTAACCGAGCGCGCAACCATCTTTTCGATGATCGGAGCCGCCCAGCAGCGTGTTGTGTTGATCGTCAATCCAGATCGCCTGGGCACCGCCAATCGCCCAATTCGGAGCGACAACCTTGAAGCCGCGGGCTTCGAGATCACGCCCGATCGAGGTTCGCAGAAGTGCTTCGGTTTCGATTGATGTCGTGCCGGGAAGCGGAAAGAGCCGAGGCAGATCAATCGCACTCTGTATGTCCAGATTGAAATCGAACAGCTTGGAGAGGAAGTGGGCATGGCCCATCGCCTGATAGTGCCCACCCATCACACCGAACGACAAGACGCTTTTGCCATGGCGGGTGACCAGGCCCGGGATGATCGTGTGCATGGGCCTCTTGCGCGGCCCGATCGCGTTCGGATGGCCTTGCTTCAAACTGAAGCTCTGCCCGCGATTGTGGAACAGCACGCCGGAATTCGGCGCCATCAATCCGCTTCCGTAGGAATGGAAGATCGAGTTGATGAAGCTGGCGACATTTCGATCCTTGTCGACAACCGAAATGTAGACGGTGTCCGCATGCTCGACGCCATCGATGACGGCCCCGGCATCGGTGATGGAGTTCAGGTCGATCCTGGCGGCAAGGCTGTCGGCGAGTTCATCGGATAACAGGAAGTCGACCGGAACGTCTGAGGCGGCCATGTCGGCGACCCATCGATCACGAGCCGCATAAGCCAGCCGCGTGGCCTCGACTTCGATGTGCAGATTGTCCACGCCAAGCGGATCGCCTTTGCGTTCAAAACGCTCCAAGATCTTCAGGATCATCAGAGCGACGATGCCCTGCCCGTTCGGCGGGCATTCATGCACCGTCCATCCGCGGTATGTCGCGCTGACCGGCTTCACATATTCGCCGGCAGCTGAGGCAAAATCCTCAACTGTATGGAGGCCACCAAGGGAATTCAGCCGGGTCACCATGTCGGCTGCCACCGGACCGCGATAGAAGCCGTCACGGCCCGACGTTGCGATCGTTTCCAGCGTCTGCGCCAGTTCCGGTTGACGTTGAACCGATCCGACCGGCGGAGCCTGATCATCGATCAGGAAAAGGCGACGGGCCGATGGATCGCGCAGCAGCAGGTCGCGTTGGTTCGAAATGTCGGCGGCAACCCGTGGCGTGATCGCATAGCCGTCGCGAGCCAGTGCAATTGCCGGCGCAAGAATTTCCGACAGCGGCATCCTGCCGTGATCGGCAACGAGGCGGGTCCAGGCGTCCACCGCCCCAGGAACGGTCACCGTATGCGGCGATGACCGCTCGATCGAACCGATGCCGTTTTCCTGAAACCAGGCAAAATGCGCCGCCGCCGGCGTGCGTCCCGAGCCGTTATAGGCAAGGACATCATCATTTCCATTCGACGCCAGCAGCGCAAAACAATCGCCGCCTATGCCGGTGGATCCGGCCTCCACGACACATTGGACGGCACAGGCGCCGACGGCGGCGTCGATGGCCTTGCCGCCGGCTTTCAGGATCTCGATCGCTGTCAAAGTCGCCATCGGGTGCGATGTCGCGGCCATGCCATTGCGGCCGACGGCCATCGATCTTCCCGGCAATTCGAAATTTCGCATATCGTCGCTTCCTTCGCTCAATAGAGGCCGGTTGCCCTCGCCCATGTATAGGTATCATCCAATGCGCGCGTGGAGCGATCGAACAATTCGTGGATCTCCGCCTCGGTGATGATAAGCGGTGGGCAAAGCGAGTAGTTGTCGCCAAGGGCGCGCGTGATGACGCCATGGACCTGGGCTCGCTTGCCTGCGTGAATGGCAATGCCGTCCGTCGGCTTGAACGGCTCTTTCGTTTCCTTGTTGCGAACCAGTTCAAGGGTGCCGATGAGGCCACGACCGCGGGCATTGCCGACGAGCGGATGGTCGCCAAGCTCGTTCAACCGCCGCTGGAATACCGGAGCGATGTTGCGGACGTGGCCAACGATGTCACGTTCCTCGTAGATTTTCAGGGTTTCCAGGGCGACGGCCGTCGCGACCGGATGGCCGCTATAGGTGAAACCATGTCCGAATGTTCCGATCTTCTCGCTCTCGACAACGACCGCGGAATGGATCTTTTCATTGATCATCAGGGCGGAGATCGGCTGGTAGGCTGCCGAAAGCTGCTTTGCCATGACGATCATGTCCGGCTGAAGCCCGAAGCTTTCCGAACCGAACATCGTGCCGAGCCTGCCAAAGCCGCAGATGACTTCGTCGGCGATCAGCAGCACGTCGTATTTCTTAAGGATTGCCTGGATCTTCTCGTAATAGGTTGGCGGCGGAACGATGCAGCCGCCGGATGCCATCAAGGGCTCGGCGAAGAATGCGCCGATGGTTTCCGGTCCCTCGGCAAGGATCATCTGTTCAAGCGAATTGGCACAGCGCGTCGCGAATTCTTCCTCCGTTTCGCCCGGGCGGCCATAGCGATAGAACTCCGGGCAGTCCGTATGCAGCACCCGATCAATCGGCAGATCGAAATCACGGTGATTGTTCGGCAGTCCGGTCAGGCTTGCCGAAGCGATGGTCACGCCGTGGTAAGCCCGCATGCGCGAGATGATCTTCTTCTTTTCCGGCATGCCGATGGCATTGTGATAGTACCAGACAAGCTTCATGGCCGTGTCGTTGGCCTCGGAACCCGAATTGGCGAAGAACACTTTCGACATCGGAACCGGTGAAAGCCGAATGAGCCGTTCGGCAAGTTCGACCGCCGTCTCATGCGTTTTGCCGCCGAAGCTGTGATAGAAGGGCAGTTCCTTCATCTGGCGGGTCGCCGCGTCTACCAGACGTTGTTCGCTGAAGCCCAGCGACGCGCAGAACAGCCCACCAAGACCTTCGATGTATTTGTTGCCTTCGCTGTCGACGATGTGGATTCCCTCGCCCCTGGTGATCACCAGCGGGCCGTCCTTCAGATGCTGCGAAGCGTTGGTATAGGGATGCAGAACAAACGCAGCGTCCCGGGATTCGACGGAGTTGAGAAGGATGGTCACAGAGGTTCTCCAAATGGGGGTCTATTTCAGTGGCGGCTCCTGGCAAAGCTGCGCCCGTCAGCCGGCGCGACCTACTCGGTGCACCGGCTGCCAATTACTGCCGAGGGAGCTTCGCCGCTCAATCAATCAAGGGATGTCTTGATCCATTTCTGCGCCAACTTGTTGATCGTGCCGTCGGCTTCGGCGGCTTCGATCGCGGCGTCGAACATCGACTTCAACACCGTATCGTCCTTACGGATGCCTGCCGCGATCCCCTGTCCAAAGACCCCGCCTTTGAAGGTCGGACCGGCGATCTTGTAGTCCTTGAAGTCGTCTTTGCCGAGCGTTGCAGTCAATGAGGTTTTCTGGGCAACGACGGCGTCGATTCGACCGGCCTGAAGGTCCAGATCATGCTGCTCGACCGTCTTGTATTCTCTTGGATCGACAACGCCCTTGAAATAGGTATCGAGAAAGGCTGCGTTCGCCGTCGATACCTGGGCGCCCACGGCCTTGCCTTTGAGGGCGTCCCGAAGCGGCTGCAATTCCTGCTCGACCTTCGCCTTATCAGCGGCGAGGTCGACCGTCGTCCCCGTCCCCGGCAGATCGGCGAGAGGACCGGTTTTCTCGACCATGAATGCGGCCGCGGTCGGGGCATAGGGCTTGCTGAAGGAGATGACCGCAAGGCGCTTTTCGGTCACGATCATCGAGGCCATGATGGCATCGAACTTCTTGGCATTGAGCGATGGAATGAGCCCGTCCCAGTCCTGGGCGACGATGGTGCATTTCACCTTCATGCGGGCGCAAAGGTCATTGGCGAGATCGATCTCGAACCCGGCCAGCTTGCCGTCAGGACCGGTAAAATTCCAAGGCTCGTATGCGCCCTCGGTCGCAATGGTGATTTCGGTTGGTTTCGTCTGCGCGGCGGCAGCGCCGGCCGAGATGACGCCGAGCAAAGCGGACGTCAGCAAAAGCTTTGATACTTGCATGTTTTTATTCCCCTTTTTGGTGCGCCCTGCCCTTTTCCCAAGCAAGGCGGTTGCAGACTCCGCGACGTCCGTTTGTTAGGGCGCGCGAACCTTGATTGCCTCGGCCGCAAGGCAGAGGAGTTCGAACAAAACCTGACCGGCAATTTGCGCCGTATTCGACGTCGGGTCGTATTGCGGAGCGATCTCGACAACGTCGCCGCCGACAATGTTCACGCCGATAAGACCGCGCAGAATGCCAAGCGCCTGCGCCGAGGTCAGGCCGCCGACTTCGGGGGTTCCGGTGCCTGGCGCGAATGCGGGATCGAGAGAATCGACGTCGAAGCTGACATAGGTCGGCCCCGCCCCGACGATCTCTCTCGCCTTGGCGATGACGGCGCTGATGCCGAGATCACCGACCTCCTCCGCATGAATGACGGTCATGCCGGATGCATACGAGAATTCCCATAGATATTCGGAATTGCCGCGAATTCCGATCTGGATCGTCCGTCTGGGATCAAGCACACCATCGAGAACCGCCTGGCGAAAGGGTCCGCCATGGTGGAATTTACATCCTTCGAACGAACCGCCCGTGTCGCAATGCGCGTCGATGTGGATCATCCCCACAGGACGATCCCTGCCGACGGCCCTGAGAATCGGAAGGCCGACCGAGTGGTCGCCACCGACGGCCAGGGGCACGACCCCCGCCTTTATCAACCCGCCGACAAATTCCTCGATATCGTCGTGAGATGCCGCAAGATCGAAGCGGCTTTTGAACGGGACATCGCCGACATCGGCAACACGGGCATGGGCAGTCGGGACGGTCCGCAATACATGATCGTAAGGGCCAACCCGGTCGACGTTGCGTACGGCTCTTGGCCCGAACCGCGCACCGGATCGGTTTGTCACCCCGAGATCCATCGGAATGCCGAAAAGCGCGATATCTATATCAGCAAAACTGGGTGCGGCGTCCGGACGATACGGCGCCTTCAGCAATGTCGGGACGCCGCAGTAAGGCGCTTGGCGACGATCGCCCCCGCCGAAGACCAGGTCGGCCACCTTGCGAAACTCCGGATCGAACATCTCGCCGCCCGAAGCGTTCGAAAAGCGCTCCCGCAGTTCGTCCAGACTGAGAATCTCCGGCATCGGACCTCCAGATGTTGCGACCAGATCGCGGGCGGCTTTTAAACGTCGGCGAAAAGACGATTGCTTGTTGTAGTCAACATTGTATACATAATCGTATTCCGCTTGATCGAGCAAGAGGGAAAAAGTTATGGTGTCGTTCACCGAAGGGTGAGTGGACCAGAGACGGAAGGGGAATCGATTGGCATCGACCAAGACAGAACAGCGAGGATCGTTGCGTGAGAGCACCTATTCGCAATTGAAGGACCTGATCCTCACCGGCCAGCTTCGCCCCTCCGAGCGCCTTTCGGAGGTGACGCTCGCCAAGCGCTTCGGCGTCAGCCGAACGCCGTTGCGTGAAGCGCTGATGAAGCTGGAAGAAGAAGGGCTTATCGTCGGGCAGCGGAATTTCGGCTACACGGTGACCGATCTCGACGTCACCAAGTTCTGCAATCTGCTGGTCGTTCGCGAAGCGCTCGATGTTTGCGCGGCACAACTCGCCTGCGAGGTGGCGAGCGAGGAAGACCTCGATCGGCTCCGGGACGTCATTGCCCAGATGGTGGAACTCAAGGATACGACCAACAAGACGCCGTCTGACGCGGCCCGCAACCTCGATCTTGGACTATACATCCATCGCGTCATCGTGGAATCGACCCGAAACGAGGCCCTCGTCAGGGTGACGGATCAAGTTTATCAGCAGCTTCGCCTTGCCCTTTGGCTTGAAGTTCTCTGGGTGGATCTGGAGCACACGGACCTCGACGAACACAGGGCGATCGCGGACGCCATCTGCGCGCGAGACCGGGAGGCGGCGGCGTTGGCAGCGCGAGCGCATGTGCAAAGCTCGCTCAAGAACATGTCGAAGCTCCAGCGCATCTGGGCGCATCGGCGCGCAGCCGACTAACGCAACCCCGATCATTCACCAAGAGGCCCCGCATGGCACCTATCGACAGTTACCTGGCTCTCGTCGGCTTCGGGCAGACGGGTTGGGGTTGGCTCCTTCTCACTGCAGCGGCCATGACAATCGGCGTATCCGTCTGCGGTTTTCTGGCCGGAACGGTGATCGGTACGATGATCACCTTCATGCAGCTGTCCCGCCACATGGCCATTCGCTGGGTTGCGGATTGTTACACCACCGTTCTGCGCGGCGTTCCGGACCTTCTGGTTATCTATCTTTTCTATTTCGGCGGCAGCGCATTCCTGGGATCCGTCGGCGGGCTGTTCGGCTATCAAGGGTTCATCGGAATGCCGGCATTTCTAACCGGAACCCTGGCGCTCGGCGTGGTTTCGGCGGCCTATCAGGCGGAGGTATTTCGCGGAGCCTACAGATCGGTTGCACGCGGCGAAATCGAAGCCGCCAGCGCCGTCGGCATGCGGCCATGGCCCAAGTTCAGGCGCATCGTCGCCCCACTCGTCCTGCGCTACGCCATTCCGGGTCTCGGAAACACCTGGCAGCTGGTGTTGAAGGAATCGGCATTGGTCTCCGTCACGGGTCTCGTCGAACTCCTGCGCCAATCGCAAATCGCTGCCGGATCGACCCGCCGCCCCTTCGAGTTCTACCTGATGGCGGTTGTTCTCTATCTTGTCATCACCTGGTTCTCGTCAATCCTGTTCAAACGAATGGAAGCTCGAACCACCCAGGGCATAAGGGGGGCGTTGTAATGGATACGGGCTTCCTGTGGGATACGGTTCTCACGCTTCTGAGCGGTTTGCCGCTAACCCTTGAGCTTGCCGTTACGTCCATCTTGGCAGGAAGCATCCTGGCGCTTGCGATTGCGCTCCTGGCCGTCACAGGCGGCGCAGCGGGTCGAACCGTCACCAGCGCTTACGTCTTCGTGTTCAGAGGATCGCCCCTGCTCGTCCAGATGTTCCTCATCTACTACGGCCTCGGTCAATTCCGGCATGAACTGCAGGACCTCGGCGTCTGGGGTTTCTTTCGCGAACCCTACTGGTGCGCGGTGCTGGCGCTCACTTTGAACACCGCCGCCTATTGCAGCGAGATTTTCCGTGGCGGCCTGCGGGCCGTCTCCATTCAGGAAATCGAGGCGGCGCGCGCCTGTGGCATGTCGGGCATTCTCTTGTTCAGACGGATCATTCTGCCGATTGCCATCAGGCATGCGCTGCCTGCTTATGGCAACGAGATCATCCTAATGATCAAGGCAACGGCGCTCGCGTCTGTCATCACGATCATGGAAGTCACCGGCCTGGCTGGAAAATTGATCGCCGACAGCTTCCGCGCTTTCGAGGTCTTCATCGTCGCAGGCGCGCTTTACCTTACGATCATTTTCGTCGTCACACGAATGCTCATGATGGTCGATTTCTGGCTTTCGCCTCATACGCGTATGCGGCTGCAATCTTAAACGGGAGTGCGCATGTCTGACAGGGGAACAGTTTTGGCCAGCGACAACAAAGACAAAAGCGCTGCCGTTTCGGTCAAGGATCTTCGCAAATGCTTTGGCCCATTGGAAGTCTTGAAGGGAGTCTCCCTCGAAGCTCATGAAGGAGAGGTGATTTCCATTCTCGGTTCATCCGGGTCTGGAAAATCGACGATGCTCAGATGTCTCAATATGCTCGAAGTCCCCGACAGCGGAGAAATTCGCATCGGCGGCGAGATGTATTCTCTGAAGAAAGCCAGGCATAGAACGGAACCGGCTGACCGCAGGCAAGTCGATCGGATGCGCGAACACATCGGCATGGTATTCCAGAGTTTCAACCTTTGGTCGCACATGACCATCCTGGAGAACGTGATCGAAGCACCGGTGCATGTGCAGAAACGCAACCGCGCGGAATGTATCGCGGAGGCGGAAGCTCTGCTCGAACGGGTCGGTATCGCCGACAAGCGAAACTTTTATCCCGCGCATCTTTCCGGCGGGCAGCAGCAACGAGCTGCGATCGCTCGCGCACTTGCGCAGCGTCCGAGGGTGATGCTGTTTGACGAACCGACTTCGGCGCTTGATCCCGAACTCGTCGGCGAAGTGCTCAAGGTCATGCGTTCCCTTGCTGAGGAAGGCCGGACCATGCTTGTTGTAACCCATGAAATGGCCTTCGCGCGAGACGTGTCCAGCAAAGTGGTGTTTCTTCACAAGGGTGTCGTCGAAGAAACAGGCGCGCCTGCTGAGCTTTTCACGCATCCGAAATCGGAACGGTTCCGGCAGTTCCTGGCAGGGTCGAGGTGACGTCGTTTGATCTCCGACGCGGATCTCAGGTGACCAGATTCTGACGGAGATCGTCGTTCAGCCTGCCTGTTTGATGCTTGCGGGCACGGGGCAACAGGTTCATGCTGGCCCTCAGTTTTGAGGCCCGCCGGTGCGGCCGAGATAGCCGCAGCATATCGGGCTTTCGTGGGACGCGTGCGATGGAGTGCGCAGGCTGCGGTTTCGATATTCAGAGCGGTTTTGCTTTCTGTCCGCGATGCGGCGCAAGGCAACCCCTCTCCTGTGCCGCCTGCGGTTATGCGTGTCAGCCCGATTTTGCCTTCTGCCCCAAATGCGGCGCATCGATCTCAGGTAACGCTCTGCCTGCGCCGAAGCCGATTATCGAGCTGGTGCCGGCAAAATCCGACAGCGATGCCGACCGGCGGCCGGTGACGGTGCTGTTTGCCGATCTCTGCGGCTTCACCACGCTGAGCGAGCAGATCGACCCCGAAATCATGCGGGTGCTGCAGAACGAATTGTTCGAAGAGATGACCCAGGCGGTCGAGGCTTATGGCGGCTTCGTCGACAAGTTCGTCGGCGATGCGCTGCTGGCGCTGTTCGGTGCGCCGGTCGCCCATGAGGACGATCCGGTCCGGGCGCTCAGTGCCGCGCTCGATATGATCCGTCGGGCGACCGAAGTCGGCGATCGCTGGCAGCCGCGCGCCGGCGTACCGCTGCGTCTGCATATCGGCATCAACAGCGGCCCTGTCGTCACCGGCGGTTTCGGCGCGGTCAGCACAAAATCCTATTCGGTCACCGGCGACACGGTGAACACCGCCCAGCGGCTGCAATCGATGGCCGGCGAAAACGATATCCTCGTCGGGCCACTGACCTATCGCCTCACCCGCCATGCCTTTGCCTTCGACAGTCTCGGCGCGCAGACGCTGCGCGGCAAAAGCGGAAACGTCCTCGTCCATCGGCTGGCAGGGTTGCTGGAAGCGCCGCATACGGCGCGCGGTCTCGAAAGTTTCGGCCTTCAGGCGCCGATGATCGGACGGGATGCCGAGTTGTCGCGGCTGCTGACCTGCCTCGATCTCGCCTGCGGCGGTGCGGCGCAACTCGTCCGCCTGATCGGCGAAGCCGGGATCGGCAAATCGCGGCTCGTCAATGAATTTGTCGGAACTGCCGGCGATGCGGCCCGTTTCCCGGGCCTTGCCATCCGCAAAGCCACCTGCTCTCCGCTCGGCGAACAATCCTATGGCACGCTCGCCGCGGTGGTGCGCAGCGCTTACGGTATCGGCGAACGGGATGATTTAGACCGGACGCGGCAACTGCTGACAACCGGATTCCGCGCTCTCGATCTCACACAAGAGGATGTCGACGGGCTTTTGCCGCTGTTTCTGCATGTGCTCGGCCTTGGCGATCCCGATGGGGCGTTACGGCACATCGAGCCGGAACAGTTGCGGCGGCAGATCTTCTATGCGGTGCGTACCGTCTTCGAGCGGCGGCTGGCGCAAGGCCCTCTGCTGCTCGTCATCGAGGATCTGCACTGGGCGGACGCCGCCTCGCTGGAAGTGCTCCGTTTCATGATGGATCGGCTGGAGCGGAGCCGGCTGATGCTGCTGGTGATCTACCGGCCGACATCGCAGACCGACCCGCTGAACTCCGATCGCGTCAACGTCACCGTGCAACGTCTTGACCCGCTCTTTGCGGCCGATGGGCAGAAGCTGCTCGCTGCCTTTTTTGGTGAAGGTCATGGCAAGCTGCCGGTCGCGATGCGCAAACGCATCCTCGACCGGGCCGGCGGCAATCCGCTTTTCATCGAAGAAATCCTTCGCGGATTGATCGACATGGGCACGCTGCACCATGACGGTCACCGCTGGCATGTCGCGGCCGACGACACCGATGTCGATATCCCGGTCAATCTGCAGGCGCTGCTGCTTGCCCGCGTCGATCGCCTGCCGCAGGAGATCAGACGCTTGACGCAGGAAGCGGCGGTCGTCGGCCCGAAGTTCGATACCGCCCTGCTCCGCACCGTCACCTCCGACCCGGCCGCAGTCGACGCGGCGCTGGATTATCTCTGCGATGCCAATATCATCGAGGAATTGCGCGGGCCGGATGTGGCCGGGTCGCCGGGCTATCGCTTCAGCCAGACGCTGATGCACGATGTCATCTATCATAATCTGCTGCTGCAGCGGCGCATGGAGCTTCACGGCAGGATCGGCAGGGTTCTGGAACGCCAATATGGTGCCGCACCCGACCGGGCCGAGCATCTGGCGCAACTCGGCCATCATTTCAGCCTGACCGCCGAAAAGGCCAAGGGCGCCGGCTATCTGATGGCGGCGGGCGATCTGGCCCGCAAGACCTACGCCAATGACGATGCCATGCGCCTCTACCATCAGGCTCTTGCCGGCTTCGCCAATGAGCCGGAGGTGACGCCGGAGCAATTGGCGCTGATGGAGCGTCTTGGCGATCTCTGCGGTCCCGCCGGCCGGCGCGATGCTGCCTTGAGCCATTATCAGCGGGCGCTTGCGGTCCACCGCACCAAGGACGATCGGATCGCCGCGGCAAGGATCCTGCGAAAGACCGGCCGTCTGCATCTCGACGCGGGGCGCCGCGACCAGGCGGAGACCCATTGCGCCGCGGCCGAAGCGATGATCGCGACGATCGATGCGCCGGTCGAACATGCGCATCTGCTGCAGGAGCGCGGCCATCTGGCTTTCCGCATGGGCGATCAGGCGGCCGCCGCCGAGTGGGCGACGCAGGCGCTGCAACGGCTGCAGACGCTGCCGGTCGACGGAACGACCGAGGCCGGACGCGAAGCCGCGCGCGCGATGGCGGAGGCCCTGAATACCAAGGGAGCGGCACTGGCGCGGCTCGGGCGCCGACGCGATGCCGTGCAGGAAGTCGAGCGCAGTCTTTCGGTCGCCGAGAAGGCCGATCTGCAAAGTGCGGCGTGCCGCGCCTATTCAAATCTCGGCGTTCTCTACACCATCGTCGATCCGGCCAACGCCATCAAGATCTGCCGGCGCGGGCTGGAGGTCGCTACCCGGATCGGCGATCTCGGCTTCCAGGCGCGCCTCCTCGCCAATCTCGCAGTGTCCTGCTGTACCTTTACCGATCGCTGCGCGGCCGAGGGTGTGCCGGCGGCGGAGAAGGCCGTCGAAATCGACCGGGCGCTCGATCAGCGCGACCATCTCTCCGTGCCCTTGATCGTGCTGGGGCAGATTCACCAATGCCATGGAAAGCCGAAGCTAGCTCGTAAGTATTACGAGGAAGCCCTTGAGGTTGCGAAGGAAATTGACGAACCGCAACTGCTCTTTCCGTGCTATGATGGCTTGGCGACACTGAGCCTCGAGCATGACGACATGGACGAGGCGGAACGGTATTTCACGCTGGCGCAGGATGTGTGCATCCGCCACAACCTCGATCCAGGCACACTCGTCGTCTTGCCGTTCCTCGACTGACCCTCTCAAATGCAGCCGCTGGAGATCGGTTAATCCAATCAAGTCAAATAGATAAAAGGAGGAACTAAACATGCAGGAGAACCACTCGGAAAGACCATTGAAGCCCGGGGATCGCGCGCCGAACGTGGTGCTGGATGCGATCACACGCCAGGGCAAGATCGCTATCGACGATTTCCGCGGCCAGAAGCCGGTGTTTGTCGGGTTGTTCCGCGGGCTGCATTGTCCCTTCTGCCGGCGGCAGATCGCCGCCATGTCCGAGCTTACCGACGCATTGCAGGAGAAAGGCATCGAAAGCCTGACGGTCGTGAATACCCCGATCGAGCGCGCCCGCCTCTATTTCCGCTACCACCCGCTTCCCAATCTGCTGGCAGCCTCCGACCCGGAACGGATGTCCCACAGAGCCTTCGGCCTGCCGAGCGTTCAATTCACGGAAGCCGAGAACGACTGGCCGCGCAAGGTCAGCATGAACACGGTGATGTCGATGCGCATCGATATGCCGGGTGAGCTTCCCGAGCCCATGGACCCGATGGCGGCGTCGGAATACCTCGACGAGGTGGACGGCTACGAATTGACCGAGGATGACAATAAGATGATCGCCACCGGCAGAGGCCAGCTTGTCGGCGAATTCCTGCTCGATCGGGATGGCGTCGTGCGCTGGTGCTTCACGGAAGTCGAAGGGACCGGCCGCCATATGTTCGGCGTTCCTGCCCCGCGGGAAGTGATGTCGGCAGCGTCGAATATGGCTGTTTGACGTGAGCGATTCTGCGTTCAGGGATCATTCCTCGGGAATTATCCCTGACGCGAGGCCAGCCAATCGTGAAAGGCTGCGACCTCTTGCCGGCGCAACGCCTTTGGCGCGGCGACGATGTAATACGCCCACCTCACCGGCCAGCGGACATCCGGCAACAGATGGACCAGCCTGCCACTGTCGAGTTCCTGCGCCACGAGCGCCTTGCGCACGAGGGCGACGCCCCTCGCTCGGGCGGGTGGCCGAACGCTTCGGCTCGAAGCCGACCACGTCATTCTGCGTCCTGGCTTTCCCTGCCGGCTGCCTGCTGCTGCCGCTGGTCTTCAACGCATGGCTGATCTGGCCGCTGATTTTCGTCTGGGGCGGGGTTTCGTTCGGGATCTACACCATGTCGCTGATCCAGCTGGGCGAGCGTTTCACCGGCCCTGCCCTGATCGCCAGGAACGCGGCCTTCGCCTTCGCATGGGGCATTGGCGGTTGACGGGCTCACCCGCGGCGGGAGTGGCGATGCAGCTGATCGGACATCAAGGGCTGCCGTTGTCCCTTGGCCTGCTCAGCTGTGTCCTGGCGGCGTTTCTGATGGCCGGGAGACGGACGGGCTGATGGTCGCGCAAAAGCCGCTATCTTACCGCCGCCGGCAGCACTTCGAATTTCCAGAAGTTTTCCGGGCTAAAATAGGTCTTAGCGAATGCGCGGATATCGCCGGCGGTGACCGTGTCGTAACCGGTTAGATTGTCGCGTATCCGGTCTAGACGACGCGAATCCGTCTGAGCGCCGCGCAAATATTCGATCCAGTATTCGTTGCTCTGCCGCTGATGCTTCAGCGTCTCGACGATCGGTCCCCGGGCGCGTGCGAACTCGTCCGGCGAGACATCCTGCGACCGTAGATCATTGGCGATGTCGTCGACCAGTGCGTAGAAGCGCGCGATCTTTGCCGGCTCGGTCTCGACGTAGAAAAATGCATAGCCATAGCCGGGGATTTCCCGTGAGAGGTTGGCGTCACCCTCCAGGACATAGCTTGCGCCTTCTGTAATGCGAAACTGGTCGATCAGCCGGTTCTGGAAGATCTGAGTGGCGATGTTGGCGGTGAAGGACCGCGGCAGATCGGAGAGCAAATCGCCGATCGGAGCGCCAAGGGCTGCGGCCGCGTTATCCGCCCTGCCGCTATGGGTGAGCAAAACGGGCGTCTTGCTGGCAGCGGGAAAACGCACGTCGCCCCAATCTTTGCTCGGCGCCGCCTCCGGGCGCGGCGGCAAAGCGCCGAAGGTTTCCGCTGTCATCCGGATGGCGTCGTCCACCATGACGTCTCCGACGATGGTGATATCGATCGGGCCGTTGGACACCATGGGCCGGAACAGCGCCTCGAAATCTTCCGGCCTGGCAGCGGACAATTGAGCGCGATCGGGGAAGGTCCAGCGCGGATCGCCGGAATGCACGAGACCTGCGAAATCACGGCTGACAATGCCGCCGGGCGTCGCTTGATACTGATCGAGGCCACTCAAATAGGCCTGCTGCACCCGCTTGAATGCCTCGGGCCGGTAGGCGGGATCGGAGGTATATGCAGTCATCAGCTGCAATTGCGTCGCAAGATCTTCAGTCCGCGTGCGACCGTCGAAGTTGAAAGAACCGTCGCCGACCGAGAAGTCGATGCCGACGATGTTGGCCGTCAGCGCTTTCTGGATATCCTGGTAATCCATGGCCTTCACGCCGGACAGCGCGACGGCCGGCGATGCCCAGATCGGGGCGGGACGGTCGTGCGGCAGATCCAGACGGCCGCGGCCGATATCTTCGCGCACCAGCACTTCATTGGCGCGCAGCTTGGTGGGCTTGACGGTAAGGCGCACGCCGTTGGCAAAACGCACCATGGTCAGGCCGAGATCGTCGACGCTGCGGCGTTCGACCACGGCGCCCGGCTCGCCGAAATGAGTGTAGGGCCAGGCGATGTCGGCCGCACTGGATGGCGCCGAGACGGCAACGGCCTTTGAAGCATCATAGGCTTGCCGAACTGCGTCGGCTCCGCCCTGCGGTGATTGGGCCGTCTGCAGCACGACCTGCGGACCGTTGCCGGAGAAGGCATGCCGCAGCGCCTGATTCACCTCGGCCGCCGTAACGCCGTTCGTGATCGTCTCGAACAGCGAAAGGTCATCGGCGGGCGACGTGAAGACCTGATTGTCATCGACGCTGCCGGCCAGCATGGAAGCGATGTCGGTGGTCGTGCGCGTCGCGGCTCCGGCCGCAGCAGCCTGGAGGAACGAGCGATATTCGAGGACTTCACGATCGAGTTCAGCCTGCGCAACGCCGAACTCCTGGATACGCCGCTGTTCCTGGTCGATGGTCGTGAGCGCCGCCTGCCATTTATCCGGCTCGCAATTCGCCACGATCAGGACGATATGCGCCGAATCAAGAAGATCCTGGGAGCCGGCGATCGCGCTGATAAAAGGGGCATCCGCCTTGCTGGCAATGGTGCTCACCCGGCGTTTGAGCACCAACAGGCCGAGATCTTCGATAAGCTGCGTGCGGCGCTTGGCAAATGTATCAGGCGCGGCGTCATAAGGACGCGTCCAGGCGATCTGTACGCTGGTCATGCCGCCGGGAACAGCGAGGACGTCGGCGCTTTCGCCTTTCGTCTCCAGCGTGCCCAGATCCGGTTTTGACGGTGTCGGACCTACGGCCGTCCAGTCGCCGAAGTGCTGCCGGACTTGGGCTTCCATGGCAGCCGGGTCGATATCGCCCACCACCATCAACGTTGCCCGATCGGGCCGGTAATTGGCCCGGTAATAATCGCGGACGAGGTCCACGGGCGCATTGTTGATGATGTCGGTTTTGCCGATCGGGACGCGGATGGTCGCGCGGCGGCCGGCGAGCAAGGAATTCATGATTCCGAGCCCCGCGCGATATTGCGGCGTATCGCGCAGCCGCTCCTCCGACAGGATGACGCCGCGTTCGCGATCGAACGCTCCGGCATCAAGGATCAGCTCGCTCGCCGTCTCCCGCATCAGCATCAGGCCGGTCGAAACCGTGTCGGCATCGACCTCCGGAAGATCGAGCGCATAGACCGTCTCGTCATAAGAAGTATGGGCGTTGGTATCCGGCCCGAAGGCCAGGCCCTTGCGCTGCAGGATGCGGATCATCTCGCCTTCGGGGACATGCGTCGAACCCTTGAAGGCCATGTGCTCGAGAAAATGCGCCAGGCCCTGCTGATTGTCGTTTTCCTCGAGTGAGCCGGAGCCGATGCGAAAGCGGATCGCGGCCTGCCCGGGCGGCGTGGCATTGCGCATGATCGCAAACCGCATACCGTTGGCAAGCATGCCGAAATGGACGTTGGTGTCGGCCTGAATGTCGCTTTGTGTTTGTGGCCAGGACGTGGACAGGGTGTCCGCATAAGCCGACGACGCGAAGCTTGCGACCAGAGCGAGCGTCGCGAGAAACCGCCAGGCGGCGGAGCATTCCATTTTGTGAGACATTCTTGTCCAGGAGATGAGCATGAAAGAGGCTGAGAGGCGTTGATCAGACTATTCCACAGGTTGCATTTTTCTTCAACTTCTATGTGTGCATGGACGGAAAGCGAAACGCTGGCGAGTCGCTACACCGCTGTCAGACCAATGTCATCGAAGTCTCCTAAGGGATTGCGCCTCATCTGTCACCAGGAGGCGTTTTCGATGGCGACATTGCAGCAGGTCGCATTCCGGGCCGGATGCTCGCTGGCGACGGCAAGCCGGGTTCTCAACCGCAACGGACCGGCAAGCGACCTGATGGTGCGCAAGGTGCGCCGTGCCGCCGCCGAACTCGGCTATCGCCCGGCCGGCCCGGCCGCCGGGCGGCTTGGTCGCAGGCCGGTGATCGGCGTGCTGATTCCGAGCATCACCAATCCCGTCTTCGCCTCGTCGCTGTCGAGCATCCAGAACCGTATGCTGGTGGCCGGCCATGGCGTGTTGATCGCCCAGTCGAACTACGATCCGGCGCGTGAGGCCGATGCCGTCGCAGCACTCCTGAACGACCGGCCGACCGGGCTGATTCTCACTGTCTGCGATCCGTCGACCAGCGAGGCGCTGCTGGCCAGGCTGCCACCGACCGTGCTGCTCAACAACCTGCCGACGGCGCAGTTTCCGGCTGCCGTCACCGCCGACAATCGCGGCGCGGGCCGCGAGATCGCCACCTTCCTGATCGGCATGGGCCATCGCCGCATTCTTTTTCTCTCCGGCAATTTCGCCGCTTCCGATCGCGCCCGCCTTCGCTACCGGGGCTATCTCGACGCCATGGCCGAGAACGGGCTGACACCGCTCGACGCCATGCAGATCCCCTTCGTCGGCGGCTATGACCAGCTCGATCTCGGCACCGCGATGACCTCGCTTGCGCCGACGGCGATCATCGCCTCCAACGACCTTCTGGCGCTCGGCGTCATCGCCGCGCTGAAGCGCGAGGGCCTGTCGGTGCCTGGGGATGTTTCCGTCGCCGGCTTCGACGGCATCGCCATCGGCCGTCTGATCGATCCGCCATTGACGACCATCGAAATGCCGGATGCCAGCATGGGCGCGACGGCCGCCTCGCTGCTGCTCGACATGGCGGAGAATGCCGCCCCTGCCCGCCATCTCGACGTCGCCTACTCGCTTCGCCGCGGCGGCACGGTGCGCGCCATCTCAACCACCCGGAAATAAAAGGCCGCCGCGCGCTCGGCGTGGCGGCCCTTCTTCTAACGCGGAAAGCGATCAGCTGCGCGGCAGCATGCCATCGACATCAGCGGCCGCGTCGTCGAGCGCTTCCTTCGGTTCGGCCGACTGGTCGACGATGCGCGAGAGGTTGTCGACGATCGTCTGGGTGACCTTGACGCCGTTCGAGCCGGGGAAGGCATACCAGGGGATCATCACCGGCATCTGGCTGAGGCCAGCCTGGAACAGCGGGTTCTGCTTGTAGAAGTCGCCGAGATATTCCGGCGACTTGGCGGCAAGCTCGTTGTTCGGAACATAGCCGGTGCCGGGCACGACGACCGAGGCGCCGTAAGGGCCGGCGGCGAATTTGGCGAACTTCCAGGCGGCGTCCTGCTTGGCGGCGTCATGGGTGAGGATGACGACGGCGTTGCCGCCGGTGGGAAGACGGCCGTTCACCGGATCGATCAGCGGAATCTTGGCGGTGCGCAGATCGAACTTGTCGCCGACATTCTTGATCGTGTTGCGCAGTGCGCCTGTGGTCTGGAACTCGAAACCGACCTTGCCGGCTGCGAAGGCCTGCTCCCCGGCAGGCTTGGTGAAGACCGGCATGCCGCCCTCGGTGACGAGGCGATGCAGGACCTCGACGGCCTTCTGGCCTTCCGGACCGTTGAAGGCGACCTTGCTTTCATCGTCGCTCAACATCTTGCCGCCGGCGCCGAAGAGCAGAGCCGAAAACATCCAGTCGTCGCCCTGCCAGCGGAAATCGATGCCGTCGACGCCGTTGCCGAGCGCCTTGATCTTGCCGCCGAGGGCGATGACGTCGTCCCAGGTCTTCGGCGGATTGTCGGGATCGCCGCCAGCTGCCTTCACGAGATCGGCGTTGTAATACATGATCGGATTGGAGGTGGCGAAAGCGAGGCCCACCTGCTTGCCCTTGACCTGGGCGAGCTTCAGGATGGTGTCGGAGAAGCCCTGCTCGGTCATGTTGCCGTCCTTCTGGACGAGCGGGCCGAGGTCGACGGCGACATCGCGTTCGTCGAGCATGCGCAGGCGGTTCAGGCCGATGAAGGTGATATCGGGCATTTCGCTGGTGCCGACCTGGCGAAGGATCGTCTGGATGCCTTCCTCATAGGTCGCCGAGGGGCTGGCGAACTGGATCTTGATATCGGGGTTCTCAGCCATGAACTTCTTCGAGATCGTGTCCATCACATCCTTGAAGAAACCGGGCATCGGGTAATGAACCGTCAGCGTCGTCTCGGCATGCGCGGGAAGCGCGATTGCCATCGAGACGGCCGCTGCGGCGAGAAGCTGGGTGATATGTTTCATCGCTCGTTCTCCTGGGTTGAAGCCGGTCAGCCTTTGAGACCGGTCATGGTGATGCCCTCGACGAAACGTTTCTGCGCAAACAGGAAGGCGGCGACGAGAGGAAGGGTAATGATCAGGGTCGCCGCCATCAGCGCGCCGTAGTCGTCGCCGGCCTCGGCGGCGCGGAAATACATCAGCCCGAGCGGCGGCGTGGCATAGTCCTGCTTGCTGATGACGATCAGCGGCCAGTAGAGATCGTTCCAATGGGCGACGACCGAGAAGATGGCGAAGGCGGTGACCGCAGGCCAGGCATTCGGCACGATGACGCGGGCGACGATGCCGAGCTCCGACATGCCGTCGAGACGGGCGGCATGGATGAGATCATCCGGCATGGCGCGGAAGAACTGCAGGAACATGAAGATCGCGAAAACCGAAATGGTGAAGGGCGCGACAAGAGCAGCATAGCTGTTGAGCAGCGAAGCGCGGTCGAAGGCGACATAGAGCGGCAGCGCGGTCGCGTGGATCGGCACGAGAAGGCCGAGCATAACCAGCACCATCATGGCCCGCGCCGCGCCGAAACGCAGTTTCGCCATGGCATAGGCGCAGGGGATGGCCACCAGCACCTGAAAGAGGAAGATCAGCCCGCAGACGAGGACACCGTTCCACAACAACCGCACCATCGGCACGCGGCTCAAGGCCTTGGCGAAATTCTCGACATAGGCGAGATGCGCCGGGATGAGCGACAGCGACGAGGTGAAGATGTCGCTCTGCGTCTTGCCGGCCGCCGAGATCATGAAGACGTAGGGCGCGAGAAAAACGATCGCCCCGAGGGAAAGCAGGCTGAGGCGGATGACCCTGCCGAGGGAAAAAGCGCTCGTCATCATGTGTAATGCACCCGGCGGTCGAGAATGCGGTACTGCAGGAACATCAGCACGACGAGGATCAGCAGGAAGACCACCGTCATCGCCGAGGCATAACCGACGCGCAGATAGACGAAGCCTTCCTGGTAGATCGTGAAGAGCAGCACCTCAGACGCCTTGTTTGGGCCGCCCTCGGTCAGCGTCTTCACCGTCTCGAAGAGCTTGACCGCATTGGTGATGCTGATGGTGATGACGAAGAGCGTCGTCGGCCCGAGCATCGGCCAGGTCACCAGCAGGAAGCGGTCGAAGGCAGATCGGGCGCCGTCCACTTCGGCGGCCGCGTAAAGCTCACGCGGGATTGCCGTCAGCCCGGCCAGGAACAGCACCATGTTGAAGCCGGCCGATTGCCAGACGCCAATGATCGACAGGCTGTATAGCACCGTGCCGGAACTGCCCAACCAGTTCGGACCGGGCAGACCGACGAGCGCCAGCAGCGCATTGATCGGGCCGATCGTCGGGTGGAACATATATTGCCAGACGGTCGCCATGGCGACGATGAGCGAGGCGACCGGCAGGAAATAGGCAGTGCGGAAGACGCTGCGGGCGGCGATCTCGCTTTCGATCAGCATGGCAATGCCGAGGCCGAGCAGGATCGAGACGGGCGCGACGATCGCCGTATAGACCATGGTATTCCACAGCGACTTGCGAAAGGTGCGGTCGGTAATCAGGTGAGCATAATTCTCGAAGCCGACGAAACGGAACTTGCCGTAGCCGAGTTCGAAATCGGTAAAGCCGAGCACGACGACAGCGGCGACCGGCAAAAGCACGAAAAGAAACAGCAGGATCATTGCCGGCAGCACCAGCATCCAGGCGATGCGGGCCTCGCTGCGCCGATGCGCAGCGGCGGAATCATGCGACACGGCCATGGAGACGACGCTAGCCATGCGCCCTCTCCCGTGCGGAATCGCTAATGGCGAGCCCGGCATTGCCAGTGGCGAGCCCGGCATCAGCGGCTGCGACGCTGCCGGCCAGCCGGCTGCCATCCTCGGCAAAGATCAGCGTGCGTCCGGGCGACAGCCGAAGCCCCACCGCATCGCCGGCCGCAAGGCCCGAGGCGTCGGACGGTTGAACCTTGGCGACGACCGTCTCGCCGACCGCATCGAGCCGGCAATGGATGATGACCTCGGAACCCAGAAACTCGACGCGTTGGATATGGGCGGCAAGGCCGTCATGCCGGTTCGTGGACAGAAAGACGAATTCGGGACGGATAGCAAGCGTGACCGGCAT
The DNA here is from genome assembly GCF_001664485.1 of Rhizobium sp. N324. Lineage (NCBI taxonomy): Bacteria > Pseudomonadati > Pseudomonadota > Alphaproteobacteria > Hyphomicrobiales > Rhizobiaceae > Rhizobium > Rhizobium sp. N324. The sequence continues at coordinate 2,283,211 of NZ_CP013630.1, read as the reverse complement.
CTTCCTATCGGGTGCATTTTCAAGTGACAGGCGTAAACCGCCGAAAGCAACGACGCCGCCTTCGGCAGCAGCCGGCAGCAGATTGATGCGCGGCTGGCCGATGAAGCGGGCAACCTCGATATGGGCGGGGTCGTCGTAGATGACCTCGGGGCTGGCGATCTGCAGCAACCGGCCGCCCATCATCACGGCGACGCGGTCGGCCATCGACAGCGCCTCCGCCTGGTCATGGGTGACGTAGAGTGTCGGCACGCCGGCGCGCCGATGCAGGTCGACAATCTCGCCGCGGGCATGGACACGCAGGTTGGCGTCGAGATTGGAGAGCGGCTCGTCCATCAGGAAGACGCTCGGCTGGCGCACCATGGCGCGGGCGAGCGCCACGCGCTGACGCTGGCCGCCCGACATCTGGCCGGGCTTGCGGTCGAGCAGGTGGTCGATCTTCAGCGATTTCGCCATTTCCCTGACATCGCGGGCGATCGCAGCACGGGTGGCGCGCTGACCCGGCATCAGCGATCCCAGGAAGGGCAGCCGCTCCATTCTCGACAGCCGGCGCATCGCCAGCGGCACGGCGATATTCTGAGACGCCGTCAGATGCGGATAAAGCGCATAGGACTGGAAGACCATGGCGATGTTGCGATCGGCGGCCGCCACGCCGGACATGTCTCGGCCGCCGATCAGAATCTCGCCGCGGTCGGCGTGATCGAGGCCGGCAAGGACACGCAAGAGCGTGCTCTTGCCGCAGCCGGAAGGCCCCACCAGCGCGATGAATTCCCCGGCCTCGACATCGAGGCTGACGCCATTCAGGATCTGGTTGCCGCCGAAAGCTTTGGTGATGCTGCGAAGCGAGAGGGCGCTCATTCGGCAGCTTCCCGCTGTTTCACCGCTTGCGGATAGACCTCGTGGACGACCTCGTCGAGCACATAGGCGGTCATGCCGGGAACGGCGACGATCGTGCTGTCGACCGACGTGTCGAATTCATGGACGACGGCGCCGATCAGGCGCTCGCCCGGCATCTCCCGCTCCATCTTGTCGATGATGAAGGCGGCCGACGGCCCCCAGGTCAACGCAGTATTGTCGAAACGACCCTGCCAGGCCCAGTGAAGGTGGCCGCTGGCAAACAGCGCCACGTCATGGGCAGCGATCAGATCATAGAGCCGCCGGCGCTGAGCCGGGCGAACGCTCCAGTAGCCGGTATCGCCTTCATCCGGCGCGTCAACGAACAGCGGCTTGTGCGCGAAGAGAGCCACGCGTCGCCCTGCCCTGTCCTCGAGCGCCTTGGCGAGCCATTCGAACTGGGCCTCTTCCTCCTCATCCTCATGGCCGAGAAGCAGCGAATTCAAGCCGATGAGGCGCCAGCCGGCCGCATCCTCCAGCCAGCGATCGTCACCGGCAAGGCTGCGCCAGCGGGCCAGCCGCTCACGATTGACGGGCTGGTCGGATCCCTTGAGATGGCCGACATCGTGATTGCCGGGGACGATCAGCATCGGGATCGACGCCTGGCGCATCAGATCCATCGAGAAGGTGATGTCCTCGTCCTTGTCGGCGCCATCGACGGTGAGATCGCCGGTGTGGATGATCAGATCGGCGCCGGTCGCTTCGATCCAGCTCAGAAGCGGCGCCCAGTTGCCGTTGAAATGCGGCTTGTTCGGGCTGAAATGGGTGTCGGTGATCTGAATGATTTTCATGGGCGCGCGTCTCCGAGACCTGGGACGCGCGTCGTGCGCAGTCCCTTCTCGGGCCCTCAATAGAAGGCTCGCATGTCAATCAGACACCTGATGTTTCCAGCTGTTTTTCAGTTTTGACATCAATTTGTCATGCAAGAAGAAAGCTGCCCGCGGGCACGGGCAGCCTTTTTGAATTCTGAACCAATGCGATCAGTGCCTTGGCGCGTTGGCGGGAATGGACGATACCGTGGCCGAGACGGGGTCGCTCGCCGGAAACGAGTCCTCGAGGCCTTCGTTCAACTCCTCCTCCAGCACCTCGCTATCGTGAGTCGAGCGCGCGCTCGGCTGGGCGATCAGGCCCTTGCTGCCTTCGTCGAAATTGCCGTTGCTCAAGGCATCGTAACGGTTGATGCTGCCATCCGTCTCCCCGCCGGCAAAGCTGGTGAGCTGGACCATCATCACCTTGGCGTGGTCGACGGCCGTGGAATGGTCGAGTCCGCCGTGAGAGTTGTCGATCCTGACGGAGATCGATTCTCCTCCCTCGCCCAAAAACTCGACAGTGAAGACGTCACCGGCCTGTGTCACTCGCGTATCGATCAACTGCATGGAAACCTCCTGTGCTCATCGATATCAACGGCAATCACGCTCCGTGAGTTCCACGGGCAAGGCCATTCAGCGCTCGCATGTGCGGCTCAGACGTTGGCACGCACTGAGCCTCTCCGTGGCGCTTATGGTTAATTTATTAATAATTCAGAGTTTATAAAGGGAACGAAGCGGCCTTTCCGACTGTTGATGGTGCGCCGCGGAGGAACCCCGATGATCCTGAAAATCCTTGCACGCAAGATCGACCCCGATTGCCATGATACCGGCACCTATCCCGATGGGATCTTTGCCGAAAACCGGATCGATCTTTCCAGCCGCGACGGCCGTCGCCGCTCGCCACATGAGCGCGACTACGGTGCCGACAGGAAACTGGACAAGCTGCCGCTTGGCTTTGCCTGACCGCTCCAGCCTCCCATTAAAGCCTGCGGAAGACCGGCATGCCTGACGCAGGCAATACGGCGTTCTGCGCTCCTGCCGTGGCTTTAATCTTCTCGCCGCGATTGCCGATGTTCCAGGCGCCATATCGGGCGGCGCATCATATCCGTCTTCGTCCCAGGAAGGCCGCATTGCGACGGTCGCCGTCTCACCCGGGCATGATCTGCCGGTTGAACAGGAAAATACAAGCAAAGATTGATAGTCGCATCACATAAGGATCGAACCGAAACGAGCCACATTCAGGTCAATATATGATGGTTAACCGACAGCCCTAGACCGGCCGCCATCATGTATTAAACCGAATTGGCGCTCGGAGATGGGGATGTATTCCTACGGCCAATTCCCTCGTGAACCGGGAGAAAAACTTATGGCTCAAGCCGTTAGAATAAACGATATCAGCGTCGACAGGATCCAGGATTTTTCCTCTGCGGCTGAAGACAAGCTGCTGCTCGACCATTCGATTTTCGCCGCGCTCAGCCTATCCGAATTTTCCGATGAGAATTTCGTTCTCGGCACGAAAGCGCTCGAGGCGAATGACAAGCTGATTTACGATCAGGCGAGCGGCATGTCGTCTTTTGACGCGGATGGGAGTGCGGCGGGCACGGCCATCCCGGTCGCGGATCTCGATAATTCCGCCGCACTTCACTTCAACGATTTCCTGCTGATCTGACTTGGAGAGGCCCCGCTGCACTTCGGCGGCGGGCGGGCGCACCACGCGCTTTTCCAGGCTCCTCTTGCCGGCATCACATTGCCGGCCACATTCTCCGTTGACGCCACTCGCAGCAACGGAGAAGCGCTTGCCCTGGATCGCCTATATCGCCCATTTCATTGCAGCCGCCTTTCTGACCAACGGCATCCCGCATTTCGTCAACGGCGTCAGCGGCCGGCGCTTCCGCACGCCATTCGCAATGCCCGGTTCGCCGACGGCGAATGTCGTCTGGGGCTGGGCGAATTTCCTTATTGCCTTCCTGCTGTTTGCCAATATCGGGCCGCTCTATATCGGCACGCCGGGCGATACGATCTTCGTGGCGGCCGGCATGCTCGTCACCGGCATCCTGCTCGCCCGGATTTTCGGCGGCGATGCGAATTAGCGCAAATCTGTGGGGAAGCTCAGCTTGACGGTCGTTCCGTGCCCGGGAGAGGAATAGATGGATGCCTCTCCGCCGCTCTGACGGACGAAGCCGTAAACCATGGCCAGACCAAGCCCTGCTCCACCATGTCCGCCTCGTGTGGTGAAATAGGGTTCGAAAGCTTTGTCTACGACCTCTGGTGTCATGCCGATGCCGCTGTCGGTCACCGAGATCAGCAAGGTGTTTCCCTTTGCCGTTGCACCGATAATGATGACGCCTCCCGTCGGCATCGCTGCCGACGCGTTGAGACAGAGGTTCAGAACGGACTGCTCCAAAAGGGCCGCGTCGAGCGATACGACCGGCAGGCCGGCATCCAGTTCCAGCTTGATGTGGCACTTTGCGCCGACAGCGATCTCCAGGATATCGGCCATTCCGCGAAGGAGGCTGGCGACATCCACCGCGCTTGGATAGAACGGCTGCTGGCTGCCGATCGACAGCATGCTGCCGGCCAGCGACCGTCCTCTCTCGGCAGCCTTGCGAATTCGCGCAATGTTGCGTTTCTGCCGATCGTTGAAGCCGGTTTCACGCTCGAGAAGGCCGAGGCTGCCGGTGATGATCCCGATCATGTTGCCGACTTCGTGGCTCACCTGATGCGTCATGCGCATAATGCCGTCCAGTCGCTGAACCTTTGCCGCTTCCGCCTCCTGTCGATCCATCAACGTGACGTCGCGTGCCAGAAGAACGATGCCGCCCTCCGGCTGTCGTGACATGGAGATCTCGATCACCCGCTGGTCGCCGGTGCGATGGCGGAGGACTGCGCGTTCCAACAGGGCGCCGCGCTCCGGATCGGAGGGTAGCAAAGCGGGATCGATCTCCGGCACCGGCTCGACAAACCGGCGCAGCGGCAATTTGCGCGCGGAACCCGAATGGCCGAACAGTTCGATGATCCGCCTGTTCATGGTGATCGGTCGCCCCATCCTGTCGAAGAGCGCAATCCCCTCGTTCATATTGCGAAAGGTTGAACGGATGGTGCGAGCAGCGGCTTCTGCCGTGCGTCTCAATCGAGACACGCGATCCACGCTGTCCTTGAAGGCGCGGAAGGCGTCCAGCAGACGCACAAGCTCGGTTTCATTTCCACGGTAGGCTGGCGGACCCACTTCGTTTTCGCCCTTTGCGAGCGCATTCATGCCGTTCGACAGCGCCACGATGCCCCGTGACACACGCATGACCGACCGGATGGAGAAAATTGCCATGACGAGCACGAGCAGGAAAGCCAAGGCCACGGTTACCAGCAGTCGACTCAAGGCATCGGAGGTCGAAAACAGATCGTCGTTCAGCTGGCGTGCAACTGCATCGCTTTGCGTCTCCGTTGCATGGGAGAGGTCGCGTGAGACAGCATGCAGCTTTGCGACCGCCGCCCGGATCGCGAACATGTTCAAGAGGTATCGTGTTTGAGCTTCGAATACACGCTCATACGGCTGGAGCTCGGCAGGCGAAATCCTCAAATCGGCCTCGGTTTTCCCCTGCGCGGCCGTCGTATCCGCCACGTATCGTCTGCGAAGTTCACCGAGCTGGAAAAGACTGTCGGAGGTGGAAGCCGCTTGCACGATTCCATTCACTTGACGGCGCAGCTCGTGATCGACGATGCCTTTGCCGGTCGCCACCTCCCCCAGCGCCGCGGCAGCTTCAGCCTTGTGATTCTGTGCAGCGTCGGCGTCCCTGGCAAGCACAAGCGTCTGTGTCCTGATAAGATCGAGAAGCTCAACCATCCTCGGGCTCGCAAAGCCGCGGGCAGCCTGATCTGCTCCGTGAGGCGCGGCCGACTTCAGCAGGCTGTCGACCTGCAGCACGACAGCGCGGCTCTCGCTCGCCACCCGGTATGGCGAGGTCGAGTTCATCAGGAAGGGCGCGCTCGACACCAGATCGGAGACTTGCCGGGAAACGAGCGAGGCCTTGGCGAGGCTCGTGAAGGCCTGCAGGCCGTAAGCTGCCATCTCGTCACGGGCGCGCTGCAGCCCGTAGATCGCGATCGCCGACAGGCTGAACACCAGAAAGCAGATAAACGCAATCGCGAACGGCAGGCGAAAGGCAATGGAAGACAGAAAGGAGCGGCTGATCACGCGGACGGCTCGCCGTCGCCGGTGTGCAGGACATAGCCCTTTCCGCGTCGTGTCTTGATATGGCGCGGGAGGTCGGGATTGCGTTCGATTTTCCGCCGGAGCCGCAGAACCAGGACGTCGACGTTGCGGTCGATGTAGCGATCGCTTTCCGAGCCAAGCCGATCGAGGATCTGCGCCCGGCTCACCGGCTGGTTGGGGGTCTGCGCAAGGATTTCAAGCAGGGCGAATTCGGCCGTCGTCAGCGTTTTGCTGCGGTCGGCGAGGCAGACGGCTTGCCGGCCCCTCAGGTCGATGGCCCAATCGCCAAGCAGCAGAGAGGGGCGTTCGTGCTCCCGCTCACTCTCCTTTTCCTGTTTCAGTGATGGCACGGTTCGCCGCAAGACAGCTTTGATGCGGGCCGTCAGTTCGATCGGTTCGAACGGCTTGACGACATAGTCATCCGCAGCAGTTTCCAGGCCGAGAACACGATCGGCGGCACTGCCGGCTGCCGTCACCATGACGATACCGATATTGGCCTCCGACCGCAGTTTTTGGGCGAAAGCCCGGCCTGATGTCCGCGGCAGGTTGTGATCGACCAGCACCAGATGCATCTGCTCTCGTGCCAGGATATCGGTCGCCTCCTCGGCGGATCCCGCGCAGGTCGGAATCCACCCCTCGGCCTCGACGAGATCGGAGATAAGTTCCGCCATATCCGGATCGTCCTCGACGATCAGAATTCGAACCTTCTGATTCAGCACCGCTTGATCCTCCCGGCGCCATCATAGGCATGCCGCCGCCAATGTTCAAAGACACTCTGATGATGAGGTTTGTCACATTTGTAATGAATGTAACGTCGCTCCGCCCGGCGATGAAAAATCGGTAACCATTCTTCGATTGCGGTGACGCGAAGATCTGACATGCTGGCTGTGGAGATTGGAACGGGAGGTTCCAAGGGAGGCTTGCGTGAGAATATTGACCGCTTTTGCTGCGGGCATGGCTTTCTGGCTGTGCAGCGCAAGCCAAGGCATGAGCGAGGCGCGATTGAACGTCCTGTGCGGCGTCGACGAAGCCTGGTGCATGGCCATGGAAAAAGCGTTCGAAGCCCGCGCGGGTATCGATATCTCGATGGTTCGCAAGAGCACCGGCGACATACTCGATCAGATCCGTGCCGAAAAATCACATCCGACAGTGGATGTCTGGTGGGGTGGAACCGGGGATGCCCATCTACAGGCTGGCTCAGAGGATCTGCTCGAACGATATCAGCCCGACCATGAACACGATATGCTGCCTTGGGCGCAGAACTTTTTTGCTATGTCCGGCTCCCGGTCGGCCGCCATATATGCGGGGGCTTTGGGTTTCGCCTACAATTCCGATCTCCTCGCAGCGCTGAAACTTCCGGCCCCGACCTGCTGGCAGGACCTGACGAAAGAGGCCTATCGCGGCCATATCCAGTCCGGCAATCCGAATTCCTCCGGAACCGCTTTCACAATGCTGGCCACACTCGTGCAGCTCCTCGGCGAAGAGGAGGCGTTCCGTTATATGGCAGCCCTCAACCGCAATATCGTCGAGTATACCCGGTCCGGCGCGGCGCCGGTAAAGGCTGCCGCCCGGGGTGAAGTCCTGATCGGCATCTCGTTCATGCATGACGCGGTAACCCTGAAGGAAGCGGGCGCGCCGCTGGTCATCGTCGCTCCCTGCGAAGGAACGGGCTACGAAATCGGCGCGGTCAGCATCGTCAAGGGTAGCCGCAATGCCAGGGCCGCCCAGGCATTCGTCGATTTCGCCCTCAGTCCCGAAGGCCAGGCGACAGGCGCTGCGGCCGGCCAGAACCAGGTTCCGTCGAACGCCAAAGCGGCTCTGCCGCCGGCCGCGCCCGACATCACCATGATCAAGATGGTGGATTATGACTTTGCAACATTCGGCCTGTCCGACGAGCGAAGTCGGCTGTTGACCCGCTTCGACACCGAGATCTCCCCGACCCAATAGGCCGGGATCCGACGTTCATCCGAACTCGACAACACGGTGCGATCGACGCGCCGCGACGGGCAGCGCTTGTGCCGCTGACCCAACACCCTCTCAGACGCAAGCAACAGGAGGATACCCATGCGACTGACAGTTCTTTCCACGCTTCTCTTTGCCGGAACGGCGCTGGCCGCCGGTTCGGTCCAGGCCGCCGGCGAGCTTAACCTCATCTGCTCGGCCGATGTCGTCATCTGCGAGCAGATGCAGGGCGACTTCGAAAAGGCTCACGACATCAAGGTCAATATGGTGCGTCTGTCGTCGGGCGAGACCTATGCCAAGATACGCGCCGAGGCTCGCAACCCGAAGACCGACATCTGGTGGGCCGGCACTGGGGATCCGCATGTCCAGGCAGCATCGGAAAACCTGACGCTGGAATACAAGTCGCCGATGCTCGACCAGTTGCAGGATTGGGCCAAGAAGCAGGCGGAGAGCACCGGCTTCAAGACGGTCGGCGTCTACGCCGGTGCGCTCGGCTGGGGTTACAACACCGAGATCTTCAAGACCAAGGGTTACAAGGAGCCCCGCTGCTGGGCCGATCTCCTGGCGCCGGAATTGAAGGGCGAAATCCAGATCGCCAATCCGAACTCCTCGGGCACTGCCTATACGGCTCTCGCTTCTCTGGTACAGATCATGGGCGAAGACCAGGCCATCGACTATCTGAAAAAACTGAACGCCAATGTCTCGCAATACACCAAGTCCGGATCGGCTCCGGTCAAGGCGGCGGCGCGGGGCGAAACCGCCCTCGGCATCGTCTTCATGCATGACGCCGTCGCCCAGACCGCCGAAGGCTTTCCGGTCAAATCGGTCGCGCCATGCGAGGGCACCGGCTATGAAATCGGCTCCATGTCGATCATCAAAGGCGCCCGCAATCTCGACAACGCCAAGATCTGGTACGACTGGGCGCTGCGGCCCGAAGTGCAATCGCGCATGAAGGATGCCAAGTCGTTCCAGCTGCCGTCGAACAAATCGGCGGAGGTGCCGAAGGAAGCGCCGAAGTTCGAGGACATCAAGCTGATCGACTACGACTTCAAGACTTATGGCGATCCGGCAAAGCGCAAGGCCCTGCTGGAGCGCTGGGACCGGGAAGTCGGCGCCATTGCCAACTGAAGATCGATGAGTGGCGCGGCATCCCGGACGGATCCGGGGTGCCGCTCCATTCTCCCATTTTATCAACGTGAAATAAGCGAGGTATGCCATGAGACGTGGCAATCGCCGATTGGACATCGTCCTTGGCCTGGGGGCGGCTGCCCTGATCCTGGTCCCGTGGTATCGCATCGAGGGCGGCTTCTTCGGATTCAACTGGCTGTCTGCCTTCCCATTCTCCGCCGATACGGCGCCCGGGCTGCTGCAAATCCTGCAGCATGGAAGAACCTGGCTTGCCGGCGTGGTCCTGCTGTTTTTGCTCGGCTGTTTGGCGCGCCTGGTGCGCGATCCGATGCGGCGCGGAACCTTGCTCGCCTCGCTCGGCGCCGTCGGCCTCCTCTTCCTCTCTCTGCAGGGATTGGCGATCGGCTTTTCCGGCTGGACCTGGGCAATCAGTGAAAACCTGTTCGGCATATTGTTCGAGGGGCAGCCGTCGATGGGTGCCGGCGCCGTCCTCTTGGCGCTCGTCTTCGTTCTCCTTTTTGCGTTCGGACTGGCCGAACGCGGGGTGATGAAGGGAGATGCCTTCATCGTCGGCTCGATTTGCATTCTCGCGTTTCTGGTCACCATCTTCGTTTTCTACCCGATCGGCAGCATGTTCATCGCTTCGGTGCAGGACTTCGATGGCTCCTTCAATCCGGATGGCCTTATACGCAACATTCAGGACCCTGGCATTTGGAGCCTCGGCTGCATAGCGGGCGAAGAACGTTGCGGCGTTGCCTGGCGCACGCTCCTTCTCGCCGTCATGACAGCTTCCGGCTCGACCCTGCTCGGCCTCGGCTTTGCGCTGGTGGCGACGCGCACGCGCTTTCCGTTCAAAAAGGGATTGCGCCTGCTGACGGTGCTGCCGATCATCACACCGCCCTTCGTCATCGGCCTGGCGCTGACGCTGCTGTTCGGCCGCGCCGGCATTATCACCGAGGCCTTGTCCAGCCTGTTGGGTATCGAGCCGGGCCGCTGGCTCTATGGGCTCACCGGCATCTGGATCGCCCAGGTGCTCTCCTTTACGCCGATCGCCTTCCTCGTTCTTATCGGCGTCGTCGAAGGCGTCAGCCCGTCGATGGAAGAGGCATCGCAGACCCTGCGTGCCGGTCGCTGGCGCACGTTCTGGCGCGTCTCCCTGCCGCTGATGAAGCCGGGTCTCGCCAACGCCTTCCTGATCGGGTTCATCGAGAGCATGGCCGATTTCGGCAATCCGCTCGTGCTCGGCGGCACGCATGGCGTACTTTCGACGGAAATCTTCTTTGCCGTCGTCGGATCGCAGAACGATCCGTCGCGCGCGGCCGTTCTTGCCATCGTTCTTCTCTGCTTCACGCTCTCGGCGTTCCTCGCTCAGCGTCTCTGGCTATCGGGCAAGAGCTTTGCCACGGTCACCGGCAAGGGCGACAGCGGCGCTCATATCGCATTGCCGCGCGGCCTTTCCATTGCCGTGCAAGCGGTGGTCGTTCCGTGGATGATTTTCACCGTCGTCGTTTATGGAATGATCCTGATCGGCGGCTTCGTGAAAACCTGGGGCCTCGACAACTCGCTGACGCTCGACCATTACGCTCGCGCCTTCTCGATCGGTTTCGACAACGGCGCAATTGCGTGGACCGGCGTGGCGTGGAACTCCTTCTGGACGACGATGGAAATCGCGCTCGTCTCCGCGCCCCTGACCGCTGCGGTGGGCCTGCTCACGGCCTATATCATCGTACGGCAGAAATTCGTCGGGCGGAACGTCTTCGAATTCGCGCTGATGATGAGCTTCGCCATCCCCGGAACGGTCATCGGCGTCAGCTACATCATGGCTTTCAACCTGCCTCCGATCGAGATGACCGGCTCGGCGCTCATCCTCATCCTCTGCTTCGTCTTCCGCAATATGCCGGTCGGCGTTCGCAGCGGGATCGCGGCGATGAGCCAGCTCGACAAGAGCCTGGACGAGGCGTCGCTGACTTTGCGTGCGGATAGTTTCCGCACGATCCGCAAGGTGATCCTGCCGCTGCTGCGGCCAGCCATCACCGCTGCCCTGGTCTATTCCTTCGTTCGCGCCATAACCTCGATCAGCGCCGTCATCTTCCTCGTCAGCGCGGAATACAACATGGCCACGTCCTATATCGTCGGCCTCGTCGAGAATGGCGAGTACGGCGTAGCGATCGCCTATTCATCCATGCTGATCGTGGTGATGAGCATTGTCATCGCCGGCTTCCAGCTCGTCGTCGGCGAGCGCCGCCTACGCCGCGAAAATCGCGTCGCCGGCACCAGCTCAGCTCCCTCTGTTCCTCTCGGTCAGGAGAAAACCGCATGATCACCGTCAAACCCGGTTCCGTCACCTTCCAGAATGTCCGCAAGTCTTTCGGTGCATTCACGGCCATTCCGGACCTTTCCCTCTCCATCGAGCCGGGCACGCTGGTGACCTTGCTCGGCCCATCCGGTTGCGGCAAAACCACCACGCTGCGCATGCTGGCCGGGCTCGAGCATCCGACATCCGGACGTATTCTGATCGGCGGCGCCGACGTTACCATGCTGCCCGCCAATGAGCGCGATGTCTCGATGGTGTTTCAGTCCTATGCCCTGTTTCCGCATATGACGTCGCTGGATAATGTCGCTTACGGTCTGCAGTCGTCGGGCCTCGGCAAGAAGGAAGCTCGGGAAAAGGCTGAGGAAGGATTGAAGCTCGTCGGCCTTGCGGGCATGGGCCATCGCCTGCCGGCCGAGCTTTCCGGCGGCCAGCAGCAACGCGTCGCGGTTGCCCGCGCGCTTGTGCTCGAGCCGCAGGTGCTGCTGCTCGACGAACCGCTCTCCAACCTCGATGCGCGCCTGCGCCGCCGGGTGCGCACGGAAATCCGCGAACTACAGCAGCGGCTCGGCTTCACCGCCGTTTATGTCACCCATGACCAGGATGAGGCTCTGGCGGTGTCCGACCGCATCATCGTCATGAAGGATGGCGAGATTGCCCAGTCCGGGACGCCGCGCGAGCTCTATGAAGCGCCGGCATCGTCCTTCATCGCCGATTTCATGGGCGAGGCCAATGTCATCCCTTGCGAGGTGATCGCCGTCGAAGGGACGGAGGCGCTTATCCGCGTGGCCGGCGTGGACCATCGTTTGCCAAGCCGCAGCGCAAAGCCCGGCACGGCAAAACTCGCCGTCAGGCCCGGGTCGATCACCATAGCGGCAGCCGGCCAGCGGGGCTTGGCGGGACGCGTGCTCCACAGTTCCTATCTCGGCGGACATGTCGAATATGAGATCGAAACCGATGTCGGAACGCTCTTCATCATCGACCATGCCGTCGAAAGAAACCTGCCGCCTGCGAGCGATGTCACACTCGGATTCGAGAACCGCGGCATTGCGCTGATCAATGCCTGAAACATTTGGGCCCGAAACATTTGGAATGCGAATAAAGGATAGCAATATGACTATGCATGACACCGACCTGGAGCGGCGCTTCGCCCTGGCCAAATCCCTTGCTGCGGAAGCTGGTGCTTTGGCGTTCGACTATTTCAATAAGCGCGAGACTCTCGTGATCGAGACCAAGCGCGATCTTCAGGATGTCGTGTCGATCGCGGATCGGAACGTCGAGACCTTCCTGCGTGAGCGGGTTGCGGCAGCAATTCCCGAGGACGGTTTCCTCGGCGAGGAGTTCGGCCATCAAGCGGGAAGCTCCGGCTACACCTGGGTTGTCGATCCAATCGACGGCACCGCGCCCTTCGTCAATGGCATGCCCACCTGGTGCGTTTCTGTCGCTGTCCTCTACCAGGGCGTCCCGGTCGTCGGCGTGATCCAAGCGCCTTGCGCGAACGAGCTTTATGCCGCAGCCCTTGGCCTTGGCGCGAGCTTGAATGGCGAGACGCTTTTGCTCGATCCCTCCCGCACGATACAGAACGCCATGACCGGTATTGGCTGCAATACGCACGTCGCTCCGGAGGTTGTCGGCTCCATCATAACGGCGTTGCTCGCCAGCGGCGGCACGTTCATTCGGAACGGCTCCGGAGCGCTGATGCTTGCCTATGTGGCTGCAGGGCGTCTCGTCGGCTATTATGAACCTCACATGCGGGCTTGGGACTGCATGGCGGGTTATTGCCTTGTGAAAGAAGCTGGAGGCCAGTACCTGCCCTTCCCGACCGAGGGCGAAGATTTGTTCAAGGGGCATCCCGTCCTGGCCAGCAATGTTTCCGCATATCCGGAATTGTTGGCGATTCACAATCTGCGCGACGGCAATAGAACCGCACTATAGAGCAGGCTACGTGGCGGCGAGCGCACGGCTGACAACGGCGGATGGTTGCGCCTACAACTGATTGTCATAATCTGCCATGAACACGCTCAGGCGGGTGAAGAATCAGCAAATTCAACAATTCCCAATTGCCATGAAGACTCCGAAAAAACGCAGCAAGCCTCGACCAGACAAGTCTCAGCCATTGCTGCGGCAGCTCGCCGCCGTTCCTGCCAAGCTGTTTTCGGGGGCATTCCGCCAACAATACGGCGCGATTTGCTTCCGCCACGCCAATGACGGACCGGGGATCGAAATCCTGGTGATCACATCGCGCGAGAGTGCGCGCTGGGTCATTCCGAAAGGGTGGCCGATGAAAGGGAAGAAGCCGTTTGAAGCGGCAGCGATCGAAGCCTGGGAGGAAGCAGGCGTGCGCGGGACGGTGAGGAAAAAACCGGTCGGCCGCTACACCTATCTGAAAGAACTCGACGATGGCGACGTAGCCCCCTGCATCGTCGATCTGTTTCAGGTTGAGGTCATCGAGATCAGCGAAGATTTCAAGGAGCAAGGCCAGCGTATTCTCGAGTGGGTCAGCCCTGATGAAGCGGCACGACGCGTTCGCGAGATCGAACTCAAGTCGCTGCTCGTCGAGTTTGAGGCCCGCGGGCGCACTAAGCGCAATCCTGGCTGAAGGCTGTGCCTCCTCAAGTAACTTGCATAATGATAGTCACTGCTGTAGTGACAGCTCCATGCAGCGGACGAGCTTCAGTCAATTCAAATGCCCGGCGGCGCGCGCGCTCGACAGCGTCGGCGACTGGTGGAGCATCCTGATCCTGCGCGACGCCTTTCAGGGGCTGTCGCGCTTCGACGAATTTCAGAAGAGCCTCGGCGTGGCGCCGAACATCCTGACACGGCGGCTCAAACAGCTGACGGACCAGGGGCTGTTCGAACGGCGGCTCTACCAGCAACGCCCTGCCCGCTACGAATATCGGCTGACGGACAAGGGCCGCGATTTCTTTCCGGTGCTGATGACGCTGTTTTCCTGGGGAAGCCGGCACATGCCGGAGGAAGATCTCGCCTTTCTGCTCGGCGACGCCGCTTCGGGCAGAGAGCGCCAAACGGTACTGGTCGACGCACGGACCGGCGAAGAAGTGACACCCGAAAACACCAGCCTGCTTCCAGGCCCCGCAGCCGATGACGAGGTGCGTGCGCGGATCGCCCGCATGCGCGCCTGGTATCTCGGCATCGACGCATAGAGAGGAAAATATCATGGACCGCATTGTTGTCACCGGCATGGGACTTGTCTCGCCACTCGGCACCGGCGTCGAGCCCGCCTGGAAACGCCTCCTTGGTGGCGCTTCAGGTCTGAGGGCGCTGGCGGAGGATGTCGTCGGCGAACTCTCAGCCAAGGTCGGCGGCATCGTTCCCGGCGTTGCCTGGGATGTCGAGGCCGGCTTCGACCCCGACCGTTACATCCCGCCCAAGGACCAGAAGAAAATGGACCGCTTCATCCAGTTCGCCATGGCGGCGACGGAGGAAGCAGTGAAGCAGGCCGGCTGGATGCCCACAGACGACGGCAAACGCGAACGCACGGCAACGATCATCGCCTCGGGCGTCGGCGGCTTTCCCGCCATCGCCGAGGCGGTGCGGATCGGTGAGGCGCGCGGCGTCCGGCGGCTGTCTCCCTTCACCGTGCCCTCCTTCCTGGTCAACCTCGCCGCCGGCCAGGTCAGCATCCGCTACGGCTTCAAGGGCCCGCTCGGCGCGCCGGTGACGGCCTGCGCGGCCAGCGTCCAGGCGATCGGCGATGCGGCGCGGCTGATCCGTTCCGGCGAAGCGGATGTGGCGATCTGCGGCGGCGCCGAGGCCTGCATCGACAAGGTGAGCCTTGGCGGTTTTGCCGCGGCGCGTGCCCTTTCCACCGGCTTCAACGAGACGCCGGAACTGGCCTCGCGGCCGTTCGACACGGCGCGCGATGGCTTCGTCATGGGCGAAGGCGCCGGCATCCTGGTGATCGAAACGCTGGAGCACGCGCTTGCCCGTGGCGCGACGCCGCTTGCCGAACTCGTCGGCTACGGCACGGCAGCGGACGCCTACCACATGACCTCAGGCCCCGAAGACGGCGACGGCGCGCGCCGGGCGATCGAGGCAGCGCTCCGGCAGGCCAAGATCCCGGCGTCCGAGGTCAAGCATCTGAACGCGCATGCAACCTCTACACCGGTCGGTGACAAAGGCGAGATCGCGGCGATCGCCACGGTCTTCGGCCGCAATGGCAGCATCGCCGTCAGCGCGACTAAATCGGCGACCGGCCATCTGCTCGGTGCTGCCGGCGGGCTGGAGGCGATCTTCACCATCCTGGCGTTGCGCGACCAGATCGCGCCGCCGACCCGCAACCTTGATGAGGCCGATCCTGATGCCGACGGCATTGATATCGTCGGCAAGGTGGCGCGGCCGCTGGCGATGGACTATGCCATCACCAACGGTTTCGGCTTCGGCGGCGTGAATGCCAGCGCCCTCTTCCGCCGCTGGTCGTAAAGGCCGCTTTTCTTGCGCTGGAAATGGCCTACACTTCCGCTCTATCGGGATCTTTTCCCCCGATAGAGCCGGAGATCCCCATGCGCGCCTTCTTCGCAGTTGTCATTCTGTGTGCCGCGTCCCTCCTCTCCCCTGTCTCGGCCCGGGCCGAAGATCCGATCGACGCCACACGGGCGATGATCGAGGAACAGATCAAAGCCTTCCTCAAGGACGATGCCGAGACTGCCTATTCCTTCGCGGCTCCTGGCATCAAGGCGATGTATCCCGACAAGAACCTGTTCTTCGCCATGGTGAAGAAGAGCTACGAGCCGGTCTATCATCCCGGCAATTACGCATTCGGCCGCAGCCGCTCGATCGACAACGGCGCGCTGATCTATCACGAGGTGCTGATCTCCGGCCGCGACGGCAAGGACTGGACGGCGATCTACCAGATCACCCGCCAGCCGGACGGCAGCTACCGGATCAACGGCGTGCAGATCATGCCGGATGCCGACAGCAAAGGCATTTGATCCAGCAGTCCCATGGCATCAACGCTATTGCGCCGGAAATGAGAAGTTAGCCTCCCCGCTTTCTTCAGATGGTTTCGACAGCGAAGCTCTCGCATAGAAATTCGATAGCATCGTCCTCAAGGTCAAATACTTTGAATCGAACTTGTTCGAAGAATTGTGAACGGGATTTCTCGATTTCTATCCACGTTCCCGAAAGCGAAGCGATATTACCCATTTTTAAATCCCAACATCCGTCAAAGTAATACTTTAACATCGCTGACGTTATTTTAGGTGAGTCTCGCATCTCTATTGTGATATTCACTCGGGTAATATCACCCGCGGATACAGCTCTCGTAAGCCTGAAATCAGAAATGTATCTATACCGAGCCGGCCTTAGCAGATGATATCGATCTACATCGTCGGAAACTACCATCCGCTACCCCTTATATTCACCTAGAGATTCTCACCGGTTCGAGATCGCCCCTCGCCCATTCCTCCTGCGTTTCCGCCATGAAATCGGCGAAGCGGCCTTCGGCGATGGCCTTGCGGATGCCCTGCATCAGTTCCTGGTAATAGGCGAGATTGTGCCAGGAGAGCAGCATGCCGCCGAGCGCCTCGTTGGCGCGGACGAGATGGTGCAGATAGGCGCGGGAATAATCGCGCGAGGCCGGGCAGTTCGACTGATCGTCGAGCGGGCGCATATCCTCGGCATGGCGGGCATTGCGGATGTTGACCTTGCCGCGGCGGGTAAAGGCCAGGCCGTGGCGGCCGGAGCGGGTCGGCATGACGCAGTCGAACATGTCGATGCCGCGGGCGACCGATTTCAGCATATCGTCAGGCGTGCCGACGCCCATGAGGTAGCGCGGCTTTTCCAGCGGCAGCACCGGCAGCGTCGTTTCCAGCATCCGCAGCATGACGTCCTGCGGTTCGCCGACGGCAAGGCCGCCGACCGCATAACCCTTGAGGTCGAGCTGACTCAGCGCCTCGGCCGAGCGGATTCGCAGCGCCGGGATGTCGCCGCCCTGGACGATGCCGAACATCGCCTTTCCGGGCTGCTCGCCGAAGGCGACCCGGCAGCGCTCGGCCCACCGCAGCGACATTTCCATGGCGCGCTCGATCTCCTTCGGCTCGGCCGGCAGGGCCACGCATTCGTCGAGCTGCATCTGGATATCGGAGCCGAGCAGCCCCTGGATTTCGATGGAGCGCTCCGGCGACATATGGTGCAGGCTGCCGTCGACATGCGACTTGAAGGTGACGCCCTGCTCGTCGAGCTTGCGCAGGCCGGAGAGCGACATGACCTGAAAACCGCCGGAATCCGTCAGGATCGGGTGTTCCCAGCGGATCAGCTTGTGCAGGCCGCCGAGGCGGGCGACGCGCTCGGCACTGGGGCGCAGCATCAGATGATAGGTATTGCCGAGGATGATGTCGGCGCCGGTCTCGCGCACCTGGTCGAGATACATCGCCTTGACGGTGCCGACGGTGCCCACCGGCATGAAGGCCGGCGTGCGGATGGTGCCGCGCGGCATGGAAATTTCGCCGAGGCGGGCGCCGGTATCAGTCTTCTTCAACGTAAATTGGAAGTTTTCTGTCATTTGTCTTTCCGGAAAAGAAGGCTCGCGTCTCCGTAGGAGTAGAAGCGGTAGCCTGTCGAAATGGCGTGTTCATAGGCCGCATGCATGGTCTCGAAGCCGGCAAAAGCCGAGACCAGCATGAACAGCGTCGAGCGCGGCAGGTGGAAATTGGTCATCAGCATGTCGACCGCGTTGAAGCGATAGCCGGGTGTGATGAAGATACCGGTGGCGCCGGCCCAGGGCTTGATCTCTCCGCTTTCCCCGGCCGCACTTTCGATGAGCCGCAGCGAGGTCGTGCCGACGCAGACGATACGCCCGCCCCTTGCCTTGACGGCATTCAGCCGGGCGGCGATCTCGGCGCTGACATAACCGCTTTCGAGATGCATCTTGTGATCGTCGGTATCGTCGGCCTTCACAGGCAGGAAGGTGCCGGCGCCGACATGCAGCGTGACGAAATGGCGTTCGATGCCGGCCTTATCCAGCGCCGCAAACAGATCAGGCGTGAAGTGCAGGCCGGCAGTGGGGGCGGCGACGGCGCCCTCCTCGCGGGCATAGATCGTCTGGTAATCGGCGCGGTCGCGCTCGTCCTCGGGCCGCTTGGCGGCGATATAAGGCGGCAGCGGAATATGGCCGACGGCGGCGATTGCCTCGTCGAGCGCCGGGCCTGTGAGGTCGAAGGCGAGCGTCACTTCGCCGGCCTCGCCCTTTTCCTCGACGGTGGCATCGAGCGAGCCAAGGAAGCAGCTTTCGCCGCTGTGACCGAAGGCGATGCGGTCGCCCTCCTTGATGCGCTTACCGGGTTTGGCAAAGGCCTTCCAGCGGCTGGGGCCGATGCGCATATGCAGCGTTGCCGACACCTGCTGGCCGCCCGCCCCCTCGCGATGGCGGATGCCTTCGAGTTGGGCTGGAATGACCTTGGTATCGTTGAAGACCAGCGCATCGCCCGGCCGCAGAAAGGACGGCAGATCGCCGACTCGATGATCGGAGAGCACGCTTTCAGCATGGGGCCCGCTTTTCGCGTGTGGATTGACGACGAGCAGACGGGCGCTGTCGCGCGGCTCGGCGGGCCGCAACGCGATGCGTTCATCCGGCAGATCGAAATCGAAAAGGTCTACGCGCATAAGGGTACTTTCAGGCAAAGCGAAACCCGCCCCCACGCGGTTGACGCGCAAGAGCGGGTTTCAGCAGAAATCACAATCAGACGTCGGCGGCAACCCGCATCGAGACGATCGAGTCCGGATCGGAAACCGGCTCGCCGCGCTTGATCTTGTCGACGTTGTCCATGCCTTCGATGACTTGGCCCCAGACGGAATACTGCTTGTTCAGCCAGGGCGCGTCGGTGAAGCAGATGAAGAACTGCGAATTGGCCGAGTTCGGGTTCTGCGAACGGGCCATCGAGCAGGTGCCGCGCGTATGGGTGGTCGCGGAGAATTCAGCCTTCAGATCCGGCTTGGAGGAGCCGCCCATGCCGGCGCGGCCGGGATTGAAGGTTTCCGAGCCCTTCTTGCCGAATTCGACATCGCCCGTCTGCGCCATGAAATCCTGAATGACGCGGTGGAAGACGACGCCGTCATAGGCCTTTTCGCGGGCGAGTTCCTTGATGCGGGCGACATGCTCCGGGGCGACCTGCGGCAGAAGCTGAATGACAACCTTGCCCTTGGTGGTTTCCAGAATGATGGTGTTTTCGGGATCCTTGATCTCGGCCATTGTCTTCTCCTCTTGTTTCTCTCGTAACTTACTTCTTGCCCAGGGTGACCTTGATCATCCGGTCGGGACTTTTGACTTCGCCGTTCTGGCCTTCGCCGCGCTTGATCTTGTCGACATTCTCCATGCCGGAAACGACCTTGCCGACCACGGTGTACTGACCGTTGAGGAAGGAGCCGTCATCGAACATGATGAAGAACTGCGAGTTGGCGGAATTCGGATCCTGCGAACGGGCCATGCCGACCGTGCCGCGCACGAACGGGGTCTTGGAAAACTCCGCCGGAATATCCGGCATATCGGAGGAGCCGGTGCCGGCGAGGCTGGCATCGAAACCCTTTTCCATATTGCCGTATTTGACGTCGCCGGTCTGGGCCATGAAGCCGTCGATGACGCGGTGGAAGGCGACGTTGTCATATTCGCCCTTCTTGGCCAGCGCCTCGATCTGGGCGACATGCTTCGGCGCCACCTCAGGCATCAGCTGGATGACGACGGGGCCGTTCTTCAACTGGATGGTGAGATAATGATCGGCCGACTGAGCGAAGGCGTCCCCCGCGAAGGAGGCGAGATACAACACGCCGGCAAATGCGAGATAAAAGAGTTTCATATGGGCTCCGTTGCGGCGGGTTTCGCCTGGTCTTTGCGCCTGCCAGACTTTGTATTTATCAGTCTGGGCGCTTGGATGTGAGGGCTTGCAAGACGGCGGCCGGCACGAAGGCGCTGACATCGCCGCCCATGGCGGCGATCTGGCGGACCAATGTGGCCGTAATGGGCCGCGAGGCCGTTCCCGCCGGCAAAAAGATGGTCTGGATATCGGGCGCCATCGTCCTGTTCATGCCGGCCATCTGCATTTCGTAATCAAGATCGGTGCCGTCGCGGAGACCGCGGATCAGAAGCGTGGCGCCATGGGCGCGGGCGGCATCGACGACCAGATTGTCGAAAGCGACGACATCGATGTCGCCGGTCTTGCCGGGCAGCGCTTCCGCCAGCGAAAGGCGGATCAGCTCGGCTCTCTCCTCGAAGGAAAAGAGCGGCGCTTTGCCGGGGTGGATACCGATCGCGACGATCACCTTTTCGGCGACGTTCAGCGCCTGGACCAGAACATCCACATGCCCATTGGTGATCGGGTCGAAAGACCCGGGATAAAAAGCTGTCGTCATCTGGCCCGACCGTTGGTTTGACGCCTTTTGTCACGGATGCCGGCTTGCCGCAAGTGATTTGGCCAATCGTCCCGGACGGTTGAACCGCGGATGAACGGCCCGTTCAAGGCGGTTTCAGACAGGATCTGCTTAACTCAGATCATCAACGCAGCCGATGCCATTCCGGCATCCGGCGCCTCCCGAAAGACCAATTCCATGCTGATCGTGCTCGTTGCACTTGCCGTCGTTTCCTCGCTCGCCGCCGAGATGGCCTATGGCTATTTCGCCGATCGCTACGAGGTGAGCTGGGTGCGGCCGGAGCTTGCCGAGCATGCCGCGATCGTGCGCGCCCAGGGGCGGCTGCGCGCAATAAACGACGTTCGAATCTGAACGCCAGATGAACGAGACATTCAAGGAGGCTTCAGATCGGCATTGGTAAACACCGCCTCAACATCCGGCGGAACCATTTAAAAACGGATGCGTTCATTCAACCGATACATAGATGCGATTATCGCGGCAGGAAGGACTAAAGATGCCCGGCAAGATTACGATGATTAACGTGCTCTGGATGGTAATGGTCACGGGCATGCTGACCGCAACTGTCGCTCTCTATGATCAGAAGGTTGATACGTCCAAGGTTTATGGCCCCTATGCTTCGGCCCGGACGGCCGTACTTGGCCAGTACTGAGGGGCGAGAACGCAACTCCCCAGGAAAGGAATGCCTATGTTCACGATCTTGACAGTGCTCACCGCCCTTATCAGCGTCATGTTCATAGTGTCTGTAGCCTCGACGATATCGGCGCTTCGGCGCGAGGGTGAAGAGGTAAAGGCGCTGAACGAGAAACATAGCGCATTCTGACATTCCTCTTTTTCCAACTCCTTCCCAACCTTGAGCGGCACCCCTTCCGCTGCCAAGGCCATTCAAAGCCGGATGCACCCAGCGTCCGGCTTTTTCTTTGGGCCGGTAAGGACGAGCGCGGCTTGAAAAGAAAAGGGCGGCCCGAAGCCGCCCTTTTCACTTGATTATTCCTCAGCCGGCCCGGCCGGGTCACCATCGGTAGCCGACGCCTCGCCGGCAGCCGCATCCTCGGTCGTGGCGGCGCCTTCGGCGACCTCGACAGTCTCCTCCGCCTCATCCTCCGGTTCGCTGATGCGCTCGACCGAGACGACCTTCTCGTCCTTGGCCGTCGAGAAGATGGTGACGCCCTTGGTGGCGCGGCTGGCGATGCGGATGCCGCCGACCGGCACGCGGATCAGCTGGCCGCCATCGGAAACCAGCATGATCTGGTCGCCATCGTCGACCGGGAAGGCCGCGACCAGTTCGCCGATCTCGCCTGTCTTCGACGTGTCGGTGGCGCGGATGCCCTTGCCGCCGCGGCCGGAGATGCGGAAATCATAGGACGACGAACGCTTGCCGAAGCCCTTTTCGGAGACGGTGAGCACGAATTGCTCGAGCTGCTTCAGCTCCTCATAACGCTCGTCGGAGAGCTGTCCCTCTTCGGTGACCTCCTCGCCGACCAGCGCGATCTCCTCGGCCTCACCTGTCGTCAGGCGGCGGTCGTTGGCGGCGCGCTTCAGATAGGCGGCGCGCTCCCACGGCTCGGCGTTGACGTGGCGGACGATGGTCATCGAGATGATGCGGTCGCCGCCGGCAAGGCTGATGCCGCGCACGCCGATCGAATTGCGGCCGGCAAAAACGCGGACGTCGTCGACCGAGAAGCGGATGCACTGGCCGAGCGCCGTCGTCAGCAGCACATCGTCACTTTCCGTGCATGTCTCGACGGAGAGAATTTCATCGCCCTCCTCCTCGAGCTTCATGGCGATCTTGCCGTTGCGGTTGACCTGGACGAAGTCCGACAGCTTGTTGCGGCGAACCGTGCCGCGCGTCGTCGAGAACATGACGTCGAGATTGTCCCAGCTCTCCTCGTCCTCGGGCAAGGGCAGGATGGTGGTGATGCGTTCGCCGGGGGCGAGCGGCAGCATGTTGATCAGCGCCTTGCCGCGCGAGGTCGGCGTGCCGATCGGCAGTCGCCAGACCTTTTCCTTGTAGACGATGCCGCGCGAGGAGAAGAACAGGACCGGGGTATGAGTGTTGACAACGAATAGCCGGCTAACAAAATCCTCGTCACGGGTGGTCATGCCGGAGCGGCCCTTGCCGCCGCGGCGCTGGGCGCGATAGGTGGTCAGCGGCACGCGCTTGATATAGCCAAGATGCGAGACGGTGACGACCATGTCCTCGCGGGCAATCAGATCCTCGTCGTCCATTTCGAGGCCGCCATCGACGATCTCGGTGCGGCGCGGCGTGCCGAATTCATCACGCACGGCTGACAGTTCGTCCTTGACGATGGTCTGGATGCGGACGCGCGAGGAGAGAATATCGAGGTAATCCTTGATTTCCTCGCCGATCTTATTGAGTTCGTCGCCGATTTCGTCGCGGCCAAGGGCCGTCAGACGGGCAAGGCGCAGTTCGAGGATGGCGCGGGCCTGCTCTTCGGACAGGTTGTAGGTCAGGTCATCGTTGATGCGATGGCGCGGATCGTCGATCAGACGGATCAGGCTTTCGACATCTTCGGCCGGCCAGCGGCGGGTCATCAGTTCTTCGCGGGCCGACTGCGGATCGGGCGCCTGGCGGATGACGCGGATGACTTCATCGATATTGGCGACGGCGATGGCGAGGCCGACCAACACATGGGCGCGGTCACGCGCCTTGCGCAACAGGAATTTCGTTCTCCGGCTAACGACTTCCTCGCGGAAGGAGACGAAAGCCCGCAGCATGTCGAGCAGGGTCAGTTGCTCGGGCTTGCCGCCGTTCAGCGCCACCATGTTGCAGCCGAAAGAGGTCTGCAACGGCGTATAGCGATAAAGCTGGTTGAGGATGACCTCGGCATTGGCGTCGCGCTTCAATTCGACGACGACGCGATAGCCCTGGCGGTCGGATTCGTCGCGCAGATCGGAAATGCCTTCGATGCGCTTGTCGCGCACCAGTTCGGCCATCTTCTCGATCATCGTCGCCTTGTTCACCTGGTAGGGAATCTCGGTGATGATGATCTGCTCGCGGTCACCGCGCATCGGCTCGATGGCCGCAACGCCGCGCATGATGACCGAACCGCGGCCAGTCTCATAAGCCGAGCGAATGCCGGCACGGCCGAGGATCTTCGCACCCGTCGGGAAGTCCGGGCCGGGAATGATCTGCATCAGTTCCGGCAGCTCGATCGCCGGATCGTCGATCAGCGCAATGCAGCCGTCGATGACTTCGGAGAGATTGTGCGGCGGGATATTGGTCGCCATGCCGACGGCGATGCCGCCGGCGCCGTTGACCAGCAGGTTCGGGAACTTGGCGGGAACCACGACCGGCTCGGAAAGCGTGCCGTCGTAGTTGTCGCGGAAATCGACGGTTTCCTTGTCGAGATCGTCGAGCAGCGAATGGGCAGCCTTTTCGAGGCGGCATTCGGTGTAACGTTCCGCAGCCGGCGGATCACCGTCGACCGAGCCGAAATTGCCCTGGCCGTCGATCAGCGGCAGACGCAGCGACCAGGGCTGGGCCATGCGGGCCAGCGCATCATAGATCGCCGAATTGCCGTGCGGATGGTATTTACCCATCACGTCACCGGTGACGCGGGCGCATTTGACGTATTTCTTGTTCCAGTCGATGCCGAGCTCGGACATGCCGTAGAGGATGCGCCGGTGCACGGGCTTCAGGCCGTCGCGCACGTCGGGAAGCGCGCGGCTGACGATGACGCTCATCGCGTAATCGAGATACGACCGCTGCATTTCCTCCATGATGGAGATGGGCTCGATGCCTGGCGGGAGCTTCCCGCCGCCGGGGGGTGTTTGCTCAGTCAAAACAGATCACGATCTCTTCTAGAATCACTTGAAGATTTATAGCGGAAAGCCCGTTCCCGCGCCAATTTCACGCGGCGTTTTGAACAGGCTTTTGCGGCTTAAAGAGGGTAAAATATGCAAGTTGCGTGGCCGAACCGGACAAATCCGCCGCGGGCCGCCGCGGGATATTTGCCAAATCGGAATAGCCGCTTCACAATCATAAAACCACACATAATAACCACGCGGCTATATGGGGTTCCCGAGAGACGATGGCAAGCGCCGACCTATTGATCAACGCCTTCACGACGCTGCTCGTCACCATCGATCCGCCGGGGCTCGCGCCGATCTTCCTGGGGCTGACGACGGGCATGAGCCGCGCCCAGCGGACGCAGGTGGCGCTGCGCGGCTCGACCATCGCCTTCATCATCCTCGCCGTCTTCGCGCTGTTCGGGGCCGGCGTGCTCGGCGTGCTCGGCATTTCGATCGGCGCCTTCCGCATCGCCGGCGGCCTGCTGCTCTTCTGGATCGCCTTCGAGATGGTGTTCGAACGGCGCCAGGAGCGCAAGGAGAAGGCGAGCGAGGCTGCCGTCACCAAGGATCATATCGAGAATATCGCCGTCTTTCCCCTCGCCTTGCCGCTGATCGCCGGTCCCGGTGCGATCTCGGCGACGATCCTGCTTGCCGGCACGCTGCCGACCTCCATGGAAAAAGCCCAGCTGATCGCCGTCATCGCCGCCAATCTGCTGCTGACCTTCCTGATGCTGCTGATTGCCGAAAGGCTCGACCGTTTCCTCGGCGTCACCGGCCGGGCGATTCTGACACGGCTGCTCGGCGTCATCCTCGCCGCCCTAGCGGTGCAATTCGTCGTCGACGGCGCGAAAGCGGCGCTCAATCTCATCAGCGCGACGCCGCACTGAAAAGTGCGGCATCTGCCGCGCGATAAGAAATGCGCGGGATCAAAGAAAAAGAGCATGACGCCATCAAAGGCATCATGCTCTCGGATATTCATCATACAGGAAAAACGGTCGATCAGAACGGGATGTCGTCGTCGAGGTCGCGCGAGAAGTTGCCGCCGCCACCGCCGCGGCTTGGCGATGATGACGGAGCCGGGGCGCCGTAGTCATCGCCATAATCATTGTTGCTGCTGCCTCGGCCGCCGCCGGAGCTTGCACCGCCGCCTTCACCGCGGCCGTCGAGCATGGTCAGGGTCGAACCGAAGCCCTGCAGCACCACTTCCGTCGAGTAGCGGTCTTGGCCCTGCTGGTCCTGCCATTTGCGGGTCTGCAACTGTCCTTCGATATAGAGCTTGGCGCCCTTCTTCACATATTGCTCGACAACCTTGCAGAGGCCCTCGTTGAAGACGACGACCGTGTGCCATTCGGTCTTTTCACGGCGCTCGCCGGAATTGCGGTCGCGCCAGGTCTCCGAGGTCGCGATACGGAGATTGGCGATCGGCCGGCCATCCTGCGTGCGGCGGATTTCCGGGTCTGCACCGACGTTTCCAATCAGAATTACCTTGTTTACGCTACCAGCCATGCTTCTCACCCTGCCTGCCGCCCTGCCCGGCGGCGTTAATCGATCAGCGCACCTTAAACCATCGCGGACCGCCGATGCGCGTAAACGGTCGTTCATCCACATGTTTATCCCATCAGAAAGCCGCATGCATTCATCAGGAATTTTGTTCTTTATTTGTTCTAGTTTATCCGTATGATCCTGTCAACAGAATCGAAAACCTTGACCCTAGTTGACATTCAGCCTCGACTCGCCGGTCGGCATCACTAAATAAGGGCTGTTATCCCAAAGGACCAAAGCTGAGACGATGAGCGAACTGAAGACGATCTCCATCCGCGGCGCGCGCGAGCATAATCTCAAGGGCATCGATCTCGATCTGCCGCGCAACAAGCTGATCGTCATGACCGGGCTTTCGGGCTCCGGCAAGTCCTCGCTTGCCTTCGACACGATCTATGCCGAGGGCCAGCGCCGTTATGTCGAGAGCCTGTCGGCCTATGCCCGGCAATTCCTTGAAATGATGCAGAAGCCCGACGTCGACCAGATCGAGGGGCTGTCGCCGGCGATCTCGATCGAACAGAAGACCACCTCGCGCAACCCGCGCTCGACGGTCGGCACCGTCACCGAGATCTACGACTATATGCGCCTGCTCTTTGCCCGCGTCGGCGTTCCCTATTCGCCGGCGACCGGCTTGCCGATCGAGAGCCAGACCGTCAGCCAGATGGTCGACCGCATCCTCGAGTTCGGCGAGGGCACCCGTCTTTATATTCTCGCGCCGCTCGTGCGCGGGCGCAAGGGCGAGTACAAGAAGGAACTGGCGGAGCTGATGAAGAAGGGCTTCCAGCGCGTCAAGGTCGATGGCCAGTTCTACGAGATCGCCGAGGCGCCGGTGCTCGACAAGAAATACAAGCACGATATCGACGTGGTGGTCGACCGCATCGTCGTGCGCTCGGATGTCTCGGCCCGCCTGGCCGACAGTCTGGAAACCTGCCTGAAGCTCGCCGACGGGCTGGCTGTCGCCGAATTCGCCGACAAGCCGCTGCCGCCGGAGGAGACTTCGGCCGGCGGCTCGGCCAACAAGTCGCTGAACGAGACGCATGAGCGCGTGCTGTTTTCGGAGAAATTCGCCTGCCCGGTCTCCGGCTTCACCATTCCCGAGATCGAGCCCCGGCTGTTCTCCTTCAACAATCCCTTCGGCGCCTGCCCGACCTGCGACGGCCTCGGCGCCCAGCAGAAAATCGATCCGGATCTGATCGTGCCCGAGCCGGAACGGACGCTGCGCGACGGCGCGATCGCCCCCTGGGCCAAGTCGACCTCGCCCTATTACAACCAGACGCTTGAGGCGCTCGGCAAACATTACGGCTTCAAGCTCGGGACGCGCTGGAACGATCTTTCCGACGAGGCCAAGGATGTCATCCTCAACGGCACCGACGACAAGATCGAATTCCATTATGCCGACGGCGCCCGCTCCTATACGACGCAGAAGAATTTCGAAGGCATCATCACCAATCTCGAGCGGCGCTGGAAGGAGACCGATTCCGCCTGGGCGCGCGAGGACATCGAGCGCTTCATGTCGGCGGCCCCCTGCCCGTCCTGCAACGGCTTCCGCCTGAAGGCGGAGGCCTTAGCGGTGAAGATAAACACGCTGCATATCGGCGAAGTCACCGGCATGTCGATCCGCATCGCCCGCGACTGGTTCGAGACGCTGCCGGCCAGCTTCAATGCCAAGCAGAACGAGATCGCCGTGCGCATCCTCAAGGAAATCCGCGACCGGCTGCGTTTCCTCAACGATGTCGGCCTGGAATATCTCAGCCTGTCGCGCAACTCCGGCACGCTGTCTGGCGGCGAAAGCCAGCGTATCCGGCTGGCCTCCCAGATCGGCTCGGGGCTGACGGGCGTGCTCTACGTGCTCGACGAGCCGTCGATCGGCCTGCATCAGCGCGACAATGCCCGACTGCTCGACACGCTGAAGCACCTGCGCGACATCGGCAACACCGTCATCGTCGTCGAACATGACGAGGATGCGATCATGACGGCCGACGACGTGGTCGACATCGGCCCAGCCGCCGGCATTCACGGCGGCCAGGTCATCGCCCATGGCACGCCGCAGGATATTATGGACAATCCGCAGTCGCTGACCGGAAAATATCTGTCGGGCGAACTCGGCGTTCCCGTTCCCCACGAGCGCCGCAAGCAGAAGAAGGGCCGCGAGATCAAGGTGGTCGGGGCGCGCGGCAACAATCTGAAGAACGTCACGGCGGCAATCCCGCTCGGCGTGTTCACCGCGGTGACCGGCGTTTCCGGCGGCGGCAAATCCACCTTCCTGATCGAGACGCTGTATAAATCAGCGGCAAGGCGGGTGATGGGCGCGCGCGAAAACCCGGCCGATCACGACCGCATCGACGGCTTCGAGCATATCGACAAGGTGATCGATATCGACCAGTCGCCGATCGGCCGCACGCCGCGCTCGAACCCGGCGACCTATACCGGCGCCTTCACGCCGATCCGCGACTGGTTCGCCGGCCTGCCGGAAGCCAAGGCGCGCGGCTACCAGCCGGGCCGCTTCTCCTTCAACGTCAAGGGCGGACGCTGCGAAGCCTGCCAGGGCGACGGCGTCATCAAGATCGAGATGCACTTCCTGCCGGATGTCTACGTCACCTGCGACGTCTGCCACGGCAAACGCTATAACAGAGAGACGCTCGACGTCACCTTCAAGCAGAAGTCGATCGCCGACGTGCTCGATTTGACCGTGGAGGAAGGCGTCGATTTCTTCGCGGCAGTACCCGCCGTGCGCGACAAACTGCAGGCGCTGAAAGATGTCGGCCTCGGTTATATCAAGGTCGGCCAGCAGGCCAACACGCTTTCCGGCGGCGAGGCGCAGCGCGTCAAGCTCGCCAAGGAACTGTCGAAGCGCTCGACGGGACGTACGCTCTACATTCTCGACGAACCGACGACCGGCCTGCATTTCCACGACGTCGCCAAGCTGCTCGAGATGCTGCACGAACTGGTCAACCAGGGCAATTCGGTTGTGGTGATCGAGCACAATCTCGAAGTCATCAAGACGGCCGACTGGGTGCTCGATTTCGGCCCGGAGGGCGGCGATGGCGGCGGCGAGATCGTGGCTTTCGGCACGCCCGAGGCGATCGTCAAGGAGAAGCGCTCCTACACCGGACAGTTCCTCAAGGAATTGCTGGAACGGCGGCCGGCCAAGAGGGCGGCTGCGGCGGAATGACGATGAGGCCAGCCTCGCCCGAGGATCTGGAAACGGTCACGACTGAATGGCTGCCAACTGGGAGGACGACATGACGAAATCCGGCACTATCCGCACCGGCATCGGCGGCTGGACCTTCGAGCCCTGGCGCGGGCATTTCTTTCCCGATGACCTGAAGCAAAAGGACGAGCTGAATTATGCCAGCCGCCAGCTGAAGGTCATCGAGGTCAACGGCACCTATTATAGCACCCAGAAACCGGCGGTCTTCGCCAAATGGGCAGCCGACGTGCCCGAGGGTTTCATCTTTTCGCTGAAGGCCACGCGGTTCGTCACCAACCGGCGGGTCCTTGCCGAAGCTGGTGAATCGATGGAGCGGTTCCTGTCATCTGGAATCAGCGAACTCGGCGATCATCTCGGGCCGCTGCTCTGGCAGTTCGCGCCGACGAAGAAGTTCGATCCGGACGATTTCGAGGCCTTCCTGAAGCTGCTGCCGGAAAAGCAGGACGGGCTGGCGCTTCGCCACGTGGTCGAGGTGCGCCACGATTCCTTCAAGGTGCCGGAGTTCGTGGCGTTGCTGGCGAAATACGGCGTGGCGCCTGTTTGCGCCGAACATTTCGAATATCCGATGATCGCCGACGTGACGGCCGATTTCGTCTATGCCAGGCTGCAGAAGGGATCGGACGACATAACGACCTGCTATCCCGACAAGGACTTGAAGGCCTGGGCGGACCGGCTCGACACCTGGGCCGAAGGCAAGGTTCCCGACGATCTGCCGTTGATCGACGGGGAACGCAAGGTCAAGGCCGAGCCGCGCGACGTCTTCGCCTTCATGATCCATGAGGGCAAGGTGAACGCGCCGCATGGGGCGATCGCCCTGCAGAATTTGCTCCAGTCATAAGTCGAGCTAAAGCGGCAGTACCGCTAGCGCAAGCTCTTCCGCCGTCAGGCCCTTGCCGGCGCGTTGCCCTGCCTCTCCGTGCAGCCAGACGCCGGCAGCCGCGGCCTCGAAGGCCGGCAGGCCTTGGGCGAGCAATCCGCCGATGATGCCTGCGAGCACGTCGCCGGAACCGGCAGTGGCAAGCCAGGCGGGAGCGTTGGTGTTGATCAACGCGCGGCCGTCCGGCGCGGCGATGACGGTATCGGCGCCTTTATAGACGATCACGGCGTTGGCGCGGCGGGCTGCGGCCAGGGCCTTGTCCACCTTCCCAAGCGCATCGTCGCCGCTAATATCGGGAAAGAGCCGCGAAAATTCGCCCTCGTGCGGCGTCAGCACCAGCCGCGGCTTACCTTGGAAAAGATCGAAAAGCTGTTGCGGATCGTCCTTGAACGAGGAGATGCCGTCGGCATCGAGCACGAGATGGCGCTCGGCAAGGGCCGCGACGAAAGCGCGCGCCTTGACGCCGATGCCGAAACCGGGACCGAGAACGAAGGTCTGCAGCCGCTTGTCGGCGAGCCAGTCTTCAAAGTCGGCCGCGTCGTCGATTGCATGCAGCATGACGGCGGTGAGATGGGCGGCATTGGCAGCCATCGCCGCGCGCGGCGCTGCGATCGTCACCAGGCCGGCGCCCGCCTTCAGGCCTGAGGTCGCCGACATGCGCGCGGCCCCCGTCTTGTCGGCCTCGCCGGAGAAGACGACCAGATGGCCGCGCTTATATTTGTGGGTTTCCAACCGTTCGGCTGGCAGCACGGCTTTCCAGGCGTCCGGCCTGTTCTCGGCGATGACGCCGTTCGCCTCGGCCCGGATGATGCGGGCGGGAATACCGATGTCGAAGACCTCCAACTCTCCGCACAGCTCCCTGCCCGGCATCAGCAGATGGCCGGGCTTGCGAGTCATGAAGGTGATGGTGTTGCAGGCGCGGAAGGCGGCGCCCAGCACCCGGCCGGTGCGGCCATCCAGGCCGGAGGGCAGATCGATGGCAAGCACGGGAAGACCGGCCTCGGCGACCCGCTCGATCACCCTGCGGACATCGGCCGGCACCTCGCGGCCGAGCCCCGCGCCGAACAGGCCGTCAATGACGACGTCGCCGCTTTCGGGACTATAGAGGTGCAGCGGCTCGCCCAGCAGCGCGCATCCGGCTTTCGCGCGGGCCGCATCGCCCTTCAGTCTGGCGGGATCGCCAAGATGGAAGAGCGCCACCAGAGCCCCACTCTCCTGCAGATGCCGTGCAGCGACATAGGCGTCGCCGCCATTGTTGCCAGGCCCGCAGAGCACGACGAAGCGCAACGCTTCGGGATGAAGGCGCAGGGCGACGGCCGCGGCCGCGGCACCTGCTCTTTCCATCAAGGCGAAGGAATCGATGCCGGAGGCGGCAGCGGCAGCGTCGACCGCAGCCATCTCGGCAGGTGTCAAAAGAAGGTCGGACAGCTGGTGACTCATTGGCCTATTCAATCAAAAAACGCCTAAAAAACAACCGCCTGAAACATCAAAGAAAAGAACCTATTTTGTGCATTTGCCTATATTTTCATCTTGTCGAGACATAGTTGCGCGACTCCTTAAACTAAGGTTTTTTTCGATTTTCGATAGGATTTTGATCGAAGGACAGAGTTTTCCAGCTGATTTGTCACCAAATCGACATCAGAATCTCCCCAAATGCAGCGGTTTCGGCAAAATCCGCGATTTTTTTTAAGAAGATGGATTTCAAACTGGCACGATATCTGCATCATATCCGGCGAGCGGGAAAATTCCTGCCATAACGGGAGAAGCGGAGAGACATTTTCTCATGAAAAAGATCGAAGCGATCATTAAGCCTTTCAAGCTGGACGAAGTGAAGGAAGCTCTTCAGGAAGTCGGCCTGCAAGGCATTACGGTCACGGAAGCCAAGGGCTTCGGCCGTCAAAAGGGTCACACGGAACTTTACCGCGGAGCCGAATACGTCGTCGATTTCCTGCCGAAGGTGAAGGTCGAAGTCGTACTGGCCGACGAGAACGCGGAGGCCGTCATCGACGCGATCCGCAAGGCGGCGCAGACCGGCCGTATCGGCGACGGAAAAATCTTCGTTTCCAACGTCGAAGAGGTTATCCGTATCCGCACCGGCGAGACCGGCATCGACGCCATCTGACCCACTTTGCCAAGCGCGCAAAGTTCGATACGGTCAGCGCAGCTATGTATTGTCATCGTAAATCGGAGGAAGGTATTTAATGGCGACCGCAAGCGAAATTCTGAAGCAGATCAAGGAAAACGACGTGAAGTTCGTTGATCTGCGCTTCACCGACCCGAAGGGCAAGCTGCAGCATGTGACGATGGACGTTGTCTGCGTCGACGAGGACATGTTCGCTGACGGCGTGATGTTCGACGGCTCCTCGATCGGTGGCTGGAAGGCCATCAACGAGTCCGACATGGTGCTGATGCCCGATACCGAGACGGTGCATATGGACCCGTTCTTCGCTCAGTCGACCATGGTCATCGTCTGCGATATTCTCGATCCGGTTTCCGGCGAGGCTTATAACCGCGATCCGCGCGGCACCGCCAAGAAGGCTGAAGCCTATCTCAAGGCATCCGGCATCGGCGACACGATCTTCGTCGGCCCGGAAGCCGAATTCTTCGTGTTCGACGACGTCAAGTACAAGGCCGATCCCTATAATACCGGCTTCAAGCTCGATTCGACCGAGCTGCCGTCGAACGACGACACCGATTACGAAACCGGCAACCTCGGCCATCGTCCGCGCGTCAAGGGCGGCTATTTCCCGGTTCCGCCGGTTGACAGCGCCCAGGACATGCGTTCGGAAATGCTGACGGTTCTGTCCGAGATGGGCGTCGTCGTCGAAAAGCATCACCATGAAGTCGCCGCCGCCCAGCACGAACTCGGCATCAAGTTCGATACGCTGGTGCGCAACGCCGACAAGATGCAGATCTACAAATATGTCGTGCACCAGGTGGCCAATGCCTATGGCAAGACGGCGACCTTCATGCCGAAGCCGATCTTCGGCGACAACGGCTCGGGCATGCACGTGCACCAGTCGATCTGGAAGGGCGGCAAGCCGACCTTTGCCGGCGACGAATATGCCGGTCTTTCCGAGAGCTGCCTCTACTACATCGGCGGCATCATCAAGCATGCCAAGGCGATCAACGCCTTCACCAATCCGTCGACGAACTCCTACAAGCGTCTCGTCCCCGGTTATGAGGCACCGGTTCTGCTTGCCTATTCGGCCCGCAACCGCTCGGCCTCCTGCCGCATTCCGTTCGGCACCAATCCGAAGGCCAAGCGCGTCGAAGTCCGTTTCCCGGATCCGACCGCCAACCCCTATCTCGCCTTCGCCGCCATGCTGATGGCCGGCCTCGACGGTATCAAGAACAAGATCCATCCCGGCAAGGCCATGGACAAGGATCTCTACGATCTGCCGCCGAAGGAATTGAAGAAGATCCCGACCGTCTGCGGTAGCTTGCGCGAAGCGCTCGAAAGCCTCGACAAGGATCGCAAGTTCCTGACGGCCGGCGGCGTGTTCGACGACGACCAGATCGATGCCTTCATCGAACTGAAGATGGCAGAGGTGATGCGTTTCGAAATGACGCCGCATCCTGTCGAATACGACATGTACTATTCGGCCTGATCGGCCAGAACACGGAAAGTCCCGGCGTGCCGGGGCTTTCCCCTCCCAGGGTCATGGACGCCAGCAGGAGGATATGACGTTCATGTGACGCGCTTGCGCAAAAATCTTGATTTGCGCGGCACCAATCACCAAATTTGGTGATGAAAGGAAGTCGTACCATGAAAGAAAGAGTAGCAAAATTCAGTATCGGCGAAGTGGTTCGGCACAAGGTTTTCCCGTTTCGCGGCGTCATCTTCGACGTTGATCCGGAGTTCGCGAATACGGAGGAATGGTGGAATTCCATTCCGGCCGAGGTGCGCCCGAGCAGAGATCAGCCCTTCTATCACCTGCTCGCCGAAAATGACGAAAGCGAATATGTCGCTTATGTCTCCGAGCAGAACCTGATGAACGATGAAAGCGGTACGCCGCTTCGCAACCCACAGATCTATCAGATTTTCGATCAGGCCCCTTCCGGGCAGTTCAAACCCAAGATGAGCTTCGCCCACTAGATCGGTTGATCGACAGCATGAACAAGGCCTCGCCTCTCCCAGCGAGGCCTTTTCTTTTGGCGCTAAACCCGGCTCTTGTTTTTCGCTGGCAAGCCCCTCATCCGGCTGCCGCCCCCAACCGGGGTCGAGCCACGGGTCTCGACCCGTCCTTCGGACCCCCGCTCGCGGGGCGAAGGGACCAAGCCGCAATCTCTCGGTTCCCCGCATACCTCTCGCAAGACACGTCCCCTCTCCCCGTTTTTCACGGGGAGAGGGTTAGGGTGAGGGGCAGCTTCAGGTTCGGACCGAACAGCCATGGCGCCAGCAGCTTATCAATAAAAAACCCGGCACGATGCCGGGTTTCTATTCATTATGGCAGCCGCAGGATTACTGCGCCTTGGCGGCCTTCTGGGCGTCTTCCAGCTTCTTGCGGGCTTCCTCGGCCTTCTTCTGCATGCCTTCCTGCAGGCTGCGCTGGCTTTCAGCGAGCTTCGATTCGGAAACCGGTTCGCCGTCATAAGCGCCGGTGAAGCCTTCGAGCGAAATCTTGATCGGGTTCGGAGCGCGGCGGAAGTTGATCGAGGTGAAGATCACGTCGCTGCCCTTCTTGAGGCTGGCGATCATCGCGTCGGTCAGCGGAACTTCAGCGGTGCACTTGTCCGGCAGGCAGACGGCATAGTCGAGCTTCTGGCCCTTGCCGCCGTCGATCTGCATGATGACGCCCGGGGGGATCAGGCGAGCTGTCGGAACCGAGACCTGCAGGAGCTTGCGGTTGATCTTGCCGGAAACCGAGATCAAGCCAACAGCCGTAACGAGCTGGCCGCCATTGGCAAGGATCAGGTTCTGGACAACACAGATGTCGTTGTCTTCCTGCTTGCTGCAGGTTTTGTACCAGCCGAGCCTCGGCGCGCCGGCGGCCTGTGCCTGGCCATCGGCAGGAGCTGCCGCTTCCTGGGCGAAGGAGGAGACCGGAGCCGAAGCGGCGCCGAACATCACTGCCAGAACGGACAGCGCTGCCCGCATTTTCTTTTCAGACTTGAACATCATAACGAATTCCGTCTCCTGATATCCGTTCAGGACAGCGACTTGCCGCCCCAACCTCGGGTCGTTCGGCACCCACCTCTTAAAAAAATAAGGCAAATGCATGACCCCGAAACTTCGGGTTCACCTGTTACATCGCAGCGTTCAAGATATCCAGCTTTTCTTTGGCAATTTGAGGAGCATTTCGTCGCGATGCCAAAGAAATCGCCGCTTCGTGTTGGAATCGCTCGACCCCATGATAATCTCCGCGGTGAATCATGCCCGTTTTCGTGATCGCAAGGATTGCCGAATGCTCCGGATCGTCGTCCCCCTCGTCCTCTCGCTGCTGTGCGGCGCTGCCGCCGCCGAGCCGCTGTACGGCATTGCAATGCACGGCGAACCGGCCTTGCCGGCTGATTACAAACACTTCCCTTACGTCAATCCTGATGTGAAGAAGGGCGGCAAGATCACTTACGGCGTCGTCGGCACCTACGACAACCTCAACCCGTTCATCGTCAAGAGCAATCGGACGACGGCGCGCGGCATGTGGGATCCGGAATACGGCAATCTGGTCTACGAATCGCTGATGCAGCGCTCCAGGGACGAGCCGTTCACGCTCTACGGCCTGCTGGCCGAGACGGTCGAATGGGACGACGCCAGGAGCTTTATCCAATTCAATATCAATCCGAAGGCAAAATGGGCCGACGGCCAGCCGGTGACGCCTGAGGACGTGATGTTCACCTTCGAACTGATGCGTGACAAGGGCCGCCCGCCCTATTCCGATCGCCTAAAAGTCGTCACCAAGATGGAGAAGGTCGGCGAACACAGCGTGCGCTTCACCTTCAACGAAAAGGCCGACCGCGAGACGCCTTTGATTTTCGGCCTTTTCCCGGTGCTGCCGAAACATGCGGTCGATCCGGAAACCTTCGACCGCACATCGCTGACGCCGCCTGTGGGATCCGGTCCCTACAAGGTGAAGACGGTGAAGCCCGGCGAGAGCATCACCTATGAGCGTGATCCGAATTACTGGGGCAAGGACATTCCCGCTAAGGTCGGTACCGACAATTACGACCAGATCACCGTCCAGTATTTCCTGCAGGACACGACATTGTTCGAAGCCTTCAAGAAAGGTGATGTCGACCTCTACCCCGACGGTAATCCCGGCCATTGGGCCAATGCCTATAATTTTCCTGCCGCTACCTCCGGGGCCGTGATCAAGGACGTGTTCACGCCGAAACTCCCAAGCGGCATGCTCGGCTTCGTATTCAACACGCGCCGGCCGATCTTTGCCGATCTCAAGGTGCGCGAAGGCCTGTCGCTGGTGTTCGATTTCGAATGGGCAAACAAGAACCTCTATTCCGGCGCCTATAAGCGTACGCAGAGCTTTTGGCAGAATTCCGTATTTTCAAGTTTCGGCGTTCCTGCCGATGCGAGGGAACTTGCCCTGCTCGGGCCGATCAAGGACAAAATCGCGCCAGATATTCTCAACGGCACTTATAAATTGCCAGTCACCGACGGCTCCGGCCGCGACCGCAATGTGCTGAAGCAGGCCGTCGGACTGTTGAAGGAGGGCGGCTATGCGATCCAGGGCGGCAAGATGCTGGATGCCTCCGGCCACCAACTCGCCTTCGAGATCATGACGCAGAATACCGACCAGGAGAAGCTCGCAATTGCCTATCAGCGTTCACTGCAGACGATCGGCATTGCCGCTTCGATCCGCACCGTCGACGATTCGCAATATCAAAGCCGAACGAACAGCCGCGATTACGATATGATCATCAAGTCCTACACCTCGTCGCTGTCGCCCGGAAACGAGCAGCTCGGCCGATGGTCTTCAGCCGCCAAGACCAGCGATCGCGCCGACAGTTTCGCCGGTGCCGCCGATCCCGATATCGACACGCTGATCGACCATCTACTCAGGGCGCGCTCGGCAGAGGACTTCACCGCGGCGGTGCGCTCCCATGATCGGTTGCTGCTGTCCAGCCATTATGTGGTTCCGCTCTACCATATAGATCAGCAATGGGTGGCCCACAGCAAGCGCATCGGCCGTCCCGACACGGTGCCGCTTTACGGCTACCAGCTGCCGGTATGGTGGGATACGAGTGTGCAGTAAGAATCGGCCGAACCGCGCGGCCTTTATGTCTCCCTTCGGAGACGCATAGACATAAGGAAAATCATCATGGAGCGTATCACCATCGACGTCGTCTCGGATGTCGTCTGCCCCTGGTGCTATCTCGGCAAGGCGCGGCTGGAACTCGCCATCGCCGAAGTGCAGGACGAAATCGGCGTCGACATCAACTGGCGGCCGTACCGGCTCAATCCCGACTATCCCAAGGAGGGCGTCGACCAGAAGAAGGCGCTGGCTGAGAAGCTCGGCGGCGAGGAGCGCGTGGCGCAGGCCCATAAGATGCTCACCGATTTGGGCCGCGAGGTCGGCATCGCCTTCGATTTCGAGGCGATCAAGATCGGCCCGAACACGCTCGATGCGCATCGGCTGATCCACTGGGCGATGATCGAAGGTCGCGAGAAGCAGGACAAGGCTGTTGACGCCCTGTTCAAGGCGAATTTCGAGGAAGGCCGCAATGTCGGCGACCATGCGGTGCTGCTCGACATCGCCGAAAAGGCCGGCCTCGACCGCTCGGTCATCGCCTCACTGCTTGCCTCCGATGCGGACCGAGATCTGATCGTCGCCGAGATCAAGGCGGCTCAGGAGATGGGCGTCAACGGCGTGCCGTTCTTCATCTTCGACCAGCAGTATGCCGTCAGCGGCGCGCAGACACCCGATGTGCTGGCGAACGCGCTGCGCGATATCGCCAAGGCAAAGGCCGAGGCGCGATCGGGGCTCAACTGAGGCCGGCCGTGCAGATCGAGAGCGAAGACCCGACACCTTGGCCGCGTGCCGTTATTTTGCTCCCGCTCTCATTGGAACAAGATAGGCAAGTTTCGCTCGATACTGATATTAGTCAGACCTTGGAGGCGGTCCAAGAGAGGCTCACCGTCCACGTCAAAGAAGCAGTCAAAGAGATTGATCGGGTAAAGCCCGAAAGTCTTAGCAACGTCCGACTTCCAATCGCCCCCAAGAGGCACAGGTGGTAGCGTCATAAACCTATCGGTGATTGTAGCAAACTCCGCCCGCAATAGGACAGATTCCTCGGGAGACCACAGTCCGTCACAGTCAGAATGCAACATCAGCGTCGGGCATCTCGATCCTTCAACGCCTCCTTCCACATGCGTCGCAACGGCCGCACGGAACGTGCCGAAGTCGGCATAGGAACCGACTTCGACGCCGTCCAGCTCGTCGTCATCGTCAAAGATGCAGAGATACAGCCCCATCAGTAATCTTCCCGAAGTATCACATCCTTCGTCTTCCTAATTAGATCAAGAAGACAAGGATGATACTTACATGCTTTAGGTACCTTAATGACGAGTTTAAGACCCTCGGACGCCGCGCGGAAAGCCAACAACCTGATTTGATAGGTCGCACGAAGGGTGCCCACGTTCTTCACGAGATATAGCCTATTAAACGTCTCTGCATCAGCTCTTGCGCCCCGAGGCGTTTGGTGTCTTGTTTGCGTGGTCATGACTTTTAGTTTCTATCTCGGCAGCGGTTGAATGATCACTCCTCAGCGAGCGAGCCAGCCCCCTACCTGCTTATAATTTTGACGGTGGCGTCGACACATTCAATTCCCTTATAAGGTAAGCGATGTTTAATCCCCACGTTGCTCTATCTGGCGTAATCTGTGATCGGCTGTTCTCTTTCGAACGCGCTGCTCAGCGAGGCGTCGATGGCTACGTGCGAGCGGCATCCCCCGTCCGTCAATAAGTGAAGCAGATCCGGCAGGATTAGCGCTTGGCAATTGGTTTCAGCTTCACCCCAAAACCGGAATGCAGCGCACCTCGGTCTTTACCGAATTGGCGATGAAACATTCATCGTGGGCGCGGTGATGCAGGGCTTCGAACTCGCTCAAAGAGGGCAGCCTCTCACCGCTGAAGACGACATGCGGCCTCAGCGTCACGACGGTCATGGCGAGACGGCCTTCGGCGTTCTTCTCCATGATGCCCTCGGCGGCATCGGTGTAGCTGTCGACGCAAAATCGCTGCTTTGCGGCGATCGACAGGAACCACAGCATGTGGCAGCTGGAGAGCGAGGCGACGAACGCCTCTTCCGGATCGACGGCGTCTTCGGCGGAATAGGGCAGCGGAACGACATGTGAGGACGAGGACGCCCTCACCTCGATGCCGCCGTCGAAAGTCCAGCGATGGGCGCGGCTATAGCGATTGTCGATGAAGGTCTCGCCGTTCCGCTCCCAGGCGATCGTCGCGCCGTATGTCGCCATCTCTCTTCCTCTGTTCTATTTCGCCATCTCGGCCAGTTGCGTCATGATAACGGCAGCGCCCTGCAGGCGTTTTTCCGGGGTCGGCAGATCGCGGGTCAGGAACAGGCTGTGGTCGGGGCGGATCTTCGCCATCGTGCCCTGTTTGCCGATATAGCCGACGAGATTTGCCGGGTTGGGGAATTCCTTGTTGCGGAACTGCACCACGACGCCCTTCGGGCCGGCATCGAGTTTTTCGACATTGGCGGTGCGGCAGAGCGATTTGATGTAGACGATCTTCAGGAGATGCTGAACTTCGATCGGCATCGGCCCGAAGCGGTCGATCATCTCGGCGCCGAAGCCGTCGATCTCCTTGAGTTCGGTGATTTCGCCGAGACGGCGGTAAAGCGCCATGCGCAGATGCAGGTCAGGAACGTAACCCTCAGGGATCATCACGGTCGTGCCGACGGAGATTTGCGGCGACCAGCCGGTGTCGTGGATCTCGTCGATACCCTTGACCTCGGCGACCGCCTCTTCCAGCATCTGCTGATAGAGTTCGAAGCCGACCTCCTTGATGTGGCCGGACTGCTCTTCGCCGAGCAGGTTGCCGGCGCCGCGGATATCGAGGTCGTGGCTTGCCAGCTGGAAGCCGGCACCGAGCGTATCGAGCGACTGCAGCACTTTCAGCCGGCGGTCGGCCGTCGCCGTCAGCACCTTGTTGACAGGCAGGGTGAAGAGCGCGAAAGCGCGCACCTTCGAGCGGCCGACGCGGCCGCGCAGCTGATAGAGCTGGGCAAGGCCGAACATATCGGCACGGTGGACGATCAGCGTGTTGGCTGTCGGCACATCGAGGCCGGATTCGACGATGGTTGTGGACAGCAGCACATCGTAGCGGCCTTCATAGAAGGCGTTCATGATGTCTTCGAGTTCGCCGGCCGGCATCTGGCCATGGGCGACAGCAACCTTCAGCTCCGGCACATCCGACTGCAGGAAGGCGTGCACATCGGCGAGATCGGCGAGCCGCGGGCAGACGTAAAAACTCTGGCCGCCGCGATAGTGCTCGCGCATCAGCGTCTCGCGGATGACCAGGCTGTCGAAGGGCGAGATGAAGGTGCGCACCGCCATGCGGTCGACCGGCGGCGTGGTGATAAGCGACAGTTCGCGCACGCCGGTCATGGCAAGCTGCAGCGTGCGCGGGATCGGCGTCGCCGACAGGGTCAGAACGTGCACGTCGCTCTTCAGCTCCTTCAGCCGCTCCTTGTGCTTGACGCCGAAATGCTGCTCCTCGTCGATGACGAGGAGGCCGAGATTGGCGAATTTGATGCCGGCGCCGAGCAGCGCATGCGTGCCAACGACGATATCGGTCTTGCCCTCCGCCACTTCCTTCTTGGTCAGCGCCAATTCCTTGGCGCCGACAAGGCGCGAGGCCTGCTGGACACGCACCGGCAGGCCGCGGAAGCGCTCTGAAAAGGTCTTGAAATGCTGGCGGGCAAGCAAGGTCGTCGGCACGACGATGGCAACCTGGACGCCGTTCATCGCAGCGACGAAGGCGGCGCGCAGCGCCACTTCGGTCTTGCCAAAGCCGACGTCACCGCAGACCAGACGATCCATCGGCCGGCCAGCGCCGAGATCGGAGCGCACCGCGTCGATGGCGTTATCCTGGTCCTCGGTCTCATCATAGGGGAAACGGGCGGCAAACTCGTCGTAAAGGCCGTCCGGCGTCGTCAGCATCGGCGCGTGGCGGGTCAGCCGCTCGGCGGCGATGCGGATCAGGGCATCGGCCATATCGAGCAGGCGCTTTTTCAGCTTGGCCTTGCGCATCTGCCAGGCGCCACCGCCGAGCTTGTCGAGCTGGGCCTCGGTGCCCTCGCCGCCATAGCGCGAGAGAAGATCGATGTTTTCGACCGGCAGGAAGAGTTTGGCCTCGTCGGCATATTGCAGTTCGAGGCAGGCATGCGGCGCGCCTGCGGCCTCGATGGTCTTCAACCCGATGAAGCGGCCGATGCCGTGTTCGGCGTGGACGACGATCGAGCCCTCGTCGAGGCCGGCGACCTCGGCGATGAAATCGGCGGCGCGCTTGCGGCGCTTGGAGCGGCGCACCATGCGGTCGCCGAGAATATCCTGCTCGCCGATGACGATGAGATCGCCCGCCTCGAAGCCGGATTCGAGATTAAGCACGGCGGCCGCCGCCTCGCCTTTGCCCAGCGCGCCGACATCCTTCAGCGCCTCGACCGGCTTGACCTTCTCCAGACCATGCTCGTTCAGCACCTGCAGCAGGCGCTCCAGCGAGCCTTCGGTCCAGGCGGTGACCAGCACTTTCGCTCCGCCTGCCCGCCGATCAGCGATATGCTTGACGACAACGTCGAAGATATTGATGCGTTCGGCATCGCCGCCGCCCTCGGCATTCGAGCGGGCCCAGCGCTGGCCCTGGCGAGCGTCGATATTGACGACCCGCCTCGCCTCGCCCTCGATCTCGTTGAAGGGGCTGATGCGGATCGCCCCGAGCGCGTCGAGGGTTTTGGCGAAAAGCTTGCTGTCGAGATAGAGCTGGCCGGGCGTCACCGGCTTGTAGGGCGTGCCTTGGGCCATCTGACCTTTGGCCGGCTGGCCGGAATTCAGGCGGGCATCGTAATAATCGAAGACCAGCTTGGAGCGCTCCTCGGCTGCCTCACGCACCGTATGGTCGGTGACGACGCGGAAACCGCTGAGATAATCGAAGACGGTATCGAGCTTCTCGTAGAAGAGCGGCAGCCAGTGCTCCATTCCGGGATAACGGCGGCCTTCGGAAACGGCGAGATAAAGTGCGTCGTCACGCGTCGTCGCGCCGAAAGCCGAGAGGTAATTCTTGCGGAAGCGGCTGATCGTGTCGGGTGTCAGTGTCACCTCGCTCATCGGATTGAGGTCAAGCGAGCGCACCTGGCCGGTCGTGCGCTGGCTCGCCGGATCGAAACTGCGGATCGATTCCAGCGTGTCGCCGAAGAAATCGAGGCGGACCGGCTCTTCCGAACCCGGCACGAAGACGTCGAGAATACCGCCACGCACGGCATATTCGCCGACTTCGCGAACCGTCGCCACACGGTCGAAGCCGTTGCGCTCCAGGCGGCAGGCGAGATCGTCCATGCGCAGCTGGTTGCCGGGGCGAGCCGAAAAGCTCAGGCTTTCGATAACATCCTGCGGCGCCACCTTCTGCAGCATGGCATTGGCGGTGACGAGCACGATGGCCGCATGCGGCTTCTTGCGATGAGCGATGAGGCCGCCGAGTGCGGCCAGCCGGCGGGCCGAGGTATCGGCGCTCGGCGAGACGCGGTCATAGGGCAGACAGTCCCAGGCCGGCAGCGTGAGAACCGGAATATCGGGGGCGACGAAGCCCAGCATCTGCTCGAGATCGGCCATGCGGTGGCCGTCCGATATGACATAAGCGACCGGCTCTCC
Organism: Rhizobium sp. N324; assembly: GCF_001664485.1. Taxonomy (NCBI): domain Bacteria; kingdom Pseudomonadati; phylum Pseudomonadota; class Alphaproteobacteria; order Hyphomicrobiales; family Rhizobiaceae; genus Rhizobium; species Rhizobium sp. N324. The sequence goes on along the minus strand of NZ_CP013630.1, from coordinate 2,240,239 downwards.
CGCCCGGGCGAGTTCGGCCAGCAGCAGCGGTTCGAGGCCGACAGGCACATTGCCGATCGTCAGCGGCTCGGCAATGGCCGCAAGCTTCTTCGCATCAAAACCAGGGATCATTCCGGCGTCCTGAGGGGCTTGTCGAAATCGGGCGTATAGGCGGCAAGGCGGGCAAAGATCGGTGTCTTGAAACGCTCGGGGACCGGCCATGTTCCCATGATCCAGCGGACCAGATCATTGTCTTCCTCAGCCATGATCGTCTCGAATTCGTCGAGCTCGGCTTCCGAAAGCGTCGCGATCTCGGCTTCGGCGAACTGGCCGAAGACCAGATCCATCTCGCGGATGCCGCGGTGCCAGCAGCGGAAAAGGATCCGGCGGCGGCGCGGGTCGAGACCGGCACTGGTGAGCGTGACACCTGTCATGGCATTACCTTCCTGTTGATGCGCCTCTATAGACCCTGGAAAGCGGCTTGTCAGCCTTGCCAAGGCCGCATTGTTCATCGCATTTTGGCCGCATGCGCCCCGCCATTCTCGATCCTCTGTTTTCCCCCATTTCGGGCCTTCCGGGCGTCGGCCCGAAGATCGCCGAACTGCTGGTCAAGCTGCTCGGGCGCGAGACGCCGGAGGATTGCCGGGTCATCGATCTCATCTTCCATGCGCCCTTTTCGCTGATCGATCGGCGCAACCAGCCGGGCATCGCCCGCGCGCCGCAGGGCGCGATCGTGACGATCACCGCGCGCGTCGACCGGCACCAGGTGCCGCCGCGTGGCAAGAGCAATGTGCCCTACCGGGTCTTTCTGCATGACGAGACCGGCGAGCTGACACTGGTCTTTTTCCGCGGCCAGGCCGCCTGGCTAGAAAAGCAGCTGCCGATCGATGCGGAGGTGACGGTCAGCGGCAAGGTCGACTGGTTCAACGGCCGCGCCTCGATGGTGCATCCGGACTATATCGTCAGGGCCGATGAGGCGGAGAACCTGCCGCTGGTCGAGCCGATCTATCCGCTGACGGCAGGACTTTCACCGAAGACATTGCGCAAGATCATCGACGCTGCCTTGCCGCGTTTTCCCGAGCTGCCGGAATGGATCGACCCGGCGCTGGCGCAGAAGCAGGGTCTGCCGTCGATCCGCGACAGCTTTCATATGCTGCACGAGCCGCGCGACCCCGCCGATATAGACCCACAGGCCCCAGCGCGGCGGCGGCTTGCCTATGACGAGTTCCTCGCCGGCCAGCTTTCACTGAGCCTGGTGCGCCAGCGGCTGCGCAAGGTGGCGGGCCAGCCGGTGGAGGCGACGGGAGACATCAGCGGCAAGATCCTGAAGTCCCTGCCCTTTTCGCTCACATCAAGCCAGAACGAGGCGATCGCCGAGGTTTTGCAGGACATGGCCGGGGCCGAGCGCATGCTGCGGCTGCTGCAGGGCGATGTCGGCTCCGGCAAGACGCTGGTGGCGCTGATGGCGATGGCGGCGGTGATCGAGAGCGGCGGCCAGGCCGTGCTGATGGCGCCGACCGAAATCCTGGCGCGCCAGCACCACGCGACGATCTCGAAATTCGCCGCCTCCGCCGGGCTTGGCATCGAGGTGCTGACCGGCCGCACCAAGGGGCGTGAGCGCGAGGAGATCCTCGAACGCATCGCCTCAGGCGCGGCACAGATCATCATCGGCACGCATGCGCTGTTCCAGGACAGCGTCTCTTACGCAAAGCTGATGCTGGCCGTCGTGGACGAGCAGCACCGTTTCGGCGTGCATCAGCGCCTGAGGCTGACCGCCAAGGGCATCTCGCCGCACATGCTGGTGATGACGGCGACGCCGATCCCGCGCACGCTGGTGCTTGCCGCCTTCGGCGATATGGATGTTTCCAAGCTCACGGAAAAACCTGCCGGCCGTAAGCCGATCCAGACGATCACCGTGCCGATGGAACGAACAGGCGAAATCGTCGGCCGGTTGCAGGGCGCGCTTGCCGAGGGCAAGAAGGCCTACTGGATCTGCCCGCTGGTCGAAGAATCCGAAGAGCTCGACCTGATGTCGGCCGAGGAGCGGCATGCGACGCTCGTTTCCGCCCTCGGCCCCGATATCGGCCTCATCCACGGCCGCATGAGCGGACCGGAGAAGGATGCGGCGATGATGGCGTTCAAGAACGGCGAGACCCGGCTGCTCGTCGCCACCACCGTCGTCGAGGTCGGCGTCGACGTGCCGGATGCGACGATCATGGTGATCGAACATGCCGAACGCTTCGGGCTGGCGCAATTGCACCAGCTGCGCGGCCGGGTCGGGCGCGGCGACGAGGCCTCGACCTGCATCCTGCTCTACAAGGGGCCACTCGGCGAAACCGGCCATGCCCGGCTGTCGATCATGCGCGAGACCGAGGACGGCTTTCGCATCGCCGAGGAAGACCTGAAGCTGCGCGGCGAAGGCGAATTGCTCGGCACCCGCCAGTCCGGCACGCCGGGTTTCCGCATCGCCAGCCTCGAGGCGCATGCCGACCTGCTGGAAATCGCCCGCAAGGATGCCGCCTATCTGATCGAGCGCGATCCGGAGCTCACCAGCGAAAGAGGACAGGCGATCCGCACCCTGCTCTATCTCTTCCGCCGCGATGAGGCGATCCGGTTCCTGAGGGCAGGATAAGCGCGACGCGCTCTATCTCTTCTTTCCATGCATGTCGTTATCCCAAAACCGCCAAACACTTTTGGGCGACATGCATCAATCCGCTTTTGAAACCGCCACCGGCTTCGGCCGCGGCAAATGCTTCTGCTTCGGCTCGGACGGCATGTGTCCTGGGGCGACGAGGCCGCCCGATATCAGGAACTTGGCGGCGTCTTCCGGGCTCATGTCGAGCAGGACGATCTTTTCGCGGGGGACGAAGACGAGGAAACCGGCCGTCGGCACCGGCGTCGGCGGCAGGAAGACGGCCACCATGTCCTGGCCCATGGCGTTGAACTTCGACGCGATCTCTCCCTTGGCATCGGTGGCGATGAAGACCAGCGCCCAGAGGCCGGGACCGGGATATTCGATGAGGCCGACCTTCTTGAAGGAGTTCGCCTGCTCCTTCAGAACGGTTTCGAAAATCTGCTTCACGCTTCGATAGATCGTGCGCACCAGGGGCATGCGCTGGACGACTGATTCACCGAAACGGACGATGCTCTGGCCGATCAGGTTCTTGCCGAGGAAGCCGACGACGGTGATCAGCACGACGGCGATCAGCAGGCCGAAACCGGGAATAGCGAAATTGAGATAGCTTTCCGGATTCCAGCGCGCAGGAATATAGGGCCTGACCCAGCTGTCCGACCAGTGGATGAAGGTCCAGGTCAGCCAGATGGTAATCGCGATCGGCGCGCAGATGATCAGGCCTGCGAGAAAATTATTCCTCAGCCGGGTCGCGACCGGCATTCTGGGGGTGTTGTCGGTCATCTCTCCTGATGAGCTCCATCTCGGTCCTGGACAGGCCGGAACGCCGGCCTTTCCCCCTTGTCCGCCTGGTAAAACTGCCAGAATTCGGGGCGTGGCACAATATGTTTCGGCGCGAAGATCGGATCCTCGCGGGCTTATTCCACGGTCACGGATTTCGCCAGATTGCGCGGCTGATCGACGTCGGTGCCCATGAAGACGGCGGTGTGATAGGCGAGCAGCTGGATCGGCAGCGAGAAGATCATCGGCGCGATGATTTCGTCGACCACAGGCAGAGTGATCGTCGCCAAGGTCGGCAGTTTCGAGGCCGCCGCCCCCGCCTCGTCGGTGATGAAGATGATGCGGCCGCCGCGGGCTGCGACCTCCTGCATATTGGAGACCGTTTTTTCGAAGAAACGGTCGTAAGGAGCGATGACGATCACCGGCATGTTCTCGTCGATCAGCGCGATCGGCCCGTGCTTCAATTCGCCGGCGGCATAACCTTCGGCGTGAATATAGGAAATTTCCTTGAGCTTCAGCGCGCCTTCCATGGCGAGCGGAAAGCTGGTGCCGCGGCCCAGATAGAGCACGTCCTTGCATTTCGACAATTCGCGCGACAGGCTTTCCATCTGCGGCTGGATGAGGTTCAGCACCCGGCTCATGATGCGCGGCATTTCGGCGAGATGGCGCACCAGCGCCCTCTCCTCCTCGGCGCTCACCGTGCCGCGCGCCTTGCCGGCGCCGATCGCCAGCGATGCCAACACGGCCAGCTGGCAGGTGAAAGCCTTGGTCGAGGCGACGCCGATTTCAGGGCCGGCCATGATCGGAAACACGGCGTCGGATTCGCGGGCGATCGTCGATTCGCGGACATTAACGACGGCGCCGATCTTCAGGCCGTTCTCCCGGCAATAGCGCAGCGATGCCAGCGTATCGGCGGTCTCGCCGGATTGCGAGATGAAGAGCGCCGCCTGCGACGGCGACAGCGGCATTTCGCGGTAGCGGAATTCGGAGGCGACGTCGATCTCCACAGGCAGGCGGGCATAACGCTCGAACCAGTATTTGCCGACAAGGCCGGCCAGATAGGCGGTGCCGCAGGCCGAGATTGCCAGGCCGGTCGCCGCCTTGAAATCGATCGCGGCGGCATTGGCGCCGATCGTGTTCTCGGCGAAATCGACGTAATGGCTGAGGGCGTGGGAGATGACCTCCGGCTGCTCGTAGATTTCCTTTTCCATGAAATGGCGGTGGTTGCCCTTGTCGACGACATAGGCGGTCGCTTGCGAGATCTGGCGGGCGCGCTTGACCGGCTTGCCGTCAAAATCGATGACGGCGACGCTATCGCGGGTGATGACGGCGCAATCGCCGTCGACGAGATAGGTGATCTCATTGGTGAAGGGCGACAGCGCGATCGCATCCGAGCCAAGGAACATCTCGCCGCGGCCATAACCGACGGCAAGCGGCGGACCGGAACGGGCAGCCATGATCGTGCCGGGATCGGCCTTGAGCATGACGGCGAGCGCATAGGCGCCGGTCAGCCGGTTCAGCATCTGGAGCATGGCGGCGCGCGGCTCCATTCCCTCGCGCAGGTATTTTGCCATCAGCTGGGCGACGACCTCGGTGTCGGTCTGGGTTTCGAAGACCGCGCCCTTCGCGGTCAATTCGTCGCGCAGCTCGGAGAAGTTCTCGATGATGCCGTTATGAACGACGGCGACACCTTCGACGAAATGCGGATGGGCATTGGTTTCGTTGGGAACACCGTGGGTCGCCCAGCGCGTGTGCGCAATACCGACCAGGCCTGGGAGCGGCTCGGCGTCGAGGCGCTTTTCCAGGTTGAACAGCTTGCCTTCGGCGCGGCGGCGATCCATCACCCCCTCATGGATGGTGGCAACGCCAGCGGAATCATAACCGCGATATTCGAGACGCTTCAGCGCATCGACCAGCCGCCCGGCTACAGGCTGAGTTCCGACGATCCCCACAATTCCGCACATGCAATATCCCCACAAGGCTCCGACAATCGAGGCCAGTCCTAACGATTCCCGCTTAGTTATCAATCACCTCGGCGGTCACTTTCAATTTCCGCCGGTTACGCAAAGCGCCCCTCAGGCCTTAGCCTTCTTCGCCGCCTTGATGGCGAGCGCGCGCTCGCGCAGCAGCGATGCACGACCGGGCTTGATCTCCTGCCGGGCACGGCCGAGCGCCAGCGCATCGGCCGGGACGTCGGCGGTGATGACGCTGCCGGAGGCGATATAGGCGCCGTCGCCGATCGTTACCGGGGCGACCAGTGAGGAGTTGGAACCGATGAAGGCGTTTTCGCCGATCACCGTCTCAGCCTTGTTGACCCCGTCATAATTGCAGGTGATCGTGCCGGCGCCGATATTGCTGCCGGCGCCGACGATGGCATCGCCGATATAGGTGAGATGGTTGACCTTGGCGCCCTCGCCGATCCGGCCATTCTTCACCTCGCAGAAATTGCCGACCTTCGAACCATTGCCGAGATCGGCACCTGGCCGCAGCCGCGCGAAGGGGCCGACGGTGGCGCCTTGGCTGACATGGGCACCTTCGATATGCGAGAAGGCATGGATGACGGCGCCGCTGTCAATCACCGCGCCGGGGCCGAAGACGACGTTCGGCTCGATCAGCGCATCCTGGCCGATGACGGTGTCGTAAGAGAGAAAGACCGTTTCCGGCGCAATCATGGTGACGCCTGACAGCATCATCTGGTGGCGGCGGCGCTCCTGCCAGAAGCGCTCGATGACGGCGAGTTCGGCCCGGGTGTTGCAGCCAGTCATCTCGATTTCAGGGGCGTCGACGGCGGTGACGCGGCCACCGAGTGAGCGGGCGATCTCGACGAGATCGGTCAGATAGAATTCGCCCTTGGCGTTGGCGTTGCCGATGCGCGAGAGCAGATCGAGCGCCTTGCGGCCGTTGATCGCCATCAGCCCGCTGTTGCACCAGGTCACAGTGCGCTCGGCATCGGTCGCGTCCTTTTCCTCGCGGATGGCGATGAGTTCGCCGTCCTTGACGAGCAGGCGGCCGTAGCCGGTGGGGCGATCGGTATGGAAGCCGATGACGACGATATCGCTGCCGTCGGCAAGGCCCTGGCGGGCGGCCTTCAGCGGCCCGTCGGTCTGCAGCGGCACGTCGCCATAGGTGACCAGAATATCGTCATAACCCTTGGCGATCGCTTCGCGCGCCGCCAATACCGCATGGCCGGTGCCGAGCCGCTCTTTCTGCAGGCAGGCTTCGATGCCGACGCCGGCAATCGTTGCAGCCTTTGCCACCTCCTCGGCATCGCGGCCGACGACGAGCGCGACGGAGAAAATGCCGGCGGAGGCGACTGCCTCGACCACGTGGGCGATCATCGGCCGTCCGGCGACCGAATGCAGCACCTTCGATTTCGAGGATTTCATCCGCGTGCTGTCACCGGCGGCAAGGATGACGGCAAGACAAGTACGTTCCATGATCTGCTCCGCGAATCCGCGCCATGAGGCGGCTTTGTTGCCTCATACTGCATAATTCCTGAAATCGGAATCGATTTTCGGCAAGCACGTCGGGTGGATTGAAAGTCTTGCAGCGTGCTTTGCGCGCCCGAAAAGGCGCGCGGCGCTCTCGGATCAGCAAAGCCTTTACGGGTGTTAAATTTCAGTCGAAATCGACACGATGACGGTCTCCGAACCGCGGGCTGCGAAGGCCTCGTGCACATGGTGACGGCCGTCCAGGATGACGAGCTCCATGGCGCGGCGCGCAGCAAGGCTGTCACCGGAAACGATCGCATCGACGATGCGCATATGGGTGTCGGCGATATTGGCGAAGCCGTTTTCGGTGGGCGGCGTGCTCATACGGAACATGCCGACGAGGGCCGCCTCGATCAGGCTGCCCAAGGTGCGCATAAAGGGATTGTGCGAGGCTTCGGCGATCGCCAGGTGAAAGCGAAGGTCGGCAAGCGCCAGGCTGTCGGCCGTATGCCCACTCGCCGCCATATCGAGCGCCAGTGCGCGCAGCGTCTCGATATCCTCGGCATTCGCCCGTTCGGCGACGAGACCGGCGGCGAAGGGTTCGACCGCGAGACGGATATCGTAGAGCTGCAGCAGGAACTCTTCGGTTACGCCATTGTCGAAGTGCCAGGCGATGATCTCGCTGTCGAACATGTTCCAGAGGTTCTTCTCGGTCACACGCGTGCCGACCCTCGCCTTGGCGACGACCATGCCCTTGGCGGCGAGCGTCTTCATCGTCTCGCGCAAGACGGTGCGGGACACCTTGAAGCGCTGCGCCAGTTCGGTATCGCCAGGCAGGATAGAGCCGACAGGATAGGTGCTGGCGACGATCGCCTTGCCGAGTTCGTCGACCACCTGCGCGTGGCTCGTCCGGGTTCTGCGCCCCGTCTTACGTGTCTCTTCCAATGTGTTGCGCAAGCGATCCCTCTCCCCTCAGGCGTACCTCTTGTTCAGACTGGAAACGAACAGGATGGCTTTCTGCATCAGAATGAATGCAAACAGCAGAAGGCCGATCAGGATCTTGGTCCACCAGCTCGACAGCGTGCCGTCGAAGGTGATGTAAGTCTGAATGAGCCCCTGGATCAGGATCCCGATGAAGGTTCCCGCCACGAATCCCGCTCCTCCGGTCAGCAGCGTCCCCCCGATGACGACCGCCGCGATGGCATCGAGTTCGACGCCGACTGCTGCAAGAGAATATCCGGCAGAGGTGTACAGCGAAAAAACGATCCCGGATAGGCCTGCCAGGAAACCCGACAGCGCATATATCTGGATTGTCGTGCGTCCCACAGGCACGCCCATCAGCCGCGCCGTCTGCGGGCCGCCGCCGAGTGCATAGACATTGGTGCCGAAGCGGGTGCGCTGGGCGATGAAAATGCCAACCGCAAAGACCAGAAGCATGATGCCGCCGATCAGCGTCAGCCGGCCGCCTCCGGGCAGGCGCCAATAGAGGCTCGTCAGCGTCGAATAATAGTCGTGGTCGATCGGGATGCTGTCGATCGAGAGCACGAAGGCCATGCCGCGCGCCAGGAACATGCCGGCGAGCGTGACGATGAAGGCCGGCATTTCGAGATAGTGGATGATTGCGCCCATGACCGCGCCGAAAGCGGTGGTGATGACCAGCACCAGCGCGAAGGCCAGTAGCGGATGGATCGAGGTCTTCTGCAGGATCACCGCGAGAAAGACGCCGGTGAAGGCGATGATCGAACCGATCGACAGATCGATGCCGCCCGAGATGATGACGAAGGTCATGCCGACGGCGGCGATGCCGAGGAAGGTGTTGTCGGTCAGAAGATTGCCGATGACGCGGGTCGACAGCATGTTCGGATATTGCAGCGTGCAGCCGGCATAGGCGAGCACGAAGATGACGATGGTCGCCAGCAGCGGCAGGTATTTGGAGTTCATTTCGGCTGCTCCCTTCCGCCCTGCCGGCGGCTGGCGAAGATGGCGAGCGACTGCACCGCCGGCGACTGGATGACGAGGATGACGATAATGATGACCGCCTTGATGATCAGGTTGAATTCGGGCGGGAAACCGGAGGACAGAATGCCAGTATTCACCGCCTGGATGATCATCGCGCCGATCAGCGATCCGAGGATGCTGAAGCGTCCGCCGAGCAACGAATTGCCGCCGACGACAACGGCGAGGATGGCGTCGAGTTCCAGCCAGAGGCCGGCATTGTTGGCATCGGCGCCCTTGATGTCGGCGGCGACGATGATGCCCGCGATCGAGGCGCAGAGACCGCTCAGCATGTAGACCGCCATCAGCAGCACCGGCGTCCGAATGCCCGACAGCGTGCTGGCGCGGCGATTGATGCCGACGGCCTCGATCAGCATGCCGAGCGCAGTGCGGCGGACGAGCAGAATGACGAGCAAGGCGACGAGCAGCCAGATGACCACAGGCATCGGCAGGAGCGCCAGGGAACCGCTGCCGAAGAAGGTAAGCCCGTCATTGTTGAAGGTGAGGATGGCGCCTTCGGTGATGAGCTGGGCGATGCCGCGGCCGGCGACCATCAGCACCAGCGTGGCGATGATCGGCTGGATATTGAGGACCGCCACCAGGAAACCGTTCCAGACGCCGCAGGCAATGCCGATCGCCAGCGTCAGGACAATGGTGTAGGCCACTGAATTTCCTGCGACAATCGACGAGGCGGCGACGGCGCCGCAAATGGCGATGACAGCGCCGACGGACAGGTCGATGCCCTTGGTGGCGATCACCAGTGTCATGCCGATCGCCAGCAACGCCACCGGCGCGCCGCGATTGAGCACATCGATCAGGCTCCCGTAAAGCCGGTCGTTCTGAACAACGACATTAAAAAACTGCGGCGACGTGATGAAATTCAACAAAAGAATGACAACGAGCGCAATCAATTGCGGCGCCAGGCGATAAGCCAGCGCCTTCAGCGAGGACCTCATGCATCCTCCTTCTTATGTTCGGCGGCAGCAATGGCTTCGACAATGCCGGCCGCGGTGATACGTTCGCCGGTGAGTTCGGCGATATGCTGTCTGTCACGAAGGACGATGACACGTGAACTATAGGCGACAAGCTCTTCAAGTTCCGAGGAAATCACGATCAGCGACATGCCTTCGGCGCAGAGCTGTTCGATGAGCTTGATGATCTCGGCATGGGCGCCGACATCGATGCCGCGGGTCGGCTCGTCGAGGATCAGAAACTTCGGATTGGTCGCCAGCCAGCGGGCGAGGATCGCCTTCTGCTGGTTGCCGCCGGAGAGCAGGCGGATCGGCTTTTCGCGATCGGTGGTGCGGATATCGAGCGCCTTGATGTAGCGGTCGGCAAGCGCATTCTGCTCGGCGCGCGACAGCGGCCGGGTCCAGCCGCGGCGCGCCTGCAGCGCGAGCGCGATATTCTCCCGGATCGACAGGTCGCCGATGATGCCATCGGTCTTGCGGTCCTCGGGGCAGAAGCCGAAACCTTTTTCGATGGCCGCGCGCGGGCTCGAAAGCGTCACCGGCTGACCGTCGATCGTGGCGCTGCCGCTGTCGGCATGCTCGATACCGAAGAGAAGCTCGGCGGTTTCGGTGCGGCCGGAGCCGAGCAGACCGGCAACGCCGACCACCTCGCCGACACGCACATCGAGATCGAAGGGCTTGACCTTGCCGCGCTTGCCGTAGCCGGCGAAGCGGTAGCGCACCTCACCGGCTGCGAGGTTGTGCTCCCTCACCGTCTCCTCGACATGCGCCAATTCGCGCCCGAGCATCATGGCGATCAGGCCCTTGCGCGGCAGATCGACGACGTCGCGGGTGCCGACGAGCTTGCCGTTGCGCAGCACGGTGATCCGGTCGCTTATCGCATAGACCTGCTCGAGAAAATGAGTAATAAAAACAATGCCAAGACCGCGCTTCTTCAGATCCTCGATGATGCGGAAGAGCAGTGCCACTTCCTGGTTGTCGAGGCTGGCGGTGGGCTCATCCAGGATCAGCACCTTGCCGGAAAGATCGACGGCGCGGGCGATGGCGACCACCTGCTGGACGGCGACGGAGAAGCGGCCAAGCTCGGCAGTCACGTCGATATCGATGCCGTAACCGGTCAGTAGTTCGCGCGCCTTACGGTTCATCGCGCGCACGTCGGTCATGCCGAAACGCCTTGGCTGGCGTCCGAGAAAGAGATTTTCGGCGACGCTCAGATTGGCCAGCAGGTTGACCTCCTGGTAGACCGTGCCGATGCCGAGCTTCTGAGCGGCGAGCGTGTTGGCCGGATTGATTTCCTGACCGTCGAGCGTCAGGCTGCCCTCGTCACGATGATAGGCGCCGGTGAGGCATTTGATCAGTGTCGATTTGCCGGCGCCATTCTCGCCCAGCAGCGCGTGCACCTCGCCCTTGCGCAGCGAGAAATCGACCTTGTCCAACGCCACTGCGCCGGGAAAGAATTTCGATATTCCGGAAGCTGCGAGAACGTTCTCGAAATCGTGAATCATAAGGGTGTGTTTTCCTGATATTGACGGCAAAAGCCGCGCCGCGGCCGGACATGACGTCCCAAGGCGGCAAGGCAGTTCCGCACCGGTCCATGACGGGCCGGTGCGGTTCTACAGCGCTTGAATGCTGCATAAATCATCCTCAAATCGAGGCCGATTCAGGGATTTTGCAGCGGCGTCAAAATCAGATCAGTAGCCCTGACCCTTCTTCTCTTCGTAGACCTTCATCGGCTCGTCGGCAGGCGTGTAGAGCTTGGATTCGGTCTGGATCCACTTCGGCGGAGCCTTCTTGTCCTTCAGGTAGGCGTCGAGCGCGTCGAAGGCCGGGCCTGCCATATTCGGCGTCAACTCGACCGTCGCATTGGACTCGCCTTCGGACATCGCCTTGAAGATATCGGGAACGGCGTCGATCGAGACGACGAGGATATCCTTGCCCGGCTTCAGACCGGCTTCCTTGATCGCCTGGATGGCGCCGACGGCCATATCGTCATTATGGGCGTAGAGAGCGCAGATATCCTTGCCGCCATTCTCGGCCTTCAGGAAGCTTTCCATGACTTCCTTGCCCTTGGTGCGGGTGAAGTCGCCGGTCTGGCTGCGTACGATCTTCAGGTTGTCGTGGCCGGCAAGAGCCTCTTCGAAGCCCTTCTTGCGGGCGATGGCAGGCGACGAACCGGTCGTGCCCTGCAACTCGACGACGTTGCACTTCTTGTCGCCAACGGTCTTGACCAGGAAGTCGCCGGCGACCTTGCCTTCATGGACGAGGTCCGAGGTCACAGCGGTCAGGTAGAGATCGTCCGGAGCCTTGATGGTGCGGTCGAGAAGGATGACCGGAATCTTGGCTTCCTTGGCTTCCTTGAGAACGTCGTCCCAGCCGGTTTCAACGACCGGTGCAATGAGAATGGCATCGACGCCCTGAGCAATGAAGGAGCGCAAAGCCTTGATCTGGTTTTCCTGCTTCTGCTGTGCATCGGCAAACTTCAGATCGATGCCGCGCTTCTTGGCCTGCTCCTTGGTCACGGTCGTTTCAGCCGCACGCCAGCCCGATTCCGAGCCGATCTGCGAGAAGCCGACGGTCAGTCCGCCGGCCGAAGCCGAACCGAACATGCTGGCAGCAAGAATCGTGGCACTCAAAAGTGCAGTCTTCAATTTCATGATTTCCTCCCAAGCCGCGTCTCGCGGCGCAGGGTCAAAAAATCATATAGTATTACTTTTGTAAATCGGAATCTTTGCATGCACCGCAGCAAAAAAAGAGCGCCCACAGGGGGCGCTCTTCGCAACTGCGAATTGAAAGCCGCTTATTGCGCCGGCAGCTTGTCGTCGACGCCTTCGACATAGAAATTCATGCCGAGCAGCGTGCCGTCATCGGCCTTCTCGCCGGCCTTCAGCCAGGGCGTGCCGTCCTGCTTGTTGATCGGACCGGTGAAGGGATGCAGCTCACCCGACTTGATCTTGGCTTCGGTTTCCTCGGCCATTTTCTTCACGTCGTCAGGCATGTTGGTGTAGGGCGCCATCTTCAGGATGCCGTCCTTCAGGCCGTCCCAGCTCTGCTCGGACTTCCAGGTGCCGTCCAGAAGCGCGTGGACGCGTTTGGAGTAGTAGGTGCCCCAGGTATCGACGATCGCCGTCAGCTGCGCCTTGGGACCGGCTGCGATCATGTCGGATGCCTGACCGAAGGCGTGGATGCCGCGTTCTTCGGCAACCTGCATCGGCGCGGTCGTATCGGTGTGCTGGGTCAGCACGTCGACGCCCTGGTCGACCATCGCCTTGGCGGCATCGGCTTCCTTGCCAGGGTCGAACCAGGTGTTGACCCAGATGACCTTCAGCTTGAAGCTCGGATCGACCGACTTGGCGCCCTGCTCGAAGGAGTTGATGCCCATCACCACTTCCGGAATCGGGAAGGAGGCGATGTAGGCGGCGCCATGATTCTTCGAGGTCTTGGCGGCGATCTGGCCGAGGATATAGCGGCCTTCATAGAAGCGCGAGTTGTAGGTGGCGAGGTTGGGGCCTGACTTATAGCCGGTGCCGTGCTCGAACTTGACCTTCGGGAACTTGGCGGCAACCTTGACCGTCGCATCCATGAAGCCGAAGGACGTCGTGAAAATCAGCTTGCAGCCGGAACGGGCCAGGCGCTCGATGGCACGCTCGGCATCCGGGCCTTCCGGCACGTTTTCGAGGTAAGGCGTTTCGATCTTGTCGCCAAATTCGGCCTGAACCTGCTGGCGGCCGAGATCGTGGGCCTGCGAATAGCCGCCATCGGTGTGCGAACCGACATAGACGAAGCAGACCTTCGTCTTATCAGCGGCTTGAGCGGCCGACGAGATGCCGATCACGGCGGCGGCCGAGGCGGCGAGTGCGAATGCGTATTTCTTCATGGTAACCCCTGTTGGTTTGAAGTTATTGCGGAAACCCGTCTTTATCGTGTTGCCTTATCGCTCCGGCACGAAGGCCTTTCCGAGCGAGGCGGGCGTATTGATCAACGTCGTGCGCCGATTATGAGAAATGATGATGAGAACCACAATAGTCGCGGCATAGGGCAGCATCGAGAGGAACTGCGAGGGAATGCCGAGACCGAAGGCCTGCGCATGCAGCTGCAGGATGGTGACCGCGCCGAAGAGATAACCGCCGGCAAACACCCGCCACGGCCGCCAGGAGGCAAAGACCACCAGCGCCAGCGTGATCCAGCCGCGCCCGGCCGACATGTTCTCCGCCCATTGCGGGGTGTAGACGAGCGACAGCTGGGCGCCGGCAAGACCGGCGCAGGCGCCGCCGAACATCACCGCCAGGTAGCGCGTGCGGATAACCTGAATGCCGAGCGCATGGGCCGAAGCGTGACTGTCGCCGATCGCCCTCAGCTTCAGCCCGGCGCGGCTGCGGAACAGGAACCAGCTGACGCCAACCACAAGCGCAATCGACAGGTAGAAGATCAGATCCTGCCGGAAGAGAACATGGCCGATGACCGGAAGATCCGACAGGACCGGAATGACGATCTCTCCCAGCCGGATGCCGGGAACGCTGACATAGGCCTCGCCGAGCATGCCTGACGCGCCGAGGCCGAGAAGGGTGAGCGCCAGTCCCGTCGCCACCTGATTTGCCACCAGCGTCAGCGTCAGGAAAGCGAAGAGAAGCGAGAAAAGCGCGCCTGCCGCAATGCCGCAGACGATGCCGACATAGGGCGAGCCCGACATTTGCGCGCCGGCAAAAGCGGCAACCGCGCCCATGATCATCATGCCTTCGACACCAAGGTTCAGAACGCCGGAGCGCTCGGTGACGAGTTCGCCGAGGGCGGCGATGACGAGCGGCGTGGAGGCGGTGATGACGGTCAGCAGAATGGCTTCGAAGATGCTCATGCCGCGCCCCTGACCCGCGACCAGACGATGCGGATTTTGTAATAGATCAGCGTATCGCAGGAGAGCACGAAGAAGAGCAGCAGGCCCTGAAAGACGCGGGTGACCTTGTCGGAAACGCCGAGCGACAGCTGTGCCGCCTCCCCGCCGAGATATGTCAGCGCCAGCACCAGGCCCGACGCGATGATGCCGAGCGGATTGAGGCGTCCCAGGAAGGCGACGATGATGGCGGTGAAGCCGTAGCCCGGCGAGATCGCCGGCTGCAGATGGCCGATCGAGCCGGAGACCTCGGCTATCCCGGCAAGGCCGGCAAGGGCGCCGGAGAAGAGGAAGCTGAACCAGATCATCTTCTTCGACGAGAAACCGGCAAAGCGCCCTGCCCGCTCCGACTGGCCGAGCACGACGATCTCGAAGCCTTTCAGCGTGTAGCGCAGCATGAACCAGACGCCGACCGCGGCGACAATGGCGAAGATGAAGGCCCAATGCGCCCGGCCCGATTCTTCCCAGATTGCCGGCAGCACCGCCTCAGGCGCGAAATCGCGCGAGACCGGAAAGTTGAAACCCTGCGGATCGCGCCAGGCGCCGCGGACAAGCCAGTCAAGAAAGAGCTGGGCGATATAGACCAGCATCAGCGATGTCAGGATTTCGTTGGTGTTGAAATGCGCCTTCAACAGCGCCGGAATGGCGGCAAACAACGCACCGCCAAGCGCGCCAAGGATCAGCATCAGCGGCAGCACCAGCGGCGAATGCCAGTCGTAGAAGACGATCGGCAGATAGGAGCCGGTGATGGCGCCGATGGTGAACTGGCCTTCGGCGCCGATATTCCAATTGTTCGAGCGATAGCAGACGGCCAGGCCGACGGCGATCAGGATCAGCGGTGCGGCCTTGATCGCCAGTTCGTGCAGCGACCAGACCTCGAGCAGCGGCTCGACGAAGAAGGCGTCCAGCGCCTCGACCGGATCCTTGCCGAGCATGGCGAACATGATGGCGCCGAAGGCAAGGGTCAGGGCAAGGGCCAGCAGCGGCGAGACGAAGGCGAAGAGCTTCGAGACGTCGGGGCGTTTTTCGAGTTCAATGCGCATGGGCCGTCTCCGCGACAGAGCCCGTTTCGTGCAGGCCGCCCATCAGCAGGCCGATCCTTTCGCGCGTCAGTTCGCCGGCCGGATAGGGCCTGGAAAGCCGTCCCTCGGAGATGACGGCGATATCCGTCGCCACTTCGAAGATCTCGTCGAGATCCTGGCTGATGACGACGACGGCGGAGCCGGCCTTTGCGAGATCGACCAGCGCCTGGCGGATGCGGCTTGCCGCCCCGGCATCGACGCCCCAGGTCGGCTGGTTGACGACGAGCACGGCCGGCTGGCGATCGAGCTCGCGCCCGACGATGAATTTTTGCAGATTGCCGCCGGAAAGCGAGCCGGCGGCCGGATTGTCTCCGCTCTTGCGGACATCCATCGCTTCGGAAATGCGCCGTGCGGCGGATTTCACAGCACCTTGGCGGATGACGCCGAGCAGGCCAAGAAAGGCTTTCCGATCCGACTGGCTGCGGGCGAGCACCAGATTGTCTGACAGTTTCATGGCGGAGACGGCGGCATGGCCGTGCCGCTCCTCCGGCACGAAGCCGGCGCCGAGCAGGCGCCGGGCGGTGATGCCCTCGGTGCCCACCGGCTTCTTGCGGATGACGATCGCTTCTGCCGACGCGACCGGATATTCACCGGACAACGCATCGAAAAGCTCGCTCTGGCCATTACCGGCGACACCGGCAATAGCGAGAATTTCGCCAGCGCGCACAGCCATCGAAACATCGCGCAGTGGCATGGCGAATGGCGTGCGGGCGGCGACGGAAAGATTGGCAACGGCCAGTTGCACCTCGCCCTTGTCGCTGCGCTCGGGATGGGTGACGCTCGCCACCTCGCTGCCGACCATCATGCGGGCAAGCGAGGCGGGCGTCTCCTGCTTCGGATCGCAGGCGCCGGTGACGCGGCCATGGCGCAGCACGGTGGCGCGGTCGCAGATGCGCTGCACCTCTTCCAGGCGGTGGCTGATATAGAGAACCGAGCGGCCCTCGGCGCGCAGCTTGAACAGCGTTTCGAACAGCCGGTCGGCCTCCTGCGGCGTCAGCACCGAGGTCGGCTCGTCGAGAATGATCAGCTTCGGGTTCTGCAGCAACGCACGGACGATCTCGATGCGCTGGCGTTCGCCGACCGAGAGGTCGGCGACGTGAGCATGCGGGTCGAGCGGCAGGCCATAGGCCTGAGACAGCGCCCTCGCCTCCTCGGCGATCCTGTCGATCGGGATGGCGTCATCGAGCGACAATGCGATGTTTTCGGCAACGGTCAGCGCCTCGAACAGCGAAAAATGCTGGAAGACCATGCCGATGCCGAGTTTGCGGGCCTCGCCCGGCGAGGTGATCGAAACCGGCTTGCCCTGCCAGAGGATGTGCCCGTGCGTCGGCTCGAGAACGCCGAACAGCATCTTCACCAGGGTGGATTTGCCTGCACCATTTTCGCCGAGAAGCGCGTGAATTTCGCCCGGCGCGATATCGAGATCGATTTCATTGCAGGCGGCAAAGCCACCGAAAAACTTCGTCAGCTTCTGGACGGATAACAACGCACCGGGTTCCGGCACATTCAATGGCGACACGTTCCCCTCATTTCTTCTGCCGATCGGTCCGTTCGGATCTCATGGAATCAGCAGCGTCGTTCCTGTTGTTTTTCTTGTTTCCAGATCCGCGTGAGCCCGCCCAACCTCACGCAGCGGATAGGTTTGGTTGACATTGATACGCACTTTGTTGCTTTGCACAACATCAAATAGCGCCTTGGCGCTGTCGATCAGTTCCTGGCGTGCGGCAATGTAGGTGAAGAGCGTCGGCCGCGTCGCAAACAGCGAGCCCTTCTGCGCCAGCTGGGAAAGGGTGAAATTCTCGATCGGCCCGGAGGACTGGCCGAAAGAGGCAAAAAGGCCGCGCGGCTTCAGGCAGTCGAGCGACTGTGGAAAAGTATCGCGGCCGATCGAATCATAGACGACATCGACGCCCTTGCCGGAGGTGATCTCGCGGACCCGGACGGCGAAGTCTTCGCTCTTGTAGTTGATCACATGGTCGTAGCCATGGGCGAGCGCCAGCGCGATCTTGTCTTCAGAGCTCGCCGTGCCGATGATGGTGGCGCCGAGCGCCTTTGCCCATTGGCCGGCGATCAGCCCGACGCCGCCGGCGGCGGCATGAAACAGAAGCACCGTCTCAGGACCGACCTTGAAGGTGCGGTTCAAGAGATATTCGGCGGTCATGCCCTTCAGCATCATCGCCGCTGCCGTTTCGAGCTCAATGCCATCAGGCACATGCACCAGATGGCGCGTCTCGATATTGCGCTCGGCGCTATAGGCGCCATCGGCGCTGGCATAGGCGACGCGGTCGCCGATCTTGAAATCCGTAACGCCGGGGCCGACCGCCGTGACGGTGCCGGCGCCCTCCTTGCCGGTAACGAAGGGCAGGTGCGGCGCCTTATAGGTGCCGTTGCGGAAATAGACGTCGATGAAATTCAGGCCGACCGCCGCCTGTCTAAGCTGCACTTCACCGGCCGAAGGCGGCGGCAGATCGAGTTCGACATAGTCGAAAACCTCCGGCCCGCCGGTTCTGGAGAATGAAACCGCCTGTGTCTTCGTCATTGGCCTGTCCTCAAGCTTCGCGTCCGAGAGCGGGGAAGAATTGCAGCACCGCGCCGATGACGTAAAGATAGAGCCCGGTCACGATGAAGAGAATGAGCGCCCATTCCGGCGTGTCGAAATGCATCAGCAGCGAAAAAATGCCCAGCGCCGACCACAGGAAGAAGACGCCGAGATTGAGCGGGCGCAGCCTTTTGACGCGGACCGGGTGCAGGAAATTGATCGGCAGGAAGGTCAACACCACCGAAATCGTCACGACGGCGAGCGCCGTCGTCGCGCTGGCATCGATGACGAACAGGGTGAAGACGATCATGTTCCAGACGACGGGAAAGCCGGAAAAGAAATACTCGTCGGTCTTCATGCCCATATCGGCGTAATAGATGGCGCTGGAAACGACGATCATGCCGGCGGCGACGAAGGACCAGGGCTCGCCGATCATGCCGCTCTGATAGAGCGCGAAAGCCGGCAGCAGCACATAGGTGACGTAATCGATGATATTGTCGAGCGTATCGCCCGACCAGTTCGGCAGCACTTCCTTGACGCGCACCTTGCGAGCGATCGGCCCGTCTATGCCGTCGACGAGCAGCGCCAGGCCCAGCCACCAGAACATGTCGATGAAGCGGTGCTCGGCGGCGGCAACGACGCCGAGAAAGGCCAGGAAGGAACCGGAGGCCGTCAGGATATGGACGGAAAAGGCGCGCATCTCCGCGTAAGGAACGCGCTTATACTTGAAAATCTTCATATTCCCCCGACCGCTTTATCGCGCTCGCCCCGGCAAGCCTGTTTTTCGCCAACCATCACCGGCCCCCTCTTCTGAATCGGGTCCCGACGCCGTAGGTCTTTGTTGTCGCACCATTTTTGCCGAAAACCGACATGCAGTTCAGGCGCGCCGCCCTAATATGCATCCTTTGCCGGGCTTCGCCAGCGGGAAATACGACATTGCCCGCCGGCCCCCTGGTTGACCATTGAATCCTGACAATGACATGCATATTTCCCTTCAGGAGCACTGCGTGGAATGGAATGCCTTTAATTCGAGCCCGATATGTAATATCTGCCTCGCATCCGACAGTTCATCCGACGAAACGGGATCCGCTACCGCAATGAACGCGCCTGCAAAGACCGAAGACTTCGCCTCGTCCATCCCCGCCGGCGTCTACGCCGAGACGGTGCTTTCCGTGACGCATTATACCGACCGGCTCTTCCGCTTCACGATGACCCGGCCGCAGGGCTTCCGTTTCCGTTCCGGCGAATTCGCGATGGTCGGCCTGATGGTCGAGGGCAAGCCGGTCTTCCGTGCCTATTCGATCGCCAGCCCCGCCTGGGCCGAAGAGCTTGAATTCTTCTCGATCAAGGTGCCGGACGGCCCGCTCACCTCGCATCTGCAGGCAATCAAGCCCGGCGACCAGGTGCTGATGCGCAAGAAGCCGACAGGCACGCTGGTGCTCGACGCGCTGACGCCGGGCCGCCGTCTCTACATGTTCTCGACGGGAACGGGCATTGCGCCTTTCGCCAGCCTGATCCGCGATCCCGAGACCTATGAAAAGTTCGAGGAAGTCATCCTCACCCATACGACGCGCGATGTCGCCGAGCTGAAATACGGCTTCGACCTCGTCGAGGAAATCCAAAATGACGAGCTGCTGAAGGAAGTGGTCGGCGACAAGCTGCGCCATTATGCGACCGTCACCCGCGAAGACTTCGCTTATCGCGGCCGCATCACCGACCTGATTTCCTCGGGCAAGATGTTTACCGATCTCGGTGTACCGCCGCTCGATCCGGCAATCGACCGCGGCATGATCTGCGGTTCCTCGGCCATGCTGAAGGACACCAAGGAGCTGCTCGAAAAGGCTGGTCTCGACGAAGGCGCCAACAGCAAGCCCGCCGAATTCGTCATCGAGCGCGCTTTCGTCGGCTGAGTTTTTCCGACAACAGATATGACAACGGCTCCGGAAACGGGGCCGTTTCTATTTTTGGGCGAGATAGTCGATCAAGACAGCCATGGCGGCGCGCGCCTCGTCCACCCTGCCCTGATGAATGGCCCGGACGACGGCGACATGCAGCGCGATGGCGCGATCCATGCGCTCGGCGTTTGCGGTGGAGTACCAGAGGCGCCGCGAATGCGTCTGCACCGGGCCGAGTGCTGCGACGATAAAACCATTCGGGCAGGCATCCTCGAGGATTTCGTCGAAGGCCTTGTCGGCGGCGAAGAAGCCGGCGAGATCACTGGTGACAGCGCATTCCTCCATGGCGCGGGCGCAGTCGCCGAGACGCGCACGCTGCTCGTCCGTCGCATGTTCGGCTGCAAGGCTTGCAGCGATCGGCTCCAGTTCGCTGCGCACCTGCATGACGTTGCCATGATCCTCCGGCGCGATCTCGGCCACCTGCAGCCCCACACGCGGCTTCACCAGAATCAGCCCCTGCCACGCAAGCTTCTGGATCGCCTCGCGCACCGGCGTGCGCCCATGGCCCGCCATATCGATCAGCTGCTTTTCGGTGACAAGCGCCCCTGGCTTCAACGCCAGCGTGACGATCAGATGCTCCAGCGCGAGATAGGCAAGATGGCTCTGTGACGTCTGCATGCCGAAAGTCCGTCGCCTGAATCTGATATATCACATAGTGGCACGGTCAAAAACCGAACACAAGTCGGCATTGAAATATCAGAATAGAGACAAATAGATAACGGCGGTGTGAATTCGGCCAATACGATTGCTGACTTGATCGTCTATGCCGCGAAAGAACTCCTTTCATCGCCCTATCCCCCGCGGCCGCCGGGGGGAGATTGGAGCGTAGGGTTGGATCTGAGACTAAGTCTGGTGGAGTGAGCTATCTCCGGCGACTTTAGCCCCACTCTCCGTCATGCTCGGCCCCCAGCCACTGCTGTCCGGTTTAACTTGCGGTGATGGGCAGTGATAATTGCCGTGGATCTGCTTTGGTGATTGCCGGCGGTCTTCGCAGGGCGCCGATTGCCCTGCGATGCATGATGTTGAGGCGCACGAGCCTTGAGAATGCGAGCGGCTGAGCGATGTCTTTCTGGGCTGCCTGGGCCATTCGCAGCAGCAGATAGGCAATGAGCGCGACGAAGACCTGGATGCGCACGGCATTTTCCGAGGTTCCGAGAAAATGCCGGATCTTCAGGTTCTGCTTGATCCATTTGAAGAAGAGTTCGATTTGCCAACGCTGCTTGTAAAGGGTGGCGATCTCGGCTGCCGGAGCGTCGAGGTCGTTGGTGATGAGGCGGATGACCTTGCCGGTCCTGATGCGGACGGCGATCTCGCGCACCGGATCCTGAAAGGGGTTCTGCCGGGAACCGGCGAGCCTTTGCGGCAGGAGCCCGATCCTGTCGAAGAGAATGCCCGCAGCTTCATCGGCTGGCTGTTCGGCGATCGTGGCGACGAGGGTATTGCTCTTCAGCCTGGTGACGAAACGGGCGCTCTTTCTATCGATCTCGGCCCACCAGGCAAAATCGTAATAGGCAAGATCGAAGACATAGGTGACGCCCGCAGCAATGTCGATCGCCCTGGCCGGGATGATGTCGTTCGTCCTCTGACCGGTCAGCGTCATGGCGAGCGGCGCGTCGGCGTGCGGATCGTAGCAGACATGCAGTTTGATGGCCCGTTTGCCGCCAACCATGTCGGCCCAGCCGCCATACAGCGAGGAGACCTGGACGCGTGTGGCATCCAATATACGCAGCGTATCGCCGATATGACGGCGTATCTTTCGACTGGCACGGGCAGCCATGACGGAGAACAGATCGGCAAACAAGGCTGCCGGGCGCTTGGCATTGGCATCCGCCAGCGTGGCACGGGCCACACTGCGAGCGCCCAGGTGATAAAGGTTCGCCTCGTGGCTGAGCAAGCCGGCCTCGATCTCGCGCAGGCTGGCAGCGCCCGACAACTGGCCAAAAAGCAGCGCCAGGAACTGCGACTTCGCCGTCAGCCGGCGCACCCGGTGGTCGGCATTATGCTTGTCCACAAGACGATCGAACACCGCCCACGGAATATACTGTTGAAGCTGGTGAAAAACGCTATTCTCGTGCCGCATGACATTGATCTCCAATTCGTGTCCAGAACGCCGCGAAACGTCTGAAAACGAATAGAATCAATGCCATGCAACCTGTCCAGATATTTTAACCGGACAGCAGTGGCCCCCAGCCGAGCATCCACGCCGCATCCGCCAGCCGTCGTGGCATGGATCCTCGGCTCAAGGCCGAGGAAGACGGAGGGCGGGTTGGCGTTCCTCCCAAACTCACCCGGCGTAAAAGAGAGACATCGCGCGCTTTGCCACAACGCCTTTATCTTGCCTCACTCGTGCCGCAGCGCCTCGATCGGGTTCAGCCGCGCTGCTCGTCTTGCCGGGAAATAGCCGAAGATCATGCCGATTGCGGCGGAGAAGAGGAAGGCGACGGCGACCATCATCGGGCTGAAGACGAAAGGGACTTTCAGGAAAGTCACCGCCACCAGACCGAGGCTGAGGCCGAGGGCGATGCCGGTGATGCCGCCGAAGAGCGAGAGCGCCACGGCTTCGACCAGAAACTGGGTGAGCACCTGGTTTTCGAGCGCGCCGATCGCCAGGCGAATGCCGATCTCGCGAGTACGTTCGGTGACGGAGACCAGCATGATGTTCATGATGCCGATGCCGCCGACGAGCAGGCTGATGGCGGCGACGGCGCCGAGCAGGCCGGTCAGCAGCGTCGTCGTGCCGGTCATCGCCTCGGCGATCTGGGTCATATCGTTGACGTTGAAATCGTCCTGCCGGCCGGGGATGATCTTGCGGCGCTCGCGCAGAAGATCCTCGACATCGGACTGCACCTTGGCCGTGGAGACGCCGTCGCGCGCCGAGATGATGATCTGCGGCACGTTGCTGTTGCCGCTGATGCGCCGCTGGAACACCTTGACCGGCATGATGACGACATCGTCCTGATCGGTCCCCATGCCGGACTGGCCACGCTTGGCGAGCACGCCGATGACGGGGCACGAAACCTTGCCGACGCGGATCTGCTGGCCGATCGGGTCGGCGGCGCCGAAGAGCTGCGAGCGTACCGTCTCGCCGATGATGCAACGGGACTGGCCGCGCTCCTCGGCGGGGGTAAAATTGCGGCCGAGCGCCAGGTTCCAGTCCTGCGCGACGAAATAGTCGTTGGTGGTGCCGGAGACGCTGGTCGAATGATTCTGGCCGCCTGATATCACCGTCGCCGTCGACTGGTTGAGCGGCGCCACCGCCCTCAAGCCGCTGATCTGGTCGCGGATGGCGGCGACGTCCTTGACGCTGAAGCGCTTGGCTTCCGAGCTCGCCCGGCCGGGACCGAACTGGCCGGGGCGGACGAACAGCATGTTGGTGCCGAGCCGCGACAATTCGGTCGAGACCTGCGCGGTGGTGCCATTGCCGATCGTCACCAGCGCGATGACGGCGGCAACGCCGATGACGACGCCGAGCACGGTCAGGAACGAGCGCAGCATATTGCGGCTGATGGCGCGCAGAGCGAGTTTGAGTGTCTCAAAGAACATGATCCGCCCTCCTCTGGTGCTCGACCTCGGTCTCCAGCTTGCCGTCGACGAACCTGAGCAATCGCTGGGCATAGGCGGCGATATCGGGCTCGTGCGTCACCATGACGATGGTAATGCCCTGCTCGCGGTTCAGCCGGGTCATCAGATCCATAATCTCGACGCTGGTTTTCGTATCGAGATTGCCTGTCGGTTCGTCGGCAAGCAGCAACGCCGGTTGGGTGACGATGGCGCGGGCGATCGCGACGCGCTGCTGCTGGCCGCCGGACAGTTCCTGGGTCTTGTGATGTTCGCGGCCGGAGAGGCCGACCAGCGCCAAGGCCTCGTGCGCCCGTTCGCGCCGTTCGCGCACCGCCATGCCACGATAGATCAGCGGCAGTTCGACATTCTCGAGCGCCGAGGTGCGCGACAGCAGGTTGAAGCCCTGGAAGACGAAGCCGAGCATGTGACGGCGCAACAGCGTCAGCTGACCGCGGTCGAAGCCGGAGGTCGGGATGCCCTGGAAGGCGTAGTCGCCTGATGTCGGCACGTCGAGGCAGCCGAGGATGTTCATCGCCGTCGACTTGCCGGAGCCCGATGGGCCCATGATCGCGACGAATTCATGGGCGTTGATTGCAAGGTCGACATGGTCGAGCGCGCGGATTGCCGCCTCGCCCTCGCCGTAGATTTTCGAGACCTGCCTGAATTCGATGAGCGGCGGGCTTGCCATCCGTCTCTCCGCTCAGTTCGCACGTGTCGTGGCGTCGGTCACCAATGCGTCACCGTCCTTGAGGTCGCCGGAGACGACCTGGGTGAACTGGCCGTCGGATGAGCCGACCTGGATGACGACGGGGCTGGGCCGGCCGTCGCTTAGCACCCAGACGCGGCGCTCGGCGCCCGTCAGCGCCTGGCCGGAATTGCCGCCGCCGCGCTGGCGTGGCGGGCCGAAGATGCCGAAAATGCCGCGGCCGCGCCGTCCCGCCTGGGTCGGGGCGTAACGCAGCGCCGTGTTCGGCACCATCAGCGTATCCTTGACGGCCTCGACGGTGACGTCGGCCGTCGCCGTCATGCCGGGGCGCAGCAGGAGATCGGCATTGTCGACGGAGAGGACCGCCTTATAGGTCACGACATTGTTGACCACCTCGGAGGCGAAACGGATCTGCTCGATCTCGGCGGGAAAGCTCCGGTCGGGATAGGCGTCTACCGAGAACTTCGCCTTCTGGCCGACGGCGATCTGACCGACATCGGCCTCGTCGACATCGACCTGCAGTTCCATCTTCTTCAGGTCGCCCGCGATGGTGAACAGGATCGGCGCCGAAAGCGAGGCTGCGACGGTGGCGCCCGGATTGACGGCGCGGGTAAGGATGACGCCGTCGATCGGCGAGACGATCTTCGCCTTGGCAAGATTGACCTCGGCAAGCTGCAGGTCGGCTTCCGAAGCGAGCACCTCGGCTTCGTTGATCTGTTTGGCGGCGACGGCGGAATCATATTTGTAGGTGGCGTCGTCGAGGCTTTGCTGGGTGGAGACATTGCTCCGGACCAGGCTCTTCAGCCGCTCGAGCGAGGTGCTTGCCGACTGCAGGTCGGCATTGGCCTTGGCGACATTCGCCTTGGCCGAATTGAGCTTGGCGCGTGAGCTCTTCACATCGGCCTCGAGCTTGTTGGTATCGAGCTGCGCCAGCACGTCGCCCGCCTTGATCGTGCTGTTATAATCGACATTGACGTCGCGGACCGTGCCGGACAGTTCGCTCGATATATCCACCTGCTCGGTCGGCTGCACCGAGCCGGTGGCGGTGACCAGCACCGTCAGATCGCCGCGTTTGGCCGGCTGGGTGGCATAGTTCACTTCGCTTTGCCCGCGGCCCATATAGAAATACGCGGCGCCGGCTGCTGAAGCAACGAGGATCAACAGGATGAACAACCGTCCGCGCCAGCGGCTGCGCTTGCCCTGACGTCCCGATGCGGCAAGCACCGTTGCGAGCTCGGACGCGCCGCTTGTCTGTGCCCCGGTCTTCTTGCCGGTTCCGGTATCGTTCATGTCATCCTCGATCAGTCAGTGGCCGTCTCGGCCCCGCAGTAAAATAATCACAGCGCAGATGAACCGGGCATTAGCATTGCCGCCGAAGTGGCACGGAATTGCGGAGGGGGAAATGAAATATTGGTGGGAAAAGTCAAGTTTTGGCGCGGTAGAGCATGTCGCGCAAAAGTGTCAGGCGGTTTTGCGATCACGACATGCAGAAAACGAAAGAGCCGAAGTGTGGCAAGCGATCACAAAGATCGCGACACGCTTCAGCACTCGTCAGTCGGCATCCTCGGCAAATTGCTCTGCACCCGGCAGCTGAGGCAACCAGGCTTCGCGCCGCTTAATCCAGACTTCATGATCCGGGACGAGGTCGCTCGGCGGACTGTCGAGCGAGCCGAGGCGGATTTCCGCGGCGTCCTCCTGCAGGCAGAAAAGCCGGCTGCCGCAGACGGGGCAGAAGCTGCGACCGGCGAAGGTCGCGATCTGACCGCTATGGGAAAAAGCCGGGCGCGGCCAGACCGCGAAGAAGACGAAGGCGGAGCCGCTCGATTTGCGGCAATCGGCGCAGTGGCAAAGGCCGACGCGAAGCGGCTCACCTTCGACGCGATAGGCAACCGCCCCGCACAGGCAACTTCCGGTCCGGATCCGCATGGCCGCTGTCAGGCGTCGAGACTGGTGGGCAGCCCCGGCGGACGCCGCTTTGCCGCCATCAACAGATCGAGTTCGGTGGCGGATGGGCCGAACTTCTCGTAGAGGCGTTTTGCCTCCTTGTCATCCAACCGGTATTTCCTGGCAAATTCGCCGATACTGTAGGGGCGGCCACGCAACACTCTTCGCGCCGGGGTCGCCGTATTCGGTGCGTCGGTCATGGGTTTCTCCTTTCTTTCCATGCCCTTTAAGTTAGAGCGATGGGGTCGATTGAAAAGAGCCGATGGGCCGCAGCGGGCTGCCGGCATGGAGCGATGGGGTCTGATGGCGGAACCTTCCTGCCACCAGACGCATTGTCGAATCGAGGTAGCGGGCCGCGCCAAGCGGACGCGGTGGTGCTGGAGAACATCGGGATTTTTCCGCTTTCTCCCGATGGCCAACGAAACGGCAGGCGAGCTCCCTACCCGCCCGGCCCGCTTCCTCATCCCTCATTTCGAGACGAGATCACGAAATATTAAAATGGGGAACGCATGGGCCGGAGCGAGGTTTTTCCAGCGAGGTCGACGTGGCCTCGTTCAAACCCAAGGAGAACCGAATGGCAAACCAAGGTGGAACCCATGAACAGCACGTCAAAGCCGGGCAGCAGAGTCACAAGAACGACTCCAATACCCGCAGCTCCTCTTCAGGTGGCCGCGACGCGCAGTCCAGCGGATCCCGCGGCGGCAGCCATGAACAGCATGTAAAAGCTGATCAACAGAGCCATAAGAACAGCCACTAAGCTGTCCTGAGATGAATGTTCGGCCCGCGCCTCCCTTCCGGCGCGGGCTTTTTTTTCAGCTCTCAGGACAGACGCCGGCCGTCCTCGCCGAAGAGATGCAGCACGGCAGGGTCGAAATGCAGCGGCAGGCTGTCGCCGGATTTCATCCGTTGCTGGCCGGCAAAGACGGCGATCAGCTTCTTTCCGCCGGTGTCGGCGTGGACGACGGTCTCCGAACCCAGCTCTTCGACAAGGGTGACCCTTGTTTCCAGTCTGCCCGGGCCTGCCGCTTCGGCAAGGGTGATGTGTTGCGGGCGAATGCCGATGCTGACCCTCTCGCCGATGGGGCGTGGATCCTGGGCAATGACGGACAGGCGATGGCCGGCGACGGTTTCGACCTCGGTGAGATTGCCGTCATGGCCGATAATTGCGCCCTCCAGGAAGTTCATGTGCGGGGCGCCGATGAAGCCGGCGACGAAGCGGTTGGCCGGCTTGTTATAGAGTTCCAGCGGCGTCCCGACCTGCTCGATCCTGCCGCCTCTCAGCACCACGATGCGGTTTGCAAGCGTCATCGCCTCGACCTGATCGTGGGTCACGTAGATCATTGTCGCCTTTAGCCGCGCATGAAGGGCGGCGAGTTCGGCGCGCATGGAGACGCGCAGTTCGGCGTCGAGATTGGACAGCGGTTCATCGAGCAGGAAGGCATCCGGCCGGCGGACGATGGCGCGGCCGATCGCGACGCGCTGGCGCTGACCGCCGGAGAGCTGGCCCGGACGGCGCTGCAGGAAAGGTTCGATCTCCAGCATGCGGGCGGCATCGGTGATGCGGGCTTCGATCTCGGGTTTCGCCACCTTGGTATTCTCCAGTCCGAAGGCCAGATTCTCACGCACGCTCATATGCGGGTAGAGCGCGTAGGACTGGAAGACCATGGCGAGGCCGCGGTCGGCGGCACCGATCGCCGTGACATCCTTGCCGTCGATGGCAATGCTGCCGGCAGTCGGCTTGTCGAGGCCGGCGATGAGGCGCAGCAGCGTCGACTTCCCGCAACCGGAGGGGCCGACGAAGGCGACGAACTCGCCGTCCTTGACCTCAAGCGAGACATCGCGGATGACCTCGACGGCGCCGAAATTCTTGACGATGTTCCTGAGCTCGAGCCCGCTCATGCACTCTCCTGTTTCATCTTATTTCAGTCCGGAGCCGGCGATGCCGGTGGTGATGAAGCGCTGCAGGAAGACGAAGATCAGCAACACCGGGATCATCGAGACGACCGTCATGGCGAGGATATAGTGCCATTGCACATTGAGCTCGCCAGCATAGACGTTGAGGCCGACCTGCAGCGTATAGAGCTCCTTGCGCGACAGCACGATCAGCGGCCAGAGGAAGTCGTTCCAGCGCCAGACGACCGAGAAGATCGCCAGCACCGCCAGCGCCGGCGCCGAGAGCGGCAGGATGATGCGCCAGTAGATCTGCCATTCGCTGGCCTTGTCCATGCGTGCGGCGTCGATCAGCTCGTCCGGGATGGTCAGCATATATTGACGGAGCAGGAAGACGCCTGTGGGGGTGGCGACCGTCGGCAGGATGACGCCCCAGAGGCTGTCGAAGAGGTTCAAGGTGCCGATGACGGAATAGAGCGGCACGACGATGACCGAGAGCGGCACCATCAGTGTCGCCAGGATCATCAGCATGACGGCGGTGCGGCCGGGGAACTGGTATTTCGACAGCGCAAAGGCGGCCATCGAATTGACGAGCAGCGTGATCGCCGTCGCGGCCACGGTGACGAAGACGGAGTTGCGCAGGAACAGGAAGAAATCGAAACGCTGGAACGGTTCGGTGTAGTTGGCGGCGGCGAATTCGACCTTGCGCACCGGGGTGCGGTCCTTGATGTTGACCTTGACGATTTCGCCGGGCTGTTTCGGGTCGATCATCTGGCCGATGATGCCGATGCGGCGGACTTCGGCGAGCACGCGGCTGCTGCCATCCGGCATCGTCACGGTATAGAGCGGCAAGGGCTTGTCGTGTCCGGGCACCACAGCCTGTTCGGTGACATAGGGCAGGAAGGACGGCGGGAATTCGGCAAGGGCGGCCGGCGTCTTGAAGGAGGAAAAGACCAGCCAGACGGCCGGGCCGAACATCAGGAAAACGCCGGAGATCAGCCAGATCCAGGTGACGACGTCGGTCCAGTGCCAGCCGCGGCCGCGGCGGCGCAGAAGAAAGGTGGCGACAGCGCTCATTGGCGTTTCCCTCTCTTCTCATTGCGGCTGCTGGCGGCGAGCTGGACCAGCGTCAGGATGACGAGCACGATGCCCATCAGGATCGAGGCGGCCGACGCAAGCCCCGGATTGCGCAAGGAACTCGCAAAGCCCGTCTCGTAAATATACTGGGTGATGTACATGGTGCTGGTGCCCGGCCCGCCGCCTGTGAGCACGAAGACCTCGTCGAAGATCTGCACGGCGCGGATCAGCGCCAGCACCAGGACGACGATGAGGTTCGGCATCAAGAGCGGCAAGGTGATGCGCCGGAAGATGCGGGTCGGGCTCGCCTTGTCCATCGCTGCCGCCTCATAGAGATCCTTCGGGATCGCCTGCAAGCCGGCGAGCAGGATCAGCGCGTAAAAGCCCATATGCGCCCAGACCGAGACGAAGACGGCGAAGAAGAAGGCCCAGAAACGATCGCTGAGCCAGGAGAACGGTTCGAAGCCGAAGGGGCTCAACGCATAGTTCAGCAGGCCCTGGCGCTGCAGGATCCATTTCCAGATCAGGCCGACGACGACGGGCGACAGCAGCACCGGGAAGAAGAAGACGGCGCGCCAGAAGCCGCGATTGGAAAGCTCGCGGTTGAGAATCAGGGCCGTTGCCAGCGCGGCGATCAGCATCGCCGAGACCTGGAAGACGACGAAGACGCCGGTGTTGCGGACCGCCGCCCAGAAGGTGTCGGCGGCGCAGGTCGAAGGGTCGAGATAGGAACGGCAGTCGAACAGGATGTGGTACTGCTCGGTGCCGACATAGGTCCTGTTCTGCAGGAAGATGCCGCTGCCGCTCGTCGTCGAATAGAGGAAGTTGATGACCAGCGGCAGGAGCACGAAGACGCTGAAGATCAGCATGTTGGGCGCCAGGAAGACGCCCGCCATGCCGTTCAGCCCCGTCAGCTTCTGCCAGGCGCGCATGGGAATATCGACGATCCCCATGACAAGCCGGACAGGTGCTGCGAGCGCCTGCCGAGGGCCGGCCTTTGCCGGCGGTTCGGAAGAAACCGTCTTTTCCGCCATTCGTTCGTCCGTCAGTTGGCGCCGACCTTGGCCTTGATGTCTTCGTCAATACGGGCATAGGCGTCGTCGAGCTTCATTTCGCCGGCGATCACCTGGCTGATGCGGGCGACGATGGCGCTGTAATAGGCGTCCGACCACTTCCAGCCCGGCAGTTTCATCGCCGGTGCCGCCGTCTGAGCCGCCGATTCGACGAAGGCCTTCAGCGCCGCCTGCACATGCGGATTGTCGGTCTTGAAGTCCATCTGGCCTGCGGCAACACCCTTATGCGCCGGAATGAACAGGCTGCGCTCGGCGAATTCCTTCTGCACGTCGGCGCCTGCGAGGTAATCCATCACCTTGGCGACATCCTTCGGGTTTTGGGTGTATTTGACGGCAACGAGGCCGGCGCCACCCTGCATGCCGGTGCAGGCGGCCGTGCCGCAGGGGCTTCCCGCCATGACCCAGTCGAAGCTGTCGCCGATCTTCTGTGCGAAGGCCGAAATCTGCCAGCTGCCCGAGTAATAATAGGCAAGGCCGCCATTGATGAAGTCTTCGGCGGCGGCACGGTAGGTGGTGCCGGCAGCGCTGACCCAGACATCCTTGTTGACGATGCCCTCCTCGTTCCACTTGACGAAGCGGCTGAGGAATTCCTTGGAGCCCTGGTCGATCGGC
This sequence comes from Rhizobium sp. N324, assembly GCF_001664485.1. NCBI lineage: Bacteria > Pseudomonadati > Pseudomonadota > Alphaproteobacteria > Hyphomicrobiales > Rhizobiaceae > Rhizobium > Rhizobium sp. N324. Next base: position 2,209,127 of record NZ_CP013630.1, on the reverse strand, counting down.
GCCGGCTTGCCATCGGCGGCGATGTAGTTGGCGCCGTAGGAAATGTTCGGGCCGGAGACGCGGTGACCGGAGCGGTCGATCGCCATGGCAAAGACCTTCTGGCTGTCGGCGACCCTCTTGGCGGCCGCCGCCCAATCATCCCAGGTCGCCTTCGGGCCGGGAAGTTCGACGCCGGCCTGCTCGAACAGCGTCTTGTTGACGAAGCCGCCGGTCAGGGTCAGCTGGGTCATGAAACCGGTGATGGCATTCGAGCCGTCGGGCCGCATCCAGTCGGCCTGGGCGCCGAAATTGTCGTCCCAATATTTCGCATCGGCGAGCAGCGGGCGAAGATCGAGCCAGTGCTGGGCCTGCGCCTTCAGATTGGTGACCCGGGCGATATCAGGCCCCTTCCCGGCTTCGAGCTGCACCGGCAGCTGTTCCTTGACGACGTCGTAGGAAACCTCGTCGAGGATGACGTTGACGTCCGGATTGGCCTTGGAGAAACGCGAGAGCAAGTCCTTGATGACAGCGCCTTCGCCGCCATCGGAATACCACATGATGCGCACGTCGCCGGCATGGGCGCCAACGGAACTCAAAAGAACCGCAGCCAAAGCCGCGCCGATCGATTTCATTCTGGTCATTTTCTCCTCCTCTTAACCGATGAAGTCCTACAGCGCCGCGCGTCTTTTCGGACGAGCAAAGGACCCTGTAACACTTTGAATTGCTGCATAATTTTATCCTTAAATCGATTCCGATTTAAGGAATTATGCAGCAGGCCCGGTCGGTCCTCCACCTGCCCGGGCACGTCGTCTACGAAGCGGCGCGCCGAGGCTGCCTGCCTGACATCTCAAGATGTACCGCGTCTCCCCCCACCGACCAGTCCGACGGCCGAAGAATACGGCCTTCGGCGCGCACGGTGCCGTCCTCTTCGAAGACGACCTGACCATAATCCGGATCGATGACGATCAATGCGCCGCCATTGTCGCGGCGGGCTGCCAGCGTGGCGAAACGTGCCCGCATGCCGTCAAGGCCGCCTTCGCGCCCGTGATCGGAGAGACGGACGATCCAGCGGCCGTTGCGGCCGGCGAGGCGCAGTTCGACGTCCGTCGTTGGGCCATGCTTCACCGGCTCCAGCGGCCCGTTGCCGATCAGCATGGCAAGGCCATTGCCGGAACGGGCGAGCGCCAGATTGCCCTCGACCATCGTGTCGTCGAAGGCTTCGAGCGGGAACCAGGCATGGGTGAAATCCGGCTGGCCCTCGTGGATGTCGAAATCGAGGATGGCGAGATCGCGATATTGATGGACGCGCGGCAGCGTTCCGCAGCCGCCCCAGAAACTCGGCCGGCCGTAACCGAACTGGATGGTTTCGCCGGGATGGTTGATCCAGATCTGGGCTTCCGGCCGGTCACCGAGGCGCAGATGCAGCACCGTCTCCTGATATCCCCAGGCACCGGGGCGATAATGGGCGATGGTGCCGAGGGCGGTATCGCGTGTCTTGTAGTGATAGAGGGCGGCAAAACGGTTCTCGCCCTGGGAAAAGGTCCATTCCTGCGCCTCGTCGGCGTCGTGCATGGCAATCGCAGCAAGCGCTTTCGGGAATTGCAGGCCGTGATCGCGGATACAGACGGCAAGCTGCGGCAAGGCGTGAACGCGACGCCCGTACCAGCCGCAGCCCCAGAGCAGCCTAGAAATGGCCGACAGTTCGACGGATCGGCCGGGGCGCAGCGTATGCTCGTAGGAGCGGCCCTGGCTGCCGGTCAGCATGCCCTGATGGGCCGAGCGAGCGACGATCTCCATCAGGCGGACGATGCTGGCATTCGCCCGGGCGCGGATCGTATGATCCGGTGCGCAGGCAGCAAGCGCCGTCAGGCCCTTGAGGTCGATCGGGAAATAGGGAACGGAATTCCACTCGGCCATTTCCCAGCGCCCGAAATGATCGAGCCAGGCGCGGACACGCTCTTCGCCGACCTTCATCTGCTCGGCGCCGGTGCGGCCGGAACGGATGAAGACGGCGTCGGGGAAAAGCCTGCCGCCGAGGTAGGCGGCGGTGTGGAAGAGCAGCGCGTGGTTTTCCGAAAAATACCACTGAACGTCGTTGCCCGGCTCATCCATCCAGTAGCGGTAGCGGAGGACGGCGTGTTCAATCCTCTCCCGCAGCGCCGGCGACAGCAGATCGCTCCAGCGCGTATAGGCAAACAGCAGCGGCACCAGCACGAAATCGGCGCAGTCGTGGCAATCCTCGATGACGGGCAACATGGCCGAGATCATCGCCTCGGTCTGCTCGCCGCCCTGCCCCAGGGCGAGGCGGGCGAAAGCGCAGACCGTATCGGGCTCGGAATGGGCGGCGACTTCTTCAAGCGCCTCGGCGATGCGATCTTCCAGCGCAGCCGGCGCTGGCCCCTGGCGCTGGGGATGACAGATCTCGACGCCGAGCGTGCGGCCGAGCGAAAATTCGCCTGTTTTGAAGCTGATGCGGAAATGGCGGAAATCGGCGGGCATATCAGCCGAGGTGCCGAGTTCCAGCTTGGTTGCGCCCGCTTCCAGCGCGAAGTCATAGTCGAAGCGCTCGACCGACATGAAGTCGCCTTCGACCTCGACATGACAGCTCAGCCCCAGCGGCAGCGGCGCGGGAAACAGGATCGTCACGTCCTCGCCGAGATAGGCGGTGCGGTCGAAGCGCATGCCTTCGAGGATCGCCTCCAGCCCGTTCGCAGCATCGGCGGCGATCGGAACGGGAAGCGATGTTTCGACTTCCGGCCCGTAGAGATAATCCAGCTGGAAATAGAAACGGGCGTCGCGCTCGGCCAAATCGTCGAAATAGATGCGGATCTCGTTGAGTCCGGCTGAAAGTTCGACTTCGAAGCTCTGCTGGGCTTCCAGATTGCGCTCGTAAGGCGCCATGAAGCCCTGCTCGCGGCCGTTGACGAAAAGGATCGCGCCGCCGCAGGTCGACAGGCGAAGCTTGGCGAGCCCGGCCGAGCGGGCATCGAGGAAGGTGCGCGCCCAGCAGCCGATGCGGGTCGGGCGAAACCAGAAGCCGGAGAGATCGACACGCGGAGAGGCAAAGGGCAGCCACCACCGGACGGGCTCGAACTCGGCGGTCGGCTGCGGTCTTTGGCCGGAGAAGGATTTTTTGAATTCGGTGCGGCAGGGATATTCGTGCGGGATGAAGTTCTTCGTCTTGGTGACGAAGAAAAACGGATCCATCCTGCCTTCCATCGGCCGGTCGGCGACGTCGTAGCGCGCCTGCGAGAGGTGGCCGAGCTGCCAATAGACGATCGGGCTCTGCTTGCCGGTGGCGCGGCGAAGATGGGATTTCCCAGCGGTCATGCTTCAGCTCGTTCGAGCCGCGAGACGCCGGAAACACCGACGCGTGGACTGGCCGTCAAACCGCATCTTCAAAGCCTCCCTGCTCTGTCGCTTGTCGCGGACTCCTCTTGGCCAATTGTGCATAGGCATTCCGTTTGCGCAATCTGAAAGATTTTTGCATAAAGGTATGGCGCGAGGAGAACGACATGGCAGCGGAGGAGAAAAAAGGCAGGCGCACGCGCCTCGACGACATCGCCGCGCGATGCGGCGTCTCGATCAGCACCGTGTCGCGGGCGCTTGCCGGCGAAAAGGGTGTGAGGCCCGAGATTCGCAAGCTGGTGCTCGAAACGGCAAGTGCCGTCAGCTACGCCCTGCCGGCCAGCGTCGCCGGCAAGAAGGTCATGCTGGTCGCCTCCGGCGCGGCGATGATCGATTATGTCCGCAACCAGTTCACGCTCTACGTGCTCGAAGGATTGAATGCGCGGGCAGCCGCTCTCGGCATCGAGATGGCGATGCGTCCGGTCGCCGACAAGGCGGATGAAGCCCGTGTCATCGCCGAGATGCGCGATGATCCGGGTTTCGGCGGCATGCTGATCCTGACCGTCGACGAGGAAGATATGCTGGCCGCCGCCGCCAGTCTCGGAAAGCCCGTGGTGCTCGTCAATAGCGACGATCCCTATATGCGGCTTTCCAGCGTGACGCCCTGCAACCGTTCGGCCGCCTTCATCGCCGCCGAGCACCTGATCAAGGCGGGGCACGAACGCATCCTGTTCATGCTGCGGCCGGGACGGCGAACGATCGAGCGGCGCCTGGAGGGCTGGCGCGATGCCCTGCAGCATCATGGGCTGACGGCCGATGCCGATCTGGTGCTCGAGGTCGACGACTGGCTGCCGGAACTGGGTGCCGAGACCCTCACCCGTTTTGTGAGTGACAAAGGCCTCTCTTTCACCGCTGTCCTGACGGCCGGCGACAGCCTTGCCGCCGGCGCCGTGCACGGATTGCAGGCAATGGGCTATGCCGTGCCGCAGGATATCTCCGTCATGGGCATAGACGACCTGCCGCAATCGGCCTTTCTCAATCCGCCCCTTTCGACGGTGCATATCCCGATGCGCGAACTCGGCGCCACCGCGCTCGATCTGCTGCGTGATATGATGCTCGGCCTCGCGATGCCGCGGCGGCGGGTCGAGCTTTCCTGCCATCTTGTGGAAAGGGGCAGTGTTGCAGCCGTCAGCGGCGCAGCAGCGCGAAATATCAAGCCTCGATAAAGCTCGCCTCGAATAGCTCGCGCGCATAGGCGTCATGCGTGGTGCCCGCCTGCAGATCCGCCTTGGTCAGTTCGTCGACAAAGCCGCCGTTTTTCATAATCAGCACCCGGTCGCACATATGGGCGATGACCGCGAGGTCGTGGCTGACGAGCAGATAGGTCAGGCCCTTTTCCTCGCGCTGATCGGCCAGCAGGTTGAGGATTTCGGCCTGGACCGAGACGTCGAGAGCCGATGTCGGCTCGTCGAGCAGCAGGATGGGCGGCGAGAGGATCAGCGCCCGGGCGATCGCCACGCGCTGCCGCTGGCCGCCGGAAAGTTCATGGGGGAAACGATTGGCGAAGCTTGCTGGCAGGCCGACCTGAATCAACGCCTTTTCGACCTTCGACCAGATCTCCGAATGGCCCATGGCGCGCAGCGGTTCGGCCAAAGCGGTGCCGATGCGATGGCGCGGATGCAGGGATCCATACGGATCCTGAAAGACCATCTGGGCAAATTTCAGCTCCTCGCGAGAGCGCTGCTTGCCGATCGGTTTGCCGCCGAGTTCGATCTGCCCGGTCCAGCCGGTCTCCATGCCGGCAAGGCAACGCAGCACCGTCGATTTGCCGCAGCCGGATTCGCCGACAATACCGAGCGTCTCCCCCTGCTTGACCTGAAAACTGATACCCCTGACGACATGGTTGCTGGATTTGGCGGAGGCAAAGACGACATCGAGGTCGCGGACATTGATCATTGCGCCGTCTCCAGATCGAGTTTCGCCCTGTCGAGTACCGCCAGCCGGCGAACCGGCTTCTTCGGGTCGGGCAATGCGGCTATCAGTCCGCGGGTATAGGGATGGCGGGCCTCTTCCAGACTGGTCAGCGTCTCGACGATGCGGCCGGCATACATGACGATGATCCGTTCGCAGAAGGCTGCCACCATGCGAATGTCGTGGCTGATCAACAGCAGGCCGGAATTGTTCTCGCGCACCAGTTCATCGAGCAGCAACAGCACGTCCTTGCGGACGCTGACATCGAGCGCCGAGGTCGGTTCGTCGGCAATGACCAGCTTCGGCCGCGCCAAGAGCATCATGGCGATCATCACGCGCTGGCCCATGCCGCCCGATATCTGATGCGGATAAAGCGCCATGACCCGATCCGGATCGCTGATGCGCACGCGCTCCAGCATGGCGCGGGCGGCGACTTGCGCCGGGGCCTTGCCGAGACCGAGGTGAAGGCGTGCGGCCTCGGCGATCTGCTTGCCGATCGAAAGCACCGGGTTCAAGGAATAACGCGGATCCTGCATGATCAGCGCGATGTCCTTGCCGCGAAGCGCGCCCATCTGCCGCTCGCTCTTGGAAAGCAACGGATCGCCGCCGAGATCGAGGCGTTCGGCTGAAACCACCGCTGCCGGCGGCAGCAGCCGCATGATCGCGCGGCCCGTCGTCGATTTTCCGGAACCGGATTCGCCGACGATGCCGACGCGTTCGCGCCCGACGTCGAAACTGACATTGGATACGGCGGGCACGGCACCTCGCCCGAAGCGGACGGTCAATCCTTGGACGGAGAGAACCGGCTGCAGATCATGATCCTGCATTTTACGATCTGGCATGGCGGGGATCCAGAATGTCGCGCAGAGCATCTCCGGCGATGTTGAAGGCAAGGCTGGTGAGAAGAATGGCGATCCCCGGCATGACGGCGACCCACCAGTAATCCAGCATGAATTTGCGGCCGTTGGAAATCATCGCCCCCCATTCCGGCGCCGGCGGTTGCGCACCGAGGCCGAGAAAGCCGAGGGAAGCCGCCGTCAGGATGATGCCGGCCATGTTGAGGGTCAGGCGAACGATGACCGAAGGAACGCACATCGGCGCGATATAAAGGAGAAGGATGCGGATCGGCGAAGCGCCGTACAGGCGGGCAGCGACGACATAATCGGCGTTTCTAACGACCAGCGCCTCGGCGCGGGCGAGTCTGGCGATCGGCGGCCATGCGGTCAGCGAGATCGCGATAATTGCCGTGGTCAGGCCGGCGCCGAGTGCGGCGGCAAAGGCCAGCGCCAGGATCAGCGACGGGAAGGACAGAACGATATCGGTCGCCCGCATCAGCAGCGCATCGGTGCGCCCGCCGAAGAAGCCGGCGACAACGCCGATCAGCAGGCCGACCGGGCCGACGATCAGCGAGATCGACAGCACCGTCTGGATGGTGATGCGCGTGCCGAAGATCAGGCGGCTCAGAATGTCGCGGCCGAATTCGTCGGTACCGGCCCAATGCGCCAGGCTCGGGGCCTGCAAGGCATCGCCGAGCGATTGCACGACCGGATCATAAGGCGCCAGAAGCGGCGCGAAGATCGCGATCAGGCAGAGCAGGCCGAGGATGACGAAGCCGGCAAGGCCAAGCGGTTCCGCAGCCAATTTGCGGCCGGCGCGCGCAAACGAGGCCGCGACGCGGGTCGAGACACTTGGCGGGCGGATCTGAATGTCGGCGTGGATGGCGTCGCTCATCGGGCCGCCTCCCGCATGCGCGGATCGAAGACGGCGTAAGCGACGTCGGCGAGGAAGTTTAACAGCATGAAGATGAATCCCACGATGATGGTGCCAGCCACGATGGCGTTCATGTCGCCGATCATGAGGGCGTTCGTCATGTATTGGCCGATCCCCGGCCAGGAGAAGACGATCTCGGTCACGACAGCACCTTCCAGCAGCCCGCCATAGGAAATCGCCAGGATGGTGATGAGTTGCACCGCGATGTTCGGCAGGACGTGGCGCCAGATCGTGCCGAAGGGGCTCACACCCTTGGCACGGGCGGCGATAACATAGTCCTGGCTCAACTGCTCCAGGGTGAAGCTGCGTGTCATGCGGGTGATATAGGCCATCGCCGCATAGGCGAGGATGATGGCGGGCAGAATGATATGTCCGAGCGCATTCCAGAAGATTTCCGTCTCGCCCTGCAGCAGGCTGTCGATCAGCAACAGGCCGGTCTGCGGCGTGACGAGGCCTTCATAAAAGACATCGATCCTGCCCGGCCCGCCGACCCAGTTGAGGCCGGCATAGAAGATGACCAGCCCGACGATGCCGAACCAGAAGACGGGGATCGAATGGCCGACGAGCGCCACCACCCGGGCTATCTTGTCGATGAAGCTGTCGCGAAACGAAGCCGCGACCAGGCCGAGCGGCACGCCGACGAATGTCGAGATGATCACCGCCAGCGTCGCCAGCTCGAATGTTGCCGGAAACGCCTGGGCGAGGTCCGACGAGACCGGATTGCCGGTGAGCACTGCAGTGCCGAAATCACCATGCGCCAGCCCGTTCAGATAGAGGAAGAACTGCTGGTAGATTGGCAGATCGAGCCCGAGACGGGCCCGCATCGCCGCATATGCGGCGGGATCGGCGAGCTCGCCGACGATCGCGCCGACCGGATCGGTGGGCAGGACGCGGCCGATCACGAAGGTCACACAGAGGAGAATGAACAGGCTGACCAGCAAATGCGCCAGGCGTCGGCCAAATTCGGCTACGGAGAGTTCCTTCATGATCGGCTGTCCTCTCGAGTCTTACTGGGTTTCGACCTTGGTCACGTTCTCGAGACGCGTCATTTGAGACGGATGTCCGACATATCCCTGGACCTTGCCGGTCAGGACGATCGGCTCAAAGCGCTCGAACATCGGCAGCACGGCAGGCTTCTGTTCGACGAACATCTTCTGCATCTGCACGTAGAGTTCGCCACGCTTTTTGGCGTCCGGCTCCATCGATGCCTTCGCCGTCAGCGCCGTCAGCTCGGGAATATCCCAGGCCGAGCGCCAGACGAAATTCCCGGCATTGTTGGCCTCTTTCGAGTTGTCGGGATTGGAGGAAAACTGCTCCATCGAGCCGAGCACATTCGGCATATAGGCGCTGGTCTGCGGGATCAGCAGATCGAAATCCCGGGCGCGATGGGCGGCGATGATTTCGGAACCGTTGCCCTGCTGGATGTCGATCTTGATGCCGACCTGGGCAAGGGAAGCCTGGATGGCGGTGGCAAGATCGATACGCGGTGTCTGGGCGATGGTCTTCAGCGTCAGCGAGAAGCCGTCCTTATAACCCGCCTCTGCCAGCAGTTGCTTGGACTTCTCTACGTTGAGCTGCCAATCCGGGCTCGGGATCGCATATTCGAAATTCTCCGGCACGGGCACGGTTCTCGCCCGTCCGTACGGCCCCATGATCGTCTTCTCGATACCCTTGTAGTCGATGCCGTAGGCAATCGCCTCGCGGACCTTGGAGTTGGAGAGGTATTGGTTGCCGGCATTCATCGACAGCACGTAGAAGCCGCCTGTCGGAATGCGCTGGATGGCGAAGCCCTGCTTGGCCTGGAATGTCGCGAGATCGGAGGCCGTCAGCGCACTGGCAATATCGATATCGCCGCGCTCCAGCATCAGCCGCTCGACCTGGCTTTCCGGCACATGGCGGACGATGACGCGGCGCATCTTCGGAGCGCCGTCGACATAACCCTTGTTGGCGTCGAGAATGACCAACTCGTTCGGAGACCAGCGGTTGAGGGTGAATGGACCGGAACCGGCCGAATGCGTTCGCATCCAGGCATTGCCATAGTCGTTGTCGACGGCGTGGCTTTCGACCTCGACGCTGTCGACCACGCTGGTGGTGGTCGTCGTCAGCCGGTAGAGCAGAAGCTCCGCCGTCACCTGGTCGGAAAGATCGATACGCACCGTCTGGTCGTCGACCGCCTTGACGAGCTTGTCGACATTGTTCTTGTCGTAGCCGACGCGCTTCAGGTTGGCGGCTGCGGCCTGATCCATCTTCAAGAGCCGCCCCAGCGAATAGACGACGTCCTTCGAGGTGACCGGGTTGCCGGAGGCGAAATTGGCCTTGCGCAGCGTAAAGGTGATGCCCTTGTCGTCAACCTTCCAGCTTTCCGCCAGCTGCGGAAGGATCTTTCCGTCCGCCGTGCTGGCGACCAGCCGGTCGTAAAGATTCGACATGATCTCAACGGCTTTGCCCTCGGTCGCCTGCTGCGGATCGAGGGACAGAACCTGGGCCAGCGACGTCCCGATCACCAGCTGGTCTTGCGGCGTGGCAGCCTGCAGCTGCGGGGCAGCCATCGTCAGCGCGCCGAAAACGGCGCCAACGAACAGGCCTTTAGAAAAATGCTTCATTGTCACTCCTCCATGAATTACTATAGAAGACATATTATGTCGCCCGTATGTCGTATTATGATCTATCGAAGTCCGATACGATTGACAAGGCCCGAGCGGGAGACTTGAGTGCAAAGGGATTGGGGAACAGAAAAATGACGACACTCAGCCGTGGGCGAGAAAGACTGGCGCAGCAGGTCATCGATCAGCTGCGGGCGCAGATCGAGACGGGGATGCTGCGCGTCGGCGACCAGCTGCCGACCGAGCCGCAGCTTGAAGCAACCTTCGGCGTCAGCCGCACCGTGGTGCGCGAGGCGATCGCCGACCTCAGGTCGGCCGGCTTCGTCAAGCCGATCCAGGGCAAAGGGGTGTTTGTCGCGGATCCGAAATCTCAATCGGTGCTGCCATTGACGCCGGTGGAAATCAAAAGCATCCCCGAAACCCTTGAATTGCTGGAGTTTCGCATGGCGGCCGAGGGGGAAGCCGCGGCGATTGCCGCCTATCGCCGCACCGCCGAGCAGGAAGCCGCCATCCGTGAGGCCAACCGCCGCATGGCGAACCTGATTGAAACGGGGCAACAAACGGTCGAGGCCGATTATGCCTTCCACATGGCGATTGCCGCCGCCACCAACAACCGATTCTACGTCGATGTCCTGCGCCAATTCGGCCCCAAATCAATTCCCCGCGGCCAGTTTCCGACGCTGCCCGAGGCCAATGACCGCGACTATCTGCAAAAGGTCTATGCCGAACACGTCGAAATCCTCTCGGCCATCGCCGATCAGGATCCGGATCGCGCCCGCCAGGCGATGCGCGCCCATATGATGGCGAGCCAACGCCGCTACCGGATGCTCGCCGAGCAGCAATAGGGCTCGACTCTCTTCAAAATTCATATTATGTCATATGACATTGTGTAATTTCGAAAGAGACTCAAATGTATCTGGGAACACAGGTCGCCGCGCGGGACGACGACGATTATCGCATCTTCGCGCAACTGGGTGTGAAGCATATCAATGCCGACCCGCCGGGAGAACCGAGCAGCTGGACGCTTTCCGACCTCGAGCGCCATCGCGACAAGGTCGAAAGTTTCGGCCTGATCCTCGACATGATCCAGCTGCCGCTGCCCTCGCAGCCGATCGAGAAAGCGTCCTATCCGGATATATTGCTCGCCGGCCCGGAGCGCGACAGGCAGATCGACGCCGTCTGCAAGCTGATCGAAGATACCGCGGCGGCCGGCATTCCGGCGGTCAAATATAATCTCAACCTGATCGGCATTCCCCGCACACCCGATGAACCGGGACGCGGCGGCTCGATGAACGCCAGCTTCCGCTGGGACAAGACCGATCAGCAGGCAGCACCCGGTCTTGCCGGGGTGCTCTCCGAGGACGAAAACTGGGAACGGATCGACTATTTCCTCGAACGGGTCGTGCCGGTCGCTGCAAGCAACCGCGTCAGGCTCGCCTGCCATCCGCACGATCCCTATACGCCGCCGGGCTTTCGCGGCGTCACGCGGGTGCTCGGCACCGTCGAAGGCCTGAAGAAATTCGTGCTGATGCGGGAAAACCCCTATCACGGCCTCAACTTCTGCCAGGGCTCGATCGGCGAGATGCTGGAAAATCCCGGCAAGGAGATCGACGACGTCATCCGCTGGTTCGGCGAGCGCAACAAGATCTTCAATGTTCATTTCCGCAACATCCGCGGCGGCAAGCTCTCCTTCATGGAGACCTTCCCCGACGAGGGCGACATGGACATGGTCCGCTCGGCGAAGATCTACAAGGAAGTCGGTTTCAAATACATGCTGATGCCCGATCACGTGCCGACCGTCAGCGGCAAGGACCCTTCCGCCACCGCATTCGCCTACTGCTACGGCTATATCGCGGCTCTTCTGCAGACGCTCGAAAGCGCCTGAGACGGCTAATTTTCAACAAGTAAGGAACAGGACTTTCATGATGAACCCGATTGAATTGAAGAAGGCCGTCGGCAGTGGTCTGCTCTCGTTTCCGGTGACGCATTTCGACGATCAGCTGACATTCGACGAGGCAAAATACCGTCGTCATGTCGAATGGCTTTCGGGGTATGACGCGGCCGCACTGTTTGCCGCCGGCGGCACGGGAGAGTTCTTCTCCCTCAATCCGGCCGAAATCCCGCAGGTCGTCCAGGCTGCCAAGGCCTCGGCCGGCAAGACGCCGATCATCTCGGGCACCGGCTACGGCACGTCGCTCGCCATCGAAATCGCCAAGGCGGCCGAAAAGGCAGGCGCCGACGGGCTGCTGCTTTTGCCGCCCTACCTGATGTTTGCCGAGCAGGCCGGCCTGATCGCCCATGTCAAGGCGGTATGCCAATCGGTCGGCATCGGCGTCATCGTCTATAACCGCGACAACGCCGTCCTGACGGCCGAAAGCATCGCGCGGCTCGCCGAGGAATGCCCGAACCTGATCGGCTTCAAGGACGGCGTCGGCGATGTCGACAAGGTCATCGAGATCACCACCCTGCTGGGCGACCGCCTCGTCTATGTCGGCGGCATGCCGACCCATGAGGTTTACGCCCAGGCCTATTTCGCCGCCGGCGTGACGACCTATTCCTCCGCCGTCTTCAACTTCGTCCCGGCGCTGGCCCAGCGCTTTTACGGCGCCTTGCGCACCGGCGACCAGGCGACCGTCGACGAGATCCTGAAGAGCTTCTTCTTCCCCTTCGTCGCCTTGCGCAACCGCAAGAAGGGCTATGCCGTCTCGATCATCAAGGCCGGGCTGCGGGTGCTCGGCCAGAACCCCGGCCCGGTGCGCCCGCCGTTGACGGATCTCACCCAGGAAGAGCTGACGCTCTTGGAAAAGATCGTCCAGGCCAACGGCGTCGGACGGATCGCAGCGGAATAACAGCAGCGCGCGGACGGCAAGTCCGCGCGGTCAGCCGCTCGCCGCCAGCGTCGCAAGCGCCCGCTGGCGGTCGAGCGATCCTATCTGTCTGCCGGCGGCATCGAGGACCGGCAAAGCGCCGGTGGCAGAAACAAGCTGCGGCGCGATCTCCGAAATCGTACAACCAGCCTTCACTCCGCCGGCGACATTCTGTCCCTGCGCAGAGCTCATCAGCGAAGAAACCCGAACCACACGGGCCGGCGGCACCTTGGCGACGAAGCGGCGGACATAATCGGTCGCCGGCCGCGTCACCAGCTCTTCGGGCGTTCCGATCTGGACAATGCGCCCGCCTTCCATGATGGCGATCCGGTCGGCGAGCCGAATGGCTTCGTCCAGATCATGGGTGACGAAAACGACCGTGCGCGTCTGGGTCTGCTGGAGCCGCAGCACCTCGGCCTGGAGATCGGCACGGATGAGCGGATCGAGCGCCGAAAACGGCTCGTCCAGAAACCAGAATTCCGGATTGGTGGTGAGCGAACGGGCGATGCCGACGCGCTGCTGCTGGCCGCCGGAAAGTTCGGCGGGAAAGCGGGCCTCTCGCCCCGTCAGTCCCACGGTATCGATCAGTTCGCGCGCCCGCGCCTCGGCCTTGGCGCGCGGCATTCCCTGAACTTCCAAGGGGAAAGCGATATTGCCGAGAACGGTGCGATTGGGCAGCAGCGCAAAATGCTGGAACACCATGCCCATCCGGCGGCGGCGGATATCGACCAGCGCCTTGTCGTTCAGTTTCAAAATATTCTCGCCGTCGTAATGAACCTCACCCTCGGTGGGCTCGATCAACCGGGTGAGGCAGCGAAGAAGCGTCGACTTTCCCGAGCCGGAGAGGCCCATGATGACGAAGACCTCGCCGCGCGCGATCCGGAAGGTCGCATCCTGCACCGCGCCCACGACCTTGGCGGCGGCCAGTGCTTCCGGCGTGCGGGCGGAGGCGGGACGCTGGCCGAAAGAGGCGGCATCGGCCCCGAAGACTTTCCAGACGCCCTTGGCTTCGAGCGCAACAGGTGCCGTCCGTCCCGGTGAATGGTGATAGGCATCAGACATGGACATCTCCTTCACGCCCGGCAGCACGCGCGGCTCCGGATTTCAACAGCGCATCGGCGATGAGCGCGATGCAGGCAACGCATAGACCGGCGACGATGCCGGGCCCGGTTTGTCCCCGGGCGAGCGCCGTATAGACCTCCTGCCCCAGCTCCCGCGTGCCGACGAGAGCGGCGATGACAAGCATCGACAAGGCCATCATCACGGTCTGGTTGACGCCGAGAATAAGCGTTGGCAAGGCGGACGGCAGGCTGATGAAGCGAAAGGTCTGCCATGGCGTGCAGCCCGACATCAGCCCGGCCTCGATCCGTTCATGCGGCACATGCGCCATTCCCGCCATGCCATAACGCACGGCCGGCGCTATGGCATAAGAGGCAATGGCGATCAGCGCCGAAAAGTCGCCATTGCGGAACAGCATGACAGCCGGCAGCAGGTAGACCAGGGTCGGCAGGGTCTGCAGCGTATCGAGCGCCAATTGCACCGGCCCGTGCAGCCGCGGATGCCCCGCCACCCAGATCCCCAGCGGCAGGCCGATGGCAAGGGCGATGGCGACGGACAGAACTGTCAGATAGACCGATGACATCGCCGCCTGCCAATAGCCTGTTAGTGCGATGAAAAGGATCAGCAGCACGACGATCGGGGCAGTGCGCAGACCGCCCAGCGCGTAGGCCGCCACCGCCAGGAGCAGCACGACCACGCTCCACGGCGCTGATTGCAGCAGATCGCGGAAGGGATTCATCACGCCGAGCAGCATGGCGGTGCGCATCGCTTCCAGCGGCCCGTAGAAGGTCTGATTGATGAAACTCACCGCGCCGTTCCAGAAAGGTGCCGTCGTCAAGGTCCGGCCGGCCGGCCAGGCGGCAAGCGCCGGCACCGCCAAGCTGAGGACTGTCGGCACCGCAAGCAGCGCCAGGGCGAGAACGGTATCGCGGCGGCACCAAAGCCTGTGGCGGCCCGTCGACTGATTGCGGGCCGCCGCCTGCGTCAGCCGGTCGAGCACGACAGCCAGCGCAACGATCCCCATGCCCGCTTCGAAGCCGGCGCCGAAATCGAGCCGGCGCAGCGCGCGCAACACGTCATAGCCGAGGCCGCCGGCGCCGATCATCGAGGCGATGATCACCATGTTCAGCGTCATCATCACCACCTGATTGAGCCCGATCGCAAGCTGCGGCATCGCCACCGGCAATTCGACCTTCCACAAGGTCTGCCGGCGGCTGCATCCCGTCATCCGCGCCAGTTCGAGCGTTTCGGAGGGCACGGAGCGCAACGCCAGCACGGTGGCATGCACCATCGGCGGCAGCGCGTAGACCACCGTGGCAAACAGGGCCGCACTCGGCCCGTAGCCGAACAGAAGCAGCGTCGGCAAAAGATAGGAAAAAATCGGCACGGTCTGCATGATATTCATGACCGCCCGCAAACCGGCTTCCGCGCCCGGCGAACGATAGGCCCAGATACCCATCGCCAGGCCCAAGGCGAGGCCGGTGATCACGCATAGCAGGACGGAGGCCAGCGTGATCATCGCCGAGACCCAGAGGCCGAAGACGACAAGATAGGCGCCCGCCGCCAGGGTGAGCATTGCCAGGGACCGGCCGGAGACCCGCAAGGCGACAAGCGCTGTCACCAATATCACGCCGACCCAGCTCAAGGGTGGAGCGATATGCAGCTTGTTGAAACCAGCGCCTTGCACCCAGCCGTCGACCAGCAGCATCTTCAGCCACAGGATCGGCGTCTCGGCGATTGCGGCAAGCGCCCGGGTGGCGTCGGCGATTTTCACCTCTCCGATCGCCGCGTCACGCGCGAACCAGTTCAATCCTCTGCCGACATAATCCGACAGCGGCAGAACCGCCCAATCGGGCAAATGCACCAGTGGTCCGGGGAGAAAGAGCGCCGCAGCCATGATCGCAGGAAGCAAGGCGACATAGGCCCAGTGACTGCGCCAAAGCGTCATCTCCCTGGGCTGTGCGAGGCTATGGGTCATCTCGTCCTCCCAAATCGATAGAGCATGTCGCGCAAAAGTGTGAAGCGGTTTTGCGGCAACGACATGCGCAAAACAAAGAGCTAAAGCGCGTTGCATGAATCAAGTTTGACGCGACGCGCTTTAGTGGGAGCCGGGGTCCGCCCGGCTCCCACCGCTATCCTACTTTTCCGCGCAGGCAGCCCAGGAACGCCAGGTGGCTTCGTTCTTCTTCGCCCATTCCATCGCGACATCCTCGACGGTGCGGCCGTTGACGTCGACCTCGTAGACCAGTTGGCCGAGTTCCTTGCCGTCTATGGTGAACTTGCGCGTGATGTCGTAAGCGCAGGGCCAGACCTTTTCACCGGCGGCCCAGGCCATCTTCTTGATCCAGCCTTCCGGCTTGCTGCAATCGTAGGCCGCTTTCGGGTTTACGCCCCAGGACGGATCCGAATAGCAGGCGGACTCATAGGGCGGGAATTTGATGAACGAGCCCTCGAAGACCGTCGGCGCCCAATGCGGCTCGTAGACCCACAGGATGATCGGCGCCTTGCGCTCATAGGCCGATTTCAGCTCGGCGAACATCGCCGCGTCCGTGCCGGCATGGACGACTTCGAAGGGCAGGTCCAGCGCCTTGATGCGCTCTTCGTCGTAGCCGCCCCAGCTCACCGGGGCGCCGAGATACCGTCCCTTCGGCGCAGTCTCCGGCGTCGAGAAGGCTTCGGCGCAGTTCTTCAGCGCCTTCCAGTCCGGCAGTCCCGGGCACTTCTCCTCCATATAGGCCGGATACCACCAGTCCTC
This sequence comes from Rhizobium sp. N324, assembly GCF_001664485.1. NCBI lineage: Bacteria > Pseudomonadati > Pseudomonadota > Alphaproteobacteria > Hyphomicrobiales > Rhizobiaceae > Rhizobium > Rhizobium sp. N324. The sequence continues at coordinate 2,192,775 of NZ_CP013630.1, read as the reverse complement.
CTTGGCGTGCGGGCCGAGCTCGCCCATGTCGAGGATCTTGCCGGTCGCGAGCGATGCGGAGAAGACCTCGTTCTGCGTGGTCTGCCAGGTCTCCAGCGCGATCGTCAGGTCGCCCGCCTCGAATCCCGGATAACGGGCGGTATCGTCGGCGACTACCTTTTCCACCTTGTAGCCGTAGGTCGACAGGATGATGTTGAGGATCTCGGTGTCGATCGCCATTGACGACCAATCGGCGATCATCAGCTTGATCGTCTGGTCGGACTCCGGCTGGAAAGCCATCGAGGGAGAGGCGTTCGCGACGCTGAGCGCCATGATTGCAGAAGTGATAAGCCGTTTCATTGCATTCCCCTTTTCGTGTTGTATTGCAGTTCAACCCTTGGCGTACCAACCGTTGTCGACGTAAAGCGCCAACCCGTTGACGAAGCTCGCCTCGTCCGAAGCAAGCCAGAGCGCTGCGGCCGCCACCTCCTCCGGCTCGCAAAGCCGCCCCTGCACCGAATGCAGGTCCGCCTCGTTCCACTTCTGGCCGAGCCCGTCGAGCTCGTCGATTTCGCGAAGCCCGTGGGCTGTCTTCACAAAGCCCGGGCAAACGGCATTGGCTCGAATTCCCCGGTCGCGATATTCGATAGCAATGGAGCGGGCGAGCTGCAGGACGGCACCCTTGGTCATGCAATAGAGGCTTTCGAGGCCGAAACCCTTCTCGCCGCCGATCGACGAGGTGATGACGATCGAGCCGCCGCCGTTTTCAAGCATGTGCGAGACCACTTCGCGGCAGACCACGAAGGACGAGCGAACGTTGATGTTCATCAGGCGCTCGTAATCGCTGTCGGTGCTTTCATGCAGCGACTTGACGATGATCGTGCCGGCATGACTGAAAAGCGTATCGACGACGCCCCATTTGGCGACGATTGCCGCAAGCGAGGCACGGACCGCCGCAGTGTCCGCCGCGTCGGTCTGCAGGAACATCGCCTGCCCGCCCGCCTTTTCGATTTCGGCGACAGCGCTGCGGCCGGCCTCCACCTGGATGTCGAGGATCGCCACTCTGGCGCCGGCGGCCGCGAACATGCGCGCGGCGGCCCGCCCGATCCCGTTTGCGCCGCCGGTGATGATGGCCGTGCGCCCCCGCAGTCGCCCGTTCACCACCAGCTCCTTCGACATGTTCGCCGCGACGTTCATGATGCCTCCCACAATGGATCAATGGTATGAGGTTAATACCATTAAATCCGAAGGCAGTTGTCAAGCGCATTTTGAATACGGGAAACAGGATGAATTCAGGCCGGTTCGACCTGAAATCCAAATCCTATTCCGTATGAACGAGTTAGAGCATGACGTCGTCCGAAGACCGTGCGCAGTTTTCGGCATGCCGCCCTGAAAAGATCAGGCGGCGTTTCGGGTCAATCGGCGGACGGTATCCCAGAGCTGGGCGTGCAGATCCGTCATTGCAGCCTCTGAGGAGGCGATGTCCTCGCTGCCGAGCGCTTGAAACAAATGCTCGAAGGATTTCAATGCCGTGGACGCGGTCGCTTCGGAGCCCGCCTTTTCGAAGGGCAGAAACAGCTCGGCCAGCCCGTCTTCGATGGCGCGCGACAGCAGAGGGTTCTGCGCTGCGTCGCCGACGGCAAGGAAGAACAGGGCTTCGGACTGTTTGCGCTGCGGCCCGTTCTCCGCCGATGTCATCATATCCATCGCCTGGCGCATGCGCTTGAGGTCGGCGGTACCGCGCCGAACCGCTGCCAGACGGGCGGCCGCCAGCTGGTTGACGGTCAGGAATTCGACCACGCGCATCGTCGTCGCCGGCGCCCGGGTCATCCGGCGGCGCGCGAGCTGACTCAGCCGCTCCTCGTCGGTCACGAAGGCGCCGCCCTGGGCGCCGCGCCGAACCGTAATATATTGATTGGTTTCCAGCACCCGCAGCGCTTCTCTCAGCGTCACGCGGCTGATGCCGAAGCGGTCGGACAGTTGGCGCTCGGCGGGCAGCCGCTCGGCCGGCAGCAGCAGCCCGGAATGGATCTGGCGCTGCAACAGATCGACGGCGAGGCCGTGCGCCGCCTGCGGTTCGACTTGTCTCAATCCCCAAAGCACGATTCACACCGCCGTGAATGTATTGTCGACGAAGATCTCGGCGCCGTTGACGAAACTGGACGCGTCGGAAGCAAGGAAGAGCGCGACTTCCGCCACCTCTTCCGGCTCGCAGATGCGCCCCTGCATGGCGTTGACATCGTTTTCCGACGCAAAGACACCATAGCTGCGCAATTGTTCGATCTCATGCTCGCCATGATGGGTCCGCACGAAACTCGGGCAGATCAGGTTGGCCCTGATCCCCTGATCGCGATATTCCACCGCCAGGGCGCGCGCCATCTGATGCATCGCCGATTTCGAGGCACAATAGAGAGCCTCCAGATGCGTCGCCGCACGCACGCCTGTTGTCGAGGTGAAGATCAACACGCCCTTGCCGCGCTCCAGCATTTCCGGCAGCACCAGCCGGGTCATCAGGAATGCGGATTTGGCGTTGTTGTCCATCAACTCGTCCCATTCCTCGAGCGTGCACTCCAGGAACGGTTTAACGATGATGATGCCGGCATGATTGAAGAGGATATCGACGCGGCCGAAAGCCTCATGGGCCGCCCGATAGGCAGCTTCAGCCTCTTCCGGCCGTGAAATATCGGCATGAACGAAACGGACGTCGAGATTGCGGGCCTGCAATGCGGCCACGAGCGCCCCTGCCGCTTTTGCATCCCGGTCGGCGATCATGACGCGGGCACCCTCTTCGGCAAACAGCTTTGCGCTCGCCGCGCCCGCGCCATTGGCGCCGCCGGTGATCAGGACCGATTTGTTCTGAAGCCTACTCATGGTATAGGCTATAGACCATTGCTCGCGACGCGTCCAGCGTCGGCCGCCTACAGAGCCACCCCGCTGCCGCGGTCGAAGACGTGGACCTGGTCGCTGGCAATGCTTGCCTCGAACACCGTGCCGTAGCGGGCGGGGTATTCGCCATCGACGATGGCGGTGACTTGCTGGCCGGCGAGGTCGAAGACCACATGGGTCTGGGCGCCTGTGGGTTCCACCAGCATGGTGCGGCCGGCAAGCGGCGTGCCGGCCGACAGGCCGGGAATAAGATGTTCGGGGCGCAGGCCGATGGTGACGGCCTGGCCGGGCCTGACCCGGCGGTCGGGCGCGATACGGATCGCCGTGCCATCTTCGAGGCGGGCGGCGGGCGCGCCGTTTTGACCCTCCACCGTGCCGTCGAGCATGTTCATCGCCGGCGAGCCGATGAAGGCGGCGACGAAGAGGTTGGCCGGCTTCTTGTAAAGTTCGAGCGGCGTGCCCGACTGCTCCACCCTGCCCTGATTGAGCACGACGATGCGGTCGGCGAGCGTCATTGCTTCGATCTGGTCATGGGTGACATAGATCGAGGTCGTCTTCACCTTCTGGTGCAGCGTCTTGATCTCCGAGCGCATCTGCACGCGCAGCTTCGCATCGAGGTTGGAGAGCGGCTCATCGAACAGGAAAACGGCCGGGTTGCGGACGACGGCGCGGCCCATGGCGACGCGCTGGCGCTGGCCGCCGGAAAGCTGGGCCGGCTTGCGGTCGAGCAGCGCGGCAAGATCGAGCATGCGGGCGGCCTCGGCAACGCGGGCCTCGATCTGGGGTTTGGCGACGCCGGCGAGCTTCAGGTTGAAGCCCATGTTTTCAGCGACCGTCATATGCGGATAGAGCGCGTAGGACTGGAAGACCATCGCGATGTTGCGCTCGCGCGGTGTCATGGCGTTGACGATATTGCCGCCGATGGCGATCTCGCCATCGGTGATCTCCTCAAGGCCGGCGATCATCCGCAACAGCGTCGATTTTCCACAGCCGGACGGGCCGACCAGGGCGACGAATTCGCCATCCTCGATATGAAGCGAAATGCCGTGGATGACGTCGACGGCGCCATAGGCCTTGGTTACATCGTGCAGTGAAACGGATGCCATGATTGCAGCTCCAATAGTTCGGCTCAGGACTTGACGGCGCCGGCGGTCAGGCCGGCGATGATGTGCCGCTGGGCGACGAAGAAGACGATGATAGTCGGCAGGATGGTCAGGGTGATGAAGGCCAGCACCAATTGCCATTCCGTGCCGTATTCGCCGCGATAGACCATGATGCCGAGCGGCCAGGGATATTTCGATTCCGAGTTCAGCATGATCAGCGGCAGGATGTAGCTGTTCCAGCTGCCGACGAAGGAGATGATGCTGACGGTGGCGACGATCGGCCGGGAGAGCGGCAGCGAGATATGCCAGAAGAACCGGAGATAGCCGCAGCCATCGACGAAGGCCGCCTGAAACAATTCTTCCGGAAGGTTGCGGAAATAGTTCCGGAACAACAGGATGCTCATGCCGAGGCCGAAGGCCACCTGCGGCAGCACCACGCCCCAATAGGTATTCAACAAGCCGAGATCGCGGATGCGGATGAACAGCGGCAGGATCGCGGTCGCTGCCGGAAACATCAGCCCGAGCAGGAAATAATTGAGCAGGAAGGACGAACCGAAGAAGCGCACATGGGCAAAGGCGAAGGCCGCCATCGACGAGACGATCAGCGTCAGCAGCACGGTGAGCGCTGCAATGATCAGCGAATTGCCTATCTGCAGCCAGTAACGCTCGCCGAACAGGATGTCGGTATAATTCGCCCACTGCCATTCCGTCGGCAGGCCGAAGGGATTGGTGCGCAGGTCGCCCAGCGTCTTGAAGCCGCCGAGCGCCGTCGTCAGCAGCGGGATCAGCACGATGGCGGCAATCAGGGTCAGCGACACGTAGAGGTAGATGCGGGTCGAGGCGCGCATGCGGATGGAAGAGCTCATATCAGTCATGGCGCATGAAGATCCTTTTGTAACCGAAGGCGAGCGTCACGCAGATGATGAAGAGCACGACGCCGACGGCGCTGCCGAGACCCACCTGCATGCGCATGACGCCATAGGTGTAGAGAAAGGTGACCATTGTCTGGGTGGAGTTGGACGGGCCGCCGCCGGTGAGCGGCATGATCATGTCGAAGAGCTGCAGCGAACCGACGACGGCGAAGAAGATGGACAGACGCAAGGTCGAACCGAGCAGCGGCAGCGTGACATAGCGGAATTTCTGCCAGCCGGTGGCGCCGTCGATTTCGGCCGCCTCAAGCACGCTCTTGTCGACCGATTGCAGCCCGGCGATGAACAGCATCATGTGAAAGCCGAAATATTTCCAGACGATGACGCCGAGCACGGCGTAGATCGCCACATCCTTGTCGGCAAGCACATAGGGATTGGCGAAGCCGAAGAAGTTGGAAACGGCGGCAAACAGCCCGTAATCGCCGTCATAGACGAAGCGCCAGATCAGGCCGGCGGCAACATCGGCCAGCACATAGGGCAGGAAGAAGATCAGCCGGTAGCCGACGACGCCCGGGATGCGGTGGGCGAGCATCGTGGCAAGCCAGATGGCGAGCGGCACCTGGATGCAGATCGAGATGACGATGATCAGGCCATTATTGACCAGCGCCTGGGTGAAGGCCGCGTTGCGGAACAGCACCTGGAAATTGCGGAGCGCGATGAACTCGGTCGGCGTGCCGTAGCCATTCCATTTGTAGAGGCTGTACCAGGCCGCCTCGCCCATCGGCATGATGACGAAAAGCGTGAAGAGCAGCAGCGCCGGCGGCAGAAAGAGCAAGAGCACCGCCAGCCGGTCGTGGGCGACCGAACTCCTGCTGTTTGCGGCTCTGCGTGCCGGCCTTGCGGCAGTCGTTATCGAGGGGACTGAAATATTGGCCATTGGTCCTGCTTTCGTTCGTCGGCAGCAATGCCGGCGCTCCGCTTGATCGGGAGCGCCGGGAAGGCTCTGCGGGCGCTGGTTATTGTTCCAGCTCGAAAGCGTCCTGGATCATCTGGGCGCCATCGTTGGAGTTCATCTGGCCGGAGACGATTTCCACCGAGACGTCGTTGACGACACGGCCGACGGCCGCACCGAGATCCTGGTCGAAGAAGTTCTGATGCCAGGTCGAACCGGCAAGCTGTTTCGCCGATTCGGCCAGCAGCGGGTTGACGACGCCATCATCGGCCCCGACGGCCACGGGCAGAAGCATGCCTGATTTGGCCATCGCCCGCTCGTTCTCGGCGTTGGTGAGGAAGGCGAGGAAATCCAGCGCCTCCTTGGAGGCCTTCTTGGTGACGGCCCAGCCGTTCAGGCCGCCGAGCGTATCGGTCGGCTTGCCGGCGCCGCCCTCGACCGTCGGGAAGACGAAACGGCCGATATTGTCTGAGGAAAGCCCCTTGCCGTCGCCGGCATTCTTGCGCTGGTTGGCCTCGGTCGCTTCAAAGCCGAGGATCATCGCAGCCTTGCCGTCACCGAAGACGCCGAGCGTCTGCGGCCAGGTGGCGCCGAGATAGCCGGGCTGGAAAGGCTCGAGCTTGCCGAGTTCGGCAAGATCGTCGCCGGCTTTGATGATGGCGGGATCGAGGAAGCCTTCACCCTCGCCGTTCTTGGCGGCGTCGAAGACCTTCTGGCCGCCTTCGCGCATGACGAGATAGCTCCAGTAGAAATGGATCGGCCATTTCTCGCCGCCACCGCCGGCAATCGGCACGATGCCGGCCGCCTTGATCTTCTTCACCGCCGCGAGGAAATCAGTCCAGGTCTTGATGTCCTCGGCCTTGACGTCAGCCTTGGCAAACAGCGCCTTGTTGTAGAAAAAGCTGACTAGGCCGACCTTGTAGGGAATAGCCCAGGTCTTGCCCTCGAAGGTCAAGCCGTCGACCGAGGCCGGGGTATAGGCCTTGCGCAGCTTGCCGCCATCGGCATCAAGGGCTGCCGTCACATCCTGCAGCGCGCCGGTCTCGGACTGCTGCTTCAACACGCCGCCGCCCCAGCTGAAAAAGAAATCCGGCACGTCGTCGGATTGCAGCAGAGTGGGAAGCTTGGCCTTGAAGGCCTCGTTTTCGAGGAACTGCATCTGGATGTCGACGTCGGGATGCTGGGCTTCGTATTTCTTGACGATGTCTTCCCAGGCCGCGACGTTTTTCGGGTCGAGCTCGAGATGCAGCCATTTGACCACCGTCGTCGCGGAGGCGGCACCCGCTCCCGCCAGCAACATGCCGGCTGCCGCGGCCATGGATACGATGCGCCTGCCGCCGAAAGCGGCGTTCTTCAGCATAAAATTCATGATTTTCCTCCCGGGGACCTATCCTCACAATTTTTCCCCAATGCGGATTAATTCAACGGAGCTTTTGCCGGATGTCAACCCAATTACCGCTATTTTTACCAAATGCGCTTGACAGCCTCACGGGATTGCCTGCTATTTATTTCGTAACCCGTTAAAAATATTGGGTTCCGCCCAACGAACGATGCCGGCTAGTTTTTCATGAAGACCGCAGATCCAGAATTGATGCGCGCGATCAATCGCTTGAACGTGCTCGATACCATCCGGCGCCACGGTCCGATCTCGCGCATCGAGATCAGCGAACGCACCGAACTCTCCACCACCACGGTTTCCGCCATCACCGCCTCGCTGCTCGACGACGGGCTGATCCTGCCGCGCCACGAAGGCGATATCCGCAACGAGGCGGTGCGCGGCAGGCCGCGCGTGGCGCTGGAGCTCAATCCTGATGCCGCCCGCGTCGTCGGCGGCAAGATCGCCGCCAACCGGATGGTCTTCGTCGTCACCAATTTCCGCGGCGACGTGCTGTCGAAACTCGCTTTGCCGATCCGCCTCGACCGGCAGCCGATCGGCGTCATCGCCGATCTGGTCGAGGATGGCGTGCGGCGCTGCGTCGTCGATGCCGGGCTGTCGCTTGAGGATGTCGACAGCGTCTGCCTCGGCTTTCCCGGCGTCATCGAGCACCGCACCGGCTACATCAGAAGCAGCCCGATCTTCCGGGACACCAATGTCAATTTCGCCGCCGAGATGTCGACGCGGTTGTCGACGCCGACCATCGTCGAAAGCGATGCGCATGCCATCACGCTCGGCCACCACTGGTTCGGCAAAGCGCGCGATCTCGAGGATATGGTGTTGATTTCATTGGAGCAGACGCTGGGGCTCGGGGTGCTACACGGCAACCGCCTGTTTCGCGGCGCCGGCGGTCTCAGCCACAATCTCGGTGACCTGGTGCTCGGCATGGGGCCGAGCGGCGTGGTGCGGCTGTTCAGCCAGGCCGGCGAAAGCGCCATCCTCGGCGAACAGCAGGCCGATGGGCGTTTTGCCGAAGCCATCCGGCTCGGGCGCGGCATGACGCATGCCCAGGCCCTGATCAAGGCCGATGACGACCGGCTGATCGGCGCCGCCATCCGCGCCGGCGAAGCGGTGGGATTGACCATTGCCAATATCGTCACGCTATTTGCGCCGCCGCGGGTCATCCTTGTCGGGTCGAGCCTGGCGCTCGGCGAGCCATTCCTGAACAGCCTGCGCGACGCCTATGCGCTCGCCATTCCGCCCTCACTGAAGGGGGTGAGCGAACTCGTCTTCGACGATTCGAGCGACGATTTCTGGGCGCAGGGTGCCGCTGCGGTGGCGCTCTACGAACTCTACGAATCGCCCTGGAGCACCACCGGGCCGGCACTCTGACGGGTGTCACAATCACGATCAGATGGAGGAATTCATGGAAAGAGTCGGTATCGGCATCATCGGATGTGGCAACATTTCGGGCGCCTATCTCAAAGCGATGGCCTCCTTTCCCATTCTCGACATCCGCGGCGTCGCCGATCTCAACCGGGAACTGGCGGAAGCCAAGGCGCGTGAATTCAACGTTCCCGCCAGAACGGTCGAGGAGCTTTTCGCCGACCCCAAGGTCGAAATCATCGTCAATCTCACGATCCCGAAAGCCCATGTCACGGTCGCGCTGCAGGCGCTCGAGGCCGGCAAGCACACCTATTCGGAAAAGCCGCTCGGGATTAATTTCGCGGAAGGGAAAAAATTGGCGGAGGCCGCCAAGGCCAGGAATCTGCGCATCGGCGCAGCCCCTGACACCTTCCTCGGCGGCGGCCATCAGACTGCCCGTGCCTTGATCGACCAGGGCGTGATCGGCCGGCCGGTCGGCGGCTCGGCGAGCTTCATGTGCCCGGGCCATGAGCGTTGGCATCCGAATCCCGCCTTCTATTACGAAGTTGGCGGCGGGCCGATGCTCGACATGGGTCCCTATTACATCACCGATCTCGTCAATCTGCTCGGGCCGGTCGCTCAAGTGGCCGGCTTTGCGACGACGCCGCGGGCCGAACGGCTGATATCAAGCGAACCGCGCAACGGTGAGCGTATTCCCGTGCATGTGCCGACCCACGTCGCCGGGATGATGGCTTTTGCGGGCGGCGCCGTCGTCCAGATCGCCATGAGCTTCGACGTCGCCGGCCACAAGCATGTGCCGCTCGAGGTCTACGGCACCGAGGGCACGCTTATCGTGCCCGATCCCAACAAATTCGAGGGCCCTGTCGAATATCTCAGGAAGGGCGGCCAATTCGAGGATCAGCCCCTCACATCTCCCTATGCCGATGGCAATTATCGCTCGCTCGGCGTCGCCGACTTGGCCCATGCGATCCGCTCCAACCGGCCGCATCGCGCCAATGGCGATCTGGCGCTGCATGTGCTGGAGGTCATGGAAGCCTTCCACACCGCGTCTGCGACCGGCCGGACGGTGGCGATCTCAACGGCCGTGGAGCGCCCTGCCCCCTTATCGCAATCCATCGTCGACGGACGGCTGGCGAAATAATTTCAGGAGGAATGACTATGCGTGAAGCACTGATCGTCTGGGGCGGCTGGAGCGGCCATGAGCCGCAGGAATGCGCCGAAATCATCAAGACCATGCTCGAGGAGGACGGCTTCAAGGTCTATCTCGAACATGGCACCGAGGCGCTGGCCGACCCGTCCGTGCATGATCTCAGCCTCATCGTGCCGATCATGACGATGTCGAAGATCGAGAAGGAAGAGGTCAAGAACCTCGCCGCCGCCATCGAGAGCGGCGTCGGCATCGCCGGCTATCACGGCGGCGCGGGCGATGCCTTCCGCGACTCCGTCGACTATCAGTTCATCATCGGCGGCCAGTGGGTGGCCCACCCCGGCAACATCATCGACTATACCGTCAACATCACCCGGCCGGACGATCCGCTGATGGAGGGGATTGCCGATTTCCCCTATACGTCAGAGCAATATTACATGCATGTCGACCCCTCGAACGAGGTTCTGGCGACGACGAAATTCACCGGCGAGCACGCCTACTGGATCGACGGCGTCGTCATGCCCGTCGTCTGGAAGCGCAAATACGGCGAGGGCCGGGTTTTCTATTCCTCGCTCGGCCATCAGGCCAAGGAGTTCGACGTGCCCGAGATGAAGACGATCTTCCGCCGTGGCGCCAATTGGGCGGCGCGCTGAAATAGGGCTTCGGGGAACCAAAAGACCCCTCCCCAACCCCTCCCCACAAGGGGGAGGGACTAAGATGCGGCACCGCTTCACATAAACTCTATCGTATCAATCTGTCGAACGGCAACCAGCCAATACGACTCTGCTTTCGCTCGCCGCCAGACACCACAGCTTAGTCCCTCCCCCTTGTGGGGAGGGGTTGGGGAGGGGTTTTTGGCAATCTCAGCGCAGAATCAACGCCGTCCCATAAAGCCCCAATGCAAACACCGTATGCGCCAGCAGATTGAAGCACCGGACCTTGTTCGGGGTCGGATGTTTGGAAGCGGCCCAGCCGATGCCGAGGCCCGGCTGCAGCAGGAACCACCCTGCCCCGACGGTGACGATGCCGAAGATCCAGGCGGGGAGGAATGTCGGGGCGGCGAGCCAGCCCTGCCCCATGACGAGGGCGAAGATCACGCCATAGACAATGCCGACAGCGTAATGGCTGAACCAGCCGAGCGCCAGTTCATTGGCATAGGGTTCGGCATCGGCGATGCTGTCGTGAAAGACCTTGCCGCGGCGGAGATGCCAGAACCAGCGGCCGACCGGCGCCCAGTTGGGCGGCGTCTGGCCGAAGACCTTGGTGAGCACGATCGCCCAAAGGTCCATAAGGATGGTTGCGCCGGCGCCGATCGCCAGGCCGCGCCACAGAATTTCGAACATTGGGAATCACCGGAGAGCGTTGAATTGCAGAGGTGCCAAGAAAAGCACTCCAGACAGGCCGGTGCAATGGCTTCGCACGCTCCACTTTCATTCGCTGTCGGCATGCGGGATCGACGCGCTGCCGACGGTATCGCCGCTGATATCCTCTGCAAACTTGCGCATCAACCGCACCAGCTCGTTGAAGTCGTGCTCGTCCCAGCGCTCGAAGATGGCGCGGCCGATCCTTTCGCGTGCCACGTCGATGCGGTCGGTCATCGCCTTGCCTTTCGGGCTGATGACCGCCTCGCGCACGCGGCGATCGGCGGCACTTCCCCGGCGCTCCACCAGACCGAGGCTTTCGAGCTTGGCGACCTGACGGCTGACGGTGGTGTAGTCGCGCCCGGCGCGGTCGGCGAGCTCGACCACGCCGATCGGGCCGAGGCGTTCCACCGTGACCAGCAGCGGAAACAGCGCACGATCGAGCGAAATTCCCGCCTCGCGGACCATCTGCTCGTCGCGCTGCGGCCGGTTCATGACGCTGACAATCTCGATCAAAGCCCCATGCAACTCACGAAGCTTTTCGGACATGCGTGTATTTTGCACATTATTTCTTGACGCCATATCGATTCTCCAATTATGTGCATAATACACACATGGAGATGGCGATGACACAGAATTCTACAGTCGACGTGCTGATATCAGGCGCCGGTGCTGCCGGCCTGACGCTGGCGATCGAGCTGGCCCGGCGCGGCGTCAGCTTTCGCCTGATCGAGAAATTGAACGACCCGTTCCGCGGCTCGCGCGGCAAGGGCATCCAACCAAGAACGCAGGAGGTCTTTGAGGATCTCGGCATCCTCGACCGCATCGTCGCACTCGGCGGCCTCTATCCCCGCCAGCGGGTATACAGTGACGACGGAAGCTTCACAGAGTCCGACGCCGTGCTGCGCGAGGATCCGACGCCGGCCGAGCCCTATCATCTTCCGCTGATGGTGCCGCAATTCCTCACTGAAGCCGCGATGCGGGAACGCCTCATCGAGCTGGGGCACCGTCCAGAATTTGGATGCGAACTCATCGGCTTCGAGCAGGACAAGGAAGGCGTGACGGCACGGCTCAAGAGCCAATCCGGCGAGGAAGCCATCCGCGTGCGCTGGCTGGTCGGCGCCGATGGCGGGCGCAGCTTCGTGCGCCACGCGCTTGATATCGGCTTTCCCGGCAAGACGCTCGGCGTGCGCGCCATCGTCGCCGATGTCATGCTGACGGGTCTCGATCGCGACGCCTGGCATCGGTTCGGCGAAGGCGACATGCAGCGGCAGATCGGGCTTTGCCCGCTCGCCGGAACGGAGCTGTTCCAGATCCAGGGACCGATCCCGCTTGAAGGCGAGATCGATCTTTCCGCGGCGGGTCTGACCGCACTGGTGGCGGAGCGCATCGGCCGCGACGATATTCACGTCCACTCGGTTTCCTGGGCGTCGGCCTTCCACATGAATGCCCGGCTTGCCGATCGCTACCGGCTCGGCCGCGTCTTCCTGGCCGGCGATGCCGCCCATACGCATCCGCCGACCGGCGGCCAGGGTCTCAATACCAGCGTGCAGGACGCCTATAATCTCGGATGGAAGCTGGCGGCGGTCGCCGGCGGCGCGCCGGATGCGCTGCTCGACAGCTATGAGGAAGAGCGCCGCCCGATCGCGGCGGCGATGCTCGGTCTTGCCACCAGCCTTCTCGATGCGCTGAAGCGCGGTGACATCAGGCGCGGCCGCGAGGTCCATCAGCTCGATATCGGCTATCCCGAATCTTCCCTCGCGCTGGAAAAGCCGGCGCGGCGCGGCGGTCTGCCGGCCGGCGACCGGGCGCCCGACGCGCCGCTGACGGGTGCGGCCGGCCAGCCGAGGCGTCTGTTCGACCTGTTCAAAGGCACCCACTGGACGCTGCTCGGCTATGAGGTCGGGCAACTCACCGTGCCGCCTCGCCCGGGGCTGGACATCCACGGGATCGGCCGGCGCGGCGATCTCCTGGACAATGGCGGGCACTTCCGCGAGACCTATGCTCTCGCCCCAGGAGACTGGGTGCTGGTGCGCCCGGATGGTTATATCGGCGCCATCGTCGCCTCGGCCGATACCTGGGCGCTGGAAGCCTATCTCGCAAACGCCGGTTTCGAGCATGATGCCTGAGCGCCAGGCCGCGGGAACTCCATGAAGTCTGCAGTTCGAACGCCGGGCCGTCACCCGTCTGCGCGGATTGCTGGGGTCGGCGCGCGCGTCGGCCGGTCTTTACCGTCAATGAGAGACAAATTTGATGAGCGACGAACTGTGTTCGACCGACACGGCCGTAGAGACTGTGCCACAGCGGCTTGACTGGCGGCTGATGCTGCCGGTTTTCATCATCGTCAGCCTCGATGCCGCCAGCAGCGGCGCCATCCTGCCGATCCTGCCCTTCTTTCTCAGGGAGCTGGGGGCATCACCTCTGCTTCTCGGGTTCGTTCTCGGTGCGGAAGCGCTCAGCCAGTTCGTTGCCGCGCCATGGCTCGGGCAGCTTTCCGACCGTTTCGGGCGCAAGAGGATCCTGCTCGCCAGCCAGGCCGGCGCACTCGTCAGCCTGTTGCTGCTGGCGCTCGCCGGCAGCGTCGTCTTCGTGCTGCTGGCGCGGATCCTGCTCGGGCTTACCGCCGCCAATTTTTCTGCGGCGGCAGCCTATGCCGCCGACAACAGCAGCCCCGCCACCCGGCGCCAGGCCATCGGCCTACTGAGCGCCGGCCTCGGTCTTGGCGGAATGATCGGGTCGAGCCTCTCCGGCTATCTCGCCGACATTTCATTGACCGCGCCGATTTGGGCGGCGTTGGGCCTGTCGGCGGCCAGCCTCTGCGTCACAGGTCTCTGGCTGAGGGGCGCTCATCCGCCCGGTCGGCTCGGCGACGACGGCGAAGAGGCCGGGGCGATCGGCGAGAATATCTCCTTTCGAACCCTCCTCGCCTCGCCGGTCATTCGCGTGCTGATCGTCGTTCTTCTCTGCCACTATTTCTCATACGGCATGTTCAGCTCCCAGCTCGCCGTCTTTCTCCAGGACACGTTCAGCTGGAACGAGCATGCCTTCGGCCCGAAGGAGCTGGGCTATCTGCTCACCGCCGACGGCGCGATCAACATCTTCGTTCAGTTTTTCCTTTTAAAATGGCTCGGCGCGTCTTTCTCCGAACGCGGCCTGATCGTCCTGGTCTTTGCCATTCTGGCGATCGGCTATGTCGCCGCCGGTCTCGCTGCCGATATCCCCACCCTCGCCTTCTCAGTGCTGCTCATCAGCACCGGCGTGGCCCTGGCGCGGCCGACGTTCGTCGCAGCCCTCTCCGTGCATGTTCCCAGGCGACGTCAGGGCGTGGTCATGGGCGCAACGCAGTCGCTTGTCGCCGTCACCGAGATCGTTACCCCGGTCCTTGCCGGCGTCATTCTCGGGCAGAGCCTGTATGGCGCCTGGATCGGCGCCGTGGTGGCGATCACGCTCACCGGCGCCGTCATCGCCGGCAGCCGGTTGCGCCGGATTGATCCGGAGACCACAGGCGGCTGACGCGCGCTGCGGGCTCCGATACTGCCGGCACCTTTCAGAGGATGTCGCGCTCGTATCGCGGCTTCCAGCCGCGGGTCATCCCGCGGCTCATTGCCCGCTCCGCCAGTGCCAGTTGCTGGCGGAGATGTTTGCAGTCATCGAGCAGCGAGCGGATCGCCGCCTTGGCGTTGTCGTCATGCCAGGCCAGCACGGCTTCGACTTCCCAAGCACGATCGGGCCAAACGGGATCGGGCCATGCTGGATCTGGCTCCTGGATCTTTGCCGGCTGCATCAGTTCAGCGCCAATGGCAATTGGACCGGACGCGGCAAGGGCGGGAGCGGCCGGCTGAGTTCGACCTTTTTCTGCCAGGCAGCGCGGCGCAACTGATCGCGCTCGCGCGCCGCACGGGATGCTTCGACAAGGGCTAGGGCGTTGGCGATCACCTGTTCCGTATGCGTCATGACCATCTCCAATGTTCCTGTTTTGTTCTATATTAGACTTCCTTCCGACAAAGTCAAGTCGAGGGGATCTGGTGTTGAAAACAGCGGATCAGACGGGCGTTCAGTCGGCAGCTTCGATGACGGCGATGCCGGCTTCCTGCGCGGCCCTGATAAAGGATGCCCGCACCTCATCCGGCGGCAGATCGCCGATAATCGCATCCAGGCATGACTTCACGGCTTCGAAATAGTCTTCGCCGTCGTCGACCGGCCAATCGTGCAGCAGCGTGCGCGCGGCATCCCACACAGAGTTAATAACGGCATAATGGCCTAGCCCTATCGAGGCCAAGCCGACCGGTCGAAAATTTGCCGTCTGTCTCACTTTGCTACAGCTTTTCCAATTTCGGTGGGCTTACGAGTTAACGATGCAATTTGCGTGCCGTGGAGCGGCCGGGAACCGGCATGCTCTTCGCCCCCTCCAACCAGGCGCTTTCAGAACATGCAATGCTCGCGGCGTCCCGATCGGCGCCGAGAAACTCGCACTCAGTTACCAATCGACAGATTATGGTAAATATCAGGCTTGCCTTCCCGATCCACTCATTAAAATCCCACTTTTGCCGAGTATTCTATAGAATTTATAGCAACGTATTCGACTTTTCTCGAAGCAACCGCCGGAATATTCATTCAACGATTGTGCCAAAGGTGGACGCGGAAGCATCCAGACCGTACAATGCCGTCTCTTGCACGCGGCGGATCTGGGAGGACGCGCGATGCCCATCTTCATGGACCGGCACTTTCTCGAAGGTACCTCGCCCGCCGAGGTTGCCCAGGCACATCGCATGGACATCGACATTCAGGATCGATACGGCGTCAAGTTCCTCACCTACTGGTTCGACGAGCGGCGCGGGACGGCCTTCTGCCTGGTAGATGCGCCCGATATGGCAGCTGTCCAATGCGTACATCGCGAGGCGCACGGCTTTGTCGCCAACGAGATCGTCGAGGTTGCCCTGTCGGCGGTGGAGGCCTTTCTCGGCCGCATCAATGACCCTGATCCGGCGCCCGGCCAGTCGTCGCCGCAAATGGATCCAGGCCACCGGGCGATCCTGTTTACCGATATCGTCGGCTCGACCGAGATGACGGCGCGCCTCGGCGACCGCATGGGGACGGAGCTGGTCAGGGCCCATGACGCGATCGTGCGCCGATGCCTCGGCAAAAATTCAGGCCGCGAAGTCAAGCATACCGGCGACGGCATCATGGCGGCCTTCGCGGCGACGACGGCAGCCGTCGAATGCGCCATGGCGATCCAGCAGGAATTTCAACATTACAACAGCGGCAACAATGCCCAGCCGATCCACATCCGCATCGGGCTAGATTGCGGTGAGCCGGTGGAGGACAGCAACGACCTCTTCGGCTCGACCGTGCAGCTTGCGGCCCGCCTCTGCGCGGCCGCTTCCAGCGACCAGATCCTCGTCTCAGAGAATATCTTTCGGGAATATGGCGCCGCCGACCTCTTCGGCCACGCCTCGCGCCGACGGCTCAAGGGTTTTTCGAAGCCGATGATGGTCTTCCGTTGCGACTGGGCGAATGGCGGACTTGCTTGAGATTCCTTCAAGCCTGCGGCCACCAGAGAACATCTGCCTCTCGTACATGCGTGTCGTGATGCTTTCTGATAAAGAAATAGGCGGCCGCCGGATAGCCGGCCTGAACGCAAGACGCGCCGCACATAATGTGACGGCGCGCCCCTGCCTACTCAGTATCATCAGGCATTCCCGATATTTCGATCGCCCATCAGTTGTTCGAATTTGGGGGCGCCCTCGACCTTGGCAAGCACGCCCGACATCTTCAGAAAACGCCGGAAATTCTCGCGCGCGGCGCTCAGCGGGAAACGCCCGCTGGCGGTATCCCTGCACGCCTTCAAAAGCGTGTCATATGCAAGACCTCGTTTGTCCTCCGGCCATTCATCCAGAAAATCGAAGATTTCATCGAGACATGTGATCTCGGCGATGAAATGCTGACGATGAAGCAAAACCGGATCGAACCGAGTTTCCGCCATAGTATCCTCCCATTTATATTACTTTTTTATGGCTTAATATTACTGAAAAACCTCTATTTTTTCAAGACAAAATCGGCCACTTTTAACCAAAAGCATCCGCAACTACTTCCATAACCGCAGAATAGCTCCATAAGATTATCTTGAGTAAATTAATCAGTGATCGCACAAACTGACCGGTTTCGGATCAGCTAAGCGTGATCAAGCGCGCCGGAAGTTTTCGTATAGGCTCGTGACGGCATGGTAGATTGTGACCACGATCAACTCCGCAAGGGAGAACCCGGATGAACCGTTTTCTGACATTTGTAGCCGCCGGGGCGCTGCTCGGCGCGTCCGCGATTACGGCTTCCTGTACCTCGCCCGGCAAGCCCGATCCCGAAGATTTTCAGTATCAACGGGATACATCGATCAATCCGGCCTGCGCGGGTGGCTTCAGGCCCGGCAACGCGCGCTCGTGCAGTTATTGAATACCCAGGCGGGCGACATTTGGTCGGCGTCCCGCTGCGATTGCCGGGCCGCCGAAGCAAGCTGCTGCCGAAGCCCGCTTGCGAAAGAGCAGCCGCGGTAAGACGGCGATGAGTGGAAGCGCGCTGCGGCAATAGGGATGGTTTGGGAACCGCCAGCCCGCCACGCAGTTAAGTCAACGGGTCACAGTTGGCTCAATTCAAACAGGAGAACGGTTCCCAATGAACAATTTGATCTGGCTTGTCGGCGCTGTCGTCATCGTGCTCGCAATTTTGAGCTTCTTTGGCTTTCGCTGATTTAAACACCGTGCTGATGTAAATTGTGGCGACGGGCCGTCTCTCCACTCAGATGGAGATGGGACCCGCTGGCGCCAACGGATCGATAAGCTTCAGAGCGACTTGTCTCTCTTGGCGTGGATCGACGTGGCCGGACGCTATTGGCGCGCCTTGCCCGCGAGGTCGATCTGAGATCCGTCGCCGGTTTCATCGAAATTCACCGAATGTCGGTCGGATAGGCTACATCACCCCCCTCGACTTCTTATACACTCACGCGTTCGGCCTACCGGGGCCGGTCGCGAGGGAAATTGATGGAACGTCTTGGCGTGGATAAAGCGACTCAATCCAGGAAGCGGGCTGTAGAAGCCGACCACTCCGGGTTTGCCCGGGATGTTTCGGCTGTCAAAGTCGGCGACTGCCTGCTGGGGTATAAGGCAGTGCAGCGGCGCGCCCGGGGCGGCCGTTGGAACCATTTCCGCGGCCGGATGCGCGAGATCGAAAAATTGATCCGGCATCGCCATGGCGACATCGCACCCGAGGCGGATGACGCCTTGATCTATGTCGAGGTCATCGCCAGCCTCGCCCTTGTCGAATTCGGGCAGGACTTCGTCGACGTGGTTCTCGGCTGGGCGGCGCGATGGCTTCCCTGGGCGGGGAAAGCCGACCTGGAGGAAATCATCTACGAGCGGACGAAGGTGCGTTTTTCCGCCTTGTCGGCCGACGCGCTTGGCCACGCGCTGCATGTGAGTTACGCCGAACGCTGCGCCCTCGATATCCGCACGATCGGCGCCTTCGATGTGCCGAAGGGAAAAAGAGCAAAACTTCAAAAGGAAAAGCGGCGCCAGCGCGACCGAAACCGGAAAGAGGAGCAACGCCGCGCCGCCGGGGCGCTTCCCAGAGCCGACTATCTCGCCCATTCCTTCAGCCAGGCGCGCCCCTGGGAGGCTTTCGGCATCAGCCGCCGGACATGGGAGCGCCGCGGCAAACCCGTGCCGGAGGCCGAGGCGATATCGGATCGCGGCTCGATCCCGCTTGCCGCTTAGGTCAACCGGCTTCAGCCGGTGCTCCGAACCAGGTCGTCATCACCTCGTGGAGACCATCCGGCTTGCCCTCGCCCACCCACGCCACATAGCCGTCGGGCCGGATCAGCACTGCGGCTGGGGCAGAGACCGCGCCCAACGCCGGCAGTTCCCATGCGCCGTCGTATCTGGTGTTGACCGACTGGACGCGGGCCGACCACGGCGTGATGTCAAGGCTGCCGGGCGTGCCGAAATTCAGAAGCACTGCCCGCGCATTTCGGAGCAGCGCATAAACGCGCAACGGGCCATCGGGCGTGGTGAGGTCGAGGTCGGGCATGCGGCGGCCGAGCAGCGGGTGGCCCTCGCCGAGATCGTAATGGATGGCCAGTCCGGACATTTCGGCGGCGATCTTTTTGCGCGGCTCGTCCATGGCGAGGAGCTCCAGGACGATGTCCCGCAAGGCTTCGGTGCGGTCATCGGTCCGTTGCAAGGCGACCTGCGCCATCGTCGTGCGCAGCACGCGGGCAGCCACCGGATGGCGCTCGGCGTGATAGCTGTCGAGCAAGCTTTCCGGCGAGATTCCCTTCACCACCTGCGCCAGCTTCCAGCCGAGATTGACGGCATCCTGCACGCCGGTATTGAGGCCCTGGCCGCCCACTGGAGAATGCACATGCGCGGCGTCGCCGGCCAGAAAGATACGGCCCTTGCGGTAAGCCTCCGCCTGCCGAGACATGTCGGTGAACCTGGAAATCCACCTCAGGCTATGGATTCCATAATCCGTTCCGCATGTTTCGATCAGGGCTTGCCTGAGATCGCTGAGCGTCGGCTTGGCCGTGGCGCCCGCATTCTTTTCCGTCACCATGACGTTGATCGGACCTTCACTGGCAAAAACGACCTTGCCGTCGCGAATTTCATATTCCTCGCGGCCGAAGGCGTGCAGGCCGAGCACTGTGCGATGGACGCCGAGCGGTGGCTCCTCCTCCATCTCGGCTTCGGCGAGAATATTGCTGGTCGTCGCATCCCATCCCGGAAAGTCAATCCCGGCGATCTTGCGAACCAGACTGCGGCCGCCATCGCAGCCGACGAGGTAGCCTGCCCTGAGCTGGAAACCATCGGAGAGTTCGATGGTGACGCCGGTGTCGTCCTGCGCAAATCCGGTCAGCTCGCGGCCACGATAGATCGTCACCGGCAGTTCGCCGACCCATCCGGCCAGAATGCGCTCGATATGCTTCTGCCGCAGCGCCAGCCCGTAATTGTGCCGGGTCGGAAAATCGCTGATATCGAGCCGCGTGACGGCAAATCCGGTGACCTGGGCGATCTGTCCTTCAGCGAGGAACCGGTCGACCACGCCACGCTGATCGAGCACCTCGAGCGTGCGCGCGCTCAGCCCGCCGGCACGCGAACCGACGACCTCCTGGTTCGGCCGGCGCTCGACGATGGCGACATCGACGCCCGCCAGGGCCAATTCGCCCGCCTGCATCAGCCCCGTCGGCCCGCCTCCGGCAATCACGACGGCATGTTCTCTCATCTGCAAACTCCTCAGTTCCGCTTTCAGGCCGATATCTCAGAGCTCCGGGAAATGCCCAACCACTTCCGGAACGCCAAATTGACGTGCCTGCCAGGTGACGACTTTGCCTGTCGCAGGTTGTTCTCCCTATAAATAGAGATCCCTACTGGTTGGAAGGACTTGCGACAGGCGTTCCGGCCTTGCTTTCCAAAGCCATGTTGCCTGCCGCTTGCTGCTTTCCTGCCTGAGAATCCAGGCTTTTCAATATGACCCGACCGGGCCGGCGCGGATGTGGCAAGCGCTTTCCGCATTCATCTTTCGTTCTCGAAGGCGATCATTCGAATATTTGGCACAGCCTCACTGCGGCGCCGGCGCCTTTTGCGGAATCGTCTCGGCCGCCGGCCGCTCCGACGGATCGGCGGGATGGCCATAGAGTGTGTAGGCGGCGCCCGCCAGAATGCCCAGGACGAGAAGAGCGAGTACGTACAACATCATTCCACGGATTGCCGTTTTCGGTGTCTTGTCCATTACGACCTCCAAGATTGCTCAGTGTCAAATTCACTGCGAGCGCTTCTGGTTCCGAGAATGGAGGTCGGTCGCCGGTCGTTTGTCCCATATGCCGGGTTGCACTTCGTCAAAGTGGCGACCGGCACAAATAAGCCGCCGACCACATGCCGACGGCTGGAGATAGGCGATGTCCGTTCAGTTACCAGGCCTGGCGGCCGTACCAGTCGTCGATATCCCTCTTCGCACGGTCTTTTTCGTAGCCGTAGCGCTCCTGGATCTTGCCTTCGAGCTGATCGCGCTTGCCGTCGATAACGTCAAGGTCGTCGTCCGTGAGCTTGCCCCACTGCTCCTTTACCTTGCCCTTCATCTGCTTCCAGTTTCCTTCAACACGGTTCCAATCCATGGGTATTTCCTCCTATCGTTGGAATAGAGGAACGGAGACGAGGGTTAAGTGTTCCCATCGATAACGGCGGCCCGAAATGTGGTGATCCGGGAACAATCAGATCCGGATCCGGTTTAACTTGCACCCTTGTCCCTAGCGGAGGCGACGATGTGGGCAATCCTGATCGGTGCGGCTCTCATAATTGGAGGACTTCTTTTTCTCTTTCGGTCAACACTCAGCCGAAGGCCGAGTGACCCGCACCAGATGCCGCAAGGAGGCAGCACGCTGGAACCGCGGCACCAGGGTCTCAAATTCCTCGGCGTTTCGCAAAATTGGCCGGCCCTGGCGGTGATTGCGGTTGGCGCACTTCTACTGGCTTTTGGGAGCTATTCATGACAACGACGGACAAGGGTTTCACAACTCAGCCTCGTCATCGCCTGACCGAAACAAGGCCTCATAATTCCTGCCGCCATAGAAGATGTTGACGATCTCGACAGCCTCAGCAACGTGATAGGCAATCACCGCGGAATGCTCAAAGGGAACGATCCGTAAACCCATGGCCAGATCATTCCGAGGGCGCCCGCCATTCGGTGCATCGCCGATCTTATGGCACCTCGCCATGATTCGCTTGACGAAGCGATTGGCGGTGACGTTGCTCTGGCTGATTCCGGCAATATCGAGGTAGATCTGGCGAAGGTCGCCAAGCGCCTCCGGCCGATAGACTACCTTAGCGCGCCGCATTGCGAGAGGCTTTTTCCTGGTTTTTCATGAAGCGGTCCATTTCCGCTTCGGCCTCGTCTGCTGTTAAGCCCGGGCGGGGATCGTCCAGAGAACGCCGTATACGCGCGCGCATAGCGTTTAGCCGTTCGGCATCCTCAAGCCGCTGGCGCTGCCACACCCGCACCGCATCGCGCATCGCTTCGCTCGTGGTCGCAAACTCACCCGCCTCGACGGTATCGCGGACGCTTCGCAACATGTCAGCCGTGAGCGTAATCGTTACCTTTTCCGCATTTCGCATCGTCGCACACTTTCCACGGTTTCTTACAAAGTATGATAAAATCATACCTCGCACCAGAGAAATCAGAAGCGATGGTGGCCATTCCTCCTCCTCACAACACAACAACTCGCCCCGCTGTGGGACGATGCTGGGGATTCTGTAGGGCGGCTATCTGAGGAATAATCAAGTATCGAGCATGTCCCATTCTTCCCCAGTCACCCATCGCAGCGCGCTCAACTTCCCATTAATCATACCCCATTCGAAGTCACTCCACGGCCCGCAGTTCTCGATCCCGATTTCCGCTTCGGTTTTCCGTGCCGCCGCCTGAGCCAGTTTCCAAGTGCCCTCGGTAGTCATGCGCCTGCGCTGGACGGGCTTGGCGGCGCTCCACTCCTCATCACTAACCACTTTCTCTCGACCGCGCTCTATGTTGATCCTGAGGTTCTGGTGGCGGTTGTACCAAACTTGTCTGTACAGCAGGTGCTCGGCTTCGAGGATTTCGGAGAATCCGCGCACCTGTGTCGCGCCGTAGAGCTGAAGATCGTAGTTCGCCAGAAGATCCCCATCGAGGTCGTTAAGCAGGTCAGCCAGCGAAATCCAAAAGCGAGACCTCACACCGTCAAACAACGGCACGAGGTCGACATGGGGGTTACGGTGGTCGCCGCCCTCTTGGCTGAAGTCGGCCTTATTGTGAGTTATGAAGGCGAACTCGTCGCCTGCGCTGCCTGCTTGTTCAATTTCGTTGGCGTAAGTCTCGATGATGATGGCGTCGCCGATGCTGTTCTTCGGTCGGTGGAAGGGAGCGACACCGTTTAGCGCCCGGTCAGCGGCGCGGGCCTTAATGGCCTCGGTGGCGGGGACCGCCTTGGCAGCAAAGAGCAGTCGCTGGATCCGCTCGATGGATTCGTTGACCGCCTCGCCTTTGTAGACGGCCGAGTGATCCGCCTCGTTGAGTGCCTTAATGGTTGCTTCCAATCCTTCTCGTCTCCGAACCGCCGTACGGCGTCCCGGACTAGGCTGAAGTGAGACTGGAGACTGCGCTTCGCATCAGCGGCCACACGATCCTTATTCCGGAAGAACTCGTCCAAAACCACTTGAGGCACAATGAGCCCGAAATCTTCATGACCGAGAACGTCCTCAAGAGCCGCGATGATCGGCTGGCTCCTGTAGTCCTTGGCGAGATCCAACCACACGCACGTATCGATAAGAATGCGAAGCATGGAATCACCCTTTCGGGGCAGCCTAGATATTGCGGAAAGGATTCCGAAGAAGCAGAACGGCTTCAGGTTCGATCTTAGCCGCGACCGCGCCGAAACGTTAGCCAGGCCGGAGCGACAGCTAACGCCTTGTTAGTATGTCTTGCAAGTGATTGATTTCGAAGGATTTTATGGTGAGAGCGTCGGGGTTCGAACCCGAGACCTACTGATTAAAAGTCAGTTGCTCTACCGGCTGAGCTACGCTCTCCCTCTCCGCGGGTGAAGCACCCCGGCTGGAAGTGGGCGGAACATAGGCAGGCGACCCATTGCGGTCAACCGAAAAATTCAGCTTTTCCCGGCAGTCGGCACATTTCTTGCGGACGCACGGCCCTATCGCTTGCGGGCAAGGCCTATCCGTTGCGTGGCAAGGCACATACATTGCGAGCACAAGGCAAACGACGAGAAAATCGTCGGAGAGCTTGTCAGCGATTCCCTGGCGATGGTCTGCGACCAGTGAGAAAACCGCAAGATCGGTCGAGCGCGTCATGCCGGCCTGCGTCTAGCTCATGCTGCCACGGAGGACAGAAGGATGAAGGCGGCGCTTCAAAACTACCATGCCCGGATGCAGCGGGTGCTTGACTACATAGACCGGCACCTGGGCGACGATCTGGACCTGGACGCGCTGAGCGGCGTTGCGGCCTTCTCGAAGTTCCATTTCCACCGACAGTTCACGGCGACCTTCGGTCTATCCGTGCATCGCTATATCCAGCTTGCCCGGATGAAGCGCGCTTCGCACCGGCTGGCTTACAGGGACGCTCAAAGCGTCACCGAGATAGCGATGGATGCCGGTTACGACGCGCCGGATGCCTTCGCCCGCGCCTTTCGGCAACGGTTCGGGCAATCGCCATCGTCGTTCCGGAAATCTCCCGATTGGGAGCCATGGCTTGCGGCCTTTGAGCCTCTCGACAACGCCAGGAGCAAGTTGATGCAGAAGAGTTTTACCACTGACGACGTGACGATTCGCAATGTGCCCACCACGCCGGTGGCGATCATCGAGCATCGGGGCGACCCGGCGATGCTCGGCGCCACCATCAAGCGGTTCATCGCCTGGCGCATGGCCGCCGGCCTGCACCCTAAGACACATCCGACCTTCAATGTCTGGCGCTCAGAACGGCGTCCCGCCTCACCTGCTGATTATAGCGTCGACCTTTGTGTCGGCACCGATCAACCGATCGCGGCGGATGGGGAGCAGATCAAGGCCGGCGAGATTCCCGGCGGGCGCTGCGCGGTGTTGCGCGTCACCGGCAACACCGACAATCTGGAGCCTGCCGCGCTCTATCTTTATCGCGACTGGCTGCCGCTGAGCGGCGAAGAGGCACGCGATTTCCCGATCTATTGCCAGCGGCTGAGCTTCTTTCCCGAAGTGCCCGAGCATGAGGCGGTCGCGGAATTGTTTCTGCCGCTGATAGCGCCCTACGGCGGCCTGTCGCGTCCCATGGCCGGGAAATGAACAGGCCGCTGCCCACTCATTCCTAGTCTTGACCGGGTCGAAGCCGAGCCAAGCGCAAAAAGGTGATTGGCAATACTGGCGTTGCAAAGCTAGGAACATCACGCAGATTGCAGCCGGAGAGAATGTGTGTCGATTGCCGATATTTCCCTGTGGAGCGCGTTGATTGCCGGGGCGCTTTCCTTTCTTTCGCCCTGCGTGCTTCCCCTCGTTCCACCCTATCTCTGCTATATGGCCGGCATTTCAGTCGAGCAGTTCCGCGGCGGCGGTGCCATTGCGGTCGCGCCCGATATCAGGCGTGGCGTGCTGTTCTCCGCCCTGCTCTTCACGCTCGGCTTTGCCACCGTCTTCGTGGCGCTCGGCGCCGGCGCCTCCAGTATCGGCATGGCGCTTCGCCAGCATCTCGACCTGTTGTCGAAGCTCGGCGGTCTGATCATCATCGTCATGGGGCTGAATTTCCTCGGCCTTTTCCGAATCGGGGTCCTTGCCCGCGAGGCGCGCTTCCAGGGTGGCGGCAAGCCGGCGACGTTGACGGGCGCCTATATCATGGGCCTTGCCTTCGCTTTCGGCTGGACACCCTGCATCGGCCCCGTGCTCGGCGCGATCCTCGGCGTCGCCGCCTCGCGCGAGACGGTCGGCTCCGGCGCCGGGTTGCTCGCCGTCTATTCGCTCGGCCTTGCCATTCCCTTCTGGATCGCCGCCGGCTTTTCCGGCGCCTTCATGCGCTTCCTGTCGCGCTTCCGCCGCCATCTCGGCACGGTGGAAAAGGTGATGGGCGTCTTCCTGATCCTGACCGGC
The DNA here is from genome assembly GCF_001664485.1 of Rhizobium sp. N324. Classification (NCBI taxonomy): domain Bacteria; kingdom Pseudomonadati; phylum Pseudomonadota; class Alphaproteobacteria; order Hyphomicrobiales; family Rhizobiaceae; genus Rhizobium; species Rhizobium sp. N324. The sequence goes on along the minus strand of NZ_CP013630.1, from coordinate 2,167,084 downwards.
CTCGCCTTCCTGTTCGGATGGGTCAGCGATGTGGCGATCTGGTTTCAGCAGACTTTCCCGATCCTGATGCAGATCGGCTGAAGCACGTCCAGGTCGATCGATCCGCACCGGTTGTCCGACGCCGGCACCCTGCATGACAGGACCTATGCCGTGGTATAGCTCACCCTGTCCCTCGACCCATTCGCCCTGACCTTCGACCCAATCGATCGAAAACACGCCTCGATGTAGCGTTCTCCGGTGCCGTGTTTAAGCGGCGGTCAGAAGGAGACAAACATGAGCCTCGAGACAAATATGAGCCTGGAAGACACGTCACATCCCGGTGGACCAGGGCCCGGCGAACTGGTTCCCTCGCGCTACGCAGTGCAGATCGGCGACATCGAGGTGCTGGTGATCAGCGATGGAGTGCTGCCGCTCCCGACCACGATGTTGGCCCACAATGCAGAGCCCGCGGTCCGTGAAGCCTGGCTGAACCACATGTTCCTGCCGCAAGACTCGCTGGATTGGCCACTGAACGTGGTGGTGGCGCGCAGCGGCGGGCAGACCATACTTCTCGATGCCGGGCTCGGCCTCGATCCGGACCTGCACTTGCCGCGGGCCGGGCAGTTGATCAAGCGACTGGAGGATGCCGGCGTCGATCTTGCATCCGTGACCGACGTGGTGCTGACCCACTTGCACATGGACCACATCGGCGGGCTTCTCGTCGACGGGGTGAAGGAGCGGCTGCGCCCCGACCTCAGGATCCACCTGGCGGCCGCCGAGGTGAAGTTCTGGGAAGCGCCCGATTTCTCCCGGACCCGCATGCCGCCGGGCTTCCCGGATGCGCTTCGGGCGACCGCCAAGCGGTTCGTGAACGAGTACCGCAGCCACCTGCGGCTGTTCGATGACGAGTGCGAAGTGGCGCCAGGCGTCGTCGCCCGCCGCACCGGCGGCCACACCCCCGGGCACAGCGTGATCCGCCTGGCCTCCGGCGGCGACCGGCTGACCTTCGCCGGGGATGCGGTGTTCGCCGTCGGCTTCGACCAGCCTGACTGGCATAACGGCTTCGAGCATGACCCCGAGGAAGCGGCGCGCGTCCGGGTCGCTCTCCTGCGGGAACTGGCGGCGACCGGCGAACTGCTGGTGGCCACCCACCTGCCCTTCCCCTCCGTCTGCCATGTGGCAGTTGAGGGCGAAACCTTCCGCTGGGTGCCGGTCTTCTGGGATTACTGACCGCTCTCTGGTCAAGTCTGCACCAAAAGGCGTCCCGCCTGTAGAGCGTTTCCGTCTTTCCCTCGAATGACGAAAACGCTCTATCGGTTTGTTTTGCACAACTCCCGAGGCCAAACTGCTACACAGTTTCGCTGGAATTGCTTAAGTCAGATCCTGACCCGCCGATCCCCGCGCACTGGAAGACCTCTTGGCCGATATCGTCAGCCTGCTCCTGCCGTTCTTCGGCTTGATCCTCATCGGTTATGCCGCCGCCAAGGCGACGAAGCAGCCGGCCGAGGCGCTCGGCTGGCTGAACACCTTCATCATCTATGCCGCCCTGCCCGCCCTGTTTTTCAAGCTGGTCTCGCGCACGCCGATCGAAGAGCTGACGCGCATCGATTTCATCGTCACCGATGTTGCGGCGACCTATGCGGTGTTCACGCTGCTTTTCGTCATCGGCCGCCTCGTGCGCGGCAATTCGCTTGCCGACTGCACCATCCAGTCCTTTGCCGGCGCCTATGGCAATATCGGTTATATGGGGCCAGGTCTGGCACTGCTGGCGCTCGGCGAAGGTGCGGCCGTGCCGGTGGCGCTGATCATCTGTTTCGAGAATGCGCTGCATTTCATCGTGGCGCCGGCACTGATGGCGGCGGCCCGTGACGACAGGCATTCCACCGGACGGCTTGCCGCAGATATCGCCCGCAAGGTGGCGCTGCATCCCTTCATCCTGTCGACGGCGGCAGGTTTTGCGGTCGCCGCCCTGGATCTCGACCAGCCGCTGGCGTTTCAGCGCCTCGTCGATTACCTCGCCCAGGCGGCGGCGCCCTGCGCGCTCTTTGCCATGGGCGTGACGCTGGCGCTGCGGCCGCTGAAGCGCATCCCGGCTGAAATCTCCTACATCGTGCCGGCCAAGCTGATCCTGCATCCGATCGCGGTGCTCCTGGCGCTGACTGCCGTCGGCGGTTTCGAGCCGGTGTGGATCCAGGCCGCGGTGCTGCTCGCCTCGCTGCCGACGGCGACCAATGTCTTCGTCATCGGCCAGCAATATGGCGTCTGGCAGGAGCGCGCCTCGGCGACGATCCTGATCACGACGGTGCTTTCGGTGGCGACGGTTTCGCTGTGGCTGATCGCGATCCGCTCAGGCCTTCTTCCGCTTCAGCTTTTCCCTTAGCGCATCGGGAATATCGCGGAAGCCGCGGCCGGGCTCGATGCCTTCGCGCATCACGATGCTGCGCAGCGGCGGAATGGCCGAGAGGATATGCAGGCCGGCGGCCCGCAGCATCTGCACCGGCAGGAAATCCGAGAGCAGCGAGCGGTTGAGAAGATCGATGCTTGCCGTGCGCGTCATGATGTCAGCGCGGCGCTTGCGGTCGAAACTCTCGCCGGCATCGGCCGGCACCGGCAATTCCGCCCTGTCGCAAAGGATGTCGGTCAGCGCCATGATGTCGCGCAGGCTGAGGTTCAGCCCCTGCGCCCCGATCGGCGGGAAAACATGGGCGGCCTCGCCGATCAGCGCGATGCGTCCCTTGCCGAAACGATGGGCCATCATGCCCGACAGCGGCCAGAGCTGGACGCCCTCTTCCACGATTACTTTGCCGAGCATGGACTGCATGCGCGCCTCGACAAGGAGGCCGAGTTCGGCAAGCGGCAATTCCATGCGGCTTGCTGCCTCGGCGGGATCTTGCACCCAGACGAGGCTTGAGCGGCTCCCCGGCAGCGGCACCTGGGTGAAGGGGCCGTGTTTGGTGTGGAATTCGCTCGAAATGTTCTGGTGCGGCAGGGAATGGGCGAAATTCAGCACCGTGGCCGATTGCGGATAAGACCAGTTGCGTACGCCGATCTCAGCCGTCTCGCGCAGCTTCGAACCGCGACCATCGGCGCCGACGGCAAAATCGGCGAAAAACGTCTCGCCGCCGGCAAGCGCGATCGACACTTTCTCGGCCGCGATCTCGAACGATTCGGCCATATCGGTGAAGCGGGTGATATTGCCCTCGCCGGCCGTGGCCGCTTCGAGGACCTCGATCAGCGCCTTGTTGGGGAAATTATAGCCGAAGGCATCGAGGCCGACTTCGGCGGCGCGGAAGGTGGTGGTCGGCGCGCGCAGCAGCCGGTCGGTGCCGTCGATGATGCGCATGCTGGCAAGGGGTGACGTCGCCGGGCGGAGCTTGTCCCAGAGCGCCAGGCGATCGAGAAAGCGGATCGACTGATCCATCAGCGCCGTGGTGCGCCGGTCCTCCTTTGCGGCAACCGGCGCCACCAGCGCCACGCTGCGGCCGCCGCGGGCGAGCGCGATTGCCGCGATCATACCGGCAAGACCGCCGCCGATCACCGCCACTTCGAATGTCTTCATGCTACCGTTCCGTCATCGTGAAAAGACGGAGCAGCCGCTTATGCGGCCGGCTTCGCCTGACGGCGCCAACTATAGCCCTTGCCGGCTTCGGCGTCACGCACCGCCGGCTGATAATGATGGGGAATGGCGGGAAGACGGTTTTCGGAAAGCCGCTTCAGCGCCGTGGCGTTGCTGACGGCAAAACTGTCGATGCCGACGCGCTGCATCAGCGGCACCTGATCGATCAGCACGTCGCCGACGGCGCGCAGCTCGTTCGTATAACCGAGACGCTGGCGCAGCAGCGAGGCATGGCTGAAGGCGCGGCCGTCGTTGAACGCCGGGAAAGCGACGGCAACGATGTCGAGGCGGGATAGATAGGGCTCCAGCCTGCGCACGTCGTCGGCCGGCTTGATCAGCACACCGAGGCCGACATCATTGCTTTCGTCGGCCTTGGCGATGAGCTCGTCGAGGCCGAGCAGCGGCTTCTGCTCCCCTGAAGCCTTCACCTCGTCGGTCTCGATCACCCAGGGATCGTTGTCGACAAAACCGGTTTCTCTCCAAATCTTCGTCATCATCGCCTCCTTATGCCGCTTCCGCAGCCGAGCCGTAGAGCGCAGCCTTGAAAGGCTGCGGCCCGACGCGGCGATAGGCGGCAAGGAAAATCTCCGACGGATCAAGGCGCAGGCCGAGATAGGTGTCGACGATCGTCTCGATCGCGTCCGTCACCCGGTCCGGCTCGAAGCCGCGGCCGATGATCTCGCCGATCGAGGTATGTTCGTCGCCGGAACCGCCAAGCGTGATCTGGTAGAGTTCGGCACCCTTCTTCTCAACACCGAGCAGGCCGATATGGCCGACATGGTGGTGGCCGCAGGCATTGATGCAGCCGGAGATCTTGATCTTCAGCTCGCCGATCTCGGCCTGGCGTTCGGCGCTGCCGAAGCGGCGGGAGATTTCCTGCGCCAGCGGGATGGAGCGCGCATTGGCGAGCGCACAGTAGTCGAGCCCCGGACAGGCAATGATATCGGTGATCAGGCCGGCATTGGCTTCGGCCAGATCGATGGCGACGAGGCCGCGATAGACGGCTTCGAGATCGGCCAGCGCCACATGCGGCAGGATCAGGTTCTGCTCATGGCTGACGCGGATTTCGTCGAAGGCATATTCTTCGGCGAGATCGGCGATTGCGTCCATCTGCGCGTCGGTGGCATCGCCCGGAATGCCGCCGATCGGCTTCAGCGAGATCGTCACCATGCCGTAGTCGGGGTTCTTGTGCGGCTGCACATTCTGCTGGACCCAGCGGGCGAAAGCCGGATCGGCTTTCTTCCAGCGGGCAAGGTTTTCCCAGCCCTCGGCGCGCTGAGGCAGATCGGGCAGCGCGAAATAGGCGGCGATCGCCTCGACATCCTGTTCCGGCAGCTTGAGTTCGCTATCCCTGAGCGAGGCGAATTCGGCCTCCACCTGGCGTGTCAGTTCCTCGGCGCCGGTTTCGTGCACCAGGATCTTGATGCGGGCCTTGTATTTGTTGTCGCGGCGGCCATGCAGATTGTACACGCGCACGATTGCCGTGGTGTAGGAAAGCAGATCCTCCTCAGGCAGGAAGTCGCGGATCAGCTTGGCGATCATCGGTGTGCGGCCCTGGCCACCGCCGACATAGACGGCAAAGCCGATCTCGCCCTTGTCGTTCTTCTTCAGGTGCAGGCCGATATCATGGACCTGGATGGCGGCGCGGTCGCGCTCGGCGCCGGTGACGGCGATCTTGAACTTGCGCGGCAGGAAGGAGAATTCCGGATGGACCGACGACCACTGGCGCAGGATTTCGGCGTAGGGCCTGGGATCGGCGATCTCGTCGGCGGCTGCACCCGCAAAGTGATCGGCCGTCACGTTTCTGATGCAGTTGCCCGAGGTCTGCAGCGCATGCATCTCGACGCTTGCGAGATCGGCCAGCGCATCGGGGATTTCCGACAGCTTCGGCCAGTTGAACTGCAGGTTCTGACGCGTGGTGAAATGGCCATAGCCACGGTCATAGGTGCGGGCGATATGGGCGAGCATGCGCATCTGGCGCGCGCTCAGCGTGCCATAGGGAATGGCGATGCGCAGCATGTAGGCGTGCAGCTGCAGGTAGACGCCGTTCATCAGGCGCAGCGGCTTGAACGCATCCTCGGCAAGCTCGCCGGCAAGGCGGCGCTGGACCTGGTCGCGGAACTGCTCGACGCGCTCGCTGACAAAGGCATGGTCAAATTCGTCGTAACGGTACATCGTCTTCCTCAGACTGCAATGAATTCGGGATCGGCCGGAGCGTAGCCCGGGGCATATTCCATGGTCGGACCTTGCGCGCGGATGCGCTCGCGAAGGCGAAGCGGCCAGAGAATACCGTCGGTTTCCTGAACGTCGACGACGGCGACGTCAACCACCTCGTTGTCGGCATAGGATTTCTTGCCGATCGCCTCAAGCGCTTCGACGGCTTCGTTATGACGGGCGACAAGCGCCTCCTGCAGCGAGGTGGACCATTTCCCGTTCGCATCCAGCCAGACGGCAATGCCATCCGTCAGCCGGTTGGCCGTCAGAACCTTGTCTACCATATTCAGCTCCTTGCAAGTTCCTCGAGCCGGGCGTTCGCACGCACCAGCGGCTCGGACAGTTCGAAATTGGCGCCAGCAACCGCATCGCCGATAATGACCATGACCGGTCCCATCAACTCGTCACGGTGCTGCAGATCGGGAAGATCGGCAAGCGTGCCATGCAGCAGACGGCGCTCCGCGCGGCTGGCATTTTCGATAACGGCGACTGTGGTCTCGGAGGGAATGCCGGCCTGCATCAGCCGTTCGGCGACGGAGGCGGCAACCGTGCGGCCCATATAGACGGCGATCGTCGCGCCTGAGACGGCAAGGCTTGCCCAATCGGGCAGCACATCGCCGGTGAGATCATGGCCCGTGGTGAAGACCAGCGAAGAGGCAACGCCGCGCAGCGTCAGCGGCAGCTCGAAATCGGCGGCGGCGGCGAAAGCCGAGGTGATGCCGGGCACGACCTCATAGGTGATGCCGGCAGCCCGCAATGCGGCCATCTCTTCCCCTGCCCGGCCATAGACCAGCGGATCGCCCGACTTGAGGCGGACGACGCGCTTGCCCTGGCGGCCGAGCTCGACCAAGAGCTCGTTGATCTCTTCCTGCGATTTCGAATGGCAGCCCTTGCGCTTGCCGACCGAAAGCCGCTCGGCGTCGCGACGGCCCATATCGACGATCGCCTGCGGCACGAGTGCGTCAAAAACGATGACATCGGCTTCCATCATCACCCGCTGGGCGCGCAGCGTCAGCAGATCCTCAGCCCCCGGACCGGCGCCGACCAGCCAGACGTGGCCAGCAACCTTGTCCATCGTGCCCAGCAGCCGGTCGGCAGCCTGGCGGGCCTGCGGCAGGTTGCCGTTGGCGACCGCATCGGCAACGGCGCCGGAGAAGAATCGGCGCCAGAAGACGCGGCGGGAAACGCCGCGCGGCACCAACTGCTCGACCGCCTTGCGGTAGCTCGTCGCCAATCCGGCCAGGCGCCCGAGCGAGGGAGAGAGAAGCTGGTCGATCTGCGCGCGGATCATCTGCGCCAGCACCGGTCCCGCCCCTTCGGTGCCGATCGCAACAGCGACCGGGGCGCGATTGACCAGCGCCGGGGTGAAGAAATCGCAGTATTCGGGCTGATCGACGGCATTGGCCGGAATGCTTGCGGCGCGGGCGGCATCGACGATCTCGCGGTCGCCGGCTTCATTGCCGGTGGCGGCGAAGACGAGCGCCGAGTCCTCGACCTGGCCGGCGGAAAAGCTGGCGCGCACGGTCTCGATGCGGTTGGCGATCAGGAAAGCATGATAATCGGCTTCCGGCCTCTCGGCATAGGCGACGATCCGCGCCCGTGTGTTGAGCAGTAGCCGCACCTTGGCGAAAGCTTCGTCGCCATTGCCGAAGACAGCCGTCTTCTGGCCTTCCACGCGAAAGAAGGCGGGAAATACCGAAAGCTGTTCGGTCCTGAGAGACATCATCAATCCACTTCGAAGTTGCCGGAATATGCCCTTGATCGACAAGGGCTTAAAGGAACATAAATTCGAAAGCTCCAGCAAGTGCGTATTCTTTTGCTCGTAGCATCAGCGATTTGAGAAAAGTCACCCATGCTGACCAAAACAGCACATGTCAGCGCATTTGCTGCAGCGCACTATAAAGCCTGTGACAAACAGCGTCCACCGGCGTTTGGCGCATTTCACTTGCACCGCCGAGGCGATAGACTGAGGGAAACCGGAGACGCCAATGCCTGACAAGACCATCGCCGCCCGCCTGCTTTCGGTCATCGAGGACGATATCCTGCCGCTCACCGAGCGCGGCGTTTCGCTTGGGAATAAGGTGTTCGGCGCGGCGATCCTGCGCAAATCCGATCTGTCGCTCGTCGTCGCCGAGACCAACAACGAGTTGGAGAACCCGCTCTGGCACGGCGAGGTGCATACGCTGAAGCGCTTCTACGAACTTGGCGAAAAACCGGCGACCAAGGATCTGATCTTCCTTTCCACCCATGAACCCTGCACCATGTGCATGTCGGCGATCACCTGGGCGGGCTTCGACAATTTCTATTATTTCTTCAGCCACGAGGATTCCCGCGACGCGTTTGCCATTCCGCACGACCTGAAGATCCTGAAGGAGGTCTTCGGGCTTGAACCCGGCGGCTATCGCCGGCAGAACGCCTTCTGGAACAGCTTTGCCATCGCCGATCTCGTCGAGACCGAAGAGGCTCAACTGAGAGAGGCACTCAAGGCGCAGACCGTCCGCATCAAGGCGCGCTACGACGCGCTTTCCACCACCTACCAGTCGTCGAAGATCGCCAACGATATTCCCCTTAACTGAGGCACCATGGAACCTTCCAAAGACATTTCCCGGCTGATCGAGATCATGGCAGCGCTGCGCCACCCCGAAACCGGCTGCCCCTGGGACATCGAGCAAAATTTCGAGACGATCAAACCCTATACGATCGAGGAGGCCTACGAGGTTTCCGACGCGATCGAACGTGGCGATATGGATGATCTCTGCGACGAGTTGGGCGACCTGCTGCTGCAGGTGGTCTTCCATGCCCGCATGGCCGAGGAGGCCGGCGAATTCTCCTTCGGCGACGTGGTCAACGCCATCACCACCAAGATGATCCGCCGCCACCCGCACGTCTTCGCCCGCTCGGCGGCCGACACGCCGGATGCGGTAAAGATCCAGTGGGACGAGATCAAGCAGGCGGAAAAACGCGAACGTGCTGAGCGGCGGGCCAGGCGCGGCATTACCGAGGATTTCAAGGGCGGCTTCCTCGGCTCCGTGCAGCGCAGCTTCCCGGCTTTGACGGAAGCGCTAAAACTGCAGGAACGCGCCGCCAAGGTCGGCTTCGACTGGTCGGCGCCCGAGCCGATCCTCGACAAGATCGAAGAGGAGATCGACGAATTGCGGGCGGCACTGCGAGACGGCGACCGCGCAAAGGTCAGCGACGAACTCGGCGACCTTATCTTCGCTGTCGTCAATATCGGCCGGCATGTGAAGACCGATCCGGAACAGGCGCTGCGTAGAACAAATACGAAATTCCGGCGTCGGTTCAGCCACATAGAGAATGTTCTTGATGCAGAAGGCGAGACGCTGGAGGCGGCTAGCCTTGAGCGGATGGAAGAGATCTGGCAGGCGGCGAAGGCGATTGAGCGGGCTGTGATGGCTGGGGCTGAATGAGCTTTCTCCCCTTCTCCCCAGCGGGGAGAAGGTGGCCCGAAGGGTCGGATGAGGGGGCCACACGGCCCCCCATTCATTGCCCTTCGCTTGCGCTCAGCGCATTCGCGGCTTTGCCGCTCCCCTCATCTGCCTGCCGGCATCTTCTCCCCGCCGGGGAGAAGGGAGATGTGGCAACGTCCCTGCTTCCTCTCACTCAATCGAGCCATTCGGCCCTTGCTGAGCTGTCCGATCCGCCGTTTAAGAGGATGGAGGAAAGCGCGCGCCCGAAGGCCCGCTCACCGCTCCCAATCCTCGCGCGGCGGCTTCGGCCCATTTCCGATACGGCGTTCGAGTTCGGTGGCTTCGGTTTCGGAGAGGCGCAAATCGAGCGTGATCGAGCCGTCTTCGTTGTCCTCGCGGCCGTCGACGATCGCGTGGTCGTAGAGCCAGGGCAGCAGCGCCAGCTTGTCGACGGGAAGGCGGACGGTGGTTTCGGTCATAACGCCGGAGAGCCGGCGGCTGATCTCGTCCATCAGCGTGTCGACGCCCTCGCCGCTGACGGCCGAAACGGCGACGACGTTGCTGGCGCCTGTTGATTTCTGCACCATGGCGTCGTGGACCTCGGGCTCCAGCCGGTCGATCTTGTTCCAGACCTCGATCAGCCGCTTATCGGATTCGGCCTCGTCGATGCCGAGGTCGCCGAGAATGCGCATGACGTCGGAGCTCTGCGCCTGGTTGTCGGCATCGGACATGTCGCGGACATGCAGGATGAGATCGGCTTCCAGCACCTCTTCCAGCGTTGCCCGGAAGGCGGCGACCAGATGGGTCGGCAGGTCGGAGATGAAGCCGACGGTATCGGACAGGATGACGGTGCGGCCGTGCGGCAGCTTCATGCGGCGCAGCGTCGGGTCAAGCGTCGCAAAGAGCATGTCTTCGGCCAGCACGCCGGCGCCAGTGATGCGGTTGAACAGCGTCGATTTGCCGGCATTGGTATAACCGACGAGCGCCACGATCGGGTGCGGCACCTTGCGGCGCTTGGCGCGGTGGAGCTGGCGGGTGCGCACGACCTGCTCCAGCTCGCGTTCGAGCTTGATGATCCGGTCCTGCAGCATCCGCCGGTCGGCTTCGATCTGGGTTTCGCCCGGGCCGCCCATGAAGCCGCCGCCGCCGCGCTGGCGTTCAAGGTGGGTCCAGCTTCTGACCAGCCGACCCTTCTGGTAATTCAGATGGGCGAGATCGACCTGCAGCGTGCCTTCCTTGGTGGAGGCGCGGCGGCCGAAGATTTCGAGGATGAGGCCCGTCCGGTCGATGACCTTGGCGTTCCATTCCTTTTCGAGATTGCGCTGCTGCACCGGGGTCAGTGGATGATCGACGATGACGAGACCGGAATCGCGCTCGTCGAGCAGCGCCTTGATCTCCTCGATCTTGCCGGTGCCGAGCAATGTCGCCGGTCTCGGATCGTTGACCGGCACGACCTGGCCGTTGACCACGTCGAGGTCGATCGCCTGGGCAAGGCCGGTCGCCTCTTCCAGCCGGCTTTCCGGCGTGCGGGTCGAGGCCGATTCGCTCTGGCCGCCGCGGCTGCGCGATTTCAGAACCGGCACGACGACGGTCGCGCGCATGTCGTCCCTGTGCTTGGCGGCCTCAGGGATGATCGAATCCTTCTTGGTATCGCGTGTCGAAATGACGGCTGATCCTGTTAGGACGCTGCTTCTTCGCTCTCGAACATCTGCATGGGCTGGCCCGGCATGATCGTCGAGATCGCATGTTTATACACGAGCTGCGAATGGCCGTCACGGCGAAGAAGAACACAGAAATTGTCGAAAGAGGTAACAACGCCCGTGAGTTTCACGCCGTTGATCAAAAAGATTGTCAGGGAAATCTTTTGCTTGCGAACAGTATTGAGAAATAGATCCTGAAGATTCTGAGAACGTTCCGCCATCGCGCCGCTTCTTTCTTTATTGCCGACCTGAGCTGGCCGGTGGAGTATCAATCAACCTCACCATGCAAGACCGGTGGCACCCTCATTCCACCCGTCCAGCAAATCTTGGTATCAAATCGCAATCTTTTCCGCAACGTCGAAAAAGGCTTCGCGGACTTTCTGCGAGACACTGCCCGGATGACCGTTGGCGATCGTCTGGCCATCGACGGAAACGACCGGAAAACAAATACTTGTGGCTGCGGTCAGGAAGACCTCGCGGGCGGCGAGCATCTCGGAAACCGAGAAGTTCCGCTCGGTAATCTTCAACCCGAGCTTGGCTGCGACATCCATCAATGTGGTGCGGGTAATGCCGCGCAGGATGCCGTGTTCGGCCGGCCGCGTCACCAACGTTCCCTCGGAATCGACGATCCAGATATTGGTCGCCGCCCCTTCCTTCACCATGCCGTCGCCATCGACATAGATCGCCTCCTGGGCGCCGGCCTCCTTGGCCTGCTGGCGGGCCATGGCATTCGGCAGCAGGCCGACGGATTTGATGTCGACGCGGCCCCAGCGATTGTCGGTAACGGTGATCGCCCTGATGCCGTTGGCATTCTTGGCGGCGATGATTTTGGGATCGGTGCTCTTGGCGGTGATGACAAGCGACGGCGGCGTTCCCTCGGCCGGGAAGACATGGTCGCGGCGGGCGACGCCGCGCGTCACCTGCATATAGAAAAGCCCGTTGCGGACATGGTTGCGGCGCAGCGTCTCGCGGATGACCTGCGTCAGCGCCGCCCGACCCATCGGCCAGGCGATACCGAGTTCACCCAGCGAACGGTCGAGGCGGTTCAGATGGCGCGTGAGGTCGACGATATAGCCGTGACGGACCTCGCAGACCTCGTAGACGCCGTCGGCAAACTGGTAGCCGCGGTCCTCGATATGCACGCTGGCATCGGAATGCTTGACGTAACGGCCATTTACATAGGCAATTCTCGGCATGGGAAACCTGGTCTTGCAGAAAGCTATAAGGGAATGCGGCGTGGCAATGGCCGCGCCGGAAAGATCAGACGCCGAGCGACTTCAGCTTGCGATGCAGCGCCGAACGCTCCATGCCGACGAACTCGGCGGTGCGCGAGATATTGCCGCCGAAGCGGTTGATCTGGGCGATCAGATAATCCTTCTCGAACATCTCGCGGGCTTCGCGCAGCGGCAGCGTCATGATGTGATAATCGTTTTTCGCGGAGACCTTCGGCAGCATGTCGCCGAGATCAGTCGGCAGCATATCGGCGGTGATCGGCGCATCCGGCCCGTCTGTGCGGGCAAGGATCATCAGCCGCTCAATATTGTTGCGCAGCTGGCGGATATTACCCGGCCAATCATGCGCCTGCAGCACGGCCATGGCGTCGTCGCCGATGCGGCGCGGACGAATGCCGGCCTGCTCGGAAATCTGGCGCATCAGCTGGTCGACGAGGAAGGGAATGTCCTCGCGTCGCTCGGCCAGCGCCGGCACCCGCACCGGCACGACAGCGAGGCGATGATAGAGATCCTCGCGGAACCACCCTTCGGTGATGCGGCTTTCGAGATTATAGGCAGTGGAGGAGATGATGCGAACATCGACCTTGACGCGCTTGGAGCCGCCGACGCGCTCGAACTGCTGATCGACCAGCACGCGCAGGATCTTGTTCTGCGTTTCGCGCGGCATCTCGCCGACTTCGTCGAGATAGAGGATGCCGCGATGGGCTTCCTCGAGCGCGCCGATCTTGCGCGCCTGGCCGGGCGTGCCCTCGGTGCCGAACAGCGCCACTTCCATGCGGTCGGGCGTGATGTTGGCAGCATTGATCGCCACGAAGGGACCGTTGGCGCGGGCCGACTTCTTGTGAATCATCCGCGCCACCAGCTCCTTGCCGGAGCCGGAGGCACCGAGGATCATGATGCGGCTGTTGGTCGGCGAGACCTTTTCGATGGTCTGGCGCAGCTGCGACACGGCGACCGAGGTGCCGATCAGCTCCAAGGCATCGCCGGTGCGGCGCTTCAGTTCGGAGACCTCGCGCTTCAGCTTGGAATTCTCAAGCGCCCGTTCGGCGATCAGGATCAGCCGGTCGGCCTTGAAAGGCTTTTCGATAAAATCGAAGGCGCCGCGCTTGATCGCCGAGACGGCGGTCTCGATGTTGCCATGGCCCGAGATCATCACCACCGGCAGATCCGGATGGCGGGTCCTGATCTCGTCGAGCAGCGACAGACCATCGAGCTTGCTGCCCTGCATCCAGATATCGAGGAAGATCAGCCGCGGCACCCGGTCGGAGATCGCCGCCAGCGCGCTGTCGCTGTCATGGGCCGTGCGCGTTTCGTGTCCCTCGTCGGAGAGAATGCCGGAAACGATCTCGCGAATATCGTGCTCGTCGTCGACGACGAGAATATCAGAGGCCATAAACGCTTTCCTTGTCATTGGCTGCGGGAGAGGCGGGCGTCGGATCCCGGCGTGGCAGATGCACGCGGATCATGGCCCCTCTTCCCCGGTCAAAATCGGCGGGCGCATCATGCAGTTCGAGCTGCCCGCCATGTTCCTCGATGATCTTCTTGACGATGGCGAGGCCGAGGCCGGTGCCCTTCTCGCGCATCGTCATATAGGGTTCCAGAATGCTGTGGCGGTTCTCCACCGGCAGGCCGCGGCCGTTGTCGATCACATCGACGGTGAAGCGGTCGCGGCCGGCATCGAAGGCGGCGCGCACCAGAATCTTGCGTTCGTCCCGTTCGTCGCTCGGCACCGCCTCGATCGCCTCAACGGCATTCTTGATCAGATTTCCGAAAGCCTGGCCGAGCATGCGGCTGTCGAACAGGCCCTCCAGCGGCTGATCGCCGAAATCCTGCCCGAAGGTGACGTGGTTGTTGCCCATCTCGCGCAGGAAGATCGCGTCGCGCAGGATATCGCGCAGGTCACTCGGCTCCTTGGTCGGCTTCGGCATGCGGGCAAAGGCGGAGAATTCGTCGACCATGCGGCCGATATCGCCGACCTGGCGGATGATCGTATCGGTGCACTGATCGAAGACGGTTCGGTCGTCCGGGTCGATCTGCTTGCCGTAACGGCGCTGGATGCGCTCGGCGGACAACTGGATCGGCGTCAGCGGGTTCTTGATCTCATGAGCGATGCGCCTTGCCACGTCGCCCCAGGCGGTGGAGCGCTGGGCGATGACGAGATCGGTGATGTCGTCGAGTGTGATCACATAGGATTCGCTCATGTCGCGCACTTCCTCGCGGGTGACCTGAACGCTCAGTGTACGCACCGTGCCGCCGCGCACCAGCGCGATCTGCTTGCGGAAATCGCCGCGATGACGCGACGCCGCCTCGGTCAATACCTGATCGACCTCGGGTGCGATGTCGGCCAGCTGCTTGCCGAGCATCTCGTCGGCCGACAGCGACATCAGCGTCTCGGCCGAACTGTTGACGATGGCGATACGGCGGTCGTGCTCGACGCCGATGACGGCGGCGGTCACACCCGACAGCACCGCCTCGATGAAGCGGCGGCGGTCGTCGACTTCGTCCTTGGCCTCGAGGATCTCGTCGCGCTGGGTGCGGATTTCCGAGATCATCTTGTTGAAGGTGCGCGACAGATTGGCGACGTCGCCATCGACGGCGTGCACCGGCACGACGATATCCATATTGCCCGATGCGACGCTGTCGGCAGCGGTGATCAACAGCCGGATCGGCCGGACGATGCGGTCGGCAACGGCGATCGCGGTCCAGATCGCCGCGAGCAGCACGATCAGCGCGAAGCCGATATAGAGCACGGCGAAGGCGACCTGCAGCGAGAAGCGGTTGGCTTCCATCGACCGGTATTCCGTGGCGTTCTCCTCCATCATGCGCATGGCGCCCATGACCTTGGGATCGACGGCGCGCACCGTATAAAGGAAGGTGCCCTGGATGGCATCGAGCTTGATGATGGCGCCAACGAGGTTGGTAACACCAGGCGGAATCAGCGTCGGCTGGCCGGCAGCGGCCTTCTCCAGCGCGTCCTGCGGAATGGCCGGCAACGGCTTTTCGGTGGCGATGTCGGCCTGAACGATCACCGAGCCGTCGCGCTCGACGAGAAAGGAACCGAGCAGGCCGCGGCCCCTCGCCTGGCGGGTCATCAGGTCGGCAAAGCCTGTCCGGTCGAGGCTATAGAGTGCACGGTTGCGCTCCAGGTCATTGGCCATGGAAACCGTCTGCCCCTGCAGGTAGCTGGCGTTTTCCATCATATAGGCCTGGCCGATATTGCGCGACGAACTGACGATTGACTGGGTGCGCAGCGCAAACCAGCGGTCGAGACCGGCATTCAGCGTGATGCTGGCAAAGATGGCGACGAGAATCGCCGGCGTGATCGCGACGATCGAGAAGAGCACGACGATGCGGATATGCAGGCGTGCCGCCGCCCTGCCCCGGGTGCGCGCCTTGAGCAGCCTTGCCACCTCGCGGGCGATCAGCGCCAGCAGCGTCAGGACGAAGAAGGAGTTGACGATGACCGACGTGATGACGACATGCGAACTCGGCGCGATCGGGGTGAGACCAAGCAGCACGAAAAGTGTGGCCGTGGCGCAGAGGAGCGCGCCGCCGGCAAGCACCAGGCCGGGCACGGCGAAAAGGGCGCGGCGATCGGTCACCGTGGTCACCGCCTCGCCCGCCGCCGCCGGCGATACCCCATCCTGCGTCATTCGGCCTCTCTTCAGACGGCACCCACCGCCCTCGCCAGCCGATCGAAACCAAACAACGCCGGCTTAAGAAAGCCAGCGTCCGGAACGACTCGATCGGGAGCGAAATGTCCAAAACCCTTGCGTGACCTTTAAGCAACGCATTGTGGCGAAAATGCAACGCACCCCGCCACATTGTCAAGCCGCGCCAAGGGCTCGAACCGACACAATGGCGTGTTGCCCAGGCACATTGTCATGTCACTCGCCTTGCGGGCGTCCGCTCACCACCGTCATTCAGCCGCCGGTCGTCATCGCGGAGCGCGACTGTGGTAACGGCTCCATCATCGAGGTGGATGGGCCATGCAGCATGCGGCATAATCGACGAGGGATAGAGGAAGTCTCACAGGGCTTTGCGAAGCTGCAAAAACCCTACGCGAGGCCAGTTATGAGGCCGTCTCTGATCGAGTTGCTGAGCGGCCGACCGACACACTGTTGGCGAGCGCTTGCTGGCCACTATTAGTCAATTGTAGAGCTTAACGGAGCCTAACCTTAGCTACCTCAGTGTGGCGAAGGATGCGGAGTACGGACAGTACTTTGGAAATTGGATAGTTGGTGGATTTGATTAGGTTCTTGCCTGTCGTCGTTTCGTATCCGACGGCTTTTCCCCGTAGGCTTCGCGATAGGCGGCGGAGAAGCGACCCAGGTGAAAGAAGCCCCATTTCAGGCATATGTCTTTCACCGATTCCGGATTTGAAGCGTCGAGAAGATCTTCGCGCGCCGCGCGAAGGCGAATCTTGCGCAGAAAGGCGGAAGGTGTTGTTTCCCTGAAGGAGCGGAAGCCGACTTCGAGTGAGCGAGTGGAAATTCCGACGGCTTCCGCCACCATCGTTATGGTGATGGGACGAGCAATGTTGACGTGCATGAAGTTGATGGCGTCACGAACATGCCAAGGCGCAATATAGAAAGATTTCCTGCCAATGAGGTGTGACAACCGATGGGGAACCGATTGCACCACCAGATCGGCCAGTGCGTGGCTCAAATTCGACATGGCGATGGGCGAGCGAAGCAATGGCCCATTGTGCCGCATGCCTCTCACGATCGTTTGCGCCAGACTGCCAATAAGCCATCCCTCAGTATTTGAAAGGTCAATTATGGATGATAGTCCGAGTCTACCAGACGGGGAAATGTCGACGAGTCCGGCAACCGCTTGTGTAATGATTGCCCAATCCAAACGCAATATATCCGACTTATGCGGGGCTCCCCGCACTTGACAGCGCTCGACCTCACGATTGTTGACCAGGAGCAATTTGCCGGGCGTTCCTTCGATTGTATCCCGGCCTAGCGATATATCCAGGGCGCCCTCGCGGGGCAGAAGGATGGATAGCCATTCAGCTGTTTCCGGCTCCGCGCGCACCTGCCAACTGCAATGGTATTGCCCGCTGATCAAGCTCATTGGGCCTCTGCTCCAGTAATCGGCTTTCCAATTGAAGGTTCGCGTAGAGCAGTCTGGAGATGCCTCAAACGGGCCGAAATGCCGTTTAAAGGTATCGACCATTTCATCGAAATCCGAACCTTGAAAGCGCGGACAAAACTCGGAGGCATCACTTTGTGACATCGAATGACTTCGCTAAATTAGGCCGGGCCAGAATAAAACTGCCGCCCTCGACCACTCCTCGTTCACTCTCATCATGACGAGCCGAAAATTCACTGCGCCTCAGTTGAACACGACCGCGCTGATGAAGCGCGACCTCGTAAAGGTCCGCTGGACGAAGGTCATTTGTCCGAAGCCGAGGATATTGGATAGCACCGTATAGGTCGCGGCACCTTGCACATAGATGATCGAGTCGCCATCGGTGATCTCGGGCAGCGTCGTGCTGTCGAGAACCTGCGCTTTCAGAAGACTGGTGGCGCCACTCTCCTTCTGCCAATCGAGCTTGTAGATCCCGCCGGTATTCCTGATGCTCGAAATTCGAAGCGCGCTCGGCGTGGTCCTATGCTGCTGCAGATGCAGGAATACCCCATAGATATTGGTAACGAACGTCGCGTCGATAGACGTTTGTCGCGAGATAACGTCGCCCACCACGCCATTCGCGCCGACGATGTTCTGATAGGTACGGAACATGTCAACAATCGCGACGCTGCCGATGAAGACGAAGATTATCAGGGGCGCGACGAAGCAAGACTCAATAGCCGAAGCTCCAGAGCGGTTATTCAGGAGTTTTTTCAGAATGCGGATCATCAGCCTGGCTCATTCACAAAGGCACAGCGTGCCGGATGATGCCTTTCAGCCACAGCACGAACAATTTCGCATGACCCTGATTTTCCAATCATGGTGGTGCAATATGTGCGTCACTTTGCGTCATGGTGAAGATTGCCTTGGACCATGGGCATCGTTCAGTCGCTGCTTAAGGTCTGTGACGCGAGATTGCCTCAAACCTCATCTGATTCGCCCCCCGATGCGGGGGGCGCAGATCGCGGACGGTCCGGTTGACGCAAAGGTCCTGAGCGAGGTTGCCGCGGAAACAAAACCTCTCCCTGCGCTCCAATCAGCGGCGGTCCCAAACATCCATTTCGTCGGTCACCTGAATGGCCGGGAGGCGACTGAATGGCGCCATATGGGACGCTGCTCGATCACGCCCTTGGAGCCAAGTCGGAGGCGTAAGCATGGCAATCAGCCCATGCGTTCCGACGCGTAGGAGCCGGGTGACGCCGGGAAGACGACGGTCTTGTTGCCGTTGATGAACACCCGGCCATGGATGTGGGCGTGGATGGCCCGGGCGAGCACCTGGCTTTCGACGTCGCGGCCGAGGCTGACATAGTCCTCGCCGCTCTGCGCATGGGTGACGCGGACGATGTCCTGCTCGATGATCGGGCCTTCGTCGAGGTCTGCGGTGACGTAGTGCGACGTCGCGCCGATGAGCTTCACGCCCCGTTCGAATGCCTGCTTATACGGATTGGCGCCCTTGAAACTCGGCAGGAAGGAGTGGTGGATGTTGATGATCCTGCCGGACATCTTGCGGCACATGTCGTCGGACAGGACCTGCATGTAGCGGGCCAGCACGATGAGTTCAGCGCCCGAATCCTCGACAATCTGCATCTGCTTCGCCTCGGCCTCCGGCTTGTTTTCCCAAATCACCTTGATGCAGTGGAACGGGATGTCGTGGTTCACGACGACCCGCTGGTAATCCGTGTGGTTGGAGATCACGCCGACGATGTCGATCGGCAGCGCCCCGATGCGCCAGCGGTAGAGGAGATCATTCAGGCAGTGGCCGAAGCGGCTCACCATGAGAATCACCTTCTTCTTTTCGCTCTCATCGAAAAATTCGGCGCTTGCCTCGAACCTCTCGGCGATCGGTTCGAAACCCTGACGAAGCTGGTCAAGCGTATGTCCGTCATGCGGCTGGAAGCTGATCCGCATGAAATAGCGCCCGGTATCGGCGTCGTCGAATTGCGCGCTGTCGGAGATGTTGCAGCCGTTCTGGGAGAGATAGCCGGCGATGGCGGCCGTCACGCCGCGGATCGACGGGCATGCGACACGCAGAGCGTAGCGAGGGGCCGTGATGGTCATGTCTATCTCCTTGTTCGTCGTCTCAGGCCGCGGTGATCATCGCGTGATGGCGGCGGAATGCGGTGAGCGTGTTGGACAGCAGGCATGCGATCGTCATCGGGCCGACGCCGCCCGGCACCGGCGTGATGGCGCGCGCGTGGCCGGCTTCGCCATACGCCACGTCACCGACGATCCGCGATTTTTCGCCGTCCTGGATCCGGTTGATGCCGACGTCGATCACGACGGCGCCGGGTTTGATCCAGTCACCCCGAACGAGGCCCGCCCGACCGGCCGCAACGACAAGAATGTCGGCCGCCCGGCAAAGTTCTGCCGCGTTCCTTGTCTGCGAGTGAACGACCGTGACGGTGCAGTGGGCATTCATCAGCATCTGCGCCATCGGTTTTCCAACGATGTTGGACTTGCCGACGATGACGGCATGAAGGCCGGAGAGGCTCTCGCCGAGCGTATCCTTGATGAGCATCATGCAGCCGAGCGGGGTGCAGGGAATCAAAGCTGGGTTGCCGGTGGCAAGGCGGCCCGCATTCGACACATGGAAGCCGTCGACATCCTTGTCGGGATTGATGGCCTGGATCACGGCATTCGGATCCAAATGCGCCGGCAGCGGCAACTGCACAAGAATTCCATGCACTTCTGCATCGTCGTTAAGGTGATGCACGAGGTCAAGAAGTTCGCCCTGGGTGGTTTCCTGAGCAAGCCGGTATTCGAAGGACTTCATTCCGGCGGCAACCATCTGACGGTGCTTTGAGGCCACATAAATTGCGCTTGCCGGGTCGTGCCCCACCAGAACGACGGCCAGACCGGGAACGGCTCCAGTCGTTGCCTGCAGCGTTTCGACATCGGCCTTGATGCGCTGCAGGAGCCCTGCTGCGTACTCTTTGCCATCGATGTTTGCGGCGCGTGTGAATCTGTCCATTCCCATGGGGTGCTCCATTGCATCCAAGCTCGAACCAGCAAAATGCCGCGCCCGGAGATGTGGGCGGGGCATTTCCGCTTCCTGGGTACGTTGCCTTAGTGGCCGTAGACCGGGAACTTCTCGGTCAGTTCCGCGATCTTCGCCCTGGCAGTTCCGACGATCTCGTCGGTCCTGCCCTCTGTCTCGGCGTCGATGAGATCCGCGATGACATGGCCGAGAACCCGGAATTCCTCCTCCTGCAAGCCACGTGTCGTCGCAGCGGAGGAGCCAAGGCGCATGCCGACCCACTCCGGAGGACGAGGGCTGTCGCCGGGGATCGGGTTCTTGTTGGATGTGATGTTCGCTTTGGCGAGCAGCGTCTCAGCCTGTTTTCCAAGCAGTCCCTTGCTCGACAGATCGAGCAGGATGATGTGGGTATCGGTGCCGCCGGAAACGATGCGAACGCCACGATCCGCCAGCGTTTCGGCGAGGACTTTTGCGTTGGCAACGACCTGGCGGGCATAGAGCTTGAAGTCGTCGCGGAGGGCTTCACCCAGGCAGATCGCCTTGGCGGCCAGGACGTTGCTGTGCAGCGATCCCTGGACGCCGGGAAACACAGCCGCTTGCAGCTTCTTGTACCATTCCTCGTTGTTCGTGAGGATCAGGCCGCCACGCGGACCGCGCAGGGTCTTGGTCGTGGTGCAGGTCACGATGTCGGCATGCGGGAATGGCGAAGGATGGACGCCACCGGCAACGAGGCCGGCGATGTGGGCCATATCCACCAGGAAGTGGGCGCCGACCTTCTTTGCGATCTTGGACATGCGCTCGAAGTCGAGTTCGCGTGGATATGCCGAACCACCGGTGATCAGCAGCTTCGGGCGGATTTCTTCGGCGATGCGTTCCATCTCATCAAGGTCGATGACCTCGTTCTGCGGGTTGACGCTGTAATTGTTGGCGTCGAACCAGCGGCCCGACAGGTTCGCCTTCATGCCGTGCGACAGGTGTCCGCCGGCTGCAAGGTCGAGCGACAGCACCTTTTCGCCTGGCTTCAGGAGCAGGAAGAAGACGGCCAGGTTGGCCTGGGTCCCCGAGTGCGGCTGGACGTTGGCGTAGCCGCAATTGAACAGCTGCTTGGCGCGGTCGATCGCGGCCTGCTCGGCAATGTCGACGAACTGTCCGCCACCGTGAAAACGATTGCCCGGATAGCCTTCGAGTGTCTTGTTGGTGATCTCGTGCCCCAAGGCGTCGAGAACCGCACGGCTGACGATATTCTCCGAAGCGATGAGCTCAATCTGGTTCTGCTGGCGGGCCCGCTCGGACGCAAGGGCATCGGCGACGAGTGGATCGGCCTCCTGGACGGTGGTGTTAAAATGCACCCTTGCAGCGTTGGTCATCTGAGTTCTCCAATTCCTCGAATTCGTGAGGCGGAACCTAGATCGATCGAAACACCAGAAAAAGTTAATAATATTTGCTTATACGTTCAGATATGCTAATGATTTCGGAGCCGCGAGGAGGTCGTTATGGATGTCGGACGTCTGCGGGCACTGCGCGAACTGTCGATCCGCAAGACCATGGCGGCGGTGGCAGAAGCCTTACACGTCTCGCCGTCGGCCGTGTCGCAGCAAATTGCGCTTCTTGAAGAAGAGGTGGGCATACGGCTCGTCGAGCGACGCGGCCGGGGCGTTGTCATGACGCCCGCCGGCCAGCAGCTGGTGCTGCGGGCAGAGAAGATCCTCATCGAAATCGAATCGGCGAAAGCAGACATCGCCGAATTGAAAAGCGTCGTTTCCGGCGAACTTCGGGTGGCGGCGTTTCCTTCCGTGGCGGCCGCCGTCATTCCGAAGGTCGTCTACGATCTTGCCGAACGGCACCCTCACCTCACCGTCCAGTTCGAAGAAATGGAGCCGGGCGAAAGCCTTGCCGCGCTGCGAAGCTGGCAGACGGATGTCGCGATTATCGATGACTTGAATATACCGACCGGCGCGCTCGATCCCAATATCGAGACGATCTTCCTGATGGAGGACGTGTTCAACGTCATGGTCTCCAAAGATCACAGGCTGTCGGAGCGGCTAACCGTCGGCCTGGATGAGCTTCGGGAGGACCGGTGGGCGATCGACACCGCGTCCGACACCTATACGAGGATGCTGGTGGAGGCCTGTCAGGAAGAGGGCTTCAAGCCCAACATCGTGGCGAGGTGCAAAGGCTTCGAAGTGACCATTGCGCTGATCCGGCAGAATTACGGCATCTCGATCCTGCCTGGCCTGCGCGCCAGCTACGATCTCGAAGACGTCTGGGTCTGCAGGCTCGTTCCGGAAATCCGTCGGAGGATATTTATCGCCTTCCGCAAAGAGGAAAAGCGCAGTCCAGCCCTTCAGGTGTTCCTTGACCGAATGGCCGAGAAGCCGCCGCTGTCTTGACGCTGGGTGTCAGCGCGACCGCGCACCATGCCGACCACCTCAATGCGGCGTCGAGGCAACAAAACAACAGATTTCCTAATGTATCACCTCAGGAGAATTAAGTAGATTTGAAGAGACCCCACTCCTACTCTCCATCTGCCAATTGATGGGACTGGGAGCGAGGATCGCACGCAGACCTTGGCCAATAGTGGGAACGACGCAGTCAGAAAGGCGATAACGCCTCCAGCGTCTTACCGGACTTTCGATCGAGCCATCGCTCATTGATTTGGCGTCACCGTCACTATGCGATCCGAAAGGGGAACTTCGATGAAACTACTCAAAATCCTGACTGCCGGCGTTTTCGCAGGCGTTGCGTTCACGGCGGCCAATGCTTCCGCCTCCGTTCTCGACACAGTCAAGCAGCGCGGTGTGCTCAACTGCGGCACCGACAACACCGCTCCCGGCTTCGGCTATCTCAATACCACGACCGGACAGATGGAAGGGCTCGACGTCGACTTCTGCAAAGCGGTTGCCGCCGGCGTTCTCGGCGACGCCTCCAAGGTCAAGTTCATCACGGTGACCGACAAGAGCCGCTTTGACGCAGTCCTTACCGGCCAGGTCGATGTCGTCTTCGCCCACACCACGATCAAACCGGCGCGCGAATCGTCAATCGCGATCGATTTCCTGCCGATCAACTTCTACGACGGTACCGGCCTCATGGTGAAAACCGATGCCGGGATCAAGGAATTCGCAGACCTCGATGGTGCAACGATCTGCACCACCCAGGGATCGGCCACCGAGACGGTTCTGGCTGCTGCCTTCAAGGCGCGCGGTTGGAAGGACTCCAAGGTCCTGACCTATGAAACCTCGAGAAGCTTTTCTCCGCTCTCAACTCGGGTCGTTGCAATGCGATGAGCACCGACAAATCAGCCCTTGCCGCCTGGGCGGGGAATGCACCGAAGCCAGCCGACTATCTGATCCTCCCGGATACGCTGGACAAGTCCCCGTTCGGCGGCTTCGTGGCTGCCAACGACTCCAAGTGGCGCAACGCGCTGCGCTGGATCGAATACGGCCTCTTCCAGGCCGAAGAGTCCGAGATCACCCAGGCCAATCTGGCCGAAAAGCTGAAGAGCGAAGATCCCTTCGTTCAGAAGTTCCTCGGCAGCAATGGCGGCGGCTACGGCAAGGACTTCGGCCTCTCCGACGACTTCATTGCTCAGGCGATCAAGGCCGTCGGCAACTACGGCGAGGCCTACGATCGTAACCTCGGTCCGAAGACCAAGATGTATCTCGACCGCAAGGGCACACCGAACGCCTTGTGGACGCAGGGTGGCGCAATCTACTCGCCGCTCTGGAACTGATGCCGGCCGGGGGTCGGGACCACAACGTTTCGACCCCCAAGCACTTGGAGCCTGAACATGACAATCCATGAAACGAGTGCGATCCGCGGCATGGCAGAGGGTGACAGACTGAGGTCGCGGCGCCTGCGCAATCGCATCCGGCACGAAGCGATCCAGCTCGGAATCGTCGTTCTGGTCGTCGTGCTGCTCGGGATGCTGGCATATGCGGTCAAGGCTGGCCTTGCCGAGAAGGGCATACGGTTCAGCTTCTCGTTTCTTGCCAACACCGCCGGCTTCGATATCAGCGAAGGATGGACGCTGACATCAGGTGAAGGCTTCGTCCCCAGCCTCGCCCAGTTCTCTTCGGAGATGTCGGTCGCATCGGCTTTCGTCACAGGCATCTTCAACACCGCGAAAATCGCACTGCTGGCAATCATCCTCAGCACGATCCTCGGAACGATGCTCGGCGTCGGCCGTCTCTCCACCAACTGGGTGGTGCGAAACCTCTGCTTCTGGATCGTGGAGTTCGTCCGCAACACGCCGCTGCTCATACAGCTCGTCTTCTGGTACTTCGCGGTCGTGCTGCGCTTTCCGCCAATGGCGTCTGCAGCAAAGCTCTACGGCGGCCTTATCGTCAGCCAGCAAGGCATATACGTCCCCACGCTGTCCTGGACCGGCGGCGCATCCACCCTTTCGCTGATCCTGGTCACCGCCACAGGAGTGTCGGCGCTCGGCGCAATATTCGACCCCGTCCGTGGAGCGCGGCGGATATGCGTCGCCGCGGCGGTCGTCTGCCTCGGGCTGCTGGTCGCGACCGGCGGGATGACCGTGAATTTCCCCGTCGCCAACAAGTTCAAGGCGAGCGGCGGAACCAGCATCAGCCCGGAGATGGCAGCCCTTCTGCTTGCCGTCGTCGTGAGCAGCGCTTCCTTCATCGCCGAAACCGTCCGCGGCGCGATCGACGCTCTTCCGAAGGCCCAATGGGAGGCCGCGGGGTCGCTGGGGCTCAGCCGCCGCGACACCGTCAACGACATCATCCTTCCGCAAGTGTTCCGCGTCGTTCTCCCCTCCTTCGGCAATCAGTATATCAGCCTGACCAAGAACACCGCGCTCGGGATCGCGGTCGGATATCCGGATCTGTTCAACATTTACGGGACGATCGCCAATCAGACCGGCCACAGCCTTGAAGGCATCATCATCGTCATGGCGTCCTACCTGATCCTCAGCTGGATCATCAGTTCGTCTGTGTACTGGGCGAACCGCCGTCTTAACCCCATGGGAGTGTCGCAATGATCGCCACCTCAATAAAATGGACCCGCCACAACCTGTTCGGAAAGCCTTTCGACATCGCCCTGTCGCTGCTGGTCATTCCAGGCGCGCTCTGGCTCGCCTATTCGATCCTTGACTGGGCGCTCACCACGGCAAGGTGGGATATTGTCGTGCAGAGCCTGCGGGTGCTGATGATCGGCGTTTTTCCAGCCGATCAGGCGTGGCGCGCATGGACGGCGTCGGCGATCATCGCAGCGACCCTGGGCGCCGGTCTCGGCTGCGTGTTTTCGTTCAAGCCTCACCATGGGCTGGTTCTCGCTCTCGTCCCCTTGTTGATTTTGATCGTCGATCATGGCGATCCGCAGAACGCCATGTCCGCGGCAGGCGTCGTTGCCGCAACCTCGCTGGGATGGGTGCTGACGTCGTATGTGCCATTGTCCAGGAAGGCGATGCCTGCTGCGGCGTTTACGGGCTTCATCGTCGTCGTTGCGGTCATGGCCCCTCCGGGCGTGGGGCTCTGGGGCGGACTTCTTCTCAGCGTTCTGCTGACGCTGGTGACGTCGGTCCTGTCTCTGCCGATCGGCATCCTGCTCGCGTTCGGACGGCAGAGCCGGCTCTCAAGTCTCAGGATCATCTGCACCTGGTACATCGAGGTCATGCGCTCGGTGCCGCTCATCCTCGTCGTCTACTGGATCTGGATCCTCATGCCTGTCCTTGCACCGCAGTGGGGACTGGCCGACGTCGCGCGCGGCATGATCGGCTTCACGATCTTCTACTCCGCCTATGTCGCCGAATATGTCCGAAGCGGCCTTCAGGCGGTTCCGCGCGCCCAGACCGAGGCGGCAAGGTCTCTCGGCATCAGCGAATTCGACATCAACCGCTCGATCGTTCTGCCACAGGCGCTCCGGGTCGTAGTGGCGCCACTGGTCGGCAACGTGCTCGACATCTTCAACTCCGCGCCGCTCGTCTTCATCATCGGGCTGACGGATTTTCTCCGCGCGGGGCAGATGATCCTGGCGAACCCGCAATATGGCGACCGGACTTTCGAAGTCCTCTCGTTCCTGCTCGTCACCTATTTCCTGGTCGGCTCGATGATCACCTATGCCGCCAGAAAGCTCGAAGACCATATGGCAACGAGTGCCCGCTGAGCTGTTCCAACACGGAGACATCACGATGAACGCCATCGTCGAAATGAAAAGCATGAACAAGTTCTACGGTGCCCACCATGTGCTCAAGGACATCGATCTCGCCGTCACTCGCGGCGAAGTCATGGTCATCCTCGGGGCCAGCGGCTCAGGAAAATCGACCCTCATCCGCTGCGTCAACGGCCTCGAAATGTACCAGAACGGCAGCCTCGTCGTAGACGGCTATGACATGCCGGTCGAGGCCGACCGGAAGCTCGGCGGAGAACGCGAACTCGCGGCGATCCGCAAGGGCGTCGGCATGGTATTCCAGCAATTCGGCCTGTTCCCGCACAAAACTGTGCTGGACAATATCACCATCGCGCCGATGCGGGTCCGCAAAAAGTCGCGGGAAGAGGCCGAAGCGACCGCCATGAAGCTCCTCGACCGCGTCGGCCTCAGGGCGCATGCGCACAAATATCCGGGCCAGCTGTCCGGCGGCCAGCAGCAGCGCGTTGCCATCGCCCGCTCACTCGCCATGGAACCGCATCTGATGCTGTTCGACGAGCCCACCAGCGCGCTTGATCCGGAAATGGTCGGCGAAGTCCTCGACGTCATGCGGGAACTGGCCACCGAGGGCATGACGATGATGGTGGTGACCCATGAAATGGGGTTCGCAAGAGAGGTCGCCGACCGCGTCGTCTACATCGACCAGGGCTCGATCATCGAGATCGGGAAGCCGGACGAGTTTTTCGACAATCCGAAAAACGACCGGGCTCGCTCTTTCCTCGCCCGCGTCCTAAGACACTGACCAACCGCAGCCCGGCTCACGAATGGAAATGTCCATGAACACGATACTGCCCAGTGATCCCGCTCGCGATGATGTTCTCTCGGGCCGACCGACCCTCTGGCTCAATCCGTCCTACCGGAAACAGGCGATCGATACCTCGGACCTGCCGGTTTCACCGGCCGACGTGCAGAGCGCGCGCCAGAACTGGCAGCGCTTGGCGCCGCTTCTTGCCGAATGCTTTCCGGAACTGAAGGATACGGGCGGCGAGGTCCGCTC
The DNA here is from genome assembly GCF_001664485.1 of Rhizobium sp. N324. Lineage (NCBI taxonomy): Bacteria > Pseudomonadati > Pseudomonadota > Alphaproteobacteria > Hyphomicrobiales > Rhizobiaceae > Rhizobium > Rhizobium sp. N324. The sequence continues at coordinate 2,139,634 of NZ_CP013630.1, read as the reverse complement.
CGAACTGGTCGAACTCAAGGAACTCCGCGAGGCGCTCGGCTATCGAACGAGAGAGTTCGGCAACGTCTTCATCAAGGCCGACAGCCACCTGCCGGTTGCCGGCTCCATCAAGGCGCGCGGCGGCGTCTACGAGGTTTTCCTGTTTGCCGAAAGTCTCGCCCGTCAGAAGGGACTGCTCGCTGACGGCGAGGATATCCGAAAGCTGGCAACCGAAGAGGCCCGCTCCTTATTCTCCGGCTATACCGTGGCGGTGGGCAGCACCGGAAATCTCGGCTTGAGCGTCGGCATCGCCGCGCGTGCGCTCGGCTTCAAAGCCACGGTTCACATGTCGTCCGACGCCAAGGCCTGGAAGGTCGAGCGCCTGCGGAAGCTCGGCGTCGATGTCATCCAGCACGAGGCGGATTACACGACAGCCGTCGAAAACGCCCGCGACATCGCCGACGCCGATCCGACGATCTATTTCGTCGACGACGAACAGTCCCGGCACCTGTTCCTCGGTTACAGCGCAGCGGCGTCGGAGCTGGCATCGCAACTCGACGAGCGTGGGATCACGATCGATGACGAAAATCCGCTGTTCCTCTACCTGCCCTGCGGCATCGGCGGCGCACCGGGCGGCGTCGCCTTCGGCGCCAAGGCGATCTTCGGCGACCATGTGCACGCCTTCTTCGTCGAGCCGGTTCAGTCGCCCTGCGCCCTCGTCCACATGATGTCGGGTTCGCAGGAGCTGGTGTCGGTCTATGACGTCGGCCTGACCAACAAGACCGAAGCCGACGGCATGGCCGTCGCCCGCATGTCGGCCTTCGTGGCCAAGGTGATGCGCGAGATGCTCGCCGGCGTCTACACGGCCGCCGACGACGATCTGTTCAAGCTGCTTCGCATGGCGTGGATTACCCAAAGGCAGAAGCTGGAGCCTTCGGCGGCCGCCGCCCTGCTCGGCCCGGACTTCCTCTTGCGCCATAAGGAGGGCCGGCGTTTCCAAACCCTGAACGGCATCGAGGAGAAGATGTCGCGGGCGACGCACGTGCTCTGGACAACAGGCGGCTCGTTCGTCCCGGAGGAGCAGTTCCAGAACTTCCTCCATCAGGCCGAAGCCCTCACTTAGTCCCGCATGCCGAATGGTGCCACAGGCGCGGGTCGGGAGCGATCCGCGCCTGTCGACCTGATGCCGCAGCCTTCAGGTCTCTGTTTTCATGCAGGTCGTCAGCGCACAGTCTCGCGCGACAGCTTCTAGAATCGACGCGGGCCTTCCGGTTTGTTTCCGACGATCCCGTCGATCCGGTCCAGTACCTCAGGCGTCATCTTCTGCCTGTGGGACAGCGCCGCGAGATTGTCCTGCAACTGGCTGGCGCGCGAGGCGCCGAGAATGACGGTGGAGACGTTGCGGTTGGCGAGGCACCACAACAGAGCGAGATGGGTGATCGACAGGCCGATCTCGTCGGCGAGCCTGGCGAGTTCGCCAACCTGTTTGAGCTGGGCGCGGCCGGCGTCGCTGGACCACTTCTCTTTCAGCCATTCGTAGCCCGGCAGGTTCATGCGGCTGTCGGCCGGCACCCCGTTATTGTATTTGCCGGTCAGGACGCCGGAAGCGAGCGGCGACCAGATGGTGGTGCCGAGGCCGATGAGATCGTAGAGCGGCAGATAATCGGATTCGACCTTCTGGCGTTCGAAGATATTGTACTGCGGCTGCTCCATCGTCGGCGGCGTGATGCGCAGATCGCGCGCCACGGCATAGGCTTCCGTCAGTTGCTGCGCCGACCATTCCGACGTCCCCCAATAGAGCACCTTGCCCTGGGCAACGAGATCGTGCATCGCCCGGACCGTTTCCTCGACCGGCGTGTCGATATCCGGGCGGTGGCAGAAATAGAGATCGAGGTAATCGACCTGAAGCCGCTTCAATGCCGCATGGCAGGCATCGGTCACATGCTTGCGCGACAGGCCGCGCTGCGTCGGCTTCTGGCCGCCCCAGAAGACCTTGCTGGAGACGACGAAGCTGTCGCGGCTCCAACCGAGCGATTTCAACGCCTCGCCCATGACGATCTCGGACTTGCCGCTTTCATAGCCTTCGGCATTGTCGAAGAAATTCACCCCATTGTCATAGGCAAGCTTCATGAGGTCGACGGCGTCGCCTCCATGGACCTGCTTGCCGAATGTCACCCATGAGCCGAAGGAGAACTCGCTCACTTGCAGGCCCGACTTTCCCAAACGACGATATTCCATCATGCAGCTCCCGAAAAATGTGCCGGCCGGTCGCCGGCATTGTGCGATCGATCGACGACCGACTCGCGTAACCTATGGCGTGGGCGACGATATGCGAGGAGTTTCCTCAAAGAAAAAGGGCGCTCAACGACATCGGCCGGAGCGCCCGTAGCATGCAATCGACGACGTTTGCGGCGGAGGTCGACAGCAGCAACGGCAGATGACGAGATTCGGAACGGATTGGCAACATGCAAATGGAACAGGGACGTTATTGGCCGCCGACCGCCCCCTGTCATCCACCTGTTATCCACAGCCTATCCACAGGCGCGGCGGCTACGACCGCAGCAACTTCAATGACATTCGCCCGGCGGCCAACCGCACCTCGCAAACGCGATGTGACCGTTGAATGACACTGCGCTTTTGTTTGTCCGCCCGGATATAAACCGCGACCCGGCTCGGCTAGATTCAATTCTCTTCCCGACCGTGGCGGCGGACGCCGGGAGGAAGTGGGCGGTGGGCAACATGAGGGCCCGCCGCCCTCTTTTTATTCAGCCAGTTTTCATTCAGGCCGTGCGCGAGCTTCTATAGACCGAGACACCGAGTTCCCTGATTTTCTTGCGCAGGGTGTTGCGGTTGAGGCCGAGAAGATCGGCCGCCTTGATCTGGTTGCCGCGCGTTGCCGTGAGTGCCGCAAGGATCAGCGGATATTCCATTTCCGTCAGCACGCGGTCATAGAGGCCGGGCGGCGGCAGGTTGTCGCCGAAGCCGGAGAAATAGGTGCGCATATTCTCCTCGACGGCTTGCGCGATCGTCATCGAGCCACTGCGGATCGGCCCCTTGTCGATCGGGCTATCGGGCACGTCGGAGCGCAGTTCCGCGTCGATGATCTCGCGGGTGATCACGTCCTGCGGATAGAGCGCCATCAGCCGGCGGATGAGATTTTCCAGCTCGCGCACATTGCCCGGCCAGGCATAGGCCTTCATCAGTTCCAGCGCTTCCTGATCGAAACGCTTGGAGCCGAGGCCCTCCTTTTCGGCCTGCTGGATGAAATGGCGCACAAGATCGGGAATATCCTCGGCGCGGTCGCGCAGCGGCGGCAGGCGCAGCGGCACGACATTGAGGCGGTAATAGAGGTCTTCGCGGAACAGGCCCTGATTGATCGCCTGCTTCAGATCCTTGTTGGTGGCGGCGACGATGCGCACGTCGGTGCGGATCGGCGTGCGGCCGCCGACGGTGGTGTATTCGCCCTGCTGCAGCACGCGCAGAAGCCGCGTCTGGGCGTCCATCGGCATGTCGCCGATTTCATCGAGAAAAAGCGTGCCGCCTTCGGCCTGCTCGAAGCGGCCGGTCGAGCGGGTCTGCGCCCCGGTGAAGGCGCCCTTCTCATGGCCGAAGAGTTCCGATTCGATCAGGTCGCGCGGGATCGCCGCCATGTTGATCGCCACGAACGGGCCGTTGCGGCGCTTGCCGTAATCATGCAGCGCCCGGGCGACAAGTTCCTTGCCGGTGCCGGATTCGCCAGTGATCATCAGCGTCAGGTCCGTCTGCATCAGGCGGGCGAGCACGCGATAGATTTCCTGCATCGCCGCCGAGCGGCCGACGAGCGGCATGCCGTCCTGCATGTCCTCTTCGAGCTTGGCGGGCTTGCGCTTCGGCTCGGCGAGCGCGCGACCGATGATGCCGATCAGCTCGGTCAGGTCGAAGGGCTTCGGCAGATAGTCGTAGGCGCCCTTCTCCGAGGCCTTGATGGCGGTCATGAAGGTGTTCTGCGCGCTCATGACGAGAACCGGCAGGTCAGGGCGCGCCTTCTTGATGCGCGGCAAGAGGTCGAAAGCGTTCTCGTCGGGCATCACCACGTCGGTGACGACCAGATCGCCCTCGCCCGCCGAAATCCAGCGCCAGAGGGTAGCGGCGTTGGAGGTGATGCGAACATCGTAGCCGGCGCGGCTCAAAGCCTGGTTGAGCACGGTCCGGATGGCCGCATCATCATCTGCAACGAGGATCGTGGCTGTCATCGAGAAGGTCCTGTCGAGCTTGCGGAAGAGGCGTCTTCAAGCGAGGCGTCCTTCGACGCCGGCATGAGAACGCGGAATGTCGTGCGGCTGTTCTGGCTGTCGCATTCGATGATGCCGCCGTGATCGCCGATGATCTTGGCGACCAGCGCCAGGCCGAGGCCGCTGCCGTTCGTCTTGGTGGTGATGAAGGGATCGAAGAGGTGCGGCAGCAGATCGGCGGGAACGCCGGGGCCATTGTCGTGCACGCAGAACTCCAGCGGCAGCGAGATTTTTTCACGGGTGCCGGCAACGGAGAGACGGATGCCGGGACGATAGGCCGTCGTCAGCAGGATCTCGCCGTCCGGCCGATCGCCGACCGCTTCGGCGGCGTTCTTCACCAGATTGAGGAAGACCTGGACGAGCTGATCGCGATTGGCATAGACGGCCGGCAGCGACGGGTCATAACTCTCGGTCACGCGGATGTTGCGGGCAAATCCCGCCTTGGCGACGGCCTTCACGTGATCGAGCACGGAATGGATATTGACCGGCATGCGGTCGACCGGGCGCTCGTCGGAAAAGACTTCCATGCGGTCGACCAGCGAGACGATGCGGTCGGTCTCGTCGCAGATCAGCCGGGTCAGCGCCCGGTCGTCGTCGACTGCGGACTGTTCGAGCAGCTGGGCGGCGCCGCGGATGCCGGAGAGCGGGTTCTTGATCTCATGCGCCAGCATCGAGGCGAGACCGGTCACCGAACGGGCGGCGGCGCGATGCGTCAGCTGCCGGTCGATCTTGTCGGCCATCGAGCGTTCCTGAAAGACGATGACGACGGCGCCGGGCTCGCTGAGCACCGGGGCGACGTAGAGATCGACGAGCTTGTCCTGGCCGAGGCGGGGCGAACTCAGGTCGACGCGATATTCGTTGACCGGCGCCTTGCGCTCCCGCACCTGGTCGATCAGGGCGAGCAGCGGGCTGCCGAAGGGAATGAAGGTGGAGATGCGATAACGCGCCAGATGCGGGGCGCTGGCGCCGAAGAAGGCCTCCGCCTCCCAATTGGCGAAAACGACGAAGCCGGATTCGTCGACCATCACGACGGGGTTCTGGATGGCGTTGAGCACGGCCATGGCAACGGTTCCGCCGGCGTGATCGGGCGGAGAAGTCGTATCCTTCGTCATGCCGCCTCCCGGCTGTCGACAACACCCGATGCCAATGCCTGATAAAGGCGTGCGGCCACCTCGCGCGGATCGCGGGAGGTCATGATCGCCGCCTTATCGCCGCCGGCGAGATCAGGGGCGAAACGCTCGAGATACCAGCCGAGATGCTTGCGGGCATGGCGGGTCGCCACCGCCTCGCCGTAGAAATCCAGCATCATCGTGTAATGTTCGACGGCGATATCGGCGATCTCGTGTCGCGGAGGCTCGGTCGCACCGGCAAGCACACCGGCATGCCACGGCCTGCCCTGGCAGCCCCTGCCGATCATCACGGCATCGGCGCCGGAACGGCGCAATATTTCCTGCGCGTCCTCGGCGGTTTCGACATCGCCATTGGCGATCAGCGGAATGGAGATCTCTTCACGGACGGGACGGATCGCGTCCCAATCGGCACGGCCTTCATAAAACTGCATGCGCGTGCGCCCATGAATGGTCACGAGCTGAATGCCGGCCGCCTCGGCGCGGCGCGCAATCTCGGGCGCATTGATCGAATTCTCGTCCCAGCCCAAGCGCATCTTCAGCGTCACGGGAATATCGACGGCCTTGACCGTCGCCTCGATGAGGCCGAGCGCGTGATCGGGATCGCGCATCAGCGCCGAGCCGGAGTAACCGCCGATCACCTTCTTTGCCGGGCAGCCCATGTTGATGTCGATGATATCGGCGCCATGATCGGCAGCGATCTTCGCCGCCTCCGCCATCCAGTGCGCCTCCCGGCCGGCGAGCTGCACCATGTGCGGCCGGAAGCCTGCGGCTGTGAGCCGCGACCAGGATTCGGCTGTGTCGTTGACCAGTTCGCGGCTCGCCACCATTTCGGTGACGACGAGGCCGGCGCCGAAGCGCCAGGCGAGCTCGCGGAAGGGCATGTCCGTGACGCCGGACATCGGCGCCAGCACGACGCGGTTCCGCACGGATACGGATCCGATTCGGAAAGGCGCTGCGAGGTCCTTGGAAATCAAATGATTATCTTTCGGGCACACTATAGAACTGCATGATTTTTAGCCATTGTTCCCCGGCTTGCCAAGGGGGCTCAGATCGAAATCGATATTTTTCGGGCAGATGCTGGAAAAGGCCAAAGCAAGACGTTAGAGCACTCGGGTCAATTCCGCATAATTTAGGGGATTTATGCTGCAAATGCCTTCTAAGCAACCGATATCGGCTGGAATTGTCATCGTCGCCGCCGGCCGCGGCGAGCGTGCAGGCTCCTCCGAGGAAGGCCCCAAGCAATATCGCCTGATCGGCGGCAAGCCGGTTATCGCCCATACGCTTGAAAACTTCATGACGTGGGGGCCGGCGACCGAGATCGTCGTCGTTATTCATCCTGATGACGAGGCACTGTTTGCAAAGGCGTTGCGCCACATCGTCTCGGCAACCCCGATCGAAACCGTGCATGGCGGGGCGACCCGGCAGCAATCCGTGCTGGCGGGGCTGCGACATCTCAAGGGCAAGCAAATCAGCCATGTGCTGATCCATGACGCGGTGCGGCCGTTCTTCGACCATGTGCTTCTCGACCGCATCGCCGAGAACCTCGGCGACGGCGCGGCCGCTGTCCTGCCGGCGACACCCGTGACCGACACGCTGAAACGCGCCGACAGCATCGGCGCCGTGTTGACGACGGTGTCGCGCGAGCACCTCTACGCCGCGCAGACGCCGCAATCCTTCGCTTTCGAAACGATCCTCGACGCGCATGAAAAGGCAGCGGCGAGCGGGCGCAGCGATTTCACCGACGATGCCTCGATCGCGGAATGGGCGGGCATTCCGGTGACGATCGTCGAGGGCACGGCCGATAACGTCAAACTGACGGTGAAGAAGGATATCGCCATGGCCGACGATAAACTGTCGACGTCGCTGCTTCCCGATGTGCGCACCGGCAATGGCTACGACGTGCATCAGCTCGTAGCGGGCGATGGCGTCACGCTCTGCGGCGTGTTCATTCCGCACGACCAGAAGCTGAAAGGCCACTCGGATGCCGACGTCGCGCTGCATGCGCTGACGGATGCGCTGCTCGCCACCTGCGGCGCCGGCGATATCGGTGACCATTTCCCGCCCTCCGACCCGCAATGGAAGGGGGCGGCGTCGCGCATCTTCATCGAGCATGCCGCGCGGATCGTGCGCGAGCGCGGCGGCACGATCATGAATGCCGATGTCTCGCTGATCGCCGAAGCGCCGAAGGTCGGCCCGCATCGCGAGGCCATGCGGGCGAAATTGTCGGAGTATCTCGGCATCGAGATCGAGCGCTGCTCGGTGAAGGCGACAACCAACGAGACGATCGGCTTCGTCGGCCGGCGCGAAGGCATCGCGGCGATCGCCACGGCGACCGTCGTCTATCGCGGGGGGAAACGATGAGCCTTTTTCCCGAGGACATTCGGTCGGCGGCGCAGACAATCATCCGTGACTTCACAGCCGCGGGGCTGATGATCTCGACCGCCGAATCCTGCACCGGCGGGCTGATATCAGGCGCGCTGACCGAGATATCGGGATCGTCGGCGGTCGTCGACCGCGGCTTCGTCACCTATACCAACACGGCAAAGACCGAGCTGCTTGGGGTGCAGGCGGAAACATTGCTGCGTTTCGGGGCGGTGTCCGAGGAAACGGCGCGGCAGATGGTGCATGGCGCCCTCTTCCGCTCGCGCGCCGACATCGCGGTGGCCGTCACCGGTATTGCCGGCCCCGGCGGCGGATCGGCCGAAAAGCCGGTCGGCCTCGTGCATCTCGCCGCCAAATCGCGCGCCGGCACGCTCATCCATCGGAAAATGCTCTATGGCGATATCGGCCGCAGCGAAGTTCGGCTGGCAACGGTCCGGACGGCGCTGGAGATGGTGCGCTCGCTCCTGACGCCCTGACGGTGCTGCAGCCGCCCCTCAGGCCGCCGTGTAGATCTTGCTCGCGCGCGTCTCGAAGGCTTCGGTGAACATGCGGAAGGCGCGGTCGAACATCGAGCCCATCAGCGCGCCCAAAATGCGGCTCTTGAATTCGTAGTCGATGAAGAAATCGACGGTGCAGCCGCCGGTCGGCGTCTCGTCGAAATGCCAGCGGTTGTCGAGATATCTGAACGGGCCGTCGATATATTTGACCTCGATGACGCGCTCGGCCCGGTTCAACAGCACCTGCGTCGTAAAGGTCTCGCGGATCGCCTTGTATCCCACAGTCATATCGGCGACGAGCAGGATCTTGCCGTCGCGCTCCTTGCGGCTCCGGATGGCAAGCGCCTCGCAGAGCGGCAGAAATTCGGGATAGCGCTCGACATCGGCGACGAGGTCGAACATCTGATCGGGCGTGTGCGGGACAGGACGATGGGTTTCGAATTGCGGCATAGGCGGCAATTAAGCGGGCCGGCCGAGAAGATCAAGAAGCTCACGCATCTGACGACGGGATTTTAGCTGGAACACGGGCACGTCGGGGCCATGTTCAGCAATGCCCGCAGCAATACGCGGCACGAATTTCCCCTCGAATGTCCAAATAAAGCGCAGGAATTCCAAATCGATTTTATCAGCACAGCCCGGAGCCATCTCGGGGCGGGTATGACCGATCCATTTCGCCCACCGGCTGATCGCGCCCCAGATACAGAGAAGTCGCGGCATTCGGAGCCAGAGGACGAAATCGGTCCGCGGCATGCGAATGTCCAACGAGGATGGATTGGTGCCGTCCATGATCCAGCGTTCTTCGAGGATCCGGCTGGCGATGATACGTCGTTGCTCCGCCCTGTCTCGCGTCACCCAGCCGGGAAGCCAAAAAACGTCGCGGTCGAGCGAGATATAGGAAAGCCCGAAGCGCCTAGCAATCTTCAGCGACAGAGTGGATTTTCCGCCGCCTGAGCAGCCCACAACGAGGATGCGTCCGGCTCTACGGATATGCTCCGCAGCCTGTTCGATGTCGGTGATCGTCTGATGCGGCGGCAGCTCTGCTCCCTGGTCCATCGTGTCGTCCTCGGTCCGTCTGCGCCAAAGGCTGCCCCTCACCCTAACCCTCTCCCCGTAAACGGGTAGAGGGGACGCGCCAAACGCAGCGTTAAAGTTGAGGAGGCGGGTGCGGCATATCCCCTTCGCCCCGTTTACGGGGAGAAGGTGCCGGCAGGCGGATGAGGGGCATGCGGCGATCGCGAGGGCGAGGATATTCTCCTGTCGCGGAGCGCGAACCCTTACTCAGCCGCCATCAGCAGCTTCTTTTCGCGCGCCGCTTTCAGCCGGGCAAAGTCGTCGCCGGCATGGTGGGAGGAGCGGGTCAGTGGGCTGGAGGCGACCATCAGGAAGCCCTTGCTGTAGGCGACCGTCTCGTAGGACTTGAATTCCTCGGGGGTGACGAAGCTTTCGACCTTGTGGTGCTTGCGGGTCGGCTGCAGGTACTGGCCGATCGTCAGGAAGTCGACATCGGCGGTGCGCAGGTCATCCATCAGCTGCAGCACCTCGTTGCGCTCCTCGCCAAGGCCGACCATGATGCCCGACTTGGTGAACATGGTCGGGTCGAGTTCCTTCACCCGCTGTAAGAGACGGATGGAGTGGAAATAGCGGGCGCCGGGGCGAACCGTCAGATAGTTGCCGGGCACCGTTTCCATATTGTGGTTGAAGACATCGGGCTTGGCGGCGACGACGCGTTCCAAGGCCCCCGGTTTCTTCAGGAAGTCCGGCGTCAGGATCTCGATCGTCGTTGCCGGCGAAGCGGCGCGGATCGCCCAGATCACCTTTTCGAAATGTTCGGCGCCGCCATCCTCGAGGTCATCGCGGTCGACCGAGGTGATGACGACGTGGCTGAGGCCCATTTCCTTGACCGCCTTGGCGACATTCTCCGGCTCGGCCATATCGAGCGCGTTCGGCTTGCCGGTGGCGACATTGCAGAAGGCGCAGGCGCGGGTACAGATCTCGCCCATGATCATGAAGGTGGCGTGCTTCTTGTCCCAGCACTCGCCGATATTCGGGCAGCCGGCCTCCTCGCAGACGGTGACGAGCTTGTGCTCCTTCACGATCGCCCGCGTTTCGGCATAACCCTTGGAAGTCGGCGCCTTGACGCGGATCCAGTCCGGCTTGCGCATGACTTCCGTATCCGGCCGATGCGCCTTCTCCGGATGGCGCACGCGCTTGGCGTCGGGATTGATCGTGTCGAGAATGGTCACCATTGCAGTTTCAGCTTTCTACCGCCCCTATGCGGCAAATCATCAGGAGCTAGCGCCGCACCAGCCGCGCAAGGAATATCAGCAGGCAGGCGCCAAGGAAACCCGTGACGAAATAACCGAGCCGTCCGCCGGCGAGCTGGACATGGAACTGGGCGAGGATGGCGGTGGCGACAACCGAGCCGACGATGCCGAGCACGATGTTCAGGAAAATCCCGTATCGCGCCTCCATCAGCTTGCCGGCGAGCCAGCCTGCAAGGCCACCGATGATGATTGCCGAAATCCAGCCCACGCCTTCCATGCCTGCCCTACCCCTTAAGCGACCGCCCTGGCGATCAGCACCACGATGATGGCGCCGACGGTGGCGTGGATGATCTGCACGACCAGCGCGTTGTCAATGCCCAGCGAAATGCCGAGCGCGCTGAACAGGTAGCCGCCGACGAAGGCACCGATGATGCCGCTCAGCAGGCACCGGATCAGGCCGCCGCCACCGACGACGAGGCTAGCGAGGAAGCCTGCAACAAGGCCGATCAGCAAAAACACCAGCAACGCCTGCGTCTCCATAGACATGATAATTTCCTTTCATCTTTTCCACCCCGGAGTGGCTTTCCACTCCTGGAGTAAATTTCCACCCCGGACAAAGAGGGCGGCCCCGGAAATTATCAAGCGTTCAGCACACGGCCATAGGCATCGAGCACCGCTTCCTTCATCGTTTCGGAGACGGTCGGATGCGGGAAGATCGTGTGCATCAGCTCTTCCTCTGTTGTTTCGAGGTTCATCGCCACGACAAAGCCCTGGATGAGTTCGGTGACTTCGGCGCCGACCATGTGGGCGCCGAGCAGTTCGCCGGTCTTCTTGTCGAAGATCACCTTCACCATGCCCTGGTCTTCGCCGAGCGCGATCGCCTTGCCGTTGGCGGCGAAGGAGAAGCGGCCGACGCGGATGTCGCGGCCGAGCTCCTTGGCCTTGGCTTCGGTGATCCCGACGGAGGCGACCTGCGGGTTGCAATAGGTGCAGCCGGGAACCTTGCCCTTGTCGGTCGGGTGAACATTCGGCAGGCCGGCAATCTTCTCGACGCAGACCACACCCTCATGCTCGGCCTTGTGCGCCAGCATCGGCGGGCCGGCGACATCGCCGATTGCATAGATGCCGGCGACATTGGTCTTGCCGTAACCGTCGGCGACGACGCAGCCGCGGTCGGTCTTGATGCCGAGCGCCTCGAGGCCGAGATTTTCAATGTTGCCCTGAACGCCGACGGCGGAGATCATCCGGTCGGCGGTGATCTGCTGCACCTTGCCGTCTGATGTCTCGACATGGGCGGTGATGCTGCCCGCACCCTTCTCGACTTTCGTGACCTTGGCGCTGGTGAAGATCTTCAGGCCGCGCTTTTCCAGTTGCTTGCGGGCGATGGCGGTGATTTCGGCATCCTCGACCGGCATGATGGTCGGCATGACTTCGACGACCGTGACGTCGACACCCATCGAGCGGTAGAAGCTGGCGAACTCGATGCCGATCGCGCCCGAGCCCATGACGATCAGCGACTTCGGCAACGCATCCGGCTTCAGCGCCTCGAAATAGGTCCAGATCAGCTTGCCGTCCGGCTCGATGCCGGGCAGCGCGCGCGGACGGGCGCCGGTGGCGATGATGATGTGCTTGGCGGTATAGGTGCCCTCGCCCTTGACGTTTTTCGGCAGCGGATGCTGCGGCTCGACCACGGGCTTCGACGACTTGCCGACGACGATTTCGCCGGGCTTCGTTAACTTCGCCTCGCCCCAGATGATGTCGATCTTGTTCTTTTTCATCAGGAAGCCGACGCCGGCGTTCAGACGGGCGGAGACGGCGCGCGAGCGGCCGACGACGGCCTTGGCATCCGGCTTGACCGTGCCTTCGAGAACCAGGCCGAAATCCTTGAAGTGGTTGGCGTGATCCAGAACCTCGGCCGAGCGCAGCAGCGCCTTGGTGGGGATGCAGCCCCAGTTCAGGCAGATGCCGCCCATATGCTCGCGCTCGACGATCGCGGTCTTCAGGCCGAGCTGGCTGGCGCGGATGGCGGCGACATAGCCGCCGGGACCAGAGCCGATGATGATGACGTCGTAGGATTCAGCCATGTGTGTCCTGCCCTTTGTTACGCTGCGCTGCGGGTCATGAGCACCCACGCGTGGCTCTTGCTGTTGTCGAAGAGCGGCACGGCATCGGCGCGCGCAGCCTCCAAAAATCCGTTTCGTCCATAAAGCGACAAAGCCGCCTCGTTATTACTTGCGGTAATGAGACTGACGGGCCGGCGATCGGCCCTGTCGATCTGATCCTCCAGCAGTCTGCGCCCGATGCCGATGCCGCGCAGGTGGCGATAGACGCCGAGACTGCCGATGAACCAGCTTCCCACCACCGTCTTCTGCAAGGCGAGCATCGGCTCTGTCGCCGGGATCGTCGCCTCGATATCACCTATGCCGACCTCCAGCGCATGGCCGATCGCCACGCCTGCAACCTCGCCATAGGCCTCGGCGATGACGGCATCCCGCCAGCCGCCGACAGCCTCCTCCTCGCTCATTTTCAGCCGCCCCCGCTCCAAAGGCGTGTCGCTCACACCATTCGCAACATCGGCAAACCAGAGCCAGGAGGCAAACCCATGCGATGCGATATCCGCCAGAATCGCCAGCTCCGAGGCATCCCGCCGCGAGGCCTGCCGCAGGGCGATGAAGGCGGTCATGCTCAGATCCCCAGCATCATCCGCGTGATCGATTCCAGCCCACGCCCCAGCGCACGGGTATTCTCCGCATCGAGGTGAATGCCGTCGATCGGCGTGGTCCTGGCGACGGAATTGCCGTCGAAGAAACCGCAGCCGAGTTCGTCCGCAAGATCACGATAGAGTGTCGCAAGCTTGGCCGATTCATCGATGCCGCCGGGAAAGGATGCGGCGAAGGGCACATTGCCCGTCGCGCAGATTGCCGGCGGCGCCACGATCAGGATCTCCGGCCCATCGAATTCGAAGGGCCAGGCGTGGTTGCGGATCAACCGCACCAGCCGGCTGATGCCTTGGCAGGCGGCAAAGGCCGAACCCGCCACGACCGGCTTCATGTCGTTGGTGCCGAGCAGGAGGATGACGAGGTCGAGCGGCGCATGCGTCTGCAGGATCGTCGGCAGGACGCGCGCGCCGTTGCGGTCGCAATCGGCGAGATGGTCATCGAAAGCGGTGGTGCGGCCGTTGAGGCCTTCGGCGATGACGCGCGCCTCGCTGCCGAGCGCCGCCTGAAGCACGCTCGGCCAACGGTTTTTGTACTCATGACGGCCGATCGTATCGGCGTCATAACCCCAGGTCAGCGAGTCGCCATAGCAAAGAACGGTCTTGGTCATTTCCGCCTCCGCTTCGCTATCAGACAAGCATGCCCATCGGGTTTTCGATATAGCCCTTGAAGGCCTGGAGCAGCTCGGCGCCGAGCGCGCCGTCGACGCAGCGATGGTCGGTCGACAGCGTGACTGACATCACCGTGGCGATTGCCATTTCGCCGTTCTTGACGACGACCCGCTGCTCGCCGGCGCCGACCGCCAGGATCGTCGCATGCGGCGGGTTGACGACGGCCGCGAAGTTCTTCACGCCCATCATGCCCATATTGGAGACCGAGCTGGTGCCGCCCTGATATTCTTCGGGCTTCAGCTTGCGGTCCTTGGCCCGTTTGCCGAGGTCGCGCATCTCGTTGGAGATGGCGGACAGGGTCTTCTGCTCGGCCTTGCGGATGATCGGGGTGATCAGGCCGCCGGGGATCGAGACGGCGACGCCGACATCGGCGTGCTTGTGCTTGACCATGTTGCTGTCTGTCCACGACACGTTGGCGTCGGGAACGTCGCGCAGTGCCAGCGCCATGGCCTTGATCACCATGTCGTTGACCGAGAGCTTGTAGGCCGGAGCGTTGTCCTTGCGGGGCGCCGCATCGTTCAGCTGGGCGCGCAGCGCCATCAGAGCATCGAGCTCGCAATCGACGCTGACATAGAAATGCGGGATCGTCTGCTTGGATTCGACCAGACGGCGGGCGATCGTCTTGCGCATGCCGTCATGCGGCACGAGCTCGTAGGAGCCCGGCTCGAAGAGCTTGAGCACGGCGTCCTCGGAAGCGCCCTTCGGCGCTGCAGCGGCCGGAGCCGCAGCTGCGGCGGCCTGCGGAGCAGCAGCGGCCGGTGCGGGCGCTGACTTGGCGCCACCGCCGGCAACGGCGGCTTCGACATCGCTCTTGACGACGCGGCCATGCGGGCCGGAGCCTGCGACCGCCGAAAGGTCGATACCGGCCTCCTTGGCGAGCCTGCGGGCGAGCGGCGAAGAGAAGGTACGGTTGCCGTTTGATGAAACCGAGGCGGGGGCCGCGGCAGGCGCCGGTGCAGCAGCCGGAGCGGACGGGGCCGGAGCAGCCTCGGCCTTCGCAGCCGGGGCGGCCTCAGCCTTTGCCGGAGCGGGCGAACCGGCGCCGCTTGCGGCAGCGGCGACATCTTCGCCATCGGCGGCGAGAACGGCGATCAGCGCGTTGACCTTGACGCCTTCGGTGCCGGCCGCAACGACGAGCTTGGCGACCGTGCCTTCATCGACGGCTTCGACTTCCATCGTCGCCTTGTCGGTCTCGATCTCGGCGATCACATCGCCAGACTTAACCGTGTCGCCTTCCTTGACCAGCCACTTGGCCAGATTGCCTTCTTCCATCGTCGGAGAGAGGGCGGGCATCGTGATATTGATCGGCATATTAGTGGCCCTCCCTGAGCGAACCGGCAACGGCGAGTTCAAGCTGCCGCCCGCCAATCGACTTTCCAATTGTGCGTGCCAAAATAAAGTTGAACACAAAAAAACTTGCGATCAGACCGCTAATAGCACCACCCCATTGCAGAAACGGAGTTATCGTCTCCCGAGGTATGCCAGCAATCCCACCAGCAACCCCTAAAACGAACCCAAAAGCTGCACCGGCAACAAAACCGCAGATGGCGCTGAGTAAAACCAACTTCCAATAGATCGACCAAGCAATGCGCCTGACATCTTTCATCACGGCCATCACCCGCCCCTTATTTGTAGCAAACAGCCTTCACCGCATCGACGACTTCGCCGACGTTCGGAAGCGCCAGCTTTTCGAGATTGGCGGCGTAAGGCATCGGAACGTCCTTGCCGGCAATCGTCAGGATCGGCGCATCGAGATAGTCGAAGGCCTGCTGCATGACGCGGGTGGCGATCTCGGTGCCGACCGACGACTGCGGATAGCCTTCCTCGACTGTGACGAGACGGCCGGTCTTCTTGACCGATTCGATGACCGTCGGAAGGTCCATCGGGCGGATGGTGCGAAGGTCGATCAGTTCGACGTCGATGCCGAGCTTTTCGAGTTCGGCAACCGCCTTAATCGCATAGGTCATGCCGATGCCGAAGGAGACGACCGTGACGTCCTTGCCCGGACGATGGATGCGGGCCTTGCCGATCGGCAGCACGAAATTATCGAGCTTCGGCACATCGAAATGCTGGCCGTAGAGAATTTCGTTTTCGAGGAAGATGACCGGGTTCGGATCGCGGATCGCTGCCTTCAGCAGGCCCTTGGCGTCGGACGCCGTATAAGGCATGACGACTTTCAGGCCGGGGATCGCGCTGTACCAGGCCGCATAATCCTGGCTGTGCTGGGCGCCGACGCGGGCGGCCGCACCATTCGGGCCGCGGAAGACGATCGGAGCGCCCATCTGGCCGCCGGACATGTAGAGCGTCTTGGCGGCGGAGTTGATGATGTGGTCGATCGCCTGCATGGCGAAGTTGAAGGTCATGAATTCGACGATCGGGCGAAGGCCGGCCATGGCGGCGCCGACGCCGACGCCGGCAAAGCCGTGCTCGGTGATCGGCGTATCGATGACGCGGCGGGGGCCGAATTCCTGCAGCAGGCCTTGGGTGACCTTGTAGGCGCCCTGATATTCGGCGACTTCCTCGCCCATGACGAAGACGTCGTCGCTGGCGCGCATTTCTTCGGCCATGGCGTCGCGGAGCGCTTCGCGCACGGTCATCGACACCATTTCGGTGCCGGCCGGGATTTCCGGATCGTTCGGAACGGCAACCTTCGGCTCGGCCGGAACGGGAGCAGCAGCCGAACCGGTGTTGGTCGGCTTTTCTTCCTGGGCAACCTGCGGAGCAGCGACTGGCTGAGCAGCAGCAGGCGCAGTGGAAATCGCGTCGGCCGATTCGCCATCCTGCAGCAGCACGGCGATCTTGGTGTTGACCTTGACGCCTTCGGTGCCGGCATCGACGAGCAGCTTGCCGATGACGCCTTCGTCGACAGCTTCGACTTCCATCGTCGCCTTGTCGGTTTCGATTTCGGCAATCACGTCGCCTGAGGTGACCTTGTCACCTTCCTGCTTCAGCCATTTGGACAGCGTGCCTTCTTCCATCGTCGGAGAGAGGGCGGGCATGAGGATATCGATAGGCATGGGTTCCCTCCCCCGATTAAAGCAGAATGTCGGTGTAGAGCTCGGATGCATCCGGCTCCGGATCGGCCTGGGCGAAATCGGCGCTGTCGGCGACGATGTCGCGGACATCCTTGTCGATCGCTTTCAGATCGTCTTCGGAGGCCCAGCCCTTTTCGATGAGGCGCGCCTTGACCTGCTCGATCGGATCCTGCTCGGAGCGCATCTTCTGCACTTCTTCCTTCGAGCGATATTTCGCCGGATCGGACATGGAGTGGCCGCGATAGCGATAGGTCAGCATTTCGAGAATGATCGGGCCCTTGCCGGAGCGGCAATGTTCGAGCGCCTCGTCGGCGGCCGCCTTGACGGCGCGCACGTCCATGCCGTCGACCTGGATGCCGGGAATGCCGAAGCCGGAGCCGCGTAGCGAGTAGTTCGACTGGGCGGTGGCGCGGGCCGTCGAGGTGCCCATGGCATAACGGTTGTTCTCGACGATATAGACGATCGGCAGCTTCCAGAGAGCCGCCATGTTGAAGCTCTCGTAGACCTGGCCCTGGTTGGCGGCGCCATCGCCGAAATAGGCGATCGAGACGTTGCCGTTGCCGCGATAATGATTGGCGAAGGCAAGACCGGTTCCGAGCGAGACCTGGGCGCCGACGATGCCGTGGCCGCCGTAGAAATGCTTCTCTTTCGAGAACATGTGCATCGAGCCGCCCTTCCCGTGGGAATAGCCGCTGCGGCGGCCAGTCAGTTCGGCCATGACGCCGCGCGCTTCCATGCCGGTGGCCAGCATGTGGCCGTGGTCGCGATAGGCGGTGATGACTTGGTCGCCTTCCTTCTGCGCCATCTGCATGCCGACGACGACAGCTTCCTGACCGATGTAGAGGTGGCAAAAGCCGCCGATGAAACCCATGCCGTAAAGCTGGCCGGCCTTCTCCTCGAAGCGGCGGATCAGCAGCATCTCGCGATAGGCCTTGAGCTCCTCGTCGCGATCGAAGTCGGCGACAGGGCCTCCGTTCGATGCTTTCGCTGCAGGTTTTGCTGATGTTTTCCGGCTGGAAACCGTCGCGGTCTTTCGCGGCGCCATTCAACCCTCCCTATGGTTTGTCGGTTCTCGGTGCCGCGTACCATAGGGAAGAAACATGACCACAGCAATGCCATAATTGCATGGCTCGTATTCGGCACTAAACTATTGGAAATAAGCAGAAAATTCCAATTAACCTAATTCCGGTTAATTGGAATAATGGTTGAATATGACGATCTCGTCCGCGCGCGACATATTGAGCTGATAGCGCGCTTTTTCGTCCAGCATATCTTTGTCGAGCGAGCCATCACTCAGCAGCGCGACCTGATTTTCCAGATGTTCGCGCTTCGCCTTCAAGATCGCAAGCTCTTTTTCACGCGCGACGCGCTGGTGCTCGAACGTCTCCGTTGCGCGCAGGCCGTAATCGCCGTGAATGCAATGATAACCGAAATAGGAGAGGAAGGCGACCGTCATGGCCGGAATGACGAAGCGGCCGAATTTTCTCTTCTTATGATGCTTTGTCCACATACACGCATGCTCTTGAACGCATTACCAATTCGTTCAGCATAACGCCCAGAGATTAACCGTTCGTTGACCGTAAAAACGGCCAACAAAAAACCCGCGCCGGGAGGGGCGCGGGTCTTGTCGAAAGCAGATTCGATCAGCCGCGGATGATCGAGCGGCCGGCATACTGGGCCTGGGGGCCGAGGCCTTCCTCGATGCGGATCAGCTGGTTGTACTTGGCGAGCCGGTCGGAACGCGACAGCGAGCCGGTCTTGATCTGGCCGCAGTTGGTGGCGACCGCGAGAT
Source organism: Rhizobium sp. N324 (assembly GCF_001664485.1). Taxonomy (NCBI): domain Bacteria; kingdom Pseudomonadati; phylum Pseudomonadota; class Alphaproteobacteria; order Hyphomicrobiales; family Rhizobiaceae; genus Rhizobium; species Rhizobium sp. N324. Next base: position 2,120,896 of record NZ_CP013630.1, on the reverse strand, counting down.
CGGCGATGGTCGAATCTTCGGTTTCGCCGGAGCGGTGCGACATGACAGCGGTGTAGGCAGCCTTATGCGCCGTGTTGACTGCGTCGAGCGTTTCCGTCAGCGAACCGATCTGGTTGACCTTGACGAGGATCGAGTTGGCGACGCCCATGCGGATGCCGTCGCGAAGACGGGCGGAGTTGGTGACGAAGAGATCGTCGCCGACGAGCTGGGTCTTCTTGCCGGTGAGGTCGGTCAGCGTCTTCCAGCCATCCCAGTCATCTTCGGCCATGCCGTCTTCGATCGAGATGATCGGGTACTTGGCGGCAAGTTCGGCCAGATATTCGGCCATGGCGCCCGATTCGAGCGTGCGGCCTTCACCTTCGAGGACGTATTTGCCGTCCTTGAAGAATTCCGTCGAGGCGCAATCGAGGCCGAGGTAAATGTCCTCACCCGGCCTGTAGCCGGCTTTTTCGACCGACTTGACGATGAAGTCGAGGGCTTCCGAAGCGCTCTTCAGGCCCGGTGCGAAACCGCCTTCGTCGCCGACATTGGTGTTGTGGCCCTGAGCGGCCAGTTCCTTGCGGAGCGTGTGGAAGACTTCCGACCCCATGCGCACGGCTTCGGCGATCGTATCGGCGCCGACCGGCAGGATCATGAATTCCTGGAAATCGATCGGATTGTCGGCATGAGCGCCGCCGTTGATGATGTTCATCATCGGCACCGGCAAGAGGCTCGCGGAAGCGCCGCCGACATAACGGTAGAGCGGCAGGCCCGAGGCCTGGGCGGCAGCCTTGGCGACGGCCAACGACACGCCGAGGATAGCGTTGGCACCGAGGCGCGACTTGTTCGGCGTGCCGTCGAGCTCGATCATGATGTTGTCGATCTGGATCTGGTTTTCGGCATCGATGCCGCCGATCGCGTCGAAGATCTCGGTATTGGCGGCATCGACCGCCTTCTGCACGCCCTTGCCGAGGTAGCGCTTGCCGCCGTCGCGCAGCTCGACTGCCTCATGGGCGCCGGTCGAAGCGCCCGAGGGAACGGCCGCGCGGCCCATGCTGCCGTCTTCGAGATAGACGTCGACTTCGACGGTGGGGTTGCCACGGCTATCGAGAATCTCGCGGGCGATGATATCGGTGATTGCAGTCATGGGTTCTTCCTGCTCGGTGGGTGATCAATCGTTCGAAGCCTGTCATAATCGAAGGCGTGCAAATTACAATGGCGCATTGCGGCACCTTCGACCTGCATGTCCGATCGTCGCTATAACACGAACATGTCAGGCTTTTGACTGTCAGCCCTTGGCGACAGCATCGAAGGCCAGCAGCTTTTCCAGAAGCTGCGGCATGTCCTTGAGGTAGACCATGTTCGGGCCGTCGGACGGTGCGTTGTCGGGGTCCTGGTGGGTTTCAACGAAGACGCCGGCAATGCCGGTCGCGACCGCCGCGCGCGCCAGCGTTTCCACGAATTCCCGCTGACCGCCGGAGGATTCCCCCTGCCCGCCCGGCTGCGCCACCGAATGGGTCGCATCGAAAATGACCGGCGCACCCATCGACGCCATGATCGGCAGCGAGCGCATGTCGGAAACCAGCGTGTTGTAGCCGAAGGAGGCGCCGCGTTCGCAGAGCAGCACGTTCGGATTGCCGCTGGCGTTGAGCTTCTTCAGCACGTTCTTCATGTCCCAGGGGGCAAGAAACTGGCCCTTCTTGACATTGACGGCACGGCCGGTCTCGGCGGCGGCGATCAGAAGGTCGGTCTGGCGGCAGAGGAAGGCCGGGATCTGCAGGACATCGACCACCTTTGCCACTTCGGCGCATTGCTCGGCGGTGTGAACGTCGGTCAGGACGGGAAAGCCGAACTCCTTCTTGAGATCGGCGAAGACCTGCATGCCCTTTTCAAGGCCGATGCCGCGCTCTGCCGACAGCGAGGTGCGGTTCGCCTTGTCGAAGGAACTCTTGTAAACGAGACCGATGCCGAGCTTTGCACAGAGCTCCTTCAGCGTGCCGGCAACCATGAAGGCATGGTCGCGGCTCTCCATCTGGCAGGGGCCGGCAATCAGCGACAGGCGGCCGGTATTGGAAAAGGTGACCTGGCCTGCGCCCGCGCCGATCCTGACTTCCGAATTCGTATCAGTGCTCATCATCTTTCCTCGAAGGCGAAAAGCGTGCCCTGCCCGGGCGCCGGCTTCACCAGAATACGATTGTTCTTGCGCGTGTAGGTCACTCCGTTAGCAGCCAAATGCGCTTCTGTCACGGCAAGATCGGCGACGGTGAAGCGGATGGCCCGGCCGCGCAGGCCGCGGTCGGCGGATGAGACGGCAAACTCGAAATAGGCCTCCAGCCCTTCCGGCGTCATCAGGCTGATTTTCGCATTCGGCGCCGCGATATTGACGCCGAAACCGGTTTTCTCGACGGCCGACTGCGCCATGACAAGGCTGACGAAACCGGCGAAGGCGGAGGCATCAGGCGCGCACAGCGCGATCTCGGCGATGCCGGTCACGCCATTGGCATGTGTCTCCAGCGCGCCGCGGTCGGCCGGCAATGGATTGATGCGTTGGCAGGTGAAGAGAAAGAAATCGGGTGCCCGCAGATCCGCGGCAAAGGCCAGTTTGAAGCTGCCGATGCCTTTGGAACCGTCCGGCATTTTCATCAGCCGGCTGAACTCCAGCATCTCGCCGGCGCTCAATCCGCCTGAAATGAAGCTTTGATGATCGAGGCCGGCATCCTCGGTGCCGAAAACCACGGCCGAAAGCCCCTCATCGCCGCAACGGAAGCGGAAGGCCCGGTTGCGGGCGGTGAAGACATTGCCTTGCCGCGCCGAGGACTCGCTCTCCTCGACGCTCGCGATACCGAGCGGCTCCAGATAGGTCTTGTCGGCGAAGAAGACGCAGGCATTTTCCGTTCCGAAGGGATGACGGGCATCGGCCGCAACGGTGAAGCCGAGCTTGCCGAGTCTTTCGCGCGCCAGATCGATATTGACGACCGGCAGCACGACATGATCCAGTGGGTGCGGCTTGGCGGAATTCGTGTTCATGATATCCCCTCCTGCAATTGCGAAGAGATGTGCGACGGCGCCTTCCTCAATGCAAGACATGGCGCCGATCCGGCGAATGAAAATAAAAATCTCAACGAGTTGGCGCCAAGTTTTACGGAAATTTAGCTACTTGCGGAACACATATGGAACATATAGTGTCTGTTCTGGATTTGTTTCAATCAGGGGTCACACGCCGATGCTCACGCGCAAACAACAGGAGCTTCTCCTTTTCATTCATGAGCGCATGAAGGAATCCGGCGTTCCACCGTCCTTCGACGAGATGAAGGACGCCCTGGATCTGGCCTCGAAATCCGGCATTCATCGCCTGATCACGGCGCTTGAGGAACGCGGCTTCATTCGCCGCCTACCGAACCGCGCCCGGGCGCTCGAGGTCATCAAGCTTCCGGAGGCCTATAGCCCCAGCATTCAGCCCCGGCGTGGTTTTTCGCCGAGCGTCATCGAGGGCAGCCTCGGCAAGCCCCAGCCGGTCGCCGCCCCCGCACCCGCAAAACCCGTCGCCGACAACGGCAACTCGGTCTCGGTGCCGGTCATGGGCCGAATCGCCGCCGGCGTTCCGATTTCGGCGATCCAGAACAACACCCACGACATCGTCGTTCCCGCCGACATGCTCGGCTCGGGTGAGCATTATGCGCTGGAGGTCAAAGGCGATTCGATGATCGACGCCGGCATCTTCGACGGCGACACGGTGATCATCCGCAACGGCAGCACGGCAAGTCCCGGCGACATCGTCGTCGCCCTCGTCGATGACGAGGAAGCGACGCTGAAGCGCTTCCGCCGCAAGGGCGCCTCGATCGCGCTTGAAGCCGCCAACCCGGCTTATGAGACCCGGATCTTCGGGCCAGACCGCGTCAAGGTGCAGGGCAAGCTCGTCGGTCTCATTCGCCGCTATCACTGACGCTGGACGGGCCGGTTTCGGCGAAACTATTGCTGCGCCAGTCATAGGCGCGATGGCGTATCCACGGCCGCGACAGGCTCTCGAATGCGGTTGCGACCTCCAGGCCGGCGTCCGCGAAGCGCAGCTCGACGGAACCGGTCCTGCGTAGCGTCTCACCGGTAAAGAGCGTCGCGCCCGAGCGGCAGCTATTGAAACGCAGGCGGACAGACGTGACGACGATATCGGAGGCATCGCAGGCCGGACCGAGATAGGCGGCATTGTCGATGACGGTGACGACGCGCCCATTGCCAAGCCTTGATGTGCACCAGGCCTTTTTGACACAGGAAAAGCGGTTTGTTTCACCGCCCGCCGCCGCCCGCATCGCCGTCCTCGCTTCGATCTGCTGATCGTGGGAAAGCCTGACGCGGCGGTCTTCTCCCTCCGGCGGGATAGCAGGGCCTTCCAACATCTTCGGTGGATGATGTGTCGGCAGGACCAGTGCTCTCTGCCACTGGTCGAAAATGAAATCCGGCGGGTTTTCGCGGTTGGAAGCCATTGCCGCCACTGCAACGAGCGCGACCAGACTGCCATCCTCCGAAATCACCAGATCCGGCGGCCGGGGGACCGGCAGAACCAGCAGGAAGAGCGTCGAGACGGCGAGGGTCGATGTGCCGGCATGGCGCAGCCGGGTGCGCAGCAGTGTCAGCAGCAGGAAGCCGGCCACGGCGACGGCGAAATACCAGGCGGGCAAACGGCCGACGCCGATATCGCCGCCCCAGCCGGACACCGTCTTGGCGACAGCGATCACCAGATCGAGGCCGAAGCCGACGACCTCCCAGAGCGGAGCGTCCAGGCCGAACGGCATGAGCAACATTGCCAGCAGCCCGGCCGGCATGACGATGAACGAGATGATCGGCATCGTCGCGAGGTTTGCCGGCAGGCCGTAGGCCGTCAACCGATGAAAATGCTCGATCGAAAACAGCGCCGTGGAAAAACCGCCGATCAGCGAGGTCAGCAGGACGCCACCGAAGAAACCGGCGACCGCAACGACCGGCCGGAAGATCGGCAGCTTGAGCAACGCGTTTTCGCGGACGCGCCGGTCCTTCCACAACTGATAGCCCGATACCAATGCCAATGTCGCGGCAAAGGACATCTGGAAGCTCGGGCCCAGCACTTCGGAGGGTGAAATGGCGATGATGACAAGCGCCGAGAGAACGACATTGCGCAGGCTGATCGACGGCCGATCGAAGAAGACGGCGATCAGCATGATGGCCATCATGATGAAGGCGCGTTCGGCCGAGACCCCGAATCCGGAGATCAGGTAATAGGCGGTGACGGCGGTGAGCGCGCCTGCGGCGGCGATCTTCTTCGTCGGATAGGCCTGGGCGACGCCCGGAAAGAGGCTGAGCAGCATCCGGAAGCCGACGAAGAAGATGCCGGCCGACAGCGCCATGTTGAGACCCGAGATCGCGACGATGTGGGCAAGGCCAGACTGGCGCAACGCCTCCGTCGTCGCATTCGAGATGGCGCGCCGCTCGTCGGTCACCAGGGCGGCGGCAAAGGCGCCGGTATCACCAGGCAGGATCGACCTGATGCGGTCGCCGATGCTGCTACGCAACCGGTAAAGCCATTCGAGCATAGCTTCCGACGGCGACCTTGCACCCTGCGGGCTCGCCGCCAAATCCTTCTCAGGGGCGCCGTAGAAGAAGCCGTTGGCGCCGATGCCGTCGAAATAGGCGCCGAAGGAGAAGTCATTGAGTTCGGGAAGTGCGGGGCCCGAGGGCGGCGTTAGCCGCGCCCTGCCGGTGATAATGTCGCCGATCTCGAAAGGCGTGTCGGCGCCGCGGACAATCGCGGTTACGCGCCCCGGCGGCCGCTTCAACTCCGGCTCGTCTGTGGCCCTGACGGCGAGAATGTAGCGCCAACGCCCACGGCCGTCGCCTTCGCGCCGTTCGACACGGCCGGTCAGCGTCGTCGTCACGGATGAATCGAGGATCACGGTCGATGCCCGCCAGCTCTCGAACTGTGCGCAGAGCATGCCGCAGACCACAAGTGCAAGCGCCAACAACGTCGTTCGCAACACGGCCCGGCTACGGTCGGTGATGAGAACCGCAATGGTCAGCACCGACAGCGACAGCAGTAATGTCAAAAGCGGAAAATCGGATGCGGCCAGAAACCAGAAGGATGCGCCGGCGCCGAGGAAGACCGGCGAAAACAGCAGCAGGCGGCCGTGATCCGCCTCCTCGCCCAGCATGGACCTGCAAGCGCGCAAGGATTGGCGGGCTGCGGCCGGCAGCCGGTGGCGCCAGGGCGTCGCCGACTGCGTCCTTGCCGATGGCGTCGCCACCACAGGCAGAGAAACGCCGGAGGATCCGGCGCCAGCTTCCGGCCGCAATTCGACTGTCGTCAATTCCTGCATGCGCCGCCCAAGTCACCCGCGAAGGCGCCCAGAATGCAACCTCCCAACAAATCGGGCAAGGATAATCGATTGAAATATGAGGGAAAATCGCGAGCGCCAAAAGGCCAGTCGAATCATTGGCTTCCGATATGCACGCTGCTCATCGCTGCAGTGCCTAAAAGGTGATACTGCAATGCACAAAATGCCGTCACGGTAACTTGGCATTAGCGTCGCGATCATATAGCTATCGGTGAGGACGCTTAACCCCTATGGCGCTTTTATGGCGCCACCGCCATTCCGGAGGATCAGCATGACGGATCAAAGCGCTACAATAAAAATCGGTGACAAATCTGTCGACCTAGCCGTCAAGAGCGGCACGATCGGCCCGAGCGTCATCGATATCGGTGCTCTCTATAAGAACACTGCCTCCTTCACTTACGATCCGGGTTTTACCTCGACCGCATCCTGTGAATCCAAGATCACCTACATCGACGGCGACGAAGGTGTGCTGCTGCACCGCGGCTATCCGATCGAGCAGCTGGCCGAGCATGGCGACTTCCTCGAAGTCTGCTACCTGCTCCTCTACGGCGAACTGCCGACCACCGCGCAGAAGAAGGATTTCGATTACCGCGTCACGCACCACACCATGGTGCACGAGCAGATGAGCCGCTTCTTCACGGGCTTCCGCCGCGATGCGCATCCGATGGCCGTCATGTGCGGCTGTGTCGGCGCGCTATCGGCTTTCTATCACGACTCCACGGATATCACCGATCCGCATCAGCGTATGGTCGCCAGCCTGCGCATGATCGCCAAGATGCCGACGCTTGCCGCGATGGCCTATAAGTACCATATCGGCCAGCCCTTCGTTTATCCGAAGAACGACCTCGATTACGCATCGAACTTCCTGCGCATGTGCTTTGCCGTGCCTTGCGAGGAATATGTGGTCAATCCGGTGCTTGCCCGCGCCATGGACCGCATCTTCATCCTGCATGCCGATCACGAGCAGAACGCCTCGACCTCGACCGTCCGCCTCGCGGGTTCGTCGGGCGCCAACCCGTTCGCCTGCATCGCGGCCGGCATCGCCTGCCTCTGGGGCCCCGCCCATGGCGGCGCCAACGAAGCAGCGCTCAACATGCTGAATGAGATCGGCTCGGTCGACCACATTCCGGAATATATTGCCCGCGCCAAGGACAAGAACGATCCGTTCCGCCTGATGGGCTTCGGCCACCGCGTCTACAAGAACTACGATCCGCGCGCCAAGATCATGCAGAAGACGACGCATGAGGTGCTCGGCGAGCTCGGCATCAAGGACGATCCGTTGCTCGAAGTAGCGATGGAGCTGGAGCGCATCGCGCTCACCGACGAATATTTCATCGAAAAGAAGCTCTATCCGAACATCGACTTCTATTCCGGCATCACGCTGAAGGCGCTGGGCTTCCCCACGACCATGTTCACCGTGCTCTTCGCGCTTGCCCGCACCGTCGGCTGGATCGCGCAGTGGAACGAGATGATCGAGGATCCGGAACAGCGCATCGGCCGCCCGCGCCAGCTCTATGTCGGCGAACCGAAGCGTGACTACATTCCCGTTTCGAAGCGCTGATCGCTTCGGCCGATATATCGCCCGAAAAGAAGAAAACCCGGTCAGAGACGACCGGGTTTTTTCTTGTTCAGCACGTCGAGAAGGATTTCGGCGGCATGTTCGCCGGGTGGTTTTTTGGTCTGCATGCGCTGCCAGATCAGATCGTAGCCTTCTTTCATCGCCTTGAGCTGGTAGGTGTCGGCCGACAGCCGCTCCATCCAGCGTGCGAGACTTGCACCGCGAAGGATATCGTTCAGATATTCCGGCACGACCGCGTAATCGGCAATCAGGTTTGGCAGCGCGCCGGTCCAGGTCTTGATGGCCGATGTCAGCAGCCGCATGATCCAGTCGACCTTGTAGGCGGAGACGACGGGAACATCGGCCAGCGCCAGTTCGAGGATGACGGTTCCGGATGCCGCCATGGCGGCATCGGCTTCCGCGAAGGCTTGCCATTTTGCTTGCGCACCGACAACGATCTCCGGCTTGACCGCCCAGTTCTCCGTCAATTGGCGGACCAGCGCCTGCCTGTGCGTCACTGTCGGCAGAACAAAGCGCATCGGTCCATTGCGGGCGACAAGTTCGTTTGCCGCCACCTCGAAATGCGGCAGGAGATTCTGGATTTCGGAGGAGCGTGAGCCGGGCAGAAGCAGGATCGTGCGATTGCCGGGCTGCCTGCCGGCGCGCAGGCGCCGGGTCTCCAGCAGCGCAGGGTCGGCGGTCAGGCGATGGCCGACATAGGTGGTTGCCGGCCCGCCGAGGCGCTGCATCGTTGCCGGCTCGAAGGGCAGGACGGCGAGCACATGATCGACATAGGCGAGCATGCGCGTGGCGCGATATTCCTTCCAGGCCCAGACGCTCGGACAGACATAATTGACGACAGGCAGATCGGGCAGCGCGGTGCGCACGCGCTTTGCGACGCGATGGGTGAAATCCGGGCTGTCGATGATGAGCAGAACATCAGGCCTCGCAGCGATGATTTCCGCGGTCGTCCGGCGGATCAACGTATAAAGCTTCGGCAGCCGGCTCAGCACCTGGGTGATGCCCATGATCGACAGCTCGGAGAAATCGAACAGCGATTGCAAGCCTTCCGCCTGCAGTGCCTCACCGCCAACGCCGACAAGTTCCACCGGCCCCGAATGAATCCGCTTCAGGGCGGCGATGAGATCGGCACCGAGCAGATCACCCGACACCTCGCCGGCAATGACGGCAATTTTCAGCGGCGCCCCGTTCATTCGAGCCCCCATGCCGGCAGTCCGCGATCGATGCCGCAGACAAAAAGCCCCGCCTCATCGGCGGCCTTGATGACGGCGGATCGATCGAGCACCAGCGAGCGGCCTGCCTCCACCGCGATGCCGCCGAGACCGGCTTTTCTTGCGTTCAGAATGGTGGAAACGCCGATCGCCGGCAGGTCGGCGCGGATATCCTGTTGCGGCTTGCAGAGCTTGACAAGCGCGCCGCGGCGCCGCGGCGAGATGCGCCCGGCTACTCTGAGACTTGCGACACGGTCCAGCATCTCATCCGTGCCCTCGACACCCTCGAGTGCCACGACGCGCCCGCCGATGCTGATGGCGCCCTGCCCGACATCGAGCCGGCCGAGCATGTCCGCGGCTTCGGCGGCGCGGCGGATATCACGCCGGTCTTCGTCACCCGGCGTTGCTGCGCCAAGCGGACCGACGGAGGCAAGCAGATCGGGCGCGATTTCATGAGCGCCGACGACCCGGCGGCCGTTTCCCTCGATCAGCCGGATGACCATCTGCAGAACGGTGTCGTCGCCACCGGAGAGCAGGGTGCGGATGGCGGCCGGGACCTTCATCAGGATACGCAGCGTCGGGCGCACCTCGCGCCATTCCGGCCGGCGGGCCACGCTGCCCGACATCACCACACGGCCGACGCCATAACGGTTGAACAGCCCGTCAAGAGCGGCGAAATCGCCGATGCCGATGACGGCGTGGTCATAGCCTTCCCAGCGCCGGTCGCTCTCGTCCTTCAGGGCGACGATGACGGGATTTTCACCCGCCGCACGCGCGGCTTCGGCGACATAGGAAGGCAGGAGACCACCGCCGGCAATGATCGCCAGCCGGCCCGTAGCGGTGTCGCCCGATAAAGCCACGGATCAGCCCTTCTGCCCCCGGGTCGGCGAGGACAGGGCGCGATCGCTGTCGGCCGCGATGAAATCGAGGATCCGGACCACCGGCTCGCAATCGGCATATTCGTCGCGGATGGCGGCGGCGTTTTCGCGGACGGAACCCGTTCCTTCGAAGATCGACTTATAGGCGCGGCGCACCCGGTGGATGACGGCGCGTTCGACGCCGGCGCGCGTCATGCCGACGACATTGAGGCCGCTCAGCAGCCCGGGATTGCCGTTCAGCATGCCGTAGGGAATGACGTCGTAACTCACCGCAGAAAGCCCGCCGACGAAGGCCTGACGGCCGACGCGGGTGAATTGGTGAACAGCCGAACCGCCGCCCAGGATGACACGATCCTCGATGACGACATGCCCGGCCAGCATGACGTTGTTCGACATGATCACGTGATTGCCGACCTTGCAGTCATGCGCGACGTGGGAATTGGCCAGGAAAAGGTTGTTGTCGCCGACGATCGTTCGGCCGCCGAAATCGGCCGTGCCGGTGTTCATCGTCACGCCTTCGCGCATCGTGCAGTTGGCGCCGACCGAAAGCGTCGTTTCCTCGCCGCCGTGATGCACGCTCTGGGGATCGCCGCCGATGACGGCCATCGGAAAGATGCGCGTGCCCTTGCCGATCACGGTACGTCCGGTGACGACCGCATGCGACAGGAGCTCGACATTCTCATGCAGGACGACGTGCGGCCCGACATGGCAGAAGGGACCGATCTTGACGCCCTCACCGATCACGGCCCCGTCTTCGACGACAGCCATCGGATGAATACGGGCGCTTTCGGCGATGGTGCTCATGCCTGTTCCTTACGAACGATCATTGCGCCGATATCGGCTTCGGCGACAAGGGCGCCGTCAACCTTGGCGTCGCAATGGAATTTCCAGATATTGCCGCGCTGCTTGTGCTTGGCGACATGGAATTCCACGCGATCGCCGGGAACGACCGGCTTGCGGAAGCGCGCGTTCTCGATGGTCATGAAGTAGACGAGGTTGCCGGGCTGGCCCTCCTTCTTGGCACAGATCGCACCCGCGGTCTGCGCCATGCCCTCGATCAGGAGAACGCCCGGCATGATCGGAGCCTCCGGAAAATGGCCGGTGAAATGCGGTTCGTTCACCGTGACATTCTTGATGCCGATCGCGCTGTTGTCACCGTCGATCTCGATGATCTTGTCGACCATGAGGAAGGGGTAACGATGCGGCAGCAGCTTCATGATCTCGATGATGTCAGCCGAAGAAAGCGTTGTCGTGGCTTCCTCAGTCATTTTCCTTGCCTCCAGGGTTCCGGCCGCGCAACTTGGACTTCGACACTTGTTGTGCGGCCTCTCTCAGATAGTCTTTCAGCGGACGCGCCGGTACACCGCCATATTGCCCGCCGGCGGCAAGATCGGTCATGATACCGCTTTTGGCAGCGATCTGCACGCCGTCGCCGATCGTCACATGGCCCTTGATGCCGGCCTGGCCGCCGATCTGCACGCCATTGCCGATCTTCGTGCTGCCGGCGATGCCGACCTGCGCGACAATGGCGCAATGGCGGCCCATCTGGACGTTGTGGCCGATCTGCACCTGGTTGTCGATCTTGGTCCCCTCGCCGATGACAGTATCGTCCATGGCGCCACGGTCGATCGTGGTATTGGCGCCGATCTCGACATTGTCCTGGATGATCACCCGGCCGATCTGGACGATCTTGATCATGCCACGCGGACCGGGCGCATACCCGAAACCATCCTGGCCGATGCGGACGCCGTTGTGGATGATGACGCCGTTGCCGATCAGCGCGCAGAGAACGCTGGCGCCGGCCGCGATCGAACAATCGCGGCCGATCTTGACGTTCGGGCCGATGACGCTGTTCGCGCCGATCCGTGTGCCTTCGCCGATCTCGGCATGTGCGCCGATAACCGCCAGCGGCTCGACGATCACACCTTTTTCCAGCCTGGCGCTCGGATCGATCACCGCGCTCGGCGCGATCTCGCTTTCACCCAGCGAAATGGCGACCGGACGCAGTGCTGACGGGTAAAACAGGCCGCCTGCCATAGCAAAGGCCGCGTGCGGATTGGACGACAGGATGACCGGAATATGCGGGGGTACGAGATCGACGAGCGCCTTGTCGCAGATCACCGCCGAAGCTTCGCAGGTCGCCAGTTCATCGCGGCTGCGGCGCGACAGGATATAACAGACATCACCCGCCCGCGCCCGGTTGATGGGAGCGACGGAGCGGACGATAACATCGGCGTGGTCGGAATTGGCGAGTTCCGCCCCAAGAAACTCTGCCAGCTCAACGAGCTTCAGACCTTCATGGGGCAGAAAAAAAACGTTTTGCTCCATCGGCAATGCTCCAGAACGGAATTGAGTCTTACAGTTCCGGACTGCCGATATCAGAATTGGTTGTTGATGCCAAACTTGAAGTTCTGCGTCTTGTCGAAGTCTTCCTTGAGAACCGGGATCGCGTAATCCAGGCGCAACGAACCGAAGGGAGACTGCCAGACGACGCCGACACCGACAGAAGCGCGCAGCGAAGCGTCTTCGCCCTCAATGCCGTCACCCCTGAGGTCGACGTCGTTGCCGAACAGCGTGCCGGCATCAGCGAAGACCGCGCCGCGCAGATTGAAGTCACGCGGGAAGCCCGGCATCGGGAAGGTTGCTTCGGCCGATGCCGTGAAATAAGTCGTGCCACCCAGCGGATCGTCGTTGGTGCCGGCAACGCGCGGGCCGATGCCCTTGTTTTCAAAGCCGCGAATGTCGCCGTTGGTCAGCGTGAACTGATCGAAGACGTTCAGATGCTCGCCGAAGCCTACGACATAACCAGCCGAGGCCGAAACCGAGCCGATGATATCGGCATCGTCAGCGAGCAGACGGTAGTAACGGGCCTTGCCGTAGATCTTGTAGAACTGCGAGTCGCCGCCGAGACCGGCGATTTCCTGCGTCGCCGTCGCGTAGATGCCTTCGCGCGGCAGGACGGTGTCATCAAGCGTGTTGTAGGTCAGCGTCTGCGAGATGGAAGACCGCGTCCACGGGCTGTCCTCGACGAGGTGCTGATACGGCGCCGACAGATCGGAAAGATCGTTATTGTCCGCATCATACTTCATCTGCTTGTAGTTATAGCGGAAGGTCGTCGCCAGATCCTCGGTGATCGGCGCGGTGACACGCAGAACGACGCTGGTTTCCTCGTAATCGTAATTGTCGTTGCTCGACGTCTCGCTGTGGTTGACGTCGAAGCCTGCCGCCAGGCGGTAACCAAGGAAATAGGGCTCGGTAAAGCTGACGCCGTAGGCGCGCGACCCTTCCTGACCGCCGCCGGCCGAGATGCGGATGTACTGACCGCGGCCGAGGAAGTTCTTTTCCTCGATGGAGGCTTCAAGCAGCAGGCCGTCGCCGCCAGCGGCATAACCTGCGCCGACACCGAACGAACCTGTCGACTGATCCTGCACGTCGACGACCACCACGACCCGATCCGGTGAACTGCCCGGCTGGGTGGAGATGTTGACGGAGGAGAAATAACCGAGCGCTTCGAGGCGGCGCTTGGCCTTGGTGATCATCTGCTGATTGAAGGCGTCGCCTTCGCTCATATCGAATTCGCGGCGGATCACGTAGTCGCGGGTGCGGCTGTTGCCACGGATTTCGATGCGCTCGACATAGGCGCGCTCGCCCTGGTCGACCAGATACTCGACGCCGATCGTATTGTTGTTGAGGTCGCGGTTACCGCGCGGCGTAACGCGCGCAAAGGGATAACCGGCAGACGCGACCTGATCGGAGATCGCCTCGATCGACTTCTGCACTTCCTTGGCGTTGTAGACATGACCTTCGTGAGTGCGCACGAGCGGCTGCAACTGCTCGGAACCGACGCCTTCGACGGTCGACTGCACAGTCACCGGTCCGAAATTGTAACGCTGGCCTTCTTCGATATTGAAGGTGAGCGTGTATTTGTTGGTCGCGTCGTCGAAGGTCGCGTCAGAAGAGACGATACGCATGTCGGCGTAGCCGCGATTGTAATAGAACTGACGCAGCGCTTCCTCGTCGGCGTGGAGCTTGTCATCGTTATAGACGTCCTTGCGGGTCAGGAACGACAGGAAGTTCGAACGCTTGGTAGCGATGACGGCAGCCAGGCGGCCGGCGCTGTAGGCATTATTGCCGACGAAGTTGATCGAATCGATCTTGGTGCGGTCGCCTTCGTTGATGACGAAGGCAAGGTTGACGCGGCCTTCGCCGAGCGGCACCACCTGCGTCGTCACTTCGACCTCGCTGCGGCCGGTGGCGGCATAGGCTTCCTTGATCGCCTGGATGTCGGCCTGGATCTGGGTGTCGCTATAGGGGCCTGCGGCATGCGTCTGGACGATCGTCGCGAGCTTGTCGTCCTTGATCTTGCGGTTGCCGTTGAAGACCACCTGATTGACGAGCTGGGCTTCCTGGACGTTGACGACCAGCGTGCTTCCGGAGACCGAAATCTTGACGTCGGAGAAGTAACCGGTGCCGTAGAGCTGCTTGACCGAGGCATCGATATCAGTGTTCGAAAAACTCTTTCCGGGAGCGATGGTGAGGTTCGACCGGACGGCTTCCGCGCCGACGCGGCTGGCGCCGCGCACATCGATGCGCTGGATGACCGCGGCTTCAGCAGCCGTAGCGGAAACGAACGTCAAAGCACCTGCGCCCGAAGCAACAACACTAGCAGACAGCGCAACCGCCGATACTGCGTTCAAAAACTTTGAACCAGCCTTCATTTCACCTATTACCTTTTTTTCCCTCGTCCCCGGCTCCGGGAGAGCCCGATTCCGGTCACGTGTGTCGTTTTACCCGCTTTTGACATACAAGCAAGGGAGGTCGTTAATTTCTGTTTACTTCATTTCGAAGCGTGACCCATTCGCCACTACAGCCTTGAAACATCGTAAATAAATAGTAATTCCCTTGCCCTGCGCGTTTACCCTCTGATCGCGCCAACGTCGTTCCAGGTCGTGAAAACCATCAATGTTAGTATCATGGCCAAGCCGATGCGAAATGCGATTTCCTGAGCCTTGGCGCCCAGCGGTTTTCCTCTGACCGCTTCCACCGCATAGAACATCAGGTGGCCGCCATCAAGTACCGGAACCGGCATCAGGTTAAGCAATCCTATCGAAACTGAAAGCATGGCGGCAAGCTGCAACACTGCCCCTATACCAAGCGAAGCCATCTGGCCCGAGGCCTGCGCAACGCGGATCGGCCCGCCCAGTTGATCGGCCCGCATCGTACCGCGGAAAATATTGCCGATATATTTGAAGGTGCCGGTGACGATATCCCGGGTTTCGATCAGACTTTCGCGCAGCGCCTGGAGCGGCGTATAGGTCTGCAGGCGGAAATTGCCGACTTCCTTGCTGGTGACGATGCCGATCTGGCCGACTTCGATCTTGTTGCCGAACTGATCGGTCCTGTCGACGCGTTGCGGCACCATCGGCAAGTCGAGCTTCTGGCCGCCCCGCTCGATGGTGACGACGATCTGCTGGCTTGGGCGGATGCCGACATAACGGCGTACGTCGTCGAAGGTCTCGACCTTGCCGCCGTCGATGGCGACCAGGAGATCGCCCGGAAGGATGCCGGCGGCAGCCGCCACGCCATCCGGCGTGACCTCGGAAACGACCGGATCGGCGACCGAACGGCCGTAGATCGAGAACAGAATGGTGAAGATGGCAATCGCCAGCAGAAAATTGGCAATCGGGCCAGCGGCGACCGTCGCGGCGCGTTTCCACAGCTTTGCGCCGGCGAAGGAACGCGCCCTGTCCTCTTCGGACATGGCGGCGAGCTTGTCGCTGTCGGGCTTGCTGGACGCGTCTTCGTCACCAAAGAACCGCACGTAGCCGCCAAGCGGGACCACCGAGATCTTCCAGCGCGTTCCATGGCGGTCGGTGAAGCCGAAGACCTCCGGGCCGAAACCGACTGAAAAGGCAAGGATGCGGATACCGCTCCAGCGGCCGACGAGGTAGTGGCCCATCTCGTGCACGAAGACGAGCAGCGAAAGCACGAGGATGAAGGTGACGATATTCCCCATCAGGAATGCGTATATATCGGCCATCACTTCTATCAGTTCCTTCCGTCAGGCTGCCGCGTCGTCAAAGGCCGAACAAGGCCGCGCCGAGCGACGTCATCGCAGTCCCCTTTATCAGGGAAAATAATCCAGCAAGCAAGAACGCCGAAAAACAGGCGAAAATCAGTCCGTCGACACGGTCCATCACGCCGCCATGCCCCGGAATGAGACGGCTTGAATCCTTGACGCCGAATTTCCGCTTGATGAACGATTCAAACAGATCTCCCGACTGGCTGCAAACCGAGAAAACGAGGGCTGCGACGGCTGCGATGAGTTCAGCGCCAGGAAGGAGAAAATGGACGAGAACGACGCCGGCCGCGACCGCCGAAACGGCGCCGCCGATTGCGCCCGACCAAGTCTTTCCCGGCGAAATCGAAGGGGCAAGCTTCGGTCCGCCAAGCGCCCTGCCGACGAAATAAGCAAGGATGTCGGTTGCCCAGACCACGGCAAAGACGAAGAGCATGGCGTAAAGGCCGGGCTGGTCATCGCTGCGGATGGCGGCGAGCGCTAGGCCCGTGGCACCGGCATAAAACAGGCCCACCGGCAACCAGCGGCTTGTGCCGTGCAGGATGATCAGCGCGATGCCGACGGCGGTGACGCCGGCCAGCATGCCGGCGGCGAATTCGAAATTGCCGACAAGCACGAGGAAGGCAACCGCCGCCTGGCCGATCCAGCCGACCGCGTTGGCGACCCAATCACGCGCGATGCCGGTTATTGTCGACCATTCATAATAGATCAGCAGGCCGATCACGGCCGCCAGGACGCGGAAGGCAAACCCGCCATACCAGGTGGCGGCAAGAACGACGGCCGCAAGAATCAGTCCCGAAACGATGCGGAGCTTCAATTCCTGCTGCATCAGGTGCCGACCGCGGCTGCCTGCGACGACAGGCCGCCGAAGCGCCGGTCGCGGGAGGCGAACTTCTCGAGCGCCGAGCGGAAGATCTCCGGGCTGAAATCCGGCCAATATTCCGGAACGAAGATGAATTCCGAATAGGCAGCCTGCCAGAGAAGAAAATTGGAAAGCCGCTCCTCGCCGCTGGTGCGGATGATGAGATCGGGATCGGGGATACCGGCCGTGTCGAGACGGGCGTTGATCAGCGAGGGCGTGATATCCTGCGCCCTCAGGCGGCCGGCCTCGACGTCCCGCGCCAGACTCACCGCGGCCCGGGAGATCTCGTCGCGCGAGCCGTAGTTGAAGGCGATGACCAGCGTCAGCGCCGTATTGTCCTTGGTGGTCTCCTCCGCCTCGAGCAGCAGGCCGAGAATGTCGCTGCGCAGGCTGTGGCGGTCGCCGATCACCTTGATCCGCACATTCTGGCGATGCAGTTCGGCAAGGTCACGGCGGATGAAAGCCTTGAGCAGACCGAGCAGATCGGAGACCTCGGCCTCCGGCCGGCGCCAGTTCTCCGAGGAGAAGGCAAACAGGGTCAGATATTTTATGCCGGCCGCGCCGGCGGCGCGCACTGTCTCGCGGACCGCCTCGACGCCCTTGCGATGGCCCATCGTGCGCGGCAGGCCGCGCTGCTTGGCCCAACGGCCATTGCCGTCCATGATGATGGCAACATGCTCTGGCACAGTCACAAATACAGATTCCGACATTTCCCGTCCGGTCTTTCCAGGCAAAGGCACAGATCCACTAGACCTGCATGATTTCCTTTTCCTTCTCGCCAAGCAAGCGGTCGATTTCGGAAATCGTCTCGTCCGTCATCTTCTGTACGCGTTCCGACTGCGCCCTGCCCTCGTCCTGGCCGATTACGCCGTCCTTTTCGGCCTTCTTAAGGCCGTCCATGCCGTCGCGGCGGACATGGCGAATCGCGACCTTGCTCTTTTCCGCATAATCATGAGCCACCTTGACGAGCGACTTGCGGCGCTCCTCGTTCAGCTCCGGCAGCGGGATGCGCAGGCTCTGGCCGTCGACGATCGGGTTGAGGCCGAGATTGGATTCGCGGATACCGCGCTCGACGGCGCTGACCATCGACTTGTCCCAGACGGAAACCGACAGCATACGCGGCTCGGGCACGGTGATGTTGGCGACCTGGTTCAGCGGCATGCGCGAACCATAGGCCTCGATCGTGACCGGATCGAGGATGTTGGCCGAAGCACGGCCGGTGCGCAGCGATGCGATGTCGCTCTTGAATGCGGAAACCGCGCCATCCATGCGGCGCTTCAGTTCCTTGATGTCGATACCTTCACTCATGTCGATGCTCCCGTATAAAGCGCGTCGCGATGGTTGCGCCCGATAAAGCGGCGCAGTCTATTTCAATTGTCGGAGACGATGGTCTTGAGGCCACCGCCCGTCAGGATTTCGGTAAAACCGCCTTTCTCGTGGATCGAGAAGACGATGATCGGAATGGAATTCTCCCTGGCGAGCGCCACGGCGGCAACGTCCATCACCGCAAGCCCCCTGTCCAGCACTTCCTGGTGAGTCAGGCGGTCGAGGCGGGTCGCATCGGGATATTTCTTCGGGTCGGCGGTGTAGATGCCGTCCACCTGCGTGCCTTTGAAGATCGCTTCGGCGCCCATTTCGGCGGCGCGCAGTGCCGCAGCCGAATCGGTGGTGAAGAAGGGGTTGCCGGTGCCGCCGGCAAAGATCACCACACGTCCCATCGACAGATGATAGAGGGTCGCACGCTGCGAAAAGCTCTCGCAGATCTCGGGCATGGAGATGGCCGAAAGCACCACCGTGTCGATGTTCAGCTTGCGCAGCGAGGTCGCCAGCGCCAGTGCATTGATGATGGTGCCGAGCATACCCATGTGGTCGCCGGTGACCCGGTCGCCGCCCTTGGACGCCACCGCGACACCGCGGAAAATATTGCCGCCACCGACGACGACGCCGACTTCCACGCCCATATGCCTTGCCGCGGCGATATCGGATGCAATACGGTCCGCCACCGTGACATCGATCCCGAAACCCTGGCTACCCATGAGCGCTTCGCCGGAAGCCTTGAGTAGAACGCGTTTATAGACAGGCTCTAAAGACATCTTGGCTCCTCGTAAATTGCCGTGAGTGCCCGATACACGAAGGGCACCGCGTTGTCACGCGATGCCCTTCGTGTTTTCAGAATTATGGCTGGAAGATCAACCCTTGACGGCAGCCGCGACTTCGGCTGCGAAATCGGTCTCTTCCTTCTCGACGCCTTCGCCGAGCAGAAGGCGGGCCATGCCGGCGACTTCGATCGGCGCACCAACGGCCTTTTCAGCTTCCTTGACGGCGGCTGCGACGGTCAGATCCGGATTGATGACGAAAGCCTGCGAGAGAAGAGCGACTTCCTCGAAGAACTTGCGCATGCGGCCGTCAACCATCTTCTCGATGATGTTGTCCGGCTTGCCGGAGGCGCGCGACTGCTCGATGAAGACGTTGCGCTCGCGCTCGGCGACGGCGGCATCGACTTCCTCA
Organism: Rhizobium sp. N324; assembly: GCF_001664485.1. Classification (NCBI taxonomy): domain Bacteria; kingdom Pseudomonadati; phylum Pseudomonadota; class Alphaproteobacteria; order Hyphomicrobiales; family Rhizobiaceae; genus Rhizobium; species Rhizobium sp. N324. The sequence continues at coordinate 2,101,441 of NZ_CP013630.1, read as the reverse complement.
GGGCGGATCGCCAGCGGTGCGGTCGCGGCGATGTGCATGGCAACCTGGCGGCCGATCGCGTTCAGAGCCTCCTTGTCGCCGGTCGACTTCAGCGCGACGAGAACGCCGAGCTTGCCGAGGCCGTCGGAAACGGCATTGTGGATATAGGTGGCGACGACGCCGTCCTCGACGGAGAGCGCAACCGAGCGGCGCAGGTTCATGTTCTCGCCGATCGTTGCGATCGCGTCCTTGATCGTGTCGGAAACGGACTTGCCGGATGCCGGGTATGTCGCAGCCGCAACGGCGTCGACGGTGCCGTTTGTGGAGACGGCGACCTTGGCAATGCCGCGGACGAGATCCTGGAAGGCATCGTTGCGGGCGACGAAGTCGGTTTCGGAATTGACTTCGACGACAACGGCCTTGGTGCCCTGGCTCGAAACGCCGATGAGGCCTTCGGCGGCGGTGCGGCCCGACTTCTTGTCGGCCTTGGCGATGCCCTTGGCGCGCAGCCAGTCGATCGCGGCTTCCATGTCGCCGCCGGTCTCAGCAAGAGCCTTCTTGCAGTCCATCATGCCTGCGCCGGTCTTTTCGCGCAGTTCCTTCACCATTGCAGCCGTAATCTCGCTCATTAGCTTCCTCTTGTCGGTTCATACGGTGGGCCGCAAAGCGCGGCGCGGCACCGGATTGAGGCACGAAATGTACCTGTATGTATGACAGCGTGATGAAGACGCGTCATAACGAAACTTATCTGGCAAAGAGCCTGATGCCCCCGCCATGAAACAGGCAAGGCCGCCGAACTTCGATGAGTCGCGAGCGGCCTTTCCAGTCATGCAAGCTTTGGCGGAACCTTCGCTCCGCCGGCTTTCATCAGCCTTCGGCTGCTTCTTCGAGCGCCGGTTCAACCGGAAGCTCGGAGGACGCGCCGAGATCGCGGCCGGAAGAGCCCTGCTGACGGGCGATGCCGTCGATGGCAGCGCGGGAGATCAGTTCGCAATACAGAGCGATGGCGCGCGATGCGTCGTCGTTGCCCGGGATCGGATAGTCGATCAGGTCCGGATCGCAGTTCGAATCGATAATGGCGACGACCGGGATGCCGAGGCGCTTGGCTTCGTCGATCGCGATCTTTTCCTTGTTGGTATCGATGATGAACATCAGGTCCGGCGTGCCGCCCATATCGCGGATACCGCCGAGAGCCTTGTCGAGCTTTTCGCGCTCGCGCTCGAGGTTCAGGCGTTCCTTCTTGGTGAAGCCCTGGGCTTCGCCGTTGAGGATCTCATCGAGCTTGCGCAAGCGCTGGATCGAGTTGGAGATCGTCTTCCAGTTCGTCATCATGCCGCCGAGCCAGCGCGAGTTGACGTAGTACTGGGCCGAACGCTTGGCGCTGTCGGCGATGATCTCGGACGCCTGGCGCTTGGTGCCGACGAAGAGAACGCGGCCGCCGCGGGCAACGGTGTCGCTGACGACCTGCAGGGCGCGCGACAGCATCGGAACGGTCTGAGCCAGGTCGATGATGTGGATGTTGTTACGATCGCCGAAGATGTACGGCTTCATCTTCGGGTTCCAGCGGTGCGTCTGGTGGCCGAAGTGGACGCCTGCTTCGAGAAGCTGACGCATAGAGAAATCGGGCAATGCCATGCCTTTGTATCCTTTTCCGGTTGAACCTCCGCAAGGCGAACAGCATCCTCTTCGAAGATGCCACCGGGCGGAACGATCCGGATTTCTCCCGGACAATCCCATGCCTTACGTGTGGAATGCCGCTGCCCATACATTCGATTTGACGCAAAAGCAAGGCTTACGCAGAAAAATCCCGGAATTCGCCTGGCGGCCAGAGATATGGGATAATGAAGAGCTGGATGGTTGGCTTGCGAATGCCGCGCTCAGCCATCGAAGCGCGTGTCGCAGCTTCCCTACTTGCAGGCCTCGGCCTTGCGGTCGAGCAGTTCGAGCTTGGCGAGTTTTCCGGTCAGAACGAAATCGCCGTAATCCATCGTCAGGTCGCGGGTGATGCCGTTCTCATAGAGCTTGAACGACATGCGGTAGACCGGCAAGGCGTCCGATTTCGCATTTTCGTTGAAATAGGCGATCGTCACCGGCCAGAAGGCCGTCTTGGAGAAAGCGCCGGCATTGCCGGCATCGGCCTCCTCGGCAACCGGCGTCTCCTGCTTACCGACGATCGTCGTCGTCACCAGCGACTTGTCGCCGTCGTCGGAGCCGTCGAAGACGCGAGCCTCGAAGAAGCGCTTGCCGGCCTTGGCGTTCTGAATCACGTCGAGCATATGTTCGGTCGGGAACCGGCTTTCGGCAAGCTGCAGTTCGCGGCTCGACGGCTGCTTGAGAGCAACCTTGACGCCATCCGGCTGATCCTGAGCCGCACCGTTGACCTCCTTGTCGAGCTGTTCGTCGGTGAAGGATTTGGTGTCGAAGGTGAACTTGCCGTCTTTGAGGTTCTCGAAGGTCTTGGTCTGCTGGTCGCTGACGCGCACACTGTCGCCGGTGTCGATCTGCGTCACGAAGCGGAAGTTGGTGGTGAAGCCCTGGCAATAGCTGCCGTCGAACTCATAGACCATGCGACCGTACATGCCGGAGATGCCGGAGCGGTCCGAAGCATCCTTGAGTTCCAGATCGTAGACCGCGCGATGTGCGACGAGGCCGGTCGCGATCGCAGCGCTTACCGCGGGCGCAGCCGCCCATGCATTGGCGGAAACGCTGGCGAGAAGCAGAGCGACAAGACCTGATCGGAACATTCATTAACTCCTGTTGGACTCGGTCGCGATGTTATAAGAACGCTTTCGGCCAAATCGAGGCTCGAACCTGTCATATTAAAGATTCTAGTCTTGATGCATAATTTTTGAAGAATTGACAACAAAAGTGGAGACGAAAATGTCCGATGAAATTGCAAAGCGCCTGACTGAGATGGGGATAACCCTGCCCGAAGCCGCAGCCCCTGCTGCAAATTACGTTCCCTACGTCATCAGCGGCAATCTTCTCTATATCTCCGGCCAGCTGCCGCTCGAAGGCGGCAAGATCGCCGTCTCCGGCCATCTCGGCAAGACGGTCGACGTTGGCGCGGGCCAGCGCGGCGCCGAACTCTGCGCCATCAACATCCTTGCCCAGGCAAAGGCAGCACTTGGCGGCGATCTCGGCCGTATCCGACGCGTCATCAAGCTGAACGGCTTCGTCGCCTCGGCGCCCGATTTCATCGAGCAGCATCTCGTCATCAACGGCGCTTCGAACCTGATTGCCGGCGTGCTCGGCGAGGCCGGCAAACATGCGCGCGCCGCCGTCGGCATGGCCGCCCTGCCGCTGAACGCCGCCGTCGAGATCGATGCTATCATGGAAATCGCAGAATGACCAATGCTGCCTGGATCCGGGATGTGCCGGTCGCCCATCGCGGCTATCACGACCTCAACAAACTCGTCTGGGAAAATACGCTCTCGGCCTTCTCGCGCGCAGTCGAAGCGGGCTTTGCGATCGAATGCGATCTGCATTACGCCTCCGACGGCGTGCCGGTCGTCTTTCACGACGAGGACCTGCAGCGACTCTGCAATCTCCCCGGCGACATCCGCGAGCGCACCTCCCGGGAGCTCGGACTGATCGCTGTCGGCGGCACTGGAGACAAGGTGCCGACACTCAGCCAGCTCCTCGATCTCGTGCAGGGCAGGGTGCCGCTGGTGCTGGAGCTCAAGGGCCGCGAGGCTGACGACGAGGGTTTCGCCGAAGCCGTGCTCGAGGTGCTTGAGGCCTATGAGGGCAAGGTGGCGCTGATGAGCTTCGACCACTGGCTGCTGCGCGATCTGAAGGCGCTTGGCGCACCCTACCCCCTCGGGCTGACCGCCAATGGCAACACGCCGGAGCAATTCGCCACGCATGCCAAGGCGATGGAGATCGGTCTCGATTTCATCTCCTATTATTATGACGACCTGCCGAATGCCTTCATATCAGGCGAACGCGAAAAGGGTATTCCCGTCATCACCTGGACGGTGCGCGACGAGGAGGCGCGCCGACGGACCTTCGCCAATGCGGACCAGATGACCTTCGAAGGCTTCGACCCGCGTGTGGCGGTTTGACGCTCGCTTTTTGGCCAAGATCATGCGCAGATTGAGGAAAGCCGAAACCGCCCGCCCACAGGCTTCGCATCCGCCCCATGACCGATGACCTCACCATTCGCGTAGAACGCTCCTTCACTGCGATTTCCCCGGAGAGCTGGGCCAGGCTTGCCGGGGCGTCGAAGAGCGGCACGACGCTTGCCTACAACCCCTTCGTTTCACACGCCTTTTTATCGTCGCTTGAGGAGTCCGGTTCTGCCGATGCCGAGACCGGCTGGCTCGGCCACCACCTGCTGCTCGAGACCGATCGCGGCGAACTGATCGGCGCCCTGCCCGGCTATCTCAAAAACCACAGCCGGGGCGAATATGTCTTCGATCACGGCTGGGCCGATGCCTTCGAGCGAGCCGGCGGGCATTATTACCCCAAACTTCAGTGTTCCATTCCGTTCACGCCGGCGACAGGCCCGCGCCTTCTCGTCGCCGAGGACTTGCCGCGGCTGCCTGTCCAAAGCGCGATTGCCGAAAGCCTGAAGGAGGTCGTGCGCCGGCTCGGCGTCTCCTCGGCCCATATCACCTTCGTGCCGGATGAGGAGATCGGCGTCTTCGAGATGGACGGCTATCTGCACCGCACCGACCAGCAGTTCCATTTCATCAATGACGGCTATGCCAATCACGAGCAGTTTCTCGAAACGCTTGCTTCGCGCAAACGCAAGGCGTTGCGCAAGGAGCGCCGCGCCGCGCTGGAAAACGGCATCAGCATCGACTGGCTGACCGGCAGCGACCTGACCGAACGCATCTGGGATCAGTTCTTCAAATTCTACATGGATACCGGCGGGCGCAAATGGGGCCGTCCCTACCTCACCCGCAAGTTCTACTCGCTGATCGGCGAGCGCATGGCCGACGACATCCTGCTGGTCATGGCCAAGCGCGACGGGCGCTATATCGCCGGTGCGATCAACTTCATCGGCGGCGATACGCTCTATGGCCGTCACTGGGGCTGCATCGAGGATCATCCCTTCCTGCATTTCGAAGTCTGCTATCACCAGGCGATCGACTTCGCCCTATCGAAAGGGTTGAAGCGGGTCGAAGCCGGTGCCCAGGGCGAACATAAGCTCGCGCGCGGCTACCTGCCGGTGACGACGCATTCGGCCCATTATGTCGCCCATGCCGGCCTTCGCCGGGCGATCGGCGATTATCTCGCCCGCGAGCGCGCCGATGTCGAACAGATGAGCGAACTGCTCGTCGAGCACAGCCCGTTCCGCAAGGGCGAGCGCCAGCAGGAGGATTGACGCCGCCCTGCCGGCCGCGTTACCCGATCAACGACTGCACGAAGAGGAGATTTCGCGATGACCAGCGCCTATGACGACAACAATATCTTCGCCAAGATCCTGCGCGGCGAAATTCCCTCGCACCGGATCTATGAAGACCAGCATACCGTCGCCTTCATGGATGTGATGCCGCAGGCGCCAGGCCATGTGCTGGTCGTTCCGAAAGCAGCGTCGCGCAATATTCTTGACGCCGATCCCGCCACCCTCACCCATGCCATTGGCGTCGTCCAGAAGGTCGCCAATGCGGTCAAGGACGTCTTCGACGCCGACGGCGTGTTCATCGCCCAGTTCAACGAACCGGCCGCCGGGCAGACGGTCTTTCATCTGCACTTCCACGTCATCCCGCGCCATGAGGGCACCGCACTCAAGCCGCACTCCGGCAAGATGGAGGACAGCGCCGTGCTTGCCGCCCATGCCGAAAAGCTCCGGGCGGCACTGGCGTAGGGTAGCACGTGACGTGTTTCAGGGTAGCGCAACGCACTGGAGCGTCGTTGCGGACCGTTTAACGGCATCGATTACCTTCAGGCTTTCCCATCCCTCTCGTCCGCTGACCAGCGGCTCTTCGTGGCCTCGTATGACCTTGCAGAACTGCCGCATCTGAGGAAGGAGGGACCCTTGGTTTCGACGTCAATGCGCTTCCGGACGAAGGGCTTCAGTCGTTCTTCGTGGTCTTTAGCATTGTTGCGACGCGCCGTATACCGAGCTGGTAGCCTTCCGTTCCAAGGCCGGCGATTACGCCGTCCGCCCGGTGGGAGACAAAGGAATGATGGCGGAAGCTTTCGCGCTTATGCACGTTGGAGATATGGATCTCGATGACGGGTCCTTCGAAGGTATTCAGAGCGTCGAGGATAGCAAGCGACGTGTGCGTGAATGCAGCTGGATTGATCACGATGCCGCCTCCATTCTCACGCGCTTCATGGATCCAGTCGATGAGTTCGTATTCGCGGTTGCTCTGGTGGAAGCGGAGTTCGTGTCCGAGTTCCGATGCCAGCCTCCGGCAGGCGGCCTCGACGTCGGCCAACGTCTCGTGGCCGTAGATTTGAGGCTGGCGCTTGCCCAGTAAGTTGAGGTTTGGGCCGTTGAGAACATAGATTAGGCTCATTGCAATTATCCTTGTGAAAGTGCCGACGAGTTCAGGCGAATGCTATTTCCTGGAATGCGAAATTCATCGGACTCGTAGAGATCGGGGTGAAGCCCCAGCCGCCCTTCCTGCAATGCGGGGGCTGCGACATCGTGCGCTGCGTCGAGAACCGCTTTCAACAGCTCTCGTTTGGTTTCCGCCGGTCGTCCGGGAGCCATGCGCACGATTATTTGAATGAAGTGATTGTCGGCATGTTCGTTACCGACGCAGGAGAAAATCGCTTCTCTGGCAAATGTGCGAACTATAGTAGGCTTGACCAAGCCCCCGTCACGGACTCGGCGATGCCCGGCTCTGGTCAGCTCGTCAATAACGACGCGTTCGGCAGCGCCCGGTTGTTGTCCATTTTGACAGCTCTACCGGATCAGTGATGGGCTAGTATCTCGCCGAACCTCAAAGCAACTCCGGGGCGCGGTCAAAGACCGCACAAAATCGAATGTCTAACCCATGCATGATTTCCTCCTTCCGGTGCGGATCATTTGCATCCGCGCCGGACTATCGATCTGGTCTGACCATTCTTTCCGCGCAGCTGAAGAGATGTTTAAGGTGTACCTCCGGCGCCATGGATCCGACCAGAGGCACCTCCACCGAGATGGAAGCGGCGGTGCCGACCGCAGCGACCAAATCGCCCAGCGGCAGCTCCCCCTCGCCTGGAGGCAGTCGGCCGCTTCTTGCTTCCGCGATCATTTCCTCCGGCGTTGTCGGCGCCTGACCGGCTACGTCGCATAGTTGAACATGTTTCACCTTGTCGAGGTTGGCCCGCAAGTCTGCCAGAGCCGCGCCGTTCCTGAAGAAATGAAGGCCATCGACGAGAACGCCGGCATTCTCCATCGCCGCCCCTGTCACGAGGTCGATGCTATCTTCAAAGGCTTTGACCACCCGCCAGCCCATGTTTTCGATGTCGACCGCCAACCCATAACGTCCCGCGTGGGCGCAGAAATCCGAAAAGTTCGATAACAGTCTGGCATGATCCGGATCGTCACCACAGACGCTGAGCCGACGCGCTCCAATATTCGCTGCAGCGGCGAGGGTCGCCTCTACCGACGACGCGTCGAAAGAGGGATCGATTACGAAGAACTCGATATCGAAGACCTCTACTTCTTCACCGGCAAGCACAGCCTTCAACTCGTCGGCTGCTGTGCTACCGACAGGCAGTTCATAGTAGGGTGCACCGGGAAAGGCTGGATGGAGCCTTAGGCCGATCCTGGAGAAACCTGCGCGTCCGGCGATCTTTGCGAACGCCGAGGGGGACAGCATTATAGACGAGAAGTGCGCGACGCCGATCGGGACCGCCGACTTTGCTCTTGAGACGGCCATCATACGACACCTTTCGTCGCAAGGTGGTTTCGAAGATTGGTTCCGGTGCGGTGGATGTGCTGTCGCAGCTTCTCGCAGGCATATTCAACGTCGCGTGCCACGGCGCCCTGCGCAATCTCGCTGTGTTCCTGACCTACATTGCGGTCCCCGGAGGTGCGGATAAGGAAGGCACGGCGGTATCGGTCGTTTAGATTCAGCAGAAGATTGCAGAAGTGAAGAAGCAAGGGCTTGCCACAGCCCGAGATTAAGGTGAGGTGGAAGTCGCGGTGCAGCCCTTCCCAGTATTCCAGCGTTTCGGGACGGGCGGCATCGCGCTCAGTGCGGTTCAGACGATGGAGCGCACGCATGATGTTGCCCTCCCACTCGACGTCGCCGACGCGAATAGATTCGCGTAGCGCGAAGACCTCGATCTCTTCCCGCAGGGTCGTAACTTCTTCGAGATTGGCAAGCGAGATCGGCGCGACGCGGTAGCCGCGATTGTCCTGAAACTCAACCAACCCGTCGGAAATGAGTCGGGCCAAGCCTTCTCGCAACGGGCTCAGGCTGACGTTGAACGTTTTTCGCGCCTTGTCGAGATTGATCTTGCTGCCCGCCTCCAGTTCGCCGGAAATGATCGCCTCTCGAAGACGCAATGCGAGCTGGCTGCCGATCGTGTTTTTTCCATCGTCGGCGAAAGCAGCTGATGGCGCGTCTTCTACTGTCGGTGCGCCACGGGCGCCGTCGCCACTCGAGTCCATCTTTCCTCCGGTCCAACTTTCGATGATCGATATAATAAACGATTATTTCCGTCAACTTTCTGCTGACAAAAGTGGCTTAATTTCCCGGAAATGCACAGACTTTAAAGTTTTGATATTAAGAATCAATATTCTAACTCCTCATCAGCAGGCGGAAAGGAAAAACGCACCGCCGGGGTCGCGCCCCCTCAACTTGACAAATAATCGATTATTCCAGTATTTGAGCCTGATGAGGAGGTGGCAGCATGCCAATCAGAACTGAGAGCGAGTTGACGCCTGCCGTCCTCACCGTGATGAACCGCACCGAGGATCCCAGGCTGCGTGAAATACTCGTTGCTGTGGTGAAGCATCTCCACGCGTTCGTACGGGAGGTCAGGCTTTCGGAAGCTGAATTCCGCGAGGCCACGGCTGTCCTCAACGAAATTGGCCGATTGCAGACTGATAGTCACAACGAGTTCGTGCTGATGGCAGGGTCGCTCGGCGTCTCTTCGCTCGTCTGCCTGCTCAATAACGGTGACAAGGGGCAGACGGAGACGTCGCAATCGTTGCTCGGACCATTCTGGCGGCTTAACTCTCCGCGAGTCGAAAATGGTGGAACCATCATCCGGTCCGAGACTCCAGGCACGCCTTTGTTCGTGCATGCGAAGGTGATCGATCGGGAGGGCAAGTCGGTAACAGGCGCCGAGGTCGACGTGTGGCATGCGTCGCCTGTCGGTCTTTACGAAAACCAGGATCCCGACCAGGCAGAAATGAACCTCCGTGGGAAGCTCACCACGGACCAAGAGGGCCGCTTCTGGTTCAGGACGGTCAAAATGGTTGGCTATGCGATTCCTGTCGACGGGGTCGTAGGTCGGCTTCTCAACGCGCAAGGCCGTCACCCCCATCGACCCGCCCATTTGCACGCGCTCATCTTTAAGCAGGGATACAAGACACTCATCTCGCAGGTCTTCGACCCGAGCGATCCGAACATCGACTCCGACGTGCAGTTTGGCGTGACCGGGGCGTTGACCGGCGACTTCGTCCGACATGAAGAGCCACACCCGTCCGATGCGGACATCTCAGGGCCGTGGTTCTCGCTCGACTACACCTATGTCATGGAGCCGGGTGAGGCCACCCTGCCGCGCCCTCCGATCAAATAGCGAAACCCAACAGAGCCAAAATCATGATCACGGAAAAGGAACGCCAGGAGGCAGCCGACGCGCTGCTGAAGGCCGAAGTCGAACGCAAACCAATCGTCCAGCCAAGCAAGACATACCCGAACCTGGAACTCGAAGACGCCTACAATATACAAGCGCTCTGGGCGCAGGCGCGGGTTGCCAAGGGCGCGCGGATGGTCGGCCACAAGATCGGACTGACGTCGCGAGCAATGCAGATGGCCTCGAAAATGACGGAGCCCGACTACGGCGTGATTCTCGACGACGCTCTCTTCAACGATGGAGCGCAGATCAAAGCGAATCTGTTCATCAAGCCTCGTCTCGAAGTCGAACTCGCATTCGTAATGGGTGAGGATCTTGAAGGTCCAAGCACCCGTATATATGACGTCATGAGGGCAACCGAATTTGTCGTTCCAGCTCTCGAAATCATCGACTATCGAACCGAAGTGCCAAGAGCGATCACCGACACGATCGCCGACAACGCGGCTTTCGGAGCGATCATCGTGGGTGGTCGTATCGTTCGGCCTATGGATGTTGATATCCGCTGGGTCGGCGCGACGCTTTCGAAAAATGGCATCATCGAGGAGTCGGGCGTTTCCGCTGCCATCATGGGGCATCCAGCCGCTGGACTCGCATGGCTCGTGAACAAGCTCCATGCTGTGGGAGGTGGCTTGAAGAAGGGCCAGATCGTTCTTGCCGGATCGTTTACCCGCCCCGTGGATATCGCCAAGGGCGATGTCATCCAGGCCGATTACGGGCCGATCGGCTCCATCGGCGTTTCGTTCGTGTGAGGTGGCGATGGAACTCCCCGTCAATCACTTTAAACGAAAGCTTCTGGCTGGGCAGAGCCAGATTGGTCTATGGTGCGGCCTTCCGGGAAGCTACGCAGCGGAAATCGTGGCGCCGGCAGGCTTCGACTGGTTGCTGTTCGACACCGAGCACTCTCCCAGCGACGTCCTCACCGTCCTGCCTCAATTGCAGGCGGTCGCGCCCTATAAAGTTTCTCCCGTTGTGCGCCCTGCCTTCAACGACCCTGTGCTGATCAAGCGGTTCCTGGACGTCGGCGTACAGACGCTACTCGTTCCATATGTGCAGAATGAAGAGGAGGCGATGGCCGCCGTAGCAGCGATACGGTATCCGCCGCGCGGGATTCGCGGTGTCTCCGCGTTGACGCGTGCGACCCGTTTCGGGCGCGTTTCGAACTACGCACGGATCGCGGACCAGGAGATGTGCCTTCTTCTTCAAATCGAGACCCGGGAAGCGCTCGATCATCTCGAGTCTATCGCCGCTGTCGAAGGAGTGGACGGCATCTTCATCGGCCCGGCTGATCTCGCGGCGAGCTTTGGCCATCCTGGTCAACCGGGCCACCCTGAAGTAGTTGTGGCGATCGAGGACGCGATAAGGCGCTTGAAGGCGCTTGGAAGGCCGACGGGCATACTCACCTCCGACGAGAAGTTCGCAGCCCGCTGCATTTCGCTGGGGACGCTGTTTACCGCAGTCGGTGTGGACGTGGCCCTACTTGCAAGAGGATCCGAGGCACTCGCGGCCAGGTTCGCATCTTAGGGAATTCGAAGATGTCGACGCGGAAGCAGATTTTGGCTGAGATAGCGCCGACCGGCGCGATCAAGGCCCCCGTCAATATGTCAAATGCGGCGTTGGTCCGATGGGACGATGAGGCGGGCGCCTTGGTCGGTCCCGTCGCCCAGGTAGCCCACAAGATCGCCGAACAGTTGGATTGCGGCCTCTCTCTGATCCAGTACGGCTCGGCCGCCGGCATACTTGCCGATGCAGACGGCGATGAGTGGGACATCGCTTTCATTGCCTCGGATCCATCAAGAGCCGACCGCTTCTCCTTCTCACCCCCTATACATCTCCGTCAAAGCGACCTATCTCGTGCCTGACAGTTCGTCCTTCCGGCGTGTCCAACTTGTCGGATCCCAGTGTGACGCGGCTGCTGGATTGACCGAATCTCATCCAAACTTCGGGGCGCATTTCGGGCTTCCGGCTCGTGGAAGGAGCATTCTCCGTAATCCCCCAGACGATCGCCGTGCGTAAAACGTCCGTTCATGCCTCAGCTTTTTTCGCAGGTTTTGTACGCCATTTGCGTGGCCCCATATCCGGCACCGGTGACGATGATGGAGAAGATCTCCAATGATCGTGGCGTGTGATACGAATGGGCTCCGTGTGCAATAATTTAGAGCCGAAAATCAAAAAGGCCGCAGTGACGCGGCCCTTTCCGGTTCAACGACGAAAGCTCATTTCTTGCGCGGAACCTTCGGAACCGCGCTTCCCTTCTTGGGCGCGTCACGGACCTCGGGCTCGGCCTGCGGGACCGTCTTGGCGCGGGTCTTGGGCGCCGCCTTGGTCTTCAGCTCGCCATCGCCCTCGCCGTCGGTTTCGGGATGAGCGACTTCGGCTTCCGGCTTCGGCTTGATCGGCGCCGTATCCGGGATGGCCTCCAGCACGATGCCGGGCTTGCCGTCTTCCTTCGGACCGACGGTGACGTTGACGACGCCGCCCTTCTTCAGCTTGCCGAAGAGGATTTCGTTGGCAAGCGGCTTCTTGATCGTGTCCTGGATCACGCGGGCCAGCGGGCGGGCGCCCATCTTCTCGTCGTAACCCTTTTCCGACAGCCAGGCGATCGCATCCTCATGCAGGTCGAAGGTGACGTTCCTTTCGGAAAGCTGGGCCTCCAGCTGCATGATGAACTTCTGCACGACCTTGTGAATGACGGCCGTCGGCAGCGCCGCGAAGGGAATGATCGCATCGAGACGGTTGCGGAATTCCGGCGTGAACAGGCGGGTGAGCGCCTCCTCGTCCTCGCCGGTGCGTTTTGACGAGCCGAAGCCGATCGCCGCCTTGGCCATTTCGGACGCGCCCGCATTCGTCGTCATGATCAGGATGACGTTGCGGAAGTCGATCTTCTTGCCGTTATGGTCGGTCAGCGTGCCGTGGTCCATGACCTGAAGCAGGATATTGTAGATATCCGGATGCGCCTTCTCGATTTCGTCGAGCAGGACCACGCAATGCGGATGCTGGTCGACGCCATCTGTGAGAAGACCGCCCTGGTCGAAACCGACATAGCCGGGAGGTGCGCCGAGCAGACGCGAGACCGTGTGGCGCTCCATATATTCTGACATGTCGAAGCGCAGCAGCTCGACGCCGAGCGACGAGGCCAGTTGCTTTGCCACCTCGGTCTTGCCGACGCCGGTCGGACCGGAGAAGACATAGGCGCCGATCGGCTTGTTCGGCTCGCGCAGGCCGGCGCGCGCCAGCTTGATCGAGGTCGACAGGGCTTCGATGGCGATATCCTGGCCGTAGACGACCGACCGCAATTCCTGCTCGAGATTGGCAAGCACCGCTTCGTCGTCCTTCGACACGGTCTTCGGCGGAATGCGCGCCATCGTCGCGACCGTCGCTTCGATCTCCTTTTCGGTGATCAGCTTGCGGCGCTTCGAGGGCGGCAGCAGCATCTGGGCAGCACCGGTTTCGTCGATCACGTCGATTGCCTTGTCCGGCAGCTTGCGGTCGGAGATGTAGCGGGCCGACAGTTCGACGGCCGACTTGATGGCATCGTTGGAATAACGCAGATGGTGGTATTCCTCGAAATAGGGCTTCAAGCCCTTCATGATCTCGATCGCATCATCGATCGACGGCTCGCTGACGTCGATCTTCTGGAACCGGCGGACCAGCGCTCGATCCTTTTCGAAGAACTGACGGTATTCCTTGTAGGTGGTCGAACCGATGCAGCGGATCGCGCCAGATGACAGAGCCGGCTTCAAGAGGTTCGATGCATCCATCGCGCCGCCTGAGGTGGCGCCCGCACCGATCACCGTGTGGATTTCGTCGATGAACAGCACCGCACCCGGATATTCTTCCAGTTCCTTGACGACCTGCTTCAGGCGCTCCTCGAAATCGCCACGGTAGCGCGTGCCGGCAAGCAGCGTGCCCATGTCGAGCGAGAAGATCGTCGCATCGGCGAGCGCTTCGGGAACCTTGCCTTCGACGATGCGCTTGGCCAGGCCTTCGGCGATCGCCGTCTTGCCAACGCCGGGATCACCGACATAGAGCGGATTGTTCTTCGAACGGCGGCACAGGATCTGGATGGTGCGGCTTACCTCGGCGTGACGGCCGATCAGCGGGTCGATCTTGCCGCCCTTGGCCTTCTCGTTGAGATTGACGCAATAGGCCTTGAGCGCATCCTGCTGCTTCTTGGGGCCGCCCTCTTCCTCACCGCCGCGGGCGGTTGGCTTGCTGCTCTCGGCTTCCTCCTCGGCGCCGCGCGGGGGGCGCGCTTCCGAAGCGCCCGGGCGCTTGCCGATGCCGTGGGAGATATAATTGACGGCGTCGTAGCGGGTCATCTCCTGCTCCTGCAGGAAATAGGCGGCATGGCTTTCCCGCTCGGCGAAGATCGCGACGAGCACGTTGGCGCCGGTCACTTCTTCACGTCCGGACGACTGCACATGGATGACGGCACGCTGGATGACACGCTGGAAGCCGGAGGTCGGCTTCGAATCCTCGTCATACCCGGTGATCAGATTGGAGAGTTCATTATCGACATATTCGACGAGCGTCTTGCGCAGCACGTCGAGATCGACATTGCAGGCGCCCATGACCGCGGCCGCATCGGCATCGTCGATCAGGGCGAGCAGCAGATGCTCGAGCGTCGCATATTCGTGATGCCGCTCGTTGGCAAAGGTCAGTGCCTGATGGAGCGCCTTCTCTAAACTAGGCGAAAATGTTGGCACGTTCAGATCCTCACTTCTTTTCCATGACGCATTGCAGCGGATGCTGGTGCTGCCGGGCGAAGTCCATCACCTGGCTGACCTTCGTTTCCGCTACCTCGTATGTGAATATTCCGCATTCGCCGACGCCGTGGTTATGGACATGGAGCATGATGCGGGTGGCACTTTCACGATCCTTTTGAAAAAAACGCTCCAGAATATGGATGACGAATTCCATGGGCGTGTAGTCGTCATTCAAAAGCAGCACGCGGTAGAGATTGGGCTTCTTGGTCTTCGGCTTGGTGCGTGTGATGACCGAGGTTCGATTTCCGTTCTCCCCGTTCCTATCGCTGTCGTTCTGCATCCGGATCGGCTTTGCGATCATTGTCATTCATTCCTCAAGCAATCCGGCGGAGCATGGGAGGGTGCTTTTCCCGCCGAATATCTGAAACACTAACTTAGTTCATAATAGGCCGATTTTAAGCCCCCTGTCAGTCACTGCAATCAAGAAATGGCGGGCATGCACGGGAAAGACCAAAAAAGTCCCCGGCGATCCCATTGGAGGCGTTGCAGCGAAAGTAGAAACAAAAAGACCGGCCACAGATGCGTAGCCGGTCTCTAAATTTCAATATGTAGCGCAGGTTGCGCCGTCGCAATCAATTCATGCAGCGGCTGGTGTGGAAGGCTGCGCCTGCCTGGCGGTCTTGGCGACGGCAGCGGCGATCGGCGCTTCATAGGGCTTGTAAGCGGATTTGGCGAGATCGGCATACATCTCGCTAAGCTTCGTCGTCTCGGAAACGAGACCTTCGAAATAGGATTTGACGTAATTGGTCTGAAGTTCGAAAGCGGCCTCGAAGCTCTTGACGCCGGCCAGCGTTTCGAAATGCGTCACCGCGTCCTGAAAGGATTTCTTCGAATAGTCAGCAGCTTCGGCGGCAATCGCCTGGAAGCCCCTGGTCGTATCGGAATAGGTTCTCAGCGCCGTATCGACAGCTTCCTTGCTCTTCCTGTTTGCATCGTCAAAGTTGAACATGACCGTCCTCCGTTGGGCTGTGGGATGGCGGCAGGGTAGCTGCAACGCACAAATAGTCAAGTAGTCTTGTGCGTTGCAAAACACCCAAGGGTTGCGTTACAATAATAAAACAAAGGATGCGCGCCGGGGCACGTACGTCTTTAACTGATTTTGCTAATATATATCAGATCAGCGCAACCGGAAGCTTTAAATAAATTTTCGGCCCGAGCCCAGAAAATGGAAAAGGACCGAACGGATCGCGCCGTTCGGTCCTTTGAAAGCGTTCGAGCGTGATCAGAGATCGACGTCGAGGATCGCCATCGAAAAGTTGTAGGAGCGGTCGCCGTCCTCGTCATCGATATAGACGACGCCCAGAAATTCTTCGCCGAGATAGACTTCCGCAGAATCATTCTTGCGCGGACGCGCCTTGACGACGATCTGCGGGTTGAGCATGCGTTTGAAATAGGCGTCGAGCTTCTTGATTTCTTCTGGCTTCACTCTGTCATCTCCGTAAACGGTCTTGATTGGCCGCTTCTTGCACAGGAAAAGCAGCGGTGTAAAGGCAAGGTTGCCACTTGGCAATTTCCGTCCCCACCTGGGGCCCGCCGATTTTTCCCGATCCTTTTCCGGCAGCCCCTCAGATATCGGCGCCGATCACCTGGTCCATGTTGCGCGACGGCTCGGAACACCCGGCCTCGCCGACGACCTTGGCCGGCACGCCGGCGACGGTCTTCTTCGGCGGCACCGCCTTCAAGACGACGGAGCCGGCGGCGATGCGTGAGCAGTAGCCGATCTCGATATTGCCGAGGATCTTAGCGCCGGCGCCGATCATGACGCCGCTGCCGATCTTCGGATGGCGGTCGGCCCCCTCTTTGCCGGTGCCGCCGAGCGTGACGTTGTGCAGGATCGAGACATTGTCGCCGATAACAGCCGTCTCACCGACGACGAGGCCGGTGGCGTGATCGAGGAAGATGCCCTTGCCGATACGGGCGGCCGGATTGATATCGGTCTGGAAGACGCTGGAGGAGCGGCTCTGCAGATAGAGCGCGAAATCTCGCCGGCCACGGTTCAGCAGCCAATGGGCGAGACGATGCGTCTGCAGCGCATGGAAGCCCTTGAAATAGAGCACGGCCTCCATGAAGCGCAGGCAGGCGGGATCGCGGTCGTAGATGGCCTGGATATCGACGCGCAGAATGGAGCTCCATTCCGGCCAATCGAACAGCATTTCCTCGAAAGTCTGGCGAAGCAGGTTCGCCTGCATGTCGGGGTGATCGAGACGTTCGCAGATGCGATGGATGACGCATTCCTCGAGCGAATGGTAGTTGATCACCGTCGAGTAGAGGAAGGCGGCGAGAACCGGATCCCGTTCGGCGGCGAGCCGGGCTTCCTCGCGCAGGCTGTCCCAGATGGGATCCATCACCTTCAGCGGATGGCCTGTCTCAAAAGCACGAATGTCAGTCTTGGCGACCATCGCCGCTCTCCTCGTTGCCAACAGGAATGCCGTTTTCGGAATGCCAATATATAGTGGAAAACGGCAATAACATAAATGGGTGCTATCGCCATGGTTTTTTAGCATGGGTTGTCGGCATCACGATGATGTCACCGCCGATGTCACCCACTGGCGACCTTCGCGTAGAAGGCCAGCACCGCCTGCTTGAAAACCCTGTCGCCGACGGCGAGCATGTGATCGCGGCCCGGAATATCGAGCGCTTCGGCATTGGGCATGAGCGCCGCCAATTCCTGCGGCGAACCGGCGATATCGTCTTTCGTGCCGACGCCGATCAGCGCCGGCATGTCGAGCCTTGCCATATCCGAGCGGGCGACGAGATCGCGCGAGCCGCGGATACAATCAGCAAGGGCGACGCGATCGCTCTTTGTCTGCTCGGCGAAGGCGCGGAACATCCGGCCGCGCTCATGCCTGACGTCATCGAGCGAAGGAGCAAGCAGTGCATCGGCGATCGGGTCCCAGTCGCCGACGCCGTCGGTCATGCCGATACCGAGGCCGCCGAGCACCAGCGAACTGACACGATGCGGATTGGCAAGGGCGGCAAAGACGGAAATGCGCGCGCCCATCGAATAGCCCATGACATTGGCTTCCGGAATGCCGAGATGGTCGAGAAGCGCGATCGCATCGCCTGCCATTACCCATGGACGGTAGGCCTCAGTGTCGTGCGGCTTGTCGCTTGCGCCGTGGCCGCGATTGTCGATGGCGATTACCCGGTAGCCGGCATCCCCCAGCGTCTTCAGCCAGCCCGGATGCACCCAGTTGACGTTTGCGGTCGAGGCAAAACCGTGGATCAACAGGACGGGCACGCCGGCCGGATCGCCCTCGTCGAAGAAGGCGAGCTGCAATCCGTCATGGGTGAAGCTTGAAAATGCAGGCGTGTTCAGGTTCATCGGGTCTTCCTTTTGGCGCGACCATAATCGAGCCGCCCTTCCCCGTGAAGCCAAAACCGCAGCTTAAAAACTGTGCCTGGCGCGGCGCTTTGGCTCTACACATTTGCGGCGAAGGCTTATAAGGTCCGCGCAGATTTCAAGCATTCGGAGAGCGACATGGCCGGCCACAACATTCCCCACTTCCAGAACGATGGCGGTCACCGGGTTATCGAAGTCGGCGTCAAGGAATTCATGTGCACCGGCGCCTCGGCTCCTTTCGATCATCCGCATATCTTCATCGACATGGGCGACGACAACGAGAAGGTCTGCTCCTACTGCTCGACGCTTTATCGCTTCAATTCGGCGCTGAAGCCCAGCCAGACCAACCCCGCCGGCTGCGTTTTCCACGTGAAGGCGGCCTAACCCGCCGAGATCCGGATCGGACTGATAATGCCGGTCGAACATGCCGCCATCATCGGCGCCGGGATATCGGGGCTGACCGCCGCCCTTTCGCTATCGCGCCGGGGCATCAGCTCCGACATCTTCGAGCAGGCGGGCGAACTCACCGACATCGGCGCCGGCTTGCAGGTTTCGCCCAACGCCTCGCGTATTCTTGCCGAACTCGGCATCCTCGAAGATCTGTCAAAGGTCTGGCTTGAACCGGAGACGATCCGGCTGATCTCGGGCAGTTCACTGCGCCAGCTGGCGGCGGTGCCGGCAGGCACATTCGCGCGGCAACGCTGGGGCGCTCCCTATGGCGTTCTGCACCGCACGACTTTGCAGAAAACCCTTCTGGCGGCGGTCGAGGCCGATCCGCTCTGCCGGCTTCGCCTTGGTATCAGGATGGAATCGGCGCTGCCGGATCTCGAGCGAGCGCCCGATGTCGTCATCGGTGCCGACGGCGTCTGGTCGAAGTTGCGGCAATTGGTTCCGGGCGGCCCCTCGCCGCGCTTTTCCGGCAACATCGCTTATCGCTTCACCATTGCCGCCGATGAGGCGCCCGGTTTTCTCGACCGGGTCAGCGTTTGCGCATTCCTCGGCGCGTCCGCGCATCTCGTCTGCTATCCCTTAAAGGAGACGGGCAGCTTCAACATGGTGGCGATCACCGCCGGCAATATCGCGCCGCAGGCCTGGCAAAGCGAACCAACGGCCGAGCAGCGCGCGGAACTCAGGAAACGCTTTTCCGGCTGGAACGCGGCGATCGTCTCACTCTTTGAAGGACAGCGGAAGCTGACGTTCTGGCCGCTGTTCGAAACCACGCCAGGTGCCTGGCAGGACGGCCGCAAGACGGTTCTGATCGGCGATGCCGCCCATGCGATGATGCCGTTTGCCGCACAGGGAGCGGCGATGGCGATCGAAGACGCCTACGAACTGGCCGCGTTTCTTTCCGATCGTCCGGTGGCGGACGCGCTCCAACTCTTCGAAAGACATCGCGCGCCACGCATCGCCAAGCTTCGTCAGCGCGGCGCCTTCAACCGCTTCGCCTATCATGCGAGAGGGCCGATCCGGATCGGCCGCGATCTCGTGCTTGGCCTCAAGCCGCCGCAAAGCCTGGCCGCCGATCTCGACTGGATTTACGGCTATCAGGCTCTGCGTCTGCCATAGCGCCCCTACGGTCGGTCAGACAGCACTTGCGGCGGCAAAACCGCGTTCGATATCGGCCTTGAGGTCAACCACGTCCTCGATGCCGATCTGCAGGCGGATGACCGCACCGTCGGTCGGAGCTTTGGCGACCTTGCGGTCGGCGAGATAGGCGTGCAAGGCGAGGCTTTCAAAGCCGCCCCAGGAATAGCCGAGACCGAAAATCCTGAGCGCATCGAGGAAGGCATGCGCCTTCGCTCTGGATTTCTCGGGACCATCGGCGGCAAGCACGAAGGAAAAGATGCCGCTGGCGCCTTTGAAATCGCGCTTCCAGATATGGTGGGAGGGGAAACTCGGCAGGGCCGGATGCAGCACGCGGGCGACATCCTCCCTGCCCTCCAGCCATTTTGCGATACCGAGCGCGCTTTCATAATGCCGCTCGAGGCGCAGGCCCATGGTGCGCAAGCCGCGCAGGATCTGATAGGCGTCATCGGGTGCGCCGCAGATGCCGAGCACGCCGTTCGCTTCCTTCAGCCGCTCCCAATGCTCGGCATTGGCCGAAACCGTTCCGAGCAGGATATCGGAATGGCCGGACGGATATTTCGTCGATGCGTGAATCGAGATGTCGACGCCGTGATCGAGCGGCTTGAAATAGAGCGGCGTCGCCCAGGAATTGTCCATCATGACGACGGCGCCATGGCGGTGCGCCACCGCGGAGATCGCCGGGATATCCTGCATCTCAAAAGTGTTGGAACCGGGAGCCTCGGTGTGAACGAGCTTGGTGTTGGGCCGGAACATCGCCTCGATGCCGGCGCCGATCGACGGGTCATAATATTCGACCTCGACGCCAAGACGCTTCAACATCGTGTCGCAGAAATGCCGCGTCGGGCCATAGACCGAATCGACGACGAGCGCATGGTCGCCGGTGGCGACGAAACCAAGGAACGGAATTGTGACGGCCGCAAGGCCCGACGGGACGAGGATCGTGCCGGCCGAACCTTCAAGCGCGTCGATCGCCTCGCAGAGCGCATCCGTCGTCGGCGTGCCGCGGGTGGCGTAAGTGTATTTCTGCGCCCGCGTCTCCATCGTCCGCGCGTTCGGAAACAGCACGGTCGAGGCATGCACGACCGGTGGATTGATAAAGCCGTGATAGTCGAAAGGGTCATTGCCGATATGGGTCAGGCGGGTGTTGATGCCGGCATTCTGCAGCAAGCTGTCTTTGTCTTTCATGTCGGAAATAGCCTTTGGCGAGTGGCACGAAGCCAGACTTTTGGACGCCCCGCCGTGTCCGGTCAACCCCTCGACGATCGGTCGCGGTCAACGCCGAGAATTGGTGAAATTTCCGAATTTCGCGTTATTTTTCCGCAACGGGACGCCTATTTCCTAGCCAACCGCCCGCGAATGCGGCGCAATCTGCCAAAATTCTGAATTTTGCCGCAATTATTGATGGCGACACTTGACCATGGTGACATTTGCGACTGTGATAGGGCACTCGCGCCGGGAGGGTGTCGAGACACTGGGGGCGGCAGGTTTTTTCCGCCGGAACTCCCCACAAGAAAATATAAGACAACGGAAAAGGTTGGGAAAAAATGAAGAACAAGCTCCTGTCCGCCGCTCTCGGCGCAGCAGTTTTGGCACTTGGCGCCTCAGCGGCCTCGGCCACCACTCTCGGAGACGTCAAAGCGAAGGGTTTCGTACAATGCGGCGTCAATACCGGCCTTACTGGCTTTGCCGCGCCTGACGCTTCCGGCAATTGGGCCGGCTTCGACGTCGACTTCTGCAAGGCCGTCGCTTCGGCTGTGTTCGGCGACCCCACCAAGGTCAAGTATACGCCGACAAACGCGAAGGAACGCTTCACCGCCCTGCAGTCCGGTGAAATCGACGTCCTCTCGCGCAACACGACCTGGACGATCAATCGCGACACCGCGCTCGGCTTCAACTTCCGTCCTGTCACCTATTACGACGGCCAGGGCTTCATGGTGCGCAAGAGCCTGAACGTGAAGTCGGCTCTCGAACTCTCCGGCGCCGCCATCTGCGTGCAGTCGGGCACGACCACGGAACTAAACCTCGCCGATTACTTCAAGACGAACAATCTGCAGTACAATCCGGTCGTCTTCGAAAATCTTCCTGAGGTCAACGCTGCCTACGACGCCGGTCGTTGCGACGTCTACACGACCGACCAATCCGGTCTCTATTCGTTGCGTCTGACGCTGAAGAACCCCGACGAACACGTCATCCTTCCTGAGATTATCTCCAAGGAACCGCTTGGCCCGGCTGTCCGTCAGGGTGATGATCAGTGGTTCGATATCGTTTCCTGGACGGCTTATGCGCTGATCAATGCCGAAGAGTTCGGCATCACCCAGGCAAATGTCGACGAGATGAAGAATTCGCCGAATCCGGATATCAAGCGCTTCCTCGGCAGCGAGACCGACACCAAGATTGGCACCGATCTCGGCCTGACCAATGATTGGGCCGCCAACGTCATCAAGGGCGTCGGCAACTATGGCGAAATCTTCGAGCGCAACATCGGCCAGGGTAGCCCACTCAAAATCGCCCGCGGCTTGAATGCTCTCTGGAACAAGGGCGGCATCCAGTACGCACCGCCGGTTCGTTAGTCGAACTTTGGCATGAAATGCCGGGAAGGCGGCCAGCCGCCTTCCCACTTCCAAAAAGTTAAAAAGAAAGCCCGAAAACGGGCACAAGGGGATTGGCGCGGCATGACGCATGGGGCTGTGGATAGGACACCTTTGCATGACACCGGCTGGAGTTTCCGGTCGGCAATATACGACCCGAAATACCGGAGCATATTTTTCCAGGCTTTGACAATTGTTGCCCTCGTGGCGTTTGTGTGGTGGGTGGCCCACAACACGGCCGTAAACCTTGCCCGCAGCAATACGGCATCGGGTTTCGGCTTTCTTCGCGGTCGCGCCGGTTTCGAAATCGGCCAGTCGCTGATCGGCTATTCAAGCGACTCGACTTATGCACGCGCACTTTTCGTCGGTATTCTGAATACTTTGCTGGTGGCGGTGACGGGTATCGTCACGGCGACCATCATCGGTTTCATTATCGGGATCGGCCGGCTGTCGCGGAACTGGCTGATTGCCAAGCTCTGCACGGTCTATGTCGAAATCTTCCGCAACATTCCGCCGCTGCTCGTCATCTTCTTCTGGTATCTCGGCGTTCTCTCCGTCCTGCCGCAGCCGCGCGAATCGGTGGGGCTGCCGTTCAGTATGTACCTCAATAACAGAGGACTAGCCTTCCCGAAGCCGATCTTCGAGACAGGCATGATCGCGGTCGGCATTGCTCTGGTGATTGCGATTGTCGCCACCATCATCATGGCTCGCTGGGCCCACAAACGCCAGGCCGCAACCGGCCGGCCGTTCCATACGGTATGGGCGTCGATCGCCCTGATTGTCGGCTTACCTTTGCTGGTCTTCGTTGCCTCGGGCTTTCCGCTCACCTTCGATGTTCCCATCGCCGGGAAGTTCAATCTCACGGGCGGCTCGGTCGTCGGCCCAGAATTCATATCGCTGTTTCTCGCTCTGTCCTTCTATACAGCCTCCTTCATCGCCGAGATCGTTCGCGGCGGCATTCGTGGCGTTCCAAAGGGGCAATCCGAGGCAGCCGGCGCGCTGGGGCTGCATCCATCGAGCGTGACGAGACTTGTCGTGGTGCCGCAGGCGCTGCGCATCATCATCCCGCCGCTGACGAGCCAGTACCTGAACCTGACCAAGAACTCCTCGCTCGCCATCGCCATCGGTTTCTCCGATCTCGTTGCCGTCGGTGGCACGATCCTCAATCAGAGCGGTCAAGCGATCGAGATCGTGTGCATCTGGGGTATCGTCTATCTCAGCTTGAGCATTCTGACGTCACTGTTCATGAATTGGTTCAATGCCAAGATGGCACTGGTGGAGAGATAAGATGTCGGTCGCCGATAAACCCTTCGTCAGAACGTCCATCCTTGCCGCCGAACCACCCCCGCCCGGGGAAAGGGGAGCCGTTGCCTGGGTACGCCGCAATCTCGTCGCAACCCCGAAAGACGTGATCCTGACCATCCTGGCTCTTGCGCTGATCGCATGGGCCGTACCGCATCTCGTCAACTGGCTGTTCATTCAGGCCGTATGGTCCGGGCCGGACCGCACATTCTGCGCGACGACGATCCAGGGCGGCATCCAGCCCGAGGGCTGGAGTGGCGCATGTTGGGCCTTCGTCAGTGCCAAGTACGATCAGTTTATTTTCGGCCGCTATCCGCTCGACGAGCGCTGGAGGCCGGCAATCGTCGGAATCCTCTTCATTCTGCTTCTGGTTCCGATGCTGATTCCGTCGGCGCCGCGCAAGGGCGTGAACGCCATTCTTCTGTTCGCCGTCCTGCCGATCATCGCCTTCTGGCTTCTTCACGGCGGCTTGGGTCTCGAAGTGGTGGAGACACCGCTCTGGGGCGGGTTGATGGTGACGCTCGTCCTGTCCTTTGTCGGCATTGCCGTTTCCTTGCCCTGCGGCATTCTGCTTGCACTGGGACGCCGCTCGAAGATGCCGGTCATCCGCATGCTCTGCGTTACCTTCATCGAGGTCATTCGAGGCGTTCCGCTGATCACCGTTCTGTTCATGGCAAGCGTTATGCTGCCGCTTTTCCTTCCCACCGGCTGGAACGTGGACAAACTGCTTCGGGCACTGATCGGCGTGTCGATCTTCACGTCGGCCTATATGGCTGAAGTGATCCGTGGCGGTCTTCAGGCGATACCGAAGGGACAGTTCGAAGGCGCCGATTCACTTGGCCTCGGCTATTGGCAAAAGACCCGGCTGATCATCATGCCGCAGGCCATCAAGCTGGTTATCCCGAGCATCGTCAACACCTTCATCGGAACCTTCAAGGACACGTCGCTGGTTACCATTATCGGCATGTTCGATCTGCTCGGTATCGTCAAACAGAACTTCTCCGATGCCAACTGGGCAAGCGCCGTCACTCCGATCACGGGCCTGATTTTCGCGGGCTTCATCTTCTGGCTGTTCTGCTTCGGCATGTCGCGCTATTCAGGGTTCATGGAACGCCATCTCGATACCGGCCACAAACGATAAGAACGCTAAAACGATAAAAATGAGGGAAAACAATCATGGCTGAAGCTCCAGCGAAAAAGCTCACCGTTTCCGCAACGGAAGTGGCGATCGATATCGTCAACATGAACAAGTGGTACGGCGATTTCCACGTGCTGCGCGATATCAACCTGAAGGTCATGCGCGGCGAGCGCATCGTCATCGCCGGCCCGTCGGGTTCCGGCAAATCGACGATGATCCGGTGCATCAACCGCCTGGAAGAACATCAGAAGGGCCAGATCATCGTCGACGGCACCGAGCTCACCAATGACCTGAAAAAGATCGACGAGGTCAGGCGCGAAGTCGGCATGGTGTTCCAGCACTTCAACCTCTTCCCGCACCTGACGATCCTGGAGAACTGCACGCTGGCGCCGATCTGGGTGCGCAAGATGCCGAAGAAGCAGGCGGAAGAGATCGCCATGCACTTCCTCAAGCGCGTCAAGATCCCCGAGCAGGCCAACAAATATCCGGGGCAGCTTTCCGGCGGCCAGCAGCAGCGCGTGGCGATCGCCCGCTCGCTGTGCATGAACCCGAAGATCATGCTGTTCGACGAGCCGACCTCGGCGCTTGATCCCGAGATGATCAAGGAAGTGCTCGACACCATGGTGGGTCTTGCCGAGGAAGGCATGACCATGCTCTGCGTCACCCACGAAATGGGCTTTGCCCGCCAGGTCGCCAACCGCGTCATCTTCATGGACCAGGGCCAGATCGTCGAGCAGAATTCGCCGGCCGAGTTCTTCGACAATCCGCAGCACGAACGCACCAAGCTGTTCCTCAGCCAGATCCTGCATTAAGCTTGGGAACTGACCCCAGTTGAAAAGACCCGCCGTGCCTTCCGGTTCGGCGGGTCTTTCACGTTCAGCGCGAGGCTGAGGCCTGCAGCAGGCTGCAGAGACCGGCCAGACCGGAATCGGAGCCGCCTGAGGCCGAACCGTCCGGGGAGGAGATATCAGCGCAACGGACAAGCATCTTGCGCTGCTCGTTGACCGGCCTCGACCGGAAGTCGTCCAGGATGCGGGCTTGCGATGCGCTGAGGCTACCTTCGGCTGCGGATTTGCTGCTGCCGCCTGCCCCGCCGATGGCGAGATCGGCATCGACGCCGCTGCCGCGTCTGACCGAGGCCGTGGAGTCGGTATCAAGCCCATCGGAGCCGCCGATGCGTGCATTGAGATCCGCATTGGCGCCGCGCCCGCCGCCGATCCCGGCATTGCTTTTCGCGTTGAGACCATTGCCGCCGCGCGCTCCGGCATTGAGATCGGCATCAACGCCCTGCCCGCCGCGGGCATTGGCGGTCGCATTGGCATTGACGCCGCGCGAACCGCCAACGGAGGCATTAGCATCGGCGCTGACGCCACTGCCGCCGCCAAGCGATGCCCCGACATCGGCGCTGGCGACATTGCCTGCATTCACCGATACGCCGACGTCGATAGCGTGTGCATCGCTTGCCGGCATGGCAAGCAGGGTGCAGGCGGATGCAAGCACCGCCAGGGATAGTCCATTGTAATTATGGTTCATGTTTTCCTCCGTTTCCATTCGCCGGGCGAGCTGCCGGGCAATCGAAAATCGAGGAACGCGCGTGCCTTCGATCGTCTGGATCGCCTGCAACCTGCAGGACATCCATGGCAAGGCAACGTGAACGGATGACGAATGTTTCACAACACGGCGGGGCAAGTCGGCTCAGTGGCGTGCAATGATCTTTCACGGTTATTGAAATACGAATTGCCAACCCGACTGCGCCGAAAACGAACATGTCTTGCAGCGGCTGGAGCGCCGGCCGAGTATTTCCCTCCCGGCCGCATCAGCCGGCAAGCAAAGCTCAGTTCGCGGTGCGATCGGCGGTAACTGATCCATCCGCAGCCTTTTGCAGGTCGCCCGCACCTTGCCGGAGAACTTGATCCTCATTGATTGAGACCGCGAAAAAGAACTCCCTTCCGTCTGGATATATCAGGCGGGAAGTCCATGTTTCAGCATGTTCTCATCTAATGGAACTGGAGGTTCAAGAATGGGCATTTTCGACAAGATCAAACATGCAATCTTCGGAGAAGCGAAAGCAGCCGAACCCGTTGCATCAGGCGCGCCGAAGACGCAGCCCGCCCAGGCTCCCGTCTCACCATCGGCAGCGCCCGGTGCCGCACCTGCCGCCTCTCCCGCTCAGAGCAAGCCGGCCGCGGCCCCGGCCGCAGCAAATGTCGATATCGTCCCGATCCTCGACGCAGCCGTGAAAAAGAGCGGCCAGAAGCTCGATTGGCGCCACTCGATCGTGGATTTGATGAAGGCGGTCGGGATGGATGCGAGCATGGCCGAGCGCAAGGAACTTGCCACCGAACTCGGCTATACCGGCGACACCGGTGATTCCGCCAAAATGAATATGTGGCTGCACAAGGCGCTGATGAAACGGCTTTCGGAAAATGGCGGCAAAGTACCGGCCGATCTCCTGGATTGATCGAAGAGCGCCCGGCGCTTCGCGATAGAGGCTCATCTGTCACGGAGCGTCGGCAATCCAGGGCCTGCACCGCTCGGACCGCACCTCGGCCATCAGCCCAGGCCACGAGTCCCCTTGCCGGCAGGCACTGGAACCAATAACGTTTCGCTTGATTACTTCGATAATCGATCAGGGGAGAAAGAAATCCAATGAGATTGATGGCAATCGTTGGCGTTGCGCTTAGCTTGGGCTGTATTTCGGCCGCGGAATCTCCTTCAAACTATCAATCCTATAGCGGCATCCGGGTCGATACCGACCCGGTCCTCCTGGCTCGATACGACAAAGCGCTCCGGTGGTGCGTGCCGGAGGCAGGCTCCTTGCGACGCGGCTCGCCGGATCCGCAAAGCCTGCATTACAACACGTCTCTCAGAAGCTGCCTCTACAGATACGGCTTCGTCGACCGAGGCGTCTACGCCTACCCGATCCCCGAAGTCTACTTCCAGCATTTCCTCGATCGGTGAGAAGAGCTGAAGCTCGCGACAGCGGGACACGCGGTCGTAACAACCGTTCCGGAATTCCGGCCGGAGCGGCTGTGATTCATCCATAATTTGAGCAAAATCACTTCTACCTGCCGGCGAAATCCTTGCGATTTCGCGCGGGGTCTTTCGCGCGTCGCACGAATCGAAATAAACATCTGACGCCGATCATTGGGTAATAAAGGGAATAGAATAATAATGCGCGCTCGTACTATAACAGTAATGATTGCCATGGGATTGCTCACTGCCTGCGTGCCGACGCGCCAGGACTACGATACTTACGTCACATTGCTGCAGGGCAGCTCAAGAGCGCGAAATGAAGCAATTAAAGATTGCGCGAACGGCTTCGACGCAAACGCCCGTCGCATCTTTGGCCTTCTGACCGACGCCTCGGACAAAGACGCTCCGCGAGTTGCATGCAGTCGATTTGTGAATGCGGTGATTTCCGGTCGGGCCACCTATGACGATATCGTCGACATCAAACGCCACCGTCCCTCACCGAAGCTGATCAAAATTCTTCAGGGTCGCTAGACGGGATCGACACACCCGAATTCGCTTAGGGGTAGCGTAGCGACGAACCGATCTTGGTGTACCGGTAATGCGATTAGCGTTTGCCTCATCGCTTTGCGGCAACTTCCGGACGTTCGACGCTACTGCTCGCTGTCGGCATAGAGAGCACGGGGCTAAGGCATGACAGATTGGTATTATGTGTTCGAGGAGGAACGAAAGGGTTCTGTTGGCGCAGACGAACTTCAAGAACGCATCAAGAACGGGCAGATCAAAAAGGAAACCTACCTTTGGCATGAGGGAATGGATGCATGGCAACCCGCCATCGAACATCCAGAGTTTGCGTCCGCCTTCGTTATGCCACCGCCTTTTCCTGTTAGCCAACCTGCAAAGCGGCCACCGCCCGCATTCGAGCCGCGGGCGGGAGGAGAAGGCATGGTCATCTCGCCTCGACCATGGCCTCGTTTCTGGGCGAGGTTCATCGACAATCTTTTATTTGTGCCGCTGTTGGCGTTCGCTATCGGGCTCCTGTCGGCCCTGTATGCGCCCGACATCTACTTACAGATTGCTACGATGAACAGCAGCCTATTCGGTCTCCTTCTGTTACCGTTCGTCGCTCTATTCGTCGCCCTATGCATGGTCGCAACGGGTTCTACGCCCGGCAAGGCTATCGTCGGTGTGCGCGTCCCCGCTCCCTCTGGCCGTAGCCGCATCGGCTTCTTCCTCGGTAGAGAGTTCAAGGTGTGGGCCGCCGGTCTGGGTCTTGGCATACCCTTTGTCGCCCTCTTCACGCAAATCGGCCAATATCGTCGCCTCGCGGAAGGTAAGGCGGCAAGCTACGACGAAGGCAATCCTGCGGTCGTCGCCAATCCGTCGAAGGTGCGGCTTGGAGCAGCGATCGTGGTCGTTATGGGCCTGTTCGCGGGCAACATCGTCCTGCGAGTCGAAGATCAACAGGCTTCCCATAACCTCGCTGCGACCCAGACGTGGGTCAACCCGGTGACGAAGAGGCCAGCAACCATCGGAAAGACCTGGAGGGTGGAGGAAATGACGACCGACAGCGGTCGCACTTTCTACTTCGCTTCTAACGAACTACTCGCCGAGGCCCTGCTCGGCTACCAGCGGCTTTCGTCAGAGGGAATGGAACCCGTCGTCTATGCGGATGCGATCAAGAAGGCCGTTGCCTCGGACGTTCGTATCAACACTGAATGGAAGCCACTGACTGTTCAGGGGATACCCGCTCTGCGAGCCACAGGGAAGTCTGTAAAAATCAGTGACGCCAGCGTCGAGGTGACCATTGTCGTCACCGGCCGTGATGCATGGAGGACACTCGTGTTCGCAAGGGGTAACTCGCCTGCCCAGTCGGCCGAGAAGGACAAGTTGGTGCAAGCAATATTCGGGACGGCGGACTGAATCTATGAAACGCCATGTCGCAGAGCACTTTCATAAAACACCTGCGCTCTCGCGTCGCGAAATTGCTCAGACGATAGTGGCGATGCAATCGTTAAATGGCGCCCCAACGACAACCTGCTTAGAAGGCAGGGCTCTATTCAGCGGAACTGAGGGGCCGTCCGGCGGTCGCGTTTACGCAGCGCCACCGGATGCGGCAGTCCTGGACGATAAATCTCAATGCGTGGGGCTGCGTGCGGGTTTAGTGGAAATAGCAAGATAGGCGACGACCTGGCGGACCGGATCCTTCGGGCGATGACCCTTTATTCGATGCCCTTGCACTGGGCGTAGGCTTTAGCCAGCTCCTGTGTTTCGAAGGTGAGCTTCACCTCCCTGCGCGTACCGCCGGAGGAGGTGTTGCAGCCACAGCAAATGCCCGATGATCTCGGCGGGAAAGCGGTGGCGCTTTGGAATGCTGCGCAACGGATTCGGTCGAATCACCTGCCCCTAGCATCTCAATCAGTGCCAATTATTAGGGCGATTCTGCCCAAAAATGCTAAATTCAGAAAAAAATGTCGATTCCGCCTTTGGCAAGAAGAATCCAGCGGCGCCGTCAGGTTTTTCTAATGTTTTCAATAGATGCATTTCGCTATAGTTGCAGAAAGAATAATTCGCGAAATGCGGGACATTAATACTGCCCCAATTTGGGCGACTCGAAATTCCACAAATATTTCAAAACGTAACATCGAAGTGATTGAGATATTGTGGCAGCAATATGGCTATGATTCTCAAGTACTTACCGTCGCGTTGCTGTTGCGCCGTCCGGAATGTCGCCCTATAACCCCCCGCCGTAAGACATGATTAACCTAAAATATTAACGGGCAGGGGTTGAGGAACAAGACCATGACAACATACTACGTAGCGACAACTGGCAGCAGCAGCGGCAACGGCAGTGCCTCCTCTCCTTTCCGCACGATCAGCGACGCGATGGCATCGAACCTTAAGCCCGGCGACGAGGTCGTGGTGAAGGCGGGGACCTACAACGAGAGCATTAACATCGACAAGGACGGCTCGGCGGCGGGCGACATCACGCTGCGCTCCGAAGTGCCCGGCGCAGCACTGATCCGGCCGCCCTCAGGCTCGTACACCGGGATCAGTGTCAACGCCAACTACGTGACAATCGACGGCTTCGACATCAAGGGCGGCAACGGTGACGGCATCGAAGCGAACAACGTCCACCACGTCTCAATTCTCAACAACAAGGTCCACGACAGTGGGGAGTCGGGGATCCAGTTCAACTATTCGGACTTCGTCAAAGTCATAGGCAACGAGACCTACAACAACGCGTCGACGGGCTGGTTCTCGGGCATCTCGCTCTACGAGAACAGGAACATTACCGGCGATACCTCGACGACCGGCTACCGGAATGTCGTACAAAACAACATCTCGCACGACAACGTCACCAAGACGGGTGCGCACACCGACGGCAACGGCATCATCATCGATGATTTTCAGAGCACGCAGACGGATGGTCATCCGAACTATACGTTCAAGACCCTGGTCGACAACAACCTGGTCTATGAGAACGGCGGCAAAGGCATCCAAGTTGCCTGGAGCGACTCCGTCACGGTGCAGAACAACACCGCATACCACAACAATCAGGACCCGCTGAACGACGGCACCTGGCGCGGCGAACTCAGCAACGCGCAGTCGAGCAACAACACCTGGACCAACAACATCGCCGTAGCCGACCCGTCGGTGAACAAGAACAACACTGCGGTCGATAACACGTCGTACGGCGGCTATACCAACGCTAACGTCGTCTGGGCCAACAACAACACCTACAACGGCACGGCCGGCCAGGCCTCGGTCAGGACCGACGGCGGCAACGCTATGCCGAGCACGGCGAACGGCAACAAGCTCGGCATCGATCCGCATTTCGCGGGGGCAGCGAGCGACAACTTCCACCTCGCCTCGGGCTCGGCAGCGATCGACGGCGGAACCAGCAAGTACGGCGTCGGCTCGGTCGACCTGGACGGCCACGCTCGCGTCGTGGGAACTGTCGATATGGGTGCCTACGAATCGGGCTCCACCTCGACGCCAACCACGCCGACAACACCGACAACACCGACAACACCGACAACGCCGACAACGCCGACAACGCCGACGCAACCGACAACGCCGACAACGCCGACAACGCCGACGAAGGAATTCATCGGCACCAACGGTAACGACATCCTGCCACACACCGGCCAGTCCAACGGCGGCAACGAAACCTTCAAGGGTCTCGGCGGTAGTGACGTGTTGAAGGGCGGCGCCGGCGCGGACGTGCTCGACGGCGGTACTGGCAACGACACGGCCAGCTATGAGGGCTCCGGCGCGGTCAACGTCAACTTGGCGACTAAGGCGGCATCGGGCGGCCAGGCCGCCGGTGACAAGATCGTCGGCATCGAAAACTTGACCGGCTCAAGCTACAACGACGTGCTGACCGGCGGCAACGGCGGCGGCAACGTTCTCAATGGCGGGGCGGGCGCGGACAAGCTGGACGGCGGCGCGGGCAATGATGTCCTCATTGGTGGTGCCGGAAAGGACATCATGACCGGTGGCATCGGTGAGGATACGTTTATCTTGAAGGCACCGACGGAAACCGGGTCCGGCTTGAACCGCGACGGCATCACCGACTTCCAGCACGGCGTGGATAAGATCGACCTCTCGGCGATCGATGCGAATGGCTCTGCGGCGGGCAATGGTACCTTCCATTTCCAGGCACAGGAGAA
The DNA here is from genome assembly GCF_001664485.1 of Rhizobium sp. N324. Lineage (NCBI taxonomy): Bacteria > Pseudomonadati > Pseudomonadota > Alphaproteobacteria > Hyphomicrobiales > Rhizobiaceae > Rhizobium > Rhizobium sp. N324. The sequence continues at coordinate 2,069,330 of NZ_CP013630.1, read as the reverse complement.
TGCCTTGTTCGATCACAAGGCTGGCGCGCTCGCGTGGCACTATGACGACCACGCCGGATCTGCGAGCGATGTTACCGTTATCCAGGCCGACATTAACGGCGACGGCATTCATGACTTCGAGGTTCAGCTGAAGGGCCTCGTCCACCTGGGGGCAGGTGATTTTCTCCTGTAACGATAGCGTTGTGGCGGTCGTCCGATCGCCACAACAATCGTGCTGACAATCCGAGCGCCGGTCAGGCGTTCGGACACCAAGGTCTCCGTTCATCGTCGGACGGAAGGTTGATGGTGATCAACGTGGCACTCATGCATATAACAAAGCCAAAGAGCGTCGCATCACTCAAGTTTGATGCGACGCTCTTTGGCGGTCTGTCATCCGTTTCCAGAAGCAGTTGGCCGGACGCACGCCCGACAATGCGGGCCATGATGCAGCCGTCAAAGATGCAAGATATCAGGATATTGAATGGTCGGAGTGGAGAGATTCGAACTCCCGACCCTCTGGTCCCAAACCAGATGCGCTACCAGACTGCGCTACACTCCGTGCCGTGCGCGGGGAAATACACGGTTCACCTCGCCGTCGCAACCCATAAATCCAGCTCCGCTCGAAGAATCCCGCCTGATATGTCGATGGCAACAGAAAAATCTGGATGGCGCACCTCTGCGCCGCCGGACGCACTGGACGTCGCGAGAGAACCGCCTCAGCCGCCTTCGAGCAGGCCGATATATTGGGCGTAGCTGATGGCAACGTAGAAGAAAGCCGTAATGCCGGCCCCGATCACAATGGCATTGAACTCCGCCGAACGTCTCATCATGCGTGCAAATCCATTGATATTGACTGAGCCGTAAATAGTCCCGAGGGCTGGTTGCGGCAATCAGCTTGTGATCACAACATGAGACGGTCGGTAATATTGCGCAACCGTTCTGCTTGTTTCCGCAGCATCGCCTTATCATCGCGATGGACCAGCAGCGCCTCATACACCGCCTTTTTTCTTGAAAAGCCGAGGAATCGCGGATAAGCAAAATTGATCTCTTCGCGCTATCTCTAGCGATGAAGAAAGAGCCCCGGCAATGGGCTCAGACCATCACAGGCGGGCGCTGCCCGCATAGTCGGAGACGCGCAGTCATGTCTGCCAAGATCTATCGTCCAGCCAAGACCGCCATGCAGTCCGGCAAGGCCAAGACTCATCTCTGGGTGCTTGAATTCGATCAGGAGTCGCCGCGCAAGATCGATCCGATGATGGGGTACACCTCCTCCGGCGATATGCGCCAGCAGGTGAAACTCACCTTCGAAACGCAGGAACTGGCCGAAGCCTATGCCCAGCGCAACGGCATCGAATACAGGGTCATCGCCCCGAAGGATCCGGTCCGCCAGGTTGTCGCCTATCCGGATAATTTCCGCTATACCCGCACACAGCCCTGGACGCATTGAGATTTCTCGTCCAGAACTGCCGCATCCGGTCGCGCGCCGTAAACGCGACCGCCGGACGGCCCCTTAGCTCAGCTGGATAGAGCACCTGCCTTCTAAGCAGGTTGTCGCAGGTTCGATTCCTGCAGGGGTCGCCACAAATTCAAGGGTTTAACTCCTAGGTAACCTCTCTGAGTGCCCCCAGGGTAACGTCAGGGGTAACAGCGGACCCACCTTCCCTCTGATATCCACAAAGAAAACCCGGCTCGCCAGTGACGGCAGCCGGGCTTGCACTGCGGAGTTTTCCTACGAAGCCCGCACCCACCGGCGCGGCCCGTCGAGAACCGCAGCAGCATCATACAGCGTCTCGGCCATGTCGCGCGCAATCCGCTGCAAAGCCGTGACACGCTCCAGTGCTTGAGCGCTTGGTTCTCTGTAGTCCACTTCATTCAGAATGTCGTGGGTCGCACCCAAAAGCTGAGCCAGATCGCCGATCTGATAGAAGACGTCGCTGAAATCCATGCTCGCAGGCGCCGGGTCGGACGCTGCCGCAGCTGTGCGTTCTTCCTCGATCCCTAGGATCGAGGAAAGAAGCTCAGAGGAGCTTTCACTTTGAAAGGTGTAAAACACCGTCCTCGCTGCGGACGTCTTGCAATCGTGTAAATACCTGACTTTTGCGAGGACATCAGCATAAGATCGGCATGGAAGCTTTATGAACTTCTCCTCGGCGAGGTTGAATGCTTCGCATTCGGCGTTTTGGGGCAAGTCGACGTGCCTCGGTACGGAATTCATCCAGGCGTCGTGGGTGCGTTCCAAATCATCGATTGCGGCTTGAAGATCGGAACTGACAGAAGCGTTCTCCTCGATCGCTTTTGCCATTGAAGAATGTATGTTACGGAGATGCTCAGCCATGTCGAACTCCTGATGTTCGGTTTTGGTAAGGGCCGATGTGGAAGTTTCCAGCTTCCCCTCGGCCCGATTATCATATATATGTAATTCATTCATCCGTCAATTACCTATATGTGAAATTCCCCAATGGCACTACGCGGCAGACCAGTAGAATTCCCGGTTAAAAAACTTGTGGCTCTGAATGATGAGCTATTGGATGCAATCGAAGTTTTTCGAGCCCAGGCGGACCCTCCAATCAATCAGTCAGAAGCGATCCGGAAAATCCTCAGAGACTGGCTCATCGGCAACGGCTACCTTTCGGTATCATGAAGCTCTGATTACTATCCACAAGTGATATTGCAACCACCTGCAATCCGGCGCCCGGATAAGGTTGCGCTGGGCCTCTCGCACTTTAGTAGGCCTAGCACGTTCATCCTCTATCGAGCCAGGGAACACACAAGTTGTCGCGCGATAGCGCGAACGTGGCTGCACTTTCTGGCTGCGTTAACGATGCCTTAAGATGCAATTTGACGTGGAGCGAAACTCTGCGATGTTGGTAGCGGGCAACTGAGGGGTTATCCGTGAAAATTAGTTTGATAGTCCGGCGCTATGGCGCCGTGGCAATGTCGCTTGCGTTGGCGAGCTGCACTACGACGCCGGCTGAGTTCAACAACAAGCCATCGGCCGTGAGCAAAGCCGCGCTCTGCAAGACTGCATTGGAAACGCAAGATCCAGCGTTTCAATTCCAGCTCGTTGCCGAAGTGAATCGACGCGGGATGAGCATGTTGGAATGTCAACAGATGGTCGCTCAGCAAAAGCAGGCCGCTGCCGTGCTTGTGGGGCTGGCGTTGGTCGGGACAGCGGCGGCGGTATGTGCGAACGGCAACTGCGGCGGCGGCTACTACGCGCCATCGAGGCGGTATCGTGGCAACTGCCAGTACGATTGGCAATACGACGCCGCAGGCAACAGGTGTGGCGGTAGAAGCGCGATGTCTCGTCCGGGAGGATGGCAATGAGCGACAACGGCTTTGTGCCACTACTCGTTTGCGGCGGCGTAGCCCTATGGTTTTGGTTCGGTGATCCAGGGAGATTTGTCGCGAACCAACTCTATAAAGAGGACGCGGCGCCATGGGAAACCGTTGATGCGTTCTATTACCCTGATCGATCAAACTTATCTGTGTTCCAAAGTAGACCCGGCCTTAAAAGCGTCGATGAATGCCGAGCCGCAGTGAACGGATTAGCCTTTGCCGCCTCGGACGCGGGCTTAAACCGGGGAGATTACGAATGCGGTGTCGGCAAATTAAACGGCGACTACTATGGCCTGTCGGTCTATCGGCTGACCGTTAGATAACAATGCGCGGTGGCGATGATGCTAAAGGCGCTGGGCAGTTTGGTGAAAATTTTACTAGGCGCGTCTATGGTGATCGGCCTGGTTCTAATTGTGGTTTCTCAGTGGGAAGACGACAGTAAGATGAACCAGTGGTCGCTTGCGAGGTCAAGCGGATGGAGTATCGAATAGCCTCTGACGTGTCTGGCTTCTACACCAGCTACTGCATGGAGGCAGAGGGCTATTATCGGCTCTCGCGCTGTGAGATATCTCCCGGCCTTTCACTGCCGGCGAGTTGTTACATACCGCGCTGGCGTTCGCACTTCTAAGAGCTACGAAGACGAAGATGCCAGACCCTGCAAACCTCCTCGAAGACGCAGCCGACCGGATCGCAGATATCTCGCGGGCGGACCTGCAGATCATGCTGCGACGCGCCGCTCTACGGCTGCGCAATGCCGGCGACATCTCTATGGATGACGATGTGGAAGAAGCTCTCCGCGACCTTGCCGGCGAGTTCGGCATGACGCGCAACGACATGATCAGGTACATCGTGCGGGAGTGGATGGAGAAGAACCTTTATTTGCCGGTGCCTCACCTCGAGGAAGACGGAGATGTCGACGGGAGTGCCTGAGCCGCGTCATGCCGGCGAACCTCCGGATCGCTCTGCCTCGACTCAGAATCCGGATGGGCGTCTTCAGTCCACCTTGGGATCCGCCGATCCGCAGATACGAGCCGACCGGTCGATGCCAGTAACTGGTATGATCGTTGGATTAGAGCGCGGGAGGATATCACTGCAGTGTCAATTGGGGGCTTGCGCATGGGTGCACACCGCTGCTTGCAGGCGGGAGCACATCGTAACCCTCGGCCGTCAGCGCCTACGTTTTCGGTTGCTGACGATAGAGGGTATGTAGGGCCCTCCTGCGAAAAGTCTACCCAGCGGCCAATAACATCTCCACTATTCGACGGCATAAATCTCGGCGCCATCAGCCGCGTCCCTCAAGCCCTTGTACGAAGCATGCCGCAGCTTGCCATCGTGCGTCCATGCTCGGTATTCGATCTCGGCAACGAGCTTCGGGCGTACGAAGACAGCATCTCGCTTCCGTCCAGTTTCAACAGCGGGCTTGCCGATGATCAACTTGTCCATCTTTTCCCGGAGTTCACCCGCAGAGCGTTCGTTGAAGCCGGTTCCCACTCCCCCGACATAGACGAGCCCGTTTCCTCTGCGCGCGGCGAGCAGCAGCCGGCCGATGCCCCCGAATGATGCCGCCGACTTCTCATAGCCGATGATCGCGAAGCCATCGCTCTGGACGCATTTGATCTTCACCCAATCGCCGAGGCGGCCGCTGCGATAGAGGGTGTCCCTCCGCTTGGCGATGATCCCTTCAAGGTCGTGTTCGCATGCGATGCGCAGCAGCTGCTCGCCGTCGGCTTCGATCTCTTCGGATAGCCGGATTGCCTCCTCGCCATCCGGCGGCACCAGCCCCTCGAGGAGATGGCGCCTGGAGCTGAGTTCGGTCCCGGTGAGGTCATGGCCGTCGAAATAGAGAAGATCGAACGCCATGAAGATTGCATCTCTGGACGAGCGCTTGCCGCCGCGGCCGCCGAGCGACTGCTGCAGCATGCCGAAATCCGACCGGCCTTGCGCGTCGAGCACAACGGCCTCGCCATCCAGAATCGCAGTTGAGACGGGAAGGCGCCTCGCCTCGGCCAGGATCGCCGGAAAGCGCTCGCTCCAGTCATGGCCGCCGCGCGTCAGGATACGAACGCCGGGCGGCTCGATGTGGATCGCCAGCCGGTAGCCATCCCATTTCACCTCGTATGTCCATTGCGGACCTTTCGGCGGCCGCGGCTTCATCAGCGCCAGGCATGGCTCGATGCGCGCCGGCATCGGATCAAGCAGTAGGTTCGGCTGGGCGGGGTCGCGCCGCCGGCGCGATCGGCCGCGGATTGGTGCGTCAACGTCGCTGAGCAGCGGTTTCGACGGTGTGCGAGGCGGCTTTGTCATGCTGACACTTCAGCAGCGGCGCTCGGAAAAGCAATTTGCCCAAATTCATTAGGTGCGGGCCGGGAACTGTTTGTTTCGACGGCGGGTTTTACGCGAGGATGCGCTTTCGTCCGCTCCCCAGCAACTATGGCGCAGCCGCCTTTCCGTACAAACTAGCCCCGCCAACGAGCGGGGCTTTTTTGTTCGCGGTGAACTGATGATCCGGGAACCTGTTCAGGCAGTTATGGGTTCTTACGACGGGCCGCACGGCTTCAGTATCTTGTACTGCTGCACCCCTGTTCGCAGTGGCCGTGCGGTCCACCGACGCCGCTCTGGGAACCCCCTCATAGCTCACACCCAGATTGATTATTGAACCGGCTAGGTCGATGATCCGGATATGCCAACTCGATACCAACCACTCTACAAATGGCGCGGCACGAAGCTCAACGAGAAAGGCGAGCCGACGGATCTCGACTGGCTGGGCTATGACGGGGAGGTAATCATCGGGAGAATTCGTATGGTGAGCGGGGGCCCGAAAAATGGGCAGTGGCAATGGAGCGGGCACGGCCCGCATGTGCCTGTAAGACTAACGCCGCATCAAGGATTCGAAGCAAAGCCGCGGGAGGCTATGCGAAAGGTCGAAGAATACTATCACCGGCTGATGCGACATAATGGCCTGCGGGGGAGCAAGGATGATCGCTGAATTGATAGTATGCGCCTCGCTGACGGCGGTCGACGGGGACACAATCAAATGCGACGGGCAGAACATGCGGCTGCTTGGGGAAGGTGTTCCGTTCGTCTCGGGCATCGACACGCCGGAGATTGGATCGCACGCGAAGTGCATCAAGGAACGGAAGCTGGCGTTGATCGCCAAGGGCAGGCTGAAAGAGCTGTTGGCTGAAAAGGGATTGCGTGTCGTGTTCAGCGGCGCGGTGGACAAGACACAAACGCACCGGCCGCTAGTCAACATCTATCGAACGAATGGTGAAGAAATCGGCAAGAAGCTGCTGCAGGAGGGTTTCGCCCGGATCTGGAGCCCGAAGCAGCGAAACGACTGGTGCGACTGAACCTGCCATAAGCTGCGCGAACCCCAGTACGGCACCGTACCGGAACTTGGCCCGCCCCTTTTTCGTTAAAATGGTAGGAAAGCACAGTTGTTTGTTCCTCCTGTGCGATCCCCGAACTAGCCCCACCTGGGCCCAGGTGGGGTTTTTTTTCGGATAGACCACGGGGCTAAACACCTAGTGCAGGAAGGCTTCGCGCGGATCTGGGGTGAAACTGACAAGACTATCGCGAGCTTTCCAGACGCAGATCGCCGCGCAGGAGGTTCAGCCAGGCCAGCGAGACTTTCTCCGCGCCTGAGGCCCCGATGTGGCAATCGTCGTAGCGGTCGTCTCCATCGAGCAACGCGTCAGAATCCACGCCCTCTCGGATACCGTGGCCGCTTTTTGACAGGGCCATTTGCGCCCGTACGATTGCATTGTCCGGAACATGCTCCTTGAAGCCGCCGTTGCTCGGTTCAAGGCATTTCGATGCGATCGAAATGTAAACGGGTGCCTCGACGCCGTGCTGACGCAATGTGTCGACCATCGACATGAAACGTTGCTGATAGGCCTCCGCGGTGGTGCCGATAACGAGGTCCGCCTCTCCTTGCACCCAGAGGACGCTCGTTACCCGATGGCCGGAAGCCTGAAGCTGTTTCATCGTATCGATCAACACCGGATTGAGGTCACCGCCTTTCGCCCATCGTGCGACCTCGGAGCCGGAATAGGCGAGAGGTGCGAGGATGACGCTGTCGTTTAGTCCCGATGCGATCAAGTGGTTCCCGAGAAGCGTCCAATACTCGCCCTTCGTGTCGGTCGATCCAAGAAGCGGCGAGGCCGAAATGAAGCACCGTCCGTCGAAGGCGTTGACGACGCGAGCGCCATAATTTGACCGGTGCCGTTGACCACCGTCGTTGGCCGCGTTCGATTGGCCAAGAATGAGTAGGACGGCAGTTCGGTCGGTTTGAACCGGGCAGGCTACAGCCGTTTTTGATTCATCCTCGATGAGCCTTTTATTGTCGTCAAAAGTATAACGACTTGGAGGCGGCGGCTTCTCTCCCTCAACCGTTCTCTTGAGCGAGGAAAGCTGCGGCCAAGGGAAGATATCATGTCTCGCGCTCATGCCGCCAACCAAGTAAAACGCAATTAAGATTAAGCCGACTGCTATGATTTTGCTCACGTCGCCACCCTTTACGCATTATTGGACGGAATGGAAGCTATGACAGATTAAGTATGATCCATCAATGAAAGTTCCTCTAACAACAACGCGGTGCGACTGGAGGAATGTCTTTTGTCTGATATCGTACGATTCTAGTTACAGACCACTTGCCCTACTCGGCGGGGTTTTTCCTATCCGGTGGCGCTGAACTCATGAACAGCCGCTTGAGGGGCTGGTGAAGACCGCTCCACACCGCCAGCATAAGGTTTCAACTTGAGGTGAGACTTGCGCGATCAATTTATTTTCAACAAGTGCCGGACCCACGATACCGCGCCATCACTCGCCCAGGCCACCATCCCGCCGACCGTTAGGCCGGCGAAGGCGATCAGCCCTGATATCCCATAGCCAAGGGTTTTGAGCCTTTTCCACTCCTCCAGCGTCGGCTGGATGGTTTCATGGTTTTTCTGCACCGTCTCCTTGATGGCTTTCAGCTCTTCCCGAACCTGAACATCAACGCCAGTTCGTATTTCAACGGCCTTGTCGAGGAAGTTGATCTGCTTCCCCTGCTCGTCGAGGCGCCGATGGATAACAGCCCTGCTTTCATGAGCATTTTCCTTCTCGTCGCTCACCTCATTGCGCAGGAGGCTGACGTTCTCCTCGATACCGGTGAGCCTTCCCTCCACGCGGCCGAGGGCGCGCAGGATATCGTCATTGGATGTCATGTATCTTATGCGCTTTCAAAACAGCCGATGTCGTAGAGCCCTTGCGGGATCGCATTCCCGTACAGATCCTGCGACCCCACGGTGATGCTGTAGAGACTGTTGATGTTCTGGCCCCCGTTGCGGCAGACCGAAGCCCCCTGCGTCTTGTAGGCGCCCAGCAGAGCGGAATTGAAGCCGTTGATGTTGCCGACGGGCACGGTCCCGACCAGTGTCGGGTTGGCGGCCTTGAAGGTAGCGCCCCCGGCGACCGTCTCTTGGGTCGGGAAGGCCGCGCGCCAGTTGGCGAAGGTGGTGTAGGTGCTCGATCCCCACTTGATGGAGGTTGCCGGCGACGAATAGCAGTTGCCAATGCACAAGATGCCAGGCACTGCACTTGGCGTCGAGTTGATAACCTTCGTGCTTGCCCCGGTCAGATAGACGATGTTGTTGGCGAAATAGGTCGTTGTGAATTTATCGGGGTTGCTGTCAAGGTAGAGGCCGTTTGCCGACGCCACGCTGCTGTAGAGCGTGTTGTTGAATATGGCGTTGCCGGTGTTCGCGCGCACAAGATCCGCGGTCCCGAGGTGGACAGAACCTTTGGTCGTGGGCGCCTGCGTCCCGTCGTTCTCCGAGATGTTGTAGCGGATGAGGTTGTTGCTGAGGGGCAGGATATTCGCCGCATCACTGTATTGGTAGAGCTGATAACCGGGCCCATAATTGTCATGGCTGTAGCAATATTGAATGATGCAACCCTGGCATCCGCCGTCAATATCGAAGCCGCCGCCGTCAGCGGTGCCAACACCGGTCTTGTTGTGGTGGCTCTCGCAGAACTGGATGGTGCTGTTGATCGTGTCGTACATCCAGATGCCGACAGGCCCTGCGGCGTTCGAATTGTTTGCCCCGTTGTTGTAGGCTTCGCAATACTCGACAAGCGCCCCGGAGCACTGGCCAAGGAGGATGCCATTGCCGGAGTGCTGTGAAAGGCCTGCCTTGCCGGTGTTGTTGTAAATCTTGCAGTTGCGGACGATGCAATTGGTGTGGCTGGCGGCAAAATTGAGCAGGCCATACAGACCCTGCATGGTAATGCCGTTGCCACTGCCCGTCGTGGCGTTGCCGGTGTTGTCGTGGACAAGGCAGCCATCGATCAAGAGCGCATTGAACCCGGATGCGGAATTGGCCGCGTAAGCCGTGCTGCCAGTGTAGGCGGCAATTCCATCGATGCCATAGGCGCTGACATCCAAGCGGAGGAGCGAAACGCCCGCAAGCTTTGTGCTGCCGAGCTGATCATTGGTAAGCGCGCAGCCGGTGCCCGTGCTCACGGTGCTGCCCGTACCCATCAGTATCAGGTCTTGGATGGTGATGTGGTGCGGGTTGAGGGCGGATATCCCGTTGTCGCTGTTGACGCCCGCCTGGATCGTTGCCTTACCGGTTCCATAGGATCCAAAGGTGGTCGCCAGCCCGGAACTGCCGAAATGCTTACCCTCGACGAGGATCAACTGACCGGTGAACGTTGAGCCGCCTTTGAAAAGGACCGAGGAGCCCGGCGTCAACGTGGCCGCGTTGACCTTGGTCAGCGTCTGCCACGGGGTGGCTGGTGAGAGGCCGTCATTGGAGTCAGAGCCCGCCGGATCCACATAAAATGTGAAAAGCGGCGTGGTGCCTCCCCCCAACTGGTTCGTGATGGAGGTGGAAAGGGCAAGCATGATGCTCATGGGCGATTACTCCCAGCAGCCTTGAGCGGCGCCGAATCTATTGTGGCTGGCAATCTGGTTTGCGAACGGCCGATCCGTCTTCAGGATGATTACCGACGTCTGCAGGCTCGGCGTCAGGCGAGAGAACCCGTCGCACGCATTCTGCTTGCTGGTCGTCTGGCAGCCCGAGATCAGCGCACAAAGCGGCAGCATCAGAAGTGGAAACTTCATCATCGATCGTGTTCCTTTCGCGCAGAACCTGGACGGATTTCGTGAGGGCGGCGGTTGCGGCCATTTGCTTGCCCTCGGACTGCCCGAGCCAGCGGGCGGGTAAGAAGGCGAGCAGCGCGCCGAGGGCGAGAGCGGCCGGCAGCTTGATGAAGTCGGGGATGATTGAGAGCATCAGATACCCTCCAGGCAGAACTGGCGTTCCTTCTGCCGGCGGCGCGTTAAGCCTGGGAACCTAATTCCAGCGGCCTTATCCCATCGCAGCAAGGCTTCGCAGCCTTCCGCCGTCTTGCCCTGGTTGATCAGCTTGATGGCGCTGGAGCCGCATGCAGCCTTGATGCCGACGTTGTAGGCGAACGAGGTCAGGGCAACGAACCGCGAGTCCGGCAGGGGAACCGTCACGCACTCCTCGATGCCGGCGGCGTATTTCTGTAGCTCGAGCGAGAGAAGCGCCTTGCACTGGGCGACCGTCTTATAATCTCCCGGCTTCACGCCGTTCGTGCTGCCGTAGCAGATCGTCCACGGCTGGCCCTGCGTGGCCGGATCGGGATAGGCGTGCTGCCGAAGTCCTTCGAAGCCGCCGACGAGCGCCACAGCAGCCGCGGCAACCGCGCTGCCCTTCTTCATTCTATTTGCCATTGGAAAGCCTCTGATCGACTACCCGAGCCGGGACTGAAAGGAGGAGAAGGACGATCGATAGCCACGGCGGGATGTAGCTATCGAGATACGGGACGATGTATGGGGCCAGTTCGAAGATCCCCGCGAAATAGACGCACCAAAGCGACAGGGAGCGCGCAAGAACGCGCCGCCAGTTATGGACGAGCATGGATAGGCTCCAGATTGTGGGAAGTGATTACGACCGGCGCTTCAAGCCGGCCTGCAGCATGTATGGGTAAAAGTTGCCGCCCCGTTTGATCGGATTCCAGCCAAGCCAGAGCTTGAGATAGAAACCGAATGCCAGCGGGACATCGCGCTTGACGGTGAAGGCCGAGGCGATGTCATCCACGCCCAGCGCTTCGGATTGCCAGCCGTTGCACGGGTTGCGCCATGTCCAGCGGGTACGCTGCCACCAGAGTTTCAGGCCCTTGGCGGCAGGATCGAACCCGGCAACCTTCTGCGGGATGTAGCCGTCCAGATCGGCGTTCAGTGTCGAGAACCAGCGCCAGCGGCCCGGGAGAACCGGGCCATGCTTCATCGACCAGGCCGCCAGGAATGGCGACAACAGATAAGTCAGCCCTACCAGCGCCAGATTTGCCGGCAGGTAGGCGATGTAGCGGAGAATCACAGTTGCGCCGCCGCAGCAAAGAAAGCGTCGATCTCCTGCGGCGAAAATCCCATAGCCGCGAAGCCGGCCGTCATCATGGGGCTGTCCTTCACGAAGGCGCCAGAATACTCATAGGCGATCTGGATGTCTCGCGGCTGGTGATTTACCCAGGTGTCAACAGCGTCGAGAAGGCCAGCAGACAGAAGCTGCAGCTTGAACTGACGGGCCGTCACCCGATCAAACGTTGATTGGTCCGGCTTGCTCGGGTCATGTGAGGCAATTACGAGATTGAGCTTTGCGCGTTGCTCGTCAGTCAGAGCGCCGCATTCAATATCGCCGTCTTCTCCCCACGCGATAGGTAGGCCGCTGAGCCCAGCCGCAATCAACTCATTTCCAAAATTCGGGCCGATGTTCATCTTTCTACCTCCTGACGCGAGCGGCGATGCTGGTTCGGCGACTATCCGCGTCACCATACCAAGTGCCGGTCCCGCTCGTTTGGACACCCCCTATCAAGGTCACGAAATTGTACCCTTCGCTAAGCCCGGTTTTTACGGCTTGCGCCGAAAACGGGATGGAGTCACCGGCCGAGACCACGATTGCCATCGACCCGCTCGGCTCTGGTGTCGTGCCATTGAAGGCAAGCGAGGATCTATTGCCGCCGCTCGACGCGCCGCTTACGCATGTACCGGATGATAGCGCCTCGAAAATCTCGCCGCTCCAGACAAGCGCCTCGCACCGGATTTCGGAATTCAATTCGACAAGGCTTGTGCTTGTCGTCGCCCGGTTGGCCGTGAAATTGCTGAACAGGCTGACACCTGGGTCGTTGTACCACGAACGCACAAACCGCTGCTTTGCCGTGTCGGACCATGCGGGGCCAGTGACAGGCCGCGCCATGCCGACGAGCGTGCGGGTGGCATCACCGGTTTTTATCGAAATGCCCGTGGTCGCGTCCACAGCGGGAACCGTGGCGGATGCCTCAAGCGTCATCGTGCCAGAGTTCATGTAGGCATAGATGTAGTAGAGTGCGGCAGGCGTGAGGCCAGTGGCCGCCAGGCTGATACCGGCGCTCGGGATGACCTCAGAAGCGCCGTTGATCGTCAGTCGCCGGCCATTGAAGCGGGAAAGAAGCAGATTGCCGCCGGAGAGCGCGAGGCGGCATTCGCCATGCGTATCGTCTGATGTGACGAAGGCGAAGAACGCAGACCCGCTGCAGATGATGAAGCATTTCGAGCCGTTCGGGACGCGAAGCGTCGGGGTGCCATTGATTGTTTCCGACGCGTTCGGATCGATCGTCACGTCTCCGCCATCGGCAATGATGGTGTAGTGCCAGTTGGCGCCAAGCGTCGCCGCTGCGGTCAGCGTGAGCGTAGCGACTGCGGTGAAGCGGTGAACCGCGTTGTCGTCAACTGCGAGGGCAGTGTAATCGCCGGATTTGGCCGCGTAGACCATATCGTTATCGAAGGCGATATCGACACCGTTCTGCGCAAAGCCCAGCAGGCCGCCGCCCTTGAGGTAAAGGCCGGTTTGCGGGGTTGATGCGAAGCCGATACCCGGCGCCGAGACCGTCCCGCTTGCGAGCTTCAGCGGCGCCACCATCGGCGCCGAACCGTCGCGCGGCAGCGAGTTTGTGATTTCGTTGCCGAGATCGGTGGTCAGCGCGTTCCACGGCACCGGATCGATGATCTGGCCGACGGAGGGCGTCGTGCCGGCTGGCTTCGAATAGACGCCGGTGGATGGGTTTCTGGGCATTCACCTTCTCCAAAAAGAAGAGGCCCCGCGAATTGCGAGGCCATCAATGGTGTAGTATTAGTTGCGGATGCAGATCGATCATGACCCGAATGAACCCAAGCTTGATCGCGGACCTGGTCCGTGGAAGTCGCTATTCGTGATCCTGCTCGTTGGTTTTCTGATCAATCTCTTCACAAGATCGATCGACTGGGTATCGCTTTCCCTTGGCGCCGGAATAGGCGGATGCGTTGTTGCCTGGGCGATTGAGATCACCGGCAACAAAATTCCCGACTCATGGCGCGGTAAGTCTCGGAACGCCGGCCGCCCCTGACTCCACCAGTGCCGACACCAGGCGCGCCCTGCGTTGGTCGTTCCGCGATAGCTGCTGTGTCCCTGCTCGCAACACATCCAACGCAACATCTGGATTCGTCTCCATCAATACGCGAGATAGCTGCTCCACGACGGCCGGCGGCTGCCCGGTCACCGTACCGAGGACCTTCGAAAGGCCTGTCGTAATCGCGCCGATACGGTCGCCTCGCACAAATCGCCCGATAACCGATGGGTCGAACTGGTTCATGTCCGCGGCATCCGCAAGGTTGTCGGCCGAGCGGGATCCGCCGAGCGCCGCGTTTGCTGTCCGGAACATCGTCTGTTCTCTGCCAATCCGGTCGGCAAGTTGCGGCCCCCGTTCCGGGGCGGCGAATGCTGGAAGTTCGGCATCGTACTTCGGCGTCTGCAGCATGCGCGCTTTGTTGGTCGTCGGCGACGAAGAGGCACCCTCCAGGCGAGCGATCAACGGATCGATGTACCCGGCGCGGAAATCCATCTGTTGATCGGCCGGCATTGCCTCGAATTCCGGAATCGTATCCTGAGCCCTACGGGAAATGCGGCTTGCTGCGCTGCCCGCGTCAACGGCCTCGATCCGGCGCGAGGCACGGGCGAATGCATCCCGGGCGCCTACATACCCCTCGGAAGCATCGGCAAGCGCCTGGTCTACCAGCCCCTGAACACGCGAGAGGTAGTGCGCGCGATTACCGGCTCCCTGCGCCTCGGCTCTTTGGATCATGTCGTCCAGGTCTAATTTCGCCCTGAATAAGGTGTCGAAGTCGGTTACCTGGGAATTGCCGTCCGAAAGCATGGAGCGAACGCGCGTTAGGGCGCCCTCGATCGAGTCATTGGCAATGCGGTCGCGAGGATTAACCAACTGGTTGACGCCCGGGCGGATGGTTCTGTCGATCTCCTCTAAGACCGGCGTGACGTTGACCGGGCCAGCATTTTCCCGGGCGGCTGGATAGAGTTCGTTTGCCTCAGCCGTGCGCTGCGCCGTGCGATCGGCGACCCGACGTCCGGCCGTATCAAAGGTGTCAAAGCCCTCTGCGAGATTGTTCGCCAGCCGCTCGCCCTGTCCTGCCTGCCTCGCAATCATGGCTTCGGCTAGGGCCTGTCGGTTATCATGTGGAACGCGAGCGGACGTCGACATCAGCCGCTCGCCGGTATAACCCATGGCGTCGGCGACGTTGAACATGTCCTGACCGTCGCCGCCAGCAGCGCGCATGCTGTTGGCGATTTGCTCGGGTGTCTGCCCCGCGCGTCGCAATGCCGTGGCGAGCGCGTCGCGCACATATCCACCAGGTGCGAAGGGCGCAATCAAAGGAGCAGCCGCAGATTTAACTACCTGTGAGACGCCGGCGACTGCTGCAGGGGCAATGGCCCCTATCCCCGCACCAATCCCGAGACCGACACCAGCGTTGGCGAGTCTGTTTACAAAACCGTCTTCGCCGTTGCCGAACCCCGAAAGAGTTCCAAGAACTGCCCCCTCCTTTGCTGATGCAGCAGTAACCCGGCCTAGTCCGGCCTCGGCCTTGATGGCGTTGGCAGTTGGAGAAAGCCCAGCCTTGGCAAGTCGGCTGGCACCCCATAGCGCGCCTGTCACCTTGCCAGCGATATTGGCTGCCGGATGCTCCTCGAAGGCCTGCTCCTGCTCGCCGCGCGTATCGGCCAAAGCCTGATCGTACGTCTTCGCGTCGCGCCACGGCAGAATGTGAGAGCCGGCGTAATCAATGCCAGCGCCGATCTCATCGGCATAGCCCAATCCGACCATGTCAACGATGCCTTGGCCGAACGAGTTAATGTTGCCAGTCACTTTCTCAAACGTTGATTTCTCCGGCTGCGGTGCTGTGCTCGGCGGCTGTACTGGCGCGGATGCGGCAGGCTTTTGTTCCTGAAGCTGGCGCACGGCGGCGCGCACAGCTTCGTCGTTCGGAGCATCAATGTCGAAGCTCTCGCCGTTCACCTGGACGGTATATGTCGGCATTTACTGTTTCCTTCGAATGGTGACGCCAGGGATATCGATCGGGACAACTGCGGGATCGCCGGACACGGCGGCTGAAGGTGACGGCGCGGCTGATTTGGCCCGTTCCCTCATCTTGGCAACGCCCTGCTCGACCGCATCGCGGAAATCTTTCAGAGCAGCACGGAAGTGAGGCTCATCAAGCGAGCGATCCATGCGGGCCATCGCGTCCTGGGCCTTGCCGCCCTCGACTTCGGTGATCTGGCCGCCGCCCTTGAGCAGCCCGTAAGCTTGCAGGAAGGCGCCCCCCTGAAGCTGCTTCAGCCGTGTCAGAGCGTCTCGTCCGTCGCCGCCGAGCAACCAGGACGGCCGGAACTGATCGGCCGGACCGACGATCGAGTTGAGCCCCTTGCTGTCAAGCAGTTGATCAATGTTCTTGATCGTCTGCTCCGCCTGCATGACGTCGGCGGGGAGCGATGCGACTGCATCTCCAGCAGCCTTTCCTTCGGTGCTGCCCTGCGCTGTGTCCTTCGCTGCCTCATAGTTCTCTTTCGGGGTCCGCTTCACTTCCTGACCACCAGGGCCAAGGGTGATCAGTTCCGTTCCGGTGTCGACGGTGCGTGTCGTTGGCGCCGCCGTTGCTCCTGGCCCCAGATCCAAATCCTTGCCGCCGCCCCTGTCGCTCAACTGGCGATATCGCAGGTTCCCGTCCTTGTCGTAATAGGGCACGGTCGTTCCATAATATTTTTCTCCGCCGGCCCCTTCAGGAGCTTGGCGGAATTCGCCCGTGCCCTTGTTGTAGAGCGTTCCGTCGCTCAGACGCTCCCACTGACCACCGCTGAAATCGGCGATCACCTTCCCCGTGGCCCGGTCGACCAGACGGCCGTTCACCTCGACCGGCTTCGGCGTGGCCTGATAGATCGGCGCGACCTGGCCTGTGCGCGGATCAGAGCGCAGCACCGTGCCATCCGGTAGCGTTTGGAACCCATATTCCGGCGGCCGGGTGAGGATCTGCAATTGCTGCCCTGCCATGGCGCGAACCTGAGGCGAGGCATTCGGATCGGTCATGGCTCTGACCAGCGCTTGAGCACGCGGGTTCGCCATAGGGTTTGCGGCTGACTGAGGATTGGCGTTGTCGAGTGCCTGAGTAAGCCGCGCCTGCCCCGATTGCTGCGCCTGGGCGATCTGCTGAGGAGACGCGGGCTGGCTGCTACCAGTTGGTGCCGGCGGGAAGTATCCGGCGCCGGGGGCATCACCGCCGATGCCAACACCGGAGCGGTCGCCATTCCGGAGGGCTTGGGCCAACTGCGGATCAATCACGGAAGGCACGCCAGCGACGTTCGGCGTCGGGCCGACGTTGGCGACCGGCAGAGGCGGCAACGCAGCCTGCGGGCCTGCCTGAGACGGCATGACCTGTGCGGGATCGGATGCGCGCATCTGTCCTGCCGCACCGGGCAAGGGGATGCCAATCGACGGATCGAGGCTGGCGACTTCGCTCGGGGCGGCGACTTGGGGCGGCGGCGCATCGCGTCCGGCCGTTGTCACCATCGGATCGACATAACCCGGCACCGGCGCAGCAGGCGGAGGAATGGCCGGCGGCTGGATCGGTGATGCCGGGGGCGCGGCCGGAGCAACGCTTGCCGCTTGGACAGGACTTGACGGACCATTTTCCAAGTCGTTGACGATCTGCAGCATCTGCGCGTCGGGGACGTTGTTGAATCCGTGCCATTCCGAGCGAAGGGCAGCAATCTTGCCTTGGGGCGTATTTGCCGAAGCAATTCGATTGCGAGCGAGATGAGCCGCGATGCTGTCCTGCGTGGCCCGGTTGAAAGGCGCGTTGACATCGAGGCCCATGTCATTGACGGCGTTGCGCAGCGTCGTGCCGACGATCTGGTGCCGTCCCGCCGGTGTTGCCACTCTGCCTATTTCGCTTTTTACCCACTGCGCATAGGGCCCGCTGGGATCGGTGAACGCGATGACGTCCCTGATCGGCATGCCCGAAACATTCGTTCCTGCAAATTTCCCCTTTTGGGCGTTGCCAAAGAGCGTGTCATAATCTCCGGCGCCTTCAGTCTTATCCACAGCAGCAAGGAACGAGCTCGGGAGAGGACCGCCGCTGGACGGCAGTGCGACATTGCCCGTCGAATCCACCTTCGGCATGCTGGAACCGGTGGCGCCAGGGTTGTCGGCCTTGTTGCCGCCGAACAGCGACGACAGGAAGCCCTTGGGCTGCTCAGGAGGCGTATAGGGCTGTCCGGTGATCGCCGACATATACTGAGCGTCGGCGGCGCGCTGCATATCGCCTTGCTTGCGGACGGCGAGACCACCCATAAGCGCTTGCGCCATGCGTGCGGCACCCTCCCACGGCGACTGGATAGGGCTTGTATCGGTGCCCTGCTGAAGCATTGCCGCAGCGAGCCGCTTGCGGGCGTCGGTTACGCTTTCCTGCGACTGACCCGTGTCCCCACCGAATAAAAAGCCCATTACAGAATCCCCGCGTAATTTACCATGCGGAAGCCGCCAGGGCCTTCAGCAACAGCATGAGGCGCAATCTCTTCGACCTCATCGGCCATGACACCAACCTGCCGGCCACCGCCCCACAGATATTCGTATTCGTAGATTGGGATACCGGTCGCCGTTGCGCCGATCTGGTGGATGTCACGCTTCAACCGGCGATCAGACATCGCCCATCCGCCAAGCAGCGAGCCGCCAAGACCGAAGAGGCCACCCATCGCCGCATTCTTCTGGGAGACCTGTTGATTATAGCCGGCCATCTGCTGGTTATAGTTTTCGTTGATCAAGCCCGCCTGGTCGACCGTCGGAAGTTGTGTCGTCGGCGCGTTCACATAGTTCGGCTGATTGATTTGAGACCCGGACGTGAGCGCCGAAATCTCGTTCAGCGGTTGGTTGCGCTCGGTCAGGATCGAATTCTGGGCGCTGGAATACATGTCGCCCAAGTATTGATCGGCCGCCGCCTGCTTCCTTGTCGAGAAGTCCCGCATGGCGTTGTCGTAGGCCGCGGAACCCATCGAGATGCCCTTGTCGGCAAGGTTCTGTTCCAAGCTCGCCTGGTCGCGATCCCACTGGTTGTTGAACCCGCCCTGCCAATGGTCGTTGACGTATTTGTCGACGTTGCCCGAACTGAGATCGACATTGGTGCCGAGGATACCGGAAACCTTCTGCGTTTGCTCGTTCGCAAGCTTCGCCAGCCCGAGCTGCGTTTGCTGCGACTGGTCATATATCGCCTGATTTTGCGGCGAATATTTCTGATACGCGGAATAGGTCGGCAGTTGGTAGGTCTTGCCGTTCTGATCCGTCATCGTCGTGCTGCCGGTCTGCTTGTATTCAAGCGAGCCGTCGGGCGTGTACTGGTTCGTATGACTTAGACCAGCGTTCGCAATCGCGGTGTCGACGTTGGTGGCCGTCTGTGCCGCCGCGGTCTGCGTCGGATCCGGTGCCTTAGGCGGTTTCGGGCTAGAGACCATAGGGAAAGTCCTCTTTCAAAATTCCGTAGAGCAGCGCGTCGCAGTCGCCGAAATAAGCCGCCTGCCGGCCTTCCAGACGCGCGCCGAGCCTTGCAAGCGCCCGCTGGGCCGAAACGTTGTCGGCGCGCGTCCTGAAGGTGGCTCGCCGGCAGCCGAGTTGATCGACCACATAGCCGAATGCCGCGCGCATCAGCGTCTTGCTGAGCCGGTCGGCGGCGAGCGAAACCTCGACATCATGTTCAGTCCACACGTTGAACACGTAGCCGGCGATGATCCGGCCGCCCTCAATCTGAGCTATGGCCGTAAATGGCGGATGGAAAACCACCCCGATCTTCCCGCCGACCCATGCCGCGATATCCTCGCATGGTTCCGAGACGATCAAATCGGAGCGCCTTTTTCATAAAGGACGGAACCACCTACGACAGCCGCTTCGGAAACTGAGCCAGATGTGCCCGAGATCAACGCGCGGATCGTCGGCGCCAGAGCCGAGCCCGCGCCGCCGGCAGAAGCGAACTTCCGCACCAGCGACACGCCGGGGAACTTCGAAACGCCCCAGATTGCCGTTCCCCACTTGGCCGCTCCGCTGTTCTCCACCGACGACAGCAGTGCGGTTGGAACCTTCGTCTCATAGTCAACGGAAATGCCGGCATACATCAGCGTCGAGACCCCGATTTGAGCCGTCACACCGATCAGCTTGGAAAACTTGGTCGACAGGCCGTCGCCGTAGCGGTTCCATGCGCCGACCATCAGAGCGTCGATCGCTACGCCGTTGTCGGTCGCGCCAACCTCTGCTTCGTAGACCGTGCCGTCGCTCGAGCCGAAGAACAGCCGGTCTTGCCATGTGCCCCAGCAAGAGGCTGCCATGCCAACGAAACGGCACCAGGCTCCGGTTTCCGTGTTCATCACATACTGGTAAGGGCCGAACGACGAAGGCAGGTTGACGATTGCCATCTGCCGCGCCGGAAAGCTCGAAAGCTGCCATTGATCAGAAGTCGTTCCGATCGTCGCGACCGTCTCGCGCCAGGTCGGGCCGATCTTTGCCGTGATGGCGCCGAGGCTCGTTGCGCCGCGGTCGAGCTGGACGGCCTTGGTGATTGGCACAATGCCATCCGTGGTCATTATCGCGAGGTCGGCGCCGACGGAAAGCATGCACCTGTCAGTGCCGAGCGGCCGGCCGAGCTTGAACGTGCCGATCAATCCCCAGTTCGTGGAGCTCGACGGGTCCGACCCCTGAAACACGATGATCTCGCCTTCCGAGGACATCAGGACGAGGCATTGCTGCAGGCCGGTGGAAACCGGGATCGTCCAGACGTTGATGGAGACGAGCGTGCCTCCGTATTTCATGTTGCCGCCGACCGGCAGCACCGTGGCCGCACCGCTGACGGCGTCGGTGGCGAGGTACCAGACGTTCGTCGAATTCTTTTCGATGAACCACAGCCTCGATCGATACGCGGTCACCGCGATCAGCAACGATGGATCCGATATCCCGGTGATCATCGTCGACGAGACATATGGCGTGGCGACGGAGCCCGTCTCCAACTGCGCATTGGTCACCGAGCCCGCCACGGTGAGGGTGAGCGTGCCGGCGGCCGGGGTGAAGGTAAGCGTCACCCGGTTGCCGACGCCGGTCCCGTTCAACACGCCGGCAAAGGCACCGGACAGGGTGACAGATCCCGTGCCGAAGAAGCTCAGCGTGTAAGGCACGTTCTTGACGGCAACATTCTGCGTGGCGAGCGTTGCAGTCCCGACCAGCAAGTTGTTCGTCCAAGTCGTGCCGTTGTAGAGCAGCGGGGTATCGAGCCCGTTGACGAGGCGTAGATACTCCTGGCCGGCGGGGTTGGTGTATTGCTGGACTGACCAGTGAGCGCTTGCCATGCCGGAGACAGCCGCAGTCCCCACCGCCCCGCCGGCGGTAATGTCGAATATCTTATCTCCTGCCGCGGCGAAGAGCCGGTTGCTCACGCCCGCATACGGGATGATCGTCCTGACGTCGGCGCCAAGGCCCGTTGCGAAGGCAAGAAAGCCGTACCGGGCCCGGACGCGGTTCGCCTCAGGGAAGAAGTTGTCGAGCTGAAACGCTGCGTCTGCCGGCATGTCTGCCATCTCAACGTCGGTGCGCCATCCGCCGGTCGGCGCCACCCAGTCCTTGCTGGGCGAGACGCGCGTGCGGGCCGTAACTCGGGCAACTTGTCGCGTCATAGGCTAATCGTTCCCGGCCAATAGTTCTCCGGAACCTGCCCGCGGTTCGGGAGAGACAGATCGGTTGGCGCAGCGGCGCGATCGGAACCGACGGCGGACTCTTTGGCGCGCTCGAAGTTTTCGA
The DNA here is from genome assembly GCF_001664485.1 of Rhizobium sp. N324. Taxonomy (NCBI): domain Bacteria; kingdom Pseudomonadati; phylum Pseudomonadota; class Alphaproteobacteria; order Hyphomicrobiales; family Rhizobiaceae; genus Rhizobium; species Rhizobium sp. N324. The sequence goes on along the minus strand of NZ_CP013630.1, from coordinate 2,047,817 downwards.
GCTCTTCGCCGTAGTCGAGGCCCTTCGCCCGCTTCCAGCGCCAGATGGTCGACAGCTCAAGCAGCTCTTCCGGGAAGCGCGCCATATCGGTGTCGTTGGCCCAGGTCGCGGCATAGGTCGTGCCGCCGTTGACGGCCACCCAGTTCGCCGAAACGTATTCATAGCTCATGGTCTCGCCGGCAACGTTCGGATAGATAGCGAGCTTGCCGTTGATCCTGCGCCAGAGCTGCGGCACCGGATTGGAGTTGAGGATTGTCTCGCGCTGCCAGGTCTGCCCATCCACGGGGCCATTCAGCTGCCAGAGGCGCGAATTATTCCAGATGGTCGCGTTGTCAAGAAACCGGTTCCAGTCGGAGGGCGGCTCTGCCGGCTCAGGGATGACGCCGGTCGCAGTGAACTGTCGCTGCACCATCAGCGCCGACCAATCATGCTCGCGCATCAGGTCGCGGCCGGCGCGGGTGGAGAGGATGCGCAGCTGCATGATCTGCGGATCCGCCGATGACATTACGGCCGTCGGCGGATCGAGGTCGATTTCTGCGCATACGTTCTGGATGATGGTCAGGAGCGACATGCGCGCTTCTCCGTCTTAGGCTGCTGCGCTGCGCCGGCCGGAGCCACCGCCCTGCTCTTTTGCCAGGGCCTCGAACTTGGCGCCCATCTCGGCGATCTGCGCCTCGAGGCGTTGGACCTCGCCCTTCATGCGTTCGTTCTCAGCGGCGAACGAGGATGCAGCGCTCGCGTCCTTTGCCGTCGTCAGGAAGGCGATGGCCGCCGCGACGAGTTCATGAGCGCCCATGCCGAGCTTCTGTTTGGCCGTGTCGGACAACGCCCCCAGCTGCTCGACCGTGTAGATGTTGATCGCCTCAAGCTCTTTGATCTGGCTGGGCTTCAGATACGGCCACTGCGTAAGCGGCGTACCCACGAGCTGCTCACGGGCTTCCGCGCCCTTCTTGAAGCGCTCATAGGCATCGGCGAACCGTTGCTTGTCGTGATCGGTGGCGGCCCGGTAGACCTCGGTATGCTTGTCGCCGGCAATGAAGATCCGGAGGAATTCGGTATCCTTGAAAATCGGGCGCCCTTCCTTCTCCGTCAGAAAAGGCTGCTCGACCGGTTCAAGGGTGAAGGACGCATAGATGCCGGTGTTGTTGTCGGCCATGGTGATTGTCTCGCTGTTGATGGCGGGGAAAGGGAAACGGGCGCCGAAGCGCCCGTCGATCGATCTGGTTAGTTCACCTTCGACAGGAACGGCCGCATCAGCGTGGCTTCGAGCACGCCCGTTGCCGTGATGGTGATGCCGGTTCCATTCGCGGTGGCGTTGGCCGAGAGCGTGATGCTCTGGATGACGCCGTTCGGGCTGTAGGTGATGCCCGTGATGGTCGCGCCACCCGGGATACCCGTGCCCGCGACAGCCGCGCCGATGAACGGACCGGAAGTCGCACTGAGGCTGGCAAGAGCCGTCAGCAGGTTCGAGCCGTTGACAGTCGTGGCGGTGAACGTCTGGTTGGCAGCCGCAAAGTTGACGTTTGCGATGGCCTTGGTGGTTGCCGTGGCGGATGCCGGGGCGCTGGCCTGGCCCGCCGTGGTCGTGGTTTCGGCAACGACGAGAGCCGCCGTTGCGGTCGCCACCACGGACGGCGCCTGACCATTGCGCTGTAGCCAGAGGTAATAGGTACCGGCTGCAAGCGTGATGGTCCCGATCGGGCCGCCAGTGATGGTCGGCGGCTGAGCGGCACCGGCGAAAACGCCGCAACGCTGGCCGACGACGGCGGCGGCCGTGGTCAGGAGCGATGCGACATAGTCCCTGGTCCACTGGAACCATTGACCAGGCTGAAGGGTCGTCTGCGAGGCCAGCACCAGCTGACAATAGACCCATTCGGATTCACGGTCGCCGCCGGCAATGGAGCCGAGGGCGAACTGCGGCGCCGGAACGCCGGAGCCAGGGACAAAAGGACCGTCGACGACGAACGGATTCGCGCCAAGACGATCGGTCTGGGAGGTTGCGATCGACATGTTTGCTTCTCCTCGTGACGATCAGGCGAACAGGACGCCCTGAAGGAAGGCGTTGTTCATGGTGAGGTTGCCCGCGAAGCCGAGAAGCTGCACGAAAGCATCCTGGTTGGTGTTCATCCGCTCGTCGCCGATCGGAGCCATGTCGCGGTCGCGATGCGGGCGGTAGAACAGGTACTTGGTGTTCAGGAAGAACATCTGGTTGAGCGGAGCACCGCCACCAAAGCCGCCGTCGAAGATGACGTCGGCGCCCATGTATTGGAGGGACTGGAAGCCGGCCATGCCCTTGTCGGCCGAGGTGATGCGCTGGATCGCCTGCAACGACTCCCAGTAGAGGCGGAAGTAGTTGTTATCCGCCACGACCAGGTCCGGAGCATCCGGGCCACGAACGCAGCTCATGTAGAGCCGGTTCATATAGGACTGGATGTTGCCGGTCGCTGCCGCCGCCCCGCCGTCGGCTGTCGCGGAAAACTTCTGGTTACGCCAGAAGCCCCACGTGCCGCGGTTGATGCCGCCGACGGTGCCCGAGGTGGGCGAGGTCGAGATCAGCAACTGCAGGCCACCAATCTGTCGCCCGCCATCGGCCGTGCCATCGGAATAGCAGTCGAGGGCGATGTTGTTCTTCAGCGTGGTTTCGGCATTCTCGATGCGCTGCTCGAGCAGATCGAGGACGGCTTCTTCACCAGAGTTCTGAAGCTGTTCCAGGCCGGACATCGAGACTGCAGTTGCGGCCTGCTTGAGGTCGTATTCGGCAGCGGTGATGACGTCCGACGGCTGAACGTTCAGGATTTCATAGCCGGAGTAGCGCTTGAAGGTGCTGTTCTCCTGGTACTGCAGTTCCTGAACGATGGTGCGGCCGCCAGAAACAGGCTTCTTGCGACCACGGGCGTTGAGACGAGAGAGAAGACCGTTGTTCTTCGTCACGTCGTCGGCGACGGTACCGCTGCGGTTCCGCAGGGTAGTCGTCACGATTTCAGAGAGATTCGGCGAAACTGCCATGGATCAATTCCTTTGATCAAACCTGACCGCGCGCAGCGTGCAATGCGGTGCGAAGCGATTCACGGATGGAGGTGGATTGGCCCGCTGTTGCGTCTCGGGAAGGCCCGGGCGCAGATGAGCCAGAAATGGAGCGAGATGCCTTGCGGGCTTGATCGGCCGCGGCGGCTCTCTGAGCGTTCGGATCGGGCGCCGGCTGTGCAGTCTGGCTGATCAACTGCTGGCGAATGTCCGGACGCATCCAGCATGCGGTGTCGTAGGCATCCTTGAGGTTTGCTGCTCGCCCCGTTCTGATGAGGGTGACCATGTCGTCAAGGACGGCTTCGGCATGCGCGTTTGCCGGGTCGGAAATGAAGGCGCTGACCTGAGTTTCAGTGTCTCGCTTCCGAAGAACGTGTTCAACCGTGGCCTCGACATTGACGGGCTGAGGGCGCGGCTGTGGCTGTGCCTGCTGCGGCTGGCGCTGCAGGATCTGGTCTGTCTGACCATTGACCAGCGCGGAGAGATTGACCCCGGCCAGCCTGGCGACGTGGATGACAGTATTGACGGGATCGCGCTGGAGCGACGTTTCCCAGTCGATCGCCTTGCGCATGACATCGGCGTGCGTCGTGCCCGCCTGCCTTACGATCGGCGTGAATTCTTCGAGACCCTTGTAGTCCTGCAAGACACGGAAGCCGTTATCGACCTCCTGTTCGCGCTTGGCGACGGCGGCCTGAACTTCGGGCGGCAGAGTCCCGAACTGGGCCTTTGCCTCAGCCGACCAGCCAGGTGGCACACGGTGCGTTGTTGCCGCCGGCTGCTGTTCGGGCGCCACGGCTGGCGTCTGTGGGGCTGCTGTGGCGGCATTGGCTGCTGCTGGTGCGTCAACAGGCTTCGGTACTGCCGCTGCGGCCGGGGTTCCCTTGTCTGCCTCCTTCGGGGCAAAGCGGCCGTGTTCGTCGCGCTGTCGATCCGTGCTGCCGGACGCCGAAACGTTACCATCAGCACTGTCGATCGCGGCCCTGAGGCTATCGCGGATGCTTACCGGCTTGTCGTTGGACGTGCCGAGGTCTTCGCTGCCGTTGCCGGCCTCGTCGATCAAATCTTGCATGTTTGGAGTTTCCTATTTCGGGGATTGATGCCCGTTCAGGCGTTGTATTCGGCGTGGACCCGCCGCAGTTCATTCCGGATCGCCATTCGATCCGTCTTCGGCTTCTCGATCGGCTGCGGCTTTTCGTTACCGATCTCGACGACGCCCGCCGCCCGGTAGGCGGAGCGCAGCCTGGCCTTCGAGGTGTAATGCTGCCCGTCGTGCATCGACTGGATATCGATGTTGTCGCTGACGAAGTGCGGCGCCGGCAGATCCGATTGCGCCTGGCTCCTAACGGGCATGCAGTCGTGCGGCCACTTATCGAGTTCGTGCCAGCCCGAGCAGACACGGCAAAAGCGCTCTCTCATGGTTCTTCCTCGTTTACTGATAAGCAGGCACCCGCGGCATCTGCTGCTGCGCCTGGAATTGCTGCATCGCCTGTGCGGCCATGTCGCTGCGCGCCTGCTCAACCGTGGTGCGATGCTCGATCTGCGCCTGTGCGACTCCCAACTGGGCTTTCTGCTGTTCAGCGCCGGCCTTTACCTGGGCCGTTTTGAAATCAAGCATTTGTTCAGGCGTGAGCTCCGGCGGCGGCTTGGGAGCGGTCGCAGCCTGCGAAAGCTGCGCCCCGACCTGCTCGAGGGTGTTCTCCAGCTGGCGCCCTGCCCTGAAGCCGCGGGCGGCAAACAGCAGTGTCTCGACCATGACAGGGACGAGCATCGGCGTCTGCTGGGCGATGGCGCCGGCCTGCTGCATGAAGCCGCCGATCATCTGCACGAATTCCATGCGGCGCTGTTTCTCGGCGTCCTCGTCGGGCTCGATCGTCGAATCCGTCTCGATGTCGATCCGGAAGCCGCGCACGCTGTCATTCCGAAGCAACTGCACGACCTCGTCGATTGTCGGCTGCTGCATCATCTGCTGGACTTCAGGAGGAACCTGAGGCGGTTGCGGCGGCGGTGCGGGCTGGCCCATCTGCTGGGCGCGGGCCGCGGTCTGCTGTGCCATCATCTGCTGCTGTTGCAGCTGCATCTGGAACTGCTGCTTTTGCGCCGCCGTCGGGAGCTGAATACCGCTGACCAGCATCAGCGTTTCCGGCTGGAACTGATCACAGATGATCTCGCCGGCCAGAGCCACTATATCACGGGCAAACCGTGCCAGTTCCGCCTGGCGGTCGCGGATGCGGATAGATCCCCACTGGCTCTTGATGCGCTGGGCCGTGGCTGTCTCCGAAGCCTGAGTATCGCCGCGCACGATGTCGCTGATACCGGTGATCTGGTAGACATCCTCAATCAGTTGCTTCCGCACTTCGATGCAGGCGACGATCACCTTCTGCACCTGATCGATCGGCAGCGTCACGATAGCGTTGGAGCCGCCCTTATCGGTGAAGGCCGCCCATTCCGGGATGGGAACCATGACGGTATCGTTTTCCGGCCTCATCGCCTTTTCGATTGCTGGCGACACCGAACCGTCACCCGATGGATAGAACACCTTCAACCGCAGCTGATCCGTCAGCTTGTTGATGCGCTTCGTCAGAAGGTCGATTTCGTCGCATTGGCCCTGATAGTAGACGTAATCCGGGACCGGGATCAGCGAGCCGGTCGACAGCGTTCCGAATGCCGGCCGTGGGCACGGGAAGAAGCGCGTCAGTTTCAGCGGCGGTTCCGATACCTCAAGAGCGACGGGCGAGCCTTCCGCGATCCAGACGGTGTAGTCTTCCGTCTTGCACCAGATTTCCCAGACGTAGGTCTTCCCCTCATCCTGAGCGCGTTCCGTCTGGTTTGTGCCGTGGTTCGATCCGGCGCCATTGGCAGCGAGGCTTGCACGCCCCTCAGGAAAGCGCTTGTCGAATTCATCGTCGGTCATGGGCACGCGACGCGCCACCCACGTTACGTCTTGCCACCGCCGAGCCGGCGAATGCAGGAAGTCCGACCAGTGCACGTAATCCATGCAGACGCGTTCGTCGGTGATCTGCTCCAGTGCGGCCGCACCGTCCTGGCCCATGCCGCCGTTCAGATCACCCCCGGCGGCGTCCGACGGCTCGACGCCCATGTCGATCGGCTCGAAGTCCGCTTCATACCGGAGCCAGACCGTGCCACGGGCGCAGAGCAGGAAGTCATCCCGAACCGCCCGCATGACCGAATCAAGATCGGCGTCATCGGCAGTGAACGCAAGATTGCGCTCGACCAGTTCCGACGCCATGCGCGCGACCGGCTGCGAGTCCTTGAAGCGACGTTCGACGACGGGCTGAGGAACACGGGCATAGACCGCCGGCTGAAGAACCGAGGTGTTCGCCCACAGCATCGGGAAACGACGCTTAGCTGCGCTCGTCTGGTCTGCCTGCTGCTGCAGATAAATCTTCTCGATCTTGGTGCAGCGATCCAACCATGACTTGAAATAGCGCTGCGCCCGCTCGATCTCCTGCTGCCAGTGCGCGCCGACTTTAGCCAGGTCGTACTGATCACCCGCCGGCAATGTGGTGGCTTCGTCATCCATCAAACGTGCTCGCTATAGGTCGGTGTGGAGTTGACGAAATCGTTGAACGTCATGGTCTGGAACGTCGGCAGCGGCTTCGGTTCCGGCTTCAATGGTTCGGCCGCCAGGCCCGTGAAGATGATAGCGAGGCCGCCGAAAGCGTCGGCGCCGTGCGATGCCCAGTTGTGCAGCGGCTCGTCACGGAAGACGCTCAGATCCTCGTCCCATTCCTTCCGGTAATTCCGCAGGCATTTGATGCCCTGCGCGCAGCCGGCCTGGTCGAATTCGATCTTTGCCAGAATGCGCCGCGTGCCGTTGATGCGGTCATGGACATAAGCCCGCTCCACCTTCCGGACGGTACCGAGGTTTCGAGCCTTGACCTCGACGAGCATCACCTCGATGCGCGTCATGCCGCCGCGCGTCCACTCCCTGACACGGATGTCGTGCGGCATGTTGTGCACGCCGTAGACATAGCCGTGCTCTTTGGCGCGGCGCTCCAGTTCGTCCAGCATGCCGTCCATGCCGGTGCCGGTGTGCTCGAAGTAGCCGATCATCCGCACCCGGCTCGGAAGCACCTGGAACAGCCAGACGCTGTTGGTGTCATCCATGCCGATGTCAGAGATGGTGTGGACTGGATAACCGGCCACATGCGGGTAGATGCCTATACGCTCCTCAGCGTCGGCAACCGCCATCTGGTCGGCATAATAAGCACCCTCGACGCTGGCTTCGAATGCTTCCGCCGGCGACGACGGGTATTCCCGCTTCATGTCGCCGAGCTGCGTCTCAGCCTTCTTCACGTACCAGGCCTTTTGCCCGTCCGTCAGATCGATCCCCTGATCTGCGAGACCTCCAAAATACTTGGCGAAAGCGTCGGTGATGATGACACCGGCCGGATCAATCGAATATTGCGGCTCTTTCCACCACGGGAAAAAATGGAACTTGAAATCCAGTGGTGTCAGCGCTGATGCCTGGCGATGCTTGACCTGGGCGTCTTCGCAGAGATTGTAGAAATGCCCCTCTTGCCCCTCGGCGGTGCTTTCGATGAACACGAGCTGCCCGGCCTGCACCGTGTTAAGCGCGCCGGTTCTGACCTCCCTCGCCTTCTCCGGATACTTCGCGCAGAGCTTGCCATATTCCGAGATATGGAGGTACTGCAGCGTGCCCGATCGGAGCGACGTGCCGACGCGGATGCTCGAGTTATTCCCAAGCAGTAGTTCCGTCTGATTGTCCCTCTGGATCGGGACCGCATCGCGAATAGCTTCGGGCAGATTGTCGTACGGGTATTTGACCTTGTCCCTGAATATGGTCTGGGCGTCGCCGAGCGTGTGCGCGATGGTGCCGGCGCGGATATCCCGATTGAACACACAGGCATCGAGCATGAAGATCTGAATGAACGTCGTCAGGCCGAGCTGGCGGGCCTTTAGCAGCACGTTCAGATAATGCATCTGCTCGAAGAAGGTCATCTGGGCCCAGTTCATTTCGAACCGGACCCTTTTGCCTTCCTTGTCCGTGATCCAGTAAAGGTTGTTCAGCCGCCAGCGCCAGTCCGAGAACTGGTCAACCGCCGTTTGGAAGTCCGCGGGTTTTGCCATTGATCGCTTCCAACAACTCAGCCACGCCACTCGTCACGCCGTGCTCCAGCTCGACCTTGGCGCCGTACTTCTTCGGCTTCAGTTTCTCCGCGATCCATTGGCGCGTGCCGATACGAAGCTGTGAGCGGCGGATGGCTTCACCGTTCTCCTGCCAGCCAGTCGTTTCACCATCGGCGCTCTTCTTCTCCATCCAGTCGTTCGTGCCGTCGTCGGCAATCTCGACCATCTCGTCGACGAAGCCGTCGGCCTGGATCTCGCGCGCCTGCGCATACTTGGTCCGAAATGCCGCTTTCTCGTCATCGGCAAGCCACGCAAGCACGGTTGACTTCGCCGGCATCGCCTCATCCCTGCAGATCGATCGTAGGCTTTCGCCATCAGCGATGCGCTCACAAATGACGTCAGCGAGGGAATGCGTGAACTTCGTCGGTCTGCCTGTCATTGTCTCCTGCCTTCTGATCGGCTGGACGTTATGCGTCCCCTTTAGAAGAGGGCGATGATGTTGGATGCGGTGGTGCCGGTAAGCGCCACAATGGCCGCATGGACGGGAAGGATCGTCCCTGCCGGCACGCTCTTGAAGATGACGGGGTCCACGTCCCGGCGCGGCGCAATGGCAACGTCGCCTGCCGTCCCGATATAGAGCGCGCGTGCACCGACAATGGCGGAGTCGTTCGGCGTCACCACGGCAGCCCGCGAGGCCGGCGCAATCGAAGGGTCCATTTTGTTTTCCTTGTAATAGCTCGCTCGATCCGGAGAGAGGCAGTGCAGAATTTTCCCGTTTCACTCACGCACACTCGACATGCACGCTCTGATAGTTCAAGCTTTGATAGCTTTCGGAGGGGGAGCGAACTGATGTTTCGTGATCTGCGTCATTCCCGTGACATGAAAATGCTCGCAATCGATGTCGCAAACAGGGTGGATCAAATTGACAAGAAGATAGCCGACGTTCAGCAGAGGTTGCATGAGCTTCCGGAGGACGTCGGGTTCGCCGAACGCTTGGGTATTGAGATGCGGAGGGATGCCCTCTTCACCGAGAAGGCTATCGCCCTCCAAGAGCCCGCGAGATCACAAACGAAATTTCTGCTCACTCAAGCTGCTGAACTCGGAATACCTGTGGCTGAAGACGAGCAGTTTTGGGAAGTCGCCCACGGCAGTCTTCATGAACGCTTACTAACCACTGCCGGGATCGACATTCTCCGGAAAAGTATCCGCCGCGAAGTAAGAGAGCGTATCGATGTCGTTCAGAGCCGATTGGCGATCATATTTGGAACGATCGGGGCAATCACGGGAATCATCTCACTCATATTGACGCTAAACAAGGATACCTGAGGTCGTTATGAAATGGCTGTACGTCCTGCTCGTTAGCATCCTTGATATTCTCATAGCTGCTTGCGTGGCGTGGTTCGCGGAGGCGGGCTCGCAACTTCCAGCCTTCGGAATGGTTCTAGCCGTTTTGTGGCTTCTGCCTTTGCCTATCGGCATATGGGCGCTGATCCGATACTGGACGATCTATCACCTGGTTATGAAGAAGAGAATGGCTCGGGCCTACAGCGTTCAATTCCACAGATTCGATTTCCCGAAAGCAGACGCCTTTTTCGACGCTGACCAATATCTCAGTCATATTATGGATGATGAGGAAACCCCCAAGAAGGCCAAATTGAAAGCTGCCGCATTAGTTGGGGAGCTAGCTGCATATCGGGAAATGCACCCGTTTACAGTCGGCTTTGCAGCGGGTTTAGCGTTTCAAGACGCCATGGCGAATTTCAGACCTGACCCACGCCCGTTTGCAACCCGCGCTACAGAAACAATGGATTTCTTCAACGTTCGGTGATTGGAACCGTAGAAGCCACTTAGACGCATTTCTTCCATCGCGCCGAATGCATTGTTCGGCAAAAGCGGCCGCCGAGTTGTTCTTCGCCATGAGGCGGTCCGGCTGAAACACCACAAATCACGCTGCGGAGTCTATCGCGAGACGGTGCTCCTTGCAAGCTTCTTCCTGTTTTTCCAACGAATCCAGTTCGTTGAGAAGCGCTTGGCAATATTCCCGCGTTTTCGGGGGCAAGCCATTGATAGCAGCGGACGCCATCATACGCAAAGGCATCTTCTTGCGGCGCCCCTTCGGAAAGATTAGGCCGATCTTGCGATTGATGTCTCTGCGCTTGTGTTCGCGTACATCGGCCTCGCCGTTCCGCTTCATCGTCCGATGCAGGTCGCGCTTTTCCATATCCGCGGCGTAAAGCATGACCATTTCCCTATCGGTGAACGACGCCAGACCGTATTTACCGCCACCCCTCATGAAGTGCGAGACATAGCCGAACTGCCTGATCGTGTCGAAGCCTGTGCCCGTGACCTGCACAAACGAATAGCCGGGGAATAATGGAAAGCGCTTTTCGATCAGGCGGTTTGTCCTCTGATGACGAACCACGGTCCAAAACGACGGCGTAAAAACCGCAACTCCCCTTTCTCGGCACTCTCGTTCGATCAGCGTTTCTCCAATCCTTTCCTCGATCGCCTCGTTTACTGCTTTGGCCATCCGATGGCCACCCGGCGCAACACGGATTAGATACCAGGCGACTGTGGCCGATGGTTTCGTCAGCATTGATGTGTTCAACCGAAAATCTCCGAGATGCCCAGGTTTGATATTTCGTCTTTCGTCGGCAGTCCCATCAACAGATCTCCTGGATAGACCACCGACCATCCGTATCGGCCAGCATAGCTCTCAACAACACCGTCGATCCGTTCGCCATCGCGGGCAAACATGATCACTGTGAAAGGAGAATTCCCGGATTTGCACCATTGCTCGAGAATTCGAAGGTTGGTCACGGTGAGAAATTCAGCAGCATCCTCGATCTGATCTCTTAATGCCGACATTTCTTTCAGATAACGGGATGCCGACCGGCCGCGACGAATTATCTCTCGTGACGCCGCCCCCTCACCATCGCTGACCTGCCAATTCGGCAGCGGGTTTTTGATGTCCCGGCAAATCGACATCAGCTTTTCAGCGACACTTCCCGGGTTGAAGTCTTCAGAGAGGAACTTCAGACCAAGCACTGCGCTGGACTTCACACCAGCTTCCCTCGATGTGAACACTCGTCCCCCGATCGTCACCAGGTCGCCGTGGAACGATCTAGCGAAGCCTGGAGCCTGTCTGTCGATGTAGGCTCTAAGCTGGCTCAGACGCTGGCCTACGCCATAAAGGTTGCGGACAACGGGGCCGATCTGCGGCAACGCGTCCTGAACCCTGGGCCACCGCTCGATAAAGTCGGCACAAGCTGCTTCGATTTTGAAGAGGCGCTCTGCAGCCGAGTAATTCTCTCCGAGGTAACGTTTGGCGCAACTATGGCCGATGAACCTGACGACGCATTCATCAGGAAACCAAGCCATCCTGCCCTTCCCGAATTTTGGCGAGGTCGGTGAACAAAGCGGGCACGGCACCCTGTCCCCTCCCAGTCTAAGTGACATTGGAACCGAGACCACCTCCGACAGCAGGATCACCGAGGCGTTCTTCGGCGGCTTTGTGCTTGACACGTTGTCGAAGGTTTCCGGTGAGCCCGTGTCGGCAATATGCCTTCGCCATGATTCTATATAAGCGAGTGGTGGACGCGCGTCGAATACCGGAAATGCTTGCAGTTCCATGCTCTTCGCCTTTCGGAAGAAAGGTCTAAGGTAAGCTGATTCTGCAATTTCTGCGTTAGATTGGATCATCGAGAACTCCCGCCTTCCACGTTATTCACAGCGCGAGTGGTCTCCTTCGCTGCTTTCTCTGCCAAATAGGTTGCTGGATTCATGCGCTTCACTTCGGAGGCGGCGCCGAAGGTGCCCAGCTTGTAGTCTCGGAACTTGCCTTCGCCGGCCGGGTCAAACTTGGCTGCAGCAACGGATCGAACCCGGCCAGGCGCCTTTGCGGCATTGACCTTCATCCGGTGCTCCTCTTTGCGCTTGCTCGCCTTCTTGCTATTGCGCTTTGCTGGCTTATCCGGCTTCCCCCAGAGAACCTTATTGCTGCGAGACCTCCCGGGTATCGTGTCGCGGTCGATGCGATCGAGGACCGACCACGCAGCGGCATTGGTGTCAAATGGTCCTTCGACTAGGTTGCCGCATTGATCGGTAATCTCGAATGAGCAGCAGTACTTGCGCGTGACGGTGAGGATCTGGGGCGCCTTCATTTTGCACCACCATTCGCAAGAAGGCTTAGTAGAAAGAATTTTGCTACAATATAACTATACACATCTCTCTCCTTGTCTCTCTGCCTCAGTCTCACAGCAACCTTACGATGGGCGGATCGTTCTTTCCCTTTCCACCCGGATGAAGGATCTCGATAAAAAATCGCTCGACGAGTGCGTCACGGGCGGCGCGGAAGGTCGGGATGCTCATGTCCATGGACTCCGCGTAGGCGCTTGAGAGTGCGAACTGCCCGCCGTTTCTGTGTCCGTGCGCTAATCGCAGGCGAATAAGCAGGGAGACAGCATTCGGCTGGTCCCACAGGTGATCGATATCGCTCTGGAAAACGACAGCCGTCGCCTCGCCGCCGGTAATCATGAGGCGGCCGGCCTCCTTATACTTCCATGCTGAATGTGACACGCTAAGCACTTCATCAGGTGGGAGCGGCTCAGCAAACTGCGTGTTGGCTTGGGAAACCATCTGGATTAGTTCCTCCTTGGTGGCTGCCTGATGGGCTTGGCGCATCGCACGGGTGAATAGAGAATTGTTGCGACCGTCGCCTTGGCGCATGCCGTCGAGGCGACGACTGGCCTTGTCGACACGTTCCGATAAATCGGCATTCGCCTCCCCGCGCCGCGGGATCGGTCTATGTTGCGGTTCAACCCGCAACATCGCCGGCAAACGATCCAAATCATCGAGTGAGCCCTGAATAATCTCGTATCGACCACGTGCGCCCACTGAGGGCGGCGCGACGACATAGCCATCACCCAGGATATCGACCGGTCGTGCTGGATCAGGGCGAATTCGCCGCCCCTCACCGCCGTTGCGATACCACGCCTGAAAATGACCCGATCCACTTCGTACAATGAACGGCGTCGTGCCGTGCCTCGCCAATCCGTCAGCAAGCTCGCGTTCGTCGGTCGTATCGACGTCGAGAACTGTCAGCCGGTTACGCTTGCAAGCGATGCCAAGAGCCTCATGGGCGAGAAATCTCAGAGCGAGCTGGCTGCTCGTTGGAAGCCCAATCTTGAGGTAACCCTTGACAGCGGGCTTCTTGCGTTTGTCATCAACGGTCACCGGGAAAGAGCTGATGCCCCGTGCGGCGTACTGAGGTTGCCATTCAGCGAACGCCCCCATCAGACCTCCCCAATCTCACGCTTCAGCGCGTTGATCAGGGTGCGGACGTCGGATTTGGTGGCGAAGAACACGAAGTGGTCGTCGTCTTCTGTCATCGATTCCTGACGGATGACGACAGCATCATGGACGTTGCGGTAAATTGCGGTCGCCGGCTGGGCCTGGATAATGACATCGGGTCCTTTCCAGTTGAAATCCTCTTCCTGCTCAATCTTTCGCACGTCCAGTCGGGGAAGTTGGGCCTGTTCGATCAACCGAAAGCCCTCCGCAGAACGCGAAATTTCTGGGCCATGGCACAAGCTTCCGCAGCCTGCAAAGAAGTCAAAGCGAACCTAGCTTTGAGCTGGGGGATGATGTCAGACCGTGGCGGATTATCCGCGCACCATTGCGCTGCGAAGGTAACGCCCGAGTCCGTGTTGATCTGGCGAGGCTCTGTCATGCTGACTGCCCTTCAAGTACGCGGATCTCGGAACACAGGCGATATCGAGCGTGCACCCCTGGGTAGGTCCCGCCGTGAGCCTCGTGTTGGGTTTCGATCGCGAACCCAAAGCTTCGCAGCCGATGAATGTAGTGGGCAGTCCGAGGAGCGGGCCGTTCGATCGAGCTGAAGCCCCGAGCGCCAGCATCGATCAACGCCTGCAGCGCCCAACAATTTCTTCCAACTACGGTTATCGGTGTACCGACTGGGCCGCCCTTGTCCAAAATCTGGACTCGCATCCGGGTTCGTGATTTACGTGTTTCTGTCATCTGCGGTCCTTCCGCTGGTGAGAGAGGAAATCGTAGGTTTGCGGTTTTCGAGCGAGGCGGCAGGGAACGGGCGCCAACCTTTGTGTCCCTGCTGCTTCGTTGCGCTGGCGGTCATGCCGCCCCCTTCGCCCGAGAGCGCTCCCAGGCAACCAGTTCATCAACTTTGAAAAGCTTGCGACGGTTGACGATCATCGGCTGGGGAAAGCCGAGGCGTTCATCACGCTCCCATCTGTACAGTGACACGGGCGTGATCTGATACCGCGTCGCCACCTGCTTCCCGGTCAGATATTCACGAGTCGAATGTTCTGCATTCATACTCAAACTCCTGATGTTTTTGCACGGTGATTATCATACAATAACCACCATGATCGGGCAAATATTAATGTGATGATTGCAAACTATTCACAGTTTGTTTATGCGTACGCGCGATAGGGAAGATTCGATGGGCAGACCTGCATCTAAAAACCCAAAGTCTGAGGCGCTGACGATCCGGCTGGATCCAAAAACGCGATTCATCCTCGACTACATGGCGAGGTACAAGGGCCAAACGATCACGACGGTCGTCGAACGTGCCATTCTCGCCGCGGCGGCAAACACCGTCATCACTCGGTCAGACGGCTATGATGACCACGAAATCACGTGGCAGAATCTTTGGGATGTGAGCGAAGGGGTGCGAGCTCTTGAGGTCTCAAAGGTTGCCGAGCTTATTCCGACGTTCGAGGAGGAACGCCGTCTTGCATTTGTGAGGACGCACTGGCCGTTCTTTTTCACGGGCGAGAGCAAGCGGACGTACCTCAACCACTACGTGGATGTGCTCTGGCCTCGTATTGACGAGTTTATTCAACTCCACGAGGACATGAAGCACGAAGATTACTTTGCAGCCGGTAAGGCTATGGCAGAAGCACTGAAGAACGCAAAACTGCAGGCGCCTAAGTGGCCGGTTGAGCGATCGACGGCAACGCCCGAAAAGAGCGCGGGGAACTTCTCACGTGATCCAGACGACGATATCCCGTTCTGACAGGGAGCGAGCTAGCTACTGGAGACCAGGCGCGCGAAATGAATGGCCTATGGTCATGCGACGATCTGGGCCACAAGGGTCGACCATGCGGTCAACGCGGCTCGCTTTTCGTCAGCATAGTCATATCGATTGTAGACGGCCGCCACGCCCTTGATCGTTCCCGAGCGGTGGTTGATCACTGCTTCGACGACATGCACGGGAACACCTAAGCGAGCCATGCCACTCGCTGCTGTTCGCCTCAGATCGTGAAATGTCCATGGTTCGAGTTCCAGTTTATTCGGGGACTGCCCCCGCTCCTGCGCTTCCTCTTTGGCAAGTTTGACCATTTCCGCATCAAGGTTCTTTTTGGCTCGACCATAGCCCGAGACTTTTGTCACGCCCGTTGTGGTGAAAAGGAAAGCTGCCTCCTCGGCCTCGGCTGGCCGGATCTTCGGCAATGCCTCGATTTCTCTGATGGCTTCCGCCGTAAGAGCGACAAAGTGCTCTTTGCGATTTTTCGCCCGCTCAGGTGGGATGACCCACTGTTGATCGTTCCCTTTGAGATATATTTCAGGCCACGTAGCCCCTGAAACCTCGCTTCGGCGCTGGGCGGTCAGAAGCAGCAGCCGAACCATTGGCCCGAAGGGGTAACCAAGCTTGGCGGATGCCAGCCATACAAGCCTGATCTCCGCATCTGTCAAAATTCGGTCGCGGGTGGTCTCTTCGCTGGGCTTGTCGATCTTATTTTCCATCGGCGAGCTATCGATGATGTCCTTTTGGACAGCCCAATTGAAAAACTTCGAGAGCAAGGAAAGAAGCCGGTTGGCAACTATAGGCGCCCGATCTGCCACGGCATCCAGATGGGTCGAAATCTCGTGTCTGGTAAGGCTCCTCATTGTCCGCTTCCCAAACTTGGGGCGGAAGTCTTTTTTGAAGAGGCGCGTCCTTTCCTTGATCGTCGAGGGCCGGTTCTTCTTCTCCACATATCGCCTGAGGAATTCGTTGATAGCGTCGTCGACGATGTCGAGCTTTAGCGCTCTCTGGGATGCCTTGGCTGTCGCGGGATCCCTACCCTCAGTAACATCGCGCAAAAGTTTCGCTGCCTCGTCACGAGCTTTCGCCAGCGAATAAAGAGGTACGGGACCGATCGTGAACTTCTTCGGCTTTCCCTCAAACCTGTAGCGGATGGCCCAGCTCATCAACCCCGAGGGCTGCACGATCAGATAAAGTCCGGGCAGTCCGCCGTCGGGGATCTCCTGTCGGGCTTCCGGCTTTTTGATTGCTTCGATCGCGCGGACGGTAAGGGCTTTTGCCATCGCTTTATCCAGGGTAACGCCGGGGTAACGGCGGATAGGTGACACGTCGTGATTGTGATTGTTATTATCACGATCGACCACATGCCCTGCAAGCCCTTGATTCTATGGCTTTCAACGAAACCTGTTGATATCAACTGATTGGCGGAGTTAGGAGGCGTCACCTGCCTTCTAAGCAGGTTGTCGCAGGTTCGATTCCTGCAGGGGTCGCCACAAATTCAATGACTTGAAGCCGCCCGGTCACGTCACTTCGACTTCTTCGTCGTCGTGGCGCTGACGATTCTGTCGCCCGATTTGATCGCGAGTTTGCCGACGATGCCAGCATTGAGTTCGACGACGTATTTCACCTTGCCCATCGAATCGATGATATCGCGGGAATAAGGCACTGCGTTTTCCTTGATGTGGCGGATTGTGCCGGTCTCATCGGCAAAAAGCATGTCGAGCGGCAGGATGGTGTTTTCCATCCACATGGTGACGCGCCGGGGTTCGTCGAAATCGAAGATCATGCCGGCATCATCGGCCATCGCCTTGCGAAACATCAGCCCGTAGGCGCGCTGATCGGGAGTCGAGGCGATCTCGACGGTAAAATGCAGCACTTTGCCCGCGGCGGTCTGGATGAGCAGCGGCTCCTTGTCGAAGCGGATCTGCTCCTGGCCGAAAGCCGGCAGGGCGACCATGAAAAAAAGCGCCAGGATGGCGCTTTTGATCGCATGAAGAAAAACGAGGTCACGCATATCAATGCGACCGGCTGGCCGGGCTCGGAATGTCGGGATGGATTTCCGCGGCCATCAGGCCCTTTTCGCCGTCGCCGAAGCGCACGAGCACCACCTGGCCCGGGCGCAACTCCGTCAGGCCGAAGCGGCGCAGCGTTTCCATGTGCACGAAGATGTCTTCCGTGCCCTCGCCGCGCGTCAGAAAGCCGAAGCCCTTGGTGCGGTTGAACCACTTGACGAGCGCACGCTCGAGACCGCTCGTCGCGGTGACCTGCACATGCGTGCGCACCGGCGGCAGCTGCGAGGGATGAACCGCAGTCGACTGGTCCATCGACAGGATCTTGAAGGCCTGGTAGCCGCGCTCGCGGCGCTGGATGAGGGCGACGATGCGCGTTCCCTCGAGAATCGTCTGGTAACCGTCGCGGCGCAGGCAGGTCACGTGCAGGAGAACATCCTGCATGCCGTTGTCGGGCACGATGAAGCCGAAACCCTTGGCGACGTCGAACCACTTGACGACGCCGGTGATTTCAACAAGATCGACCGCCTCTGCCGATAGCTCGTCAAGGTCGGAGTATTCGTTCGATGAAATCCTGTCAGCCATTTGTCGCCAGCCCCTCGAATACGCGTCACACTGTTACGGTTAACTGATTCTTGAAATCAAGATTAACATCTTGGTAACGGATAAGCGCAAGTCCTAGTTTTCGGTTATTCCCAACTGCACATTTTATATCGATGACTTGCCCGAGGCTGACCTCAGCTCGCCGAAAAAGCCAGACCCAATAAAGGAGTAGATAGAATGCGTTATCTCCACACAATGGTTCGCGTCAAAGACCTGGATGCTTCACTCGCCTTTTACACCACGCTGTTCGGGCTGGAGGAGATCCGCCGTCACGAAAACGAAAAGGGCCGATTCACCCTGGTTTTCCTGGCTGCTCGCGACGATCTCGACCGTGCGCGCAGCGAAAAGGCTCCCTGCCTCGAGCTTACCTATAACTGGGACACGGAAGATTATAGCGGAGGACGCAATTTCGGCCACCTCGCCTATGAGGTCGACGACATTTACGCAACCTGCCAGAATCTGATGGACAACGGCATCACCATCAACCGGCCGCCGCGCGACGGCAACATGGCCTTCGTGCGCTCGCCCGACGGCATCTCGATTGAAATCCTGCAGAAGGGCAGCCCGCTTGCCGCCGCCGAACCCTGGGTCTCCATGGGCAATACCGGCGCCTGGTAAGGCTTTTCGCCGCAAGGCTTTTGCGAGGCTTGCGGCTTTTGCGATTTCGGGTCCGGCCGGCGCCTTGACGCTTGCTGCGATCCGGCCCCGCAGGCAATCTCCGGACGACTCGAAGCGGAAGATGGCGGCTTTCGGCCATTTTCCGCATCAACTGGAGACTGTCGCTTGCGTAACATTGAGATGCGGATGTCCCTGACGGGCGCTTTGCTGATCGCCACCTCGGTACTGGCGCTGTCCGGTTGCGCCTCGGACCAGAAGGCGCTCGATTCCGCCGCAGCGGTTCCAGCGCCGCAGGCAGCCGCACCTGCGCTTGCCGCAGCAGCACCGGCAAGCCCTGCCCCACGCTCGGTCTACACCGATCCCCGGCTCGTCAATGTCTCCGGCGCTCAAGCCATGCCCCAGGCCGTGGCAGCAGATCCGAATGCCCCCGTCCCGCCGGCCGATCCGGCGGCGGCACCGGCCAATATCGGCGGGCTCGTGCTGCAGTCGACCCGGATCAACGCGCAGGCGATGAGCATCTTTTCCGATCATCAGCCGGCGCCGCAGAACAACAGCACGTCGACGGTCATTCAGCCGCAGGCCTATGCGCCGGTTGGCGGTGCAGCACCCGCAAGAAGCAGCGTCTACAGTCAGCAACCCGGATCAGAGCAGCCGGCGGTGCCTGTGCTGCCGCAGCAATCCTCGCAGAATGGCAGCACGCAGATTGCGCCGGTGCAAACGGCGTCGCTGGCGACGGACGGCCATCCCGCTCCGACGATGAATGCGCTCTACAGCGCACCGAAGCAGAACCTGCTCGGCAGCCTCTCCGGCCTTTTGCAGAAAGCCTCCCTGCCCGGCATGACGCGCGTCGCGCCGAACGGGCTGCACGTCCAGAACGACAAGGTCGAGGTCGGCTGTTTCAAGCCCGAGCTTCTGAACGTGATCAAGACTGTGGAAGGCCATTTCGGCCGGCCTGTTATCGTCACCTCAGGCTATCGGGACGAAGAGCATAACCGCCTGGTCGGCGGCGCCGACGAATCGATGCACAAAAGCTGCGAAGCGGCCGATATCCAGATCGACGGCGTGACGAAATGGGATATTGCCGCCTATATCCGCTCGCTGCCGAACCGCGGCGGCGTCGGCACCTATTGCCACACGGAGTCGGTCCATCTCGATACCGGCAAAAGCCGCGACTGGAACTGGGGCTGCGGCGGCAAACGTGCGCCCATGGCGACCGCAAGAGCGATCTGACGGCCGCGCGATCTGCGCATTACGTAAAGGGCAGCGCCGTCTCGTCCTGTTCAAGAAATAACCGGCAGCCTATTGATTCAGCTTCAATAATCGGCGTCTGCGACGCAGCAGGATTTCTTGTCATTTTTTTGAAAGAAAACCGCATTTCCCGCTTGCGGGATTCAAAATGCCTGACTATAAGGGCGCCACCACGAAGGAAGCGCCCTTCGTCTATCGGTTAGGACACCAGATTTTCATTCTGGGAAGAGGGGTTCGACTCCCCTAGGGCGTGCCACTTTCTCTCCATATAGAAGCTATCGCATCCGCTTGCAGAAGCTGGCGCGCACGCCTATTTAGCGAACGGTTTGCGCCCTTCGTCTATCGGTTA
The DNA here is from genome assembly GCF_001664485.1 of Rhizobium sp. N324. NCBI lineage: Bacteria > Pseudomonadati > Pseudomonadota > Alphaproteobacteria > Hyphomicrobiales > Rhizobiaceae > Rhizobium > Rhizobium sp. N324. The sequence goes on along the minus strand of NZ_CP013630.1, from coordinate 2,027,785 downwards.
GGACGACAGATTCTCATTCTGTAAAGAGGGGTTCGACTCCCTAGGGCGTACCACTATTCCTCTCGTCTAAATCGGACGCAATTTTGCGAAATTTGACAGGAGGTCGGATTTTTTGAAAAAGCCCAATCAGGTTTTAAGAGCGGCTCAAGAAGCGTTTAAGCCGTCCTCAACGGCCGATAAAATATCCTGGCGCAGATGCTTCTTGCAGCCGCTCGGTCGTCGGGGTGGTAAGCACGGGGGCACACGAAAGGCTCTTTATAGATCCTCGCGGATAGAAAAGACGTAGTTATAAGGCGTTCCGGCAGAGCCCTTCCGGATGTCGTCGATCGACAGGGAACGAAATTTTCGATCTTTCAGGCAATATACAGAATATCCAAACGGCTTAAGATAGTCGATCAAACTGGCGACAGCGTTGGGTCGATGTCGGTCTTCCGCTTCGATGAGCAGGTTTGGGCGATACCGGTTCAATATAGCCTCTGCGCCTTCGAGTACTTTTAGTTCGTGCCCTTCAACGTCGATCTTAATGAAGCCTACAGTGCCGAACTGATAGCTGTCCAAACGACGGGTTGGAACGGAAATTTCTGCGACATTTTGCGTCGAAAGCGTATTCTGGTCCTCAATCGTGGCGCAGCCATCCATGAACTGATCACGGGGAATCCGCATCGTTGCAACGCCATCGCTGTCGGAAAGTGCGACCTGCTCGACCCGAACCGACGAACCAAGCGCAGCCTTGAGAAAAGCTACCATGTTAGGCTGAGGTTCGAAGGCGACGACATCGCGCGCATACTTGGTCAAGAACCAAGAATAGATACCGTAGTTCGCACCTATATCGATTGCAGTCTGGTTCCGACGGCATAATCTGTCGAGGATCCGAAGCTCGGGCTCACCACGGCGCCATTCTCGTGAAGCACGCGTCCATAGCCTGAACCGAGGTGGCGCAATATTAGCGATATGAAGCATGTAGGCTCCCGGTAACTCGGACGCATGCGCTATCCGCTCATCGAGCGGCATGCTCCTTCTTTTCCATCCTCCGTGAATTGGCAACCAGTGGCTAGATCATCGATAGTTGGTGCCTTGCGCGGCCATTTCACCAAGCCTAGTTCTTTAGGTGAAGTCGACATAGCCGTGGATCCCTTCAACCTCGCCAGTTGATTGGGGGCGGTGGGATTGGCTATCTGGCGTCTTGGAGTGGCAGTCCCGGTAATGACCGCCGATCGACGAGGTCTGGCCGAGGCGTCTGGACGACGCGCAGGCCGAAGTGATCGTGGCTCCCTCGGATGTGCGTTAGAGCGGAACCCGTGCTGCGGGAACCATTGCCCCGGCATTACGGTGCCGGCCTCCGGCACCAAGGCGCCGGACACCCGACCCGAGGGCCTGTAGCTCAATGGTTAGAGCCGGCGCGCCTGTATCCGGCGTCGCGGTGGTTAATCACGACAGCAAAAGAATGCCGAAAACGATCATTTTTTCGCGCCTTGGCGCTTGCGGCTTTTGAAGGTGCTGACTATAAGGGCGCCACCACGAAGGAAGCGCCCTTCGTCTATCGGTTAGGACACCAGATTTTCATTCTGGGAAGAGGGGTTCGACTCCCCTAGGGCGTGCCACTTCTTCTCTCCCAATTTGTCATCATGAGCGTTTTTGCGCGGCAATTTTATTTTGCCGGCGCAGCATCGCAGACACGCAGTTGGATGCGGCGGGCGCCCTGATAATGATCGGCACCGAGCGAACCCGCGACATGCAGGCTGGCGCCGCGGGAACTGATGAGAAGGTTGCCGAGAGCCGTATCGGCGGCGCGGAAGGCGATGCCGTCGAGCCGCGATCCATCCATTGCCTCCATCGTCACTTTCACATGTTTTTCACCGACCAGGCGTGCATCGCGCACACGATGCGCCGGCACGGCAAAGAGCGGCTGGGCGTGGCCGGAGCCATAGGGGCCGGCAGCCTCCAGGCGGTCAATCAGTTCGAGCGTGGCGCCGCTGGCGCCGATCGCACCGTCGATCTTCAGCGTCTCATTCGCAACAAGACTCGCCACCGTTCTTGCCGACTTCTCGGTGAAGAAGGTCCTCAGCCTGCCGAGATCGGCGCGCTCGACCGTCAGCCCCGCAGCCATGGCGTGACCGCCGCCTTTGACCAGCAGCCCTTCGTCGACAGCGGCGCGCACCATCCTGCCCATGTCGAAGCCGTTGATGGAGCGGCCGGAGCCAGTGCCGCGGCCGGAGGGATCGAAGGCAATCGCGAAGGCCGGCCGTTTGAACTTTTCCTTCAGCCGCGCCGCGATCAGCCCGACGATGCCGGGATGCCATTTTTCATGGGCGGTGACGATGACGGAGGCGCCCTCGCCGTCGCCATATTCGGCCAGCGCCTCGGCTTCCGCTTCCTGCAGCATAAGCGCCTCCATCGCCTGGCGCTCGCGGTTGAGCTCATCCAGGCGCTGGGCGATCATTTCGGCCTCGCCGGCGTCATCAAGCGTCAGCAGGCGGCTTCCGAGTGCGGCGTCGCCGATCCGCCCGCCGGCATTGATGCGCGGCCCGATCAGAAAGCCGAAATGATAGGGTGTCACAGGGCCGGCGAGCCCTGCCTTGCGGAAGAGGGCTGCAAGGCCGGCATTGCTCTGGTGGCGGGCCGCGACCAGCCCCTTGACCACATAGGCGCGGTTGAGGCCCTTCAGCGGCACGACATCGCAGACGGTCGCAAGCGCGACGATATCCAGCCATTGCAACAGATCGAGCGCCAGGATGCCCTTGTTGCCGGCCGCACGCAGCAGCCTCAGCGTTGCCACCAGCACCATGAAGACGACACCGGCGGCGCAAAGATGCCCCTGCCCCGAGAGATCGTCCTCCCGGTTCGGGTTGACCAGCGCATGGCAGGGCGGCAGCTCATGTGTCACCTGGTGGTGATCGATGACGACGACATCGATATTGCGGGCGGCGGCCGCCGCCAGCGCCTCGTGGCTGGTGGAGCCGCAATCGACGGTGACGATCAGCCGGGCGCCATTGTCGATCAGTTGATTGATCGCCGCCGGGTTGGGGCCGTAGCCTTCGAAGACGCGGTCGGGAATATAGATGTTCGCCTTGACGCCGAAATGGCTGAGGAAGCGGAACATCAGCGCCGAGGAGGCCGCACCGTCGACATCGTAGTCGCCGAAGATCGCGACGTTCTCGCCGCGCTCGATGGCGCTCACCAGGCGGGTGGCGGCCTTTTCGCAATCCGTCAAAACATGCGGATCGGGCATCAGGCCGCGGATCGTCGGATCGAGGAATTCGATCGCCTCGTCCACCGTCACGCCGCGCCCGGCCAGCACGCGGGCGATCAGATCCGGCATGCCGTGGATTTGCGACATGGCCAGCGCCCGGTTCTGCCCGGCCTGATCGAGGCGCGCCACCCAGCGATTGTCGAGCGCGGATTTCTCCACACCGAGAAACGCGCGCTGTACCGGATCGACGAGATCTGCCATGCCTTACTCCGCTGACTTCATCTGTTCTTTCTACAGAAGCAGCGGAGATAACATAGCGTTGGATTTGCAGACACGGATTTTTACCAGAATACCGCCCAGATGATCATGGCGACGCCGGCAAGCTGGACCAGCAGGAACGAAAACAGCGTCAGCAGAATGGCCCAGTTGCGGCCTTCCGTGTGTTCATCGCCGTCATCCTCATCAGGGGCCTGCTGACGAATGTCACGGTAGGCCGGCTTGAGAATCTCCCCAAGCATATCGGGACGGTCCGGCGGCGCGTCGCTCGGGCGGCCATACCCCTTGCCGGCGTGGCTGTCCTTGCTCATGAAATTCTCCACGCCCACGACTCACCATCTATGGTTTTATTTATATCAATATTTCGGTATTTGTTAATATAGACTTCCGTAAGGGGAGCCCGGACGAGCAACAAAAAAACGCCCCGTCTTCTTGAACTGGCAGTTCAAGAAGACGGGGCGGCTCAGATTGCCCGGACGAGAAAAGGCTTAAGCTTCTTCTTTCGGCCGCTCGATGCGGATGACCTGCGGTTCGCCGAAGAGATACCCTTCCGACTTGATCGAGGCGACGGCCCTGCGCACCGACTCTTCCATCGTCGCGTGGGTGACGAGAATGATCGTCTGGTGGTGCGACGGCGCCAGATGCTGCTTGGAGCGCTGGACGATCGATTCCAGCGAGATGTTGTTTTCGGCCATGCGGGTGGCAACGCTGGCAAAGACGCCAGTGCGGTCGAGGACGGTGAGGCGGATGAAATAACCGCCCTCGTGGCTCTGCATCTGCGCCTTGCGATAGGGCTCCAGCGCCTTTGCGGGATGGCCGAGCACCGGCACGCGCTGAGCGCCCGGCTGGCTTTTGGCGATATCGGCGATATCGCCGAGCACCGACGAGGCCGTGGCATTGCCGCCGGCGCCGGGGCCGACCATCAGCAGTTCGCCAAGCACGTCGGATTCGATCGCCACTGCATTGGTGACGCCGTCGACCTGGGCGATGACCGAATCGACTGGCACCATGGTCGGATGCACGCGCTGCTCGATGCCGGTATCGGTGCGCTGGGCAACGCCCAGGAGCTTGATGCGGTAGCCGAGTTCGGCCGCGGCATGGATATCCTCAATCGAGATGTTGGTGATGCCTTCGAGATAGATGTCGTCGGCGGCGATGCGATTGCCGAAGGCGAGCGTCGTCAGGATGGAAAGCTTGTGGGCGGTATCATTGCCCTCGATATCGAAGGCAGGATCGGCCTCGGCATAACCCAGCCGCTGCGCTTGCTTCAGGCATTCGGCGAAGGACAGCCCCTCCTTCTCCATCTTGGTCAGGATGTAATTGCAGGTGCCGTTCATGATGCCGTAGATGCGCGAGACGGCATTGCCGGTCAGCGATTCGCGCAGCGCTTTGATGACGGGGATGCCGCCGGCGACCGCCGCTTCGAAGTTCAACAGCGCGCCCTTCTCCTCGGCGATCGTCGCAAGCTCGACGCCGTGATAGGCAAGCAGCGCCTTGTTGGCTGTCACCACATGGAGACCACGATGAAGTGCGGCGCGTACGGAGGTGTTGGCGGCCCCTTCGGCGCCGCCCATCAGCTCGACGAAGACGTCGATATCGCCCTTTTCGGCAAGATCTTCCGGCCGGTCGAACCAGGTCACTGTGGAAAGATCGACGCCGCGGTCTCTCGTCTTGTCACGCGCGGAGACCGCGGTGATCGTGATCGGACGCCCGCAGGTGACGGCAAGCTCGTTGCTCTTCTGCTGAATGATGCGGACTAGCGAGGCGCCAACGGTGCCCAAGCCCGCAATGCCGATTTTGAGGGCATCTGCCATGGATCGATCCTGAATGTCTGTGTGGCGGCAGCCGCGGGGCGCGGCTGCCTTAAGAGTTGGATTAACGGTGCGCGTTCAGCGAAATGACGTTGTGCATCGTTTCGTCTGCCGTCGACATGAACTTCTTGATGTTGCGCGCAGCCTGGCGGATGCGGTGTTCGTTCTCGACCAGCGCCAGACGGACGTAGTCGTCGCCCATTTCGCCGAAGCCGATACCCGGGGCAACGGCGACGTCGGCCTTCTCGACCAGCAGCTTGGAAAATTCAAGCGAACCGAGGTGACGGAACTTTTCCGGGATCTTCGCCCAGGCGAACATGGTGGCAGCCGGCGGCGGCACCTCGAAGCCAGCCTTGCCGAAGCTTTCGACCATGACGTCGCGGCGACGCTTGTAGACGTTGCGAACCTCCGCAATGTCGGAACCGTCGCCGTTCAGCGCATGGGTCGCGGCCACCTGGATCGGCGTGAAGGCGCCGTAGTCGAGATAGGACTTGACGCGGGTGAGCGCCGCGATCAGCCGCTCGTTGCCGACGGCAAAGCCCATGCGCCAGCCGGGCATGGAAAAGGTCTTCGACATCGAGGTGAATTCGACGGTCACATCCATTGCACCAGGCACTTCGAGAACCGATGGCGGCGGAGCGCCGTCAAAGTAGATCTCGGAATAGGCAAGGTCGGAAAGCACGATGATGTCATGCTTCTTGGCGAAGGCGACGACGTCCTTATAGAAATCGAGCGTCGCGACGAGGGCCGTCGGGTTCGACGGATAGTTGAGGATCAGCGCCAGGGGCTTCGGGATCGAATGCCGGACCGCCCGCTCCAGCGGCGGGAAAAAGCTTTCGTCCGGCTCCACCGACATGGAGCGGATCACGCTGCCGGCCATCAGGAAGCCGAAGGCGTGGATCGGATAGGTCGGGTTCGGGCAGAGGATCACGTCGCCGGGCGCCGTGATCGCCTGTGCCATGTTGGCGAAGCCTTCCTTGGAGCCCAAGGTGGCGACCACCTGGGTATCCGGGTTGAGCTTGACGCCGAAGCGGCGGGCATAATAGGCGGCCTGGGCGCGGCGCAGCCCCGGAATGCCCTTGGAGGAGGAATAACGGTGGGTGCGCGGATCCTGCACGACCTCGCACAGCTTGTCGACGATCGACTGGGGAGTCGGAAGGTCGGGGTTTCCCATGCCGAGGTCGATGATATCGGCGCCGCCCGCTCGCGCGCTTGCTTTCAAACGGTTGACCTGTTCGAAAACATAAGGCGGCAAACGCCGGACTTTGTGAAACTCTTCCATTTCATTCCCCATGGAAAGGCGGCTTTCGGGCCGCTGTCGAAGTTCGTTCCGTCTCCCGGCGGCTGCGACACGAACTTCAGAATCGCAACGCCGTATTCATCAGACCCAAGACACGCGGCAAATCTTTGACGGAAAAGCCGCTTAAAGCGCATTATCGGGAAAATCTTGTCTTCCGATCCGTCCGGAAGGCTTTGCGTGCAAATTGCCTGAAAGGCAAGGTCTATTTGGAGATTTCGGAGAGCGTATCAGCGCCGTGCTCGGCGGCCAGGCGGCGCATTTCGGCGGCCTTGGCCTGATATTCGGCTTCCGAGATCGTGCCGGCCTTGCGCCGGGCGGCAAGAGCGGTCAGCTGATGCTGCAGTTCGGCTGCCTGCTCGTCGCTCATCTGGACGTTGGCGGCCGTCAGCGGCGCACCGAAATTCGGGTAACCGTCCGGCGACTTCGCCAGGCCCCCTTCGACCGCATCGCCCTTGGTGGCCGGCATGACGACGGCGGTCGGCGCCGCTCGCTTGGCAGCGGCTGCGGCTTTTTCCTCCGCCGTCAGATTGCATCCGGCCAGGGTCATCGCCGCCGCCGCGCAAATCAATGCGATGCGGTTGAAGGTTGCGATGCGCCGAATGCCGTTCTTCGTCATGCCTCAAAATCCAGTTCTGACTGCGTCGACTGTTAAATTTGTCGCAGCCACAAAGCAATAGCATGAGCCGGCGCGGGTGGAACTTGTTTTCTCGTTCAATCACGATGTACAACGATTGGATAAAAAGAGTGCTGCCGCCGGAGGAAATGGTGACCGACAGCAAGCAGGAGAATGGCGGCCAGAAGAATGGCGGCAAAGCCGGTTTCGACGCGACGGATCTCGATCCCTATCTGTTGAAGGATCCCGAGACCATGGCGAAGAATTTCGCCCGGGCGCTCGAAAATCTCGGCCAGGCAGCGTCCGCCTGGCTTGCGCCGCGCGAACGCGGCGAGATCAGCGAAACCGCCGTCGATCCGATGACCGACATGGTCAAGACGCTTTCCAAGGTCACCGAATACTGGATTGCCGATCCCCGCCGCACCTTCGAGGCACAGACGCAGCTGATGTCCTCGTTCTTCGGCATCTGGATGCGCTCGATGCAGCGTATGCAGGGCGAGCCGACTCCCGCCGAGCCGGACACCCGCAAGGACAAACGCTTCTCCGACGAGGACTGGCAGAAGAACCCGTTCTTCGATTTTCTCCGCCAGGTTTATTTCGTCACATCGGACTGGGCCGAGAAGCTGGTGTCGGAGACCGACGGCCTCGACGAGCACACCAAGCACAAGGCCGGCTTCTACGTGAAGCAGATCACGGCAGCACTTTCGCCGAGCAATTTCGTCGCCACCAATCCGCAGCTCTATCGCGAGACGATCGCAACCAGCGGCGAAAACCTGGTGCGGGGAATGAAGATGCTCGCCGAGGACATCGCTGCCGGAAACGGCGATCTTCGCCTGCGCCAGACCGATATGACGAAATTCGCCGTCGGCCGCGACATGGCGCTGACGCCGGGCAAGGTGATCGCCCAGAACGACATCTGCCAGATCATCCAGTACGAGGCCTCGACCGAAACGGTGCTGAAGCGGCCGCTGCTGATCTGCCCGCCGTGGATCAACAAGTTTTATATTCTCGACCTCAATCCGCAAAAATCCTTTATCAAATGGTGCGTCGACCAGGGACAGACGGTCTTCGTCATCTCCTGGGTCAACCCGGATGCGCGCCATGCCGAGAAGGACTGGGCTGCCTATGCCCGCGAGGGCATCGATTTCGCGCTGGAGACGATCGAGAAGGCAACAGGCGAGAAGGAGGTCAACGCCGTCGGCTACTGCGTCGGCGGCACGCTTTTGGCGGCGACGCTCGCGCTGCACGCCAAGGAGAAGAACAAGCGCATCAAAACCGCGACGCTCTTCACCACCCAGGTCGATTTCACCCATGCCGGCGATCTCAAGGTCTTCGTCGACGAGGAGCAGCTTGCAGCGCTCGAAGAGCATATGAAGGCGGCCGGCTATCTCGACGGCTCGAAGATGTCGATGGCCTTCAACATGCTGCGCGCTTCCGAGCTGATCTGGCCTTATTTCGTCAACAGCTACCTCAAGGGCCAAGAGCCCCTGCCCTTCGACCTTTTGTTCTGGAACGCCGATTCGACCCGCATGGCGGCGGCAAATCATGCCTTCTACCTGCGCAACTGCTATCTCCGGAACGCGCTGACAAAGAATGAGATGATCCTCGACGGCAAGCCGGTGTCGCTGAAGGACGTGAAGATCCCGATCTATAATCTCGCCACCCGCGAGGATCACATCGCGCCCGCCAAATCGGTCTTCCTCGGCAGCCAGTTTTTCGGCGGCAAGGTGGAGTTCGTGGTCACCGGGTCGGGACATATCGCCGGCGTCGTCAACCCGCCCGACAAGAAGAAGTACCAATTCTGGACGGGCGGTCCCGCCAAGGGCGAATACGAGACCTGGATCGAGCAGGCGACCGAGACGCCGGGATCGTGGTGGCCGCATTGGCGGGCCTGGATCGAAACCCATGACGGCAGGCGTGTGCCCGCGCGCAAACCGGGCGGCGATGCGCTGAACGCGATCGAGGAAGCGCCGGGAAGTTACGTGATGGAACGCGTCTGAGAAGACTTTCCGCATCTCTTTTTGAGACATCGTGAGAAAGAGCAATCCCGCGTAAACAAATTAGAAACCATAATTCGTCATCCTTGCGAAACAGTCGGATGTCGCGAGTGGTCTAAATTCGGCCCATTTGCGCCATTACCGGCCCCGGCGAAGTTTAGTCAGTCAGTGCCGCCGGCCTGCGTAGCGAGTTTGAAAGACGAGTGTAGTATGGCGTTTGCGGTTGGGACGTTCGATGACGTCACCCCTCTTGGCGGATCTGCTTTTCGTTTGCGCAGATCTCGTGGCTTTCTTTACGGCGTCGTCGGCGCCGGATTTCTGACCTCCACATGGCTGATCGCGACCTTGGCGACAATGCATTCGGTCGCCGTGCCGGTTTCTCCGCCTGAACGTTTCACCCAGGTTGCATCGGCGCCGAAGCCCAAACCGGCGACGCCCCACGAACGACTGATCCATGTCGGCAAAGACGATCGGCTGGCGGCCTTCGATGCCAAGCCGGTCGTCGCCCTGACGGCCGACCTTGTCCAGGCGCATGCGCGCAAGACCAATGCTGCCGCCACCGGTTTGGCGGCGCTTACAAAACACAATCGGCTCGCTCCTGCCGAGCAGCCTGTGGTTGCGGCGATTGCGGACAGCGCCAAATTCCACAAGGATGATGTGGTCACACCGCCGCCCGTCGAGGTGGCTTCGGCAGAGACGGCAGAAGACGACGGCGACCGGATCATCGTTCCCTCGAAGGAGGCCGTGGCCGCCGCCGAAGTGCCCGCCCTGCTGGCGCTTGCCGATGCCGGATCCCGGCAGATCTCGCCGCCGCCGGTCGAACCATCAGCATCTCCCGTAAGAACGGCGGCAATTCCTGCCTCGGAACCCGCACCGGTGGTCGTTGCCGCTGCGGATGGCGGGCAGCCTTTCGATCTCGTGCTGACACCGGAGGAAGATTCGGTGCCGTTGCCGATGGCGCGTCCCGACGGTCTCATCGGCAAGCCGGCACCGGCCACCAAGGGTTCGCAGCGCGGCGAGCCTGCCCTTGCCTACGCCCAGCCGAACTCGCCGATCGAAGACGATCAGGACGATGCGGTGCCGCGTTACGACAAGCCGGTCTTCGCGCCGAAGCTGCGCGCCGGTGTGGCGATCTACGACATCGAAAACAGCACGGTCTATCTGCCGAACGGCGAGAGGCTGGAAGCCCATTCCGGCCTCGGCAAGATGCGCGACAACCCGCGTTACGCCAACAAGAAGATGCGCGGGCCGACGCCGCCGCACACCTACGCCCTCACCATGCGTGAAAGCCTTTTCCACGGTGTCGAGGCGTTGCGGCTGACGCCGCTCGAGGGCTCGGATGCCATCTATGACCGTGTCGGCCTGCTCGCCCACACCTACATGCTCGGCAAGAACGGCGATTCCAACGGCTGCGTCTCCTTCAAGGATTACAAGCGCTTCCTCGCCGCCTACAAGCGCGGCGACATCAGGCAGCTCGTCGTCGTGCCGCGGCTGAACAACAAGCCCTCTTCGACGCTCGCCTCGCTGTTTTCGTCGCGCAGCTAAGCGATACGAGCGCGGGCAGCCGCTCGCCCTCTTAGATCCGCTACTTCAACCAGACTGCAATCCGCTCCACTGCCTCTGCAATCTCGGCTTGCGAGCCCGCATAGGACAGACGCAGGGTGCGATGTCCCTCCAGCGGATCGAAGTCGAGACCGGGTGTTGCGGCAACGTCGATTTCCGCCAGCATGCGCTTGGCAAAACCCATGCTGTCATTGGTGAAGCGGGTGACGTCGAGATAGGCATAGAAGGCGCCGTCCATCGGCGAGGCGATCGAAACACCGATCTGCGGCAGGCGCTTCATCAGCAAATCGCGGTTGGCGGCGTAGCTCGCCTTATAAAGATCGAGTTCGGCGCCGGCGCCGAGCGCGGCCGTGGCGGCGATCTGGGAGAGTTCGGGCGGAGAGATATAGAGGCTCTGCGCCACCCGCTCGATCGGCCGCACAAGCCGTTCGGGCAGCACCATCCAGCCGATTCGCCAGCCGGTCATGCAATAATATTTGGAGAAGGAGTTGATGACGATCGCCTCGTCGGTCAGCTCAAGCGCGCTCGCCTCCTCGCCGGCAAAGGTCAGCCCGTGGTAGATTTCATCGGAAATGAAGGCGATGGAATGGGCCTCGCAGTAATCCGCAAGCGCCTTCAGCCCATCGCGGCCGGTCACCGTGCCGGTCGGATTGGCGGGGCTCGCCAGCAGCACGCCTTTCAGCGTCACGCCGCTTTGCTTCTGCGCCGCCTCGAGGCTCGCAGGCGTCAGGGTGAAGTGGGTGTCGGCGGTTACCGGCACTTCGACAACCTGCAGGCCGAGCGCATCGAGGATATTGCGATAGGCGGGATAACCGGGCCTTGCGATCGCCACCGCATCGCCGGCATCGAAGAGCGTGAGGAAAGCGAGATTGAAGCCTGCCGAGGAGCCGGTGGTGATGGCGATCCGCATGGGATCGATCTCCAGGCCATGGCGTTCCCGGTAGTGCCCGGCAAGCGCGGATTTCAACCGCGCCGTCCCCAGCGCATCGGTATAGCCGATCCGTCCTTCGGCAAGGGCTGCGCGCGCCGCTTCCAGGGCAGCGGCGGGTGCCGGATGCGAGGGCTGGCCGACGGCCATCGAGATCACCGGGTGGCCGGCTGCGCGCCGTTTCGTCGCCTCCGCCAGCACGTCCATGGCATGAAAGGGCTCGACTTCGCTGCGTTTCGATATGGAAAACAAGATCGCTTCTCGCTCGGCTTCTGCAATGACGGCCTGACAATTGCCGCAATAATCGGCTCATCACAATCCCGCGAGGGCCGCGCGGGGATGAAAATTCCTGTTTGAGCAGAACCCGACGCGCCGTACCTTGACGCGACGCATTCAAGTCCATTAACCCGGCGACGGTCATCTCGATAAAGAGACGACCCCATCGCCGTTGACGAGGATATCATGGCCTTTCTTCCGAAAACCTTCACCGCACTGGCGCTTGCCGCATCGATTGCCCTTCCGTTTCCGGCAGCCGCGCTCGACGACCAGCAGAAGAAGGAGTTCGGCGAATTCATCAAGCAATACCTGATCGAAAATCCCGAGATCATGCTCGATGTCCAGGATGCCTTGCAGAAGAAGCAGGAAGCCCAGCGGCTGGTGAAGGCCAATATGGCGATCGAAGAGAACACCGCCGACATCTTCGATTCGAAGAACGACGTCACGCTCGGCAATCCCAAGGGCGACGTCACCGTCGTCGAATTCTTCGATTATAATTGCAGCTACTGCCGTCACGCGCTTCCCGACATGCAGGCAATGCTGAAGAAGGATAAGAATGTCCGATTCGTGCTGAAGGAATTTCCGATCCTCGGCCCGGATTCGGTCGCCGCCCACAAGGTGGCCGACGCCTTCCGCAAGCTGGCGCCGGAGAAATATGCCGATTTCCACGTCGCCCTTCTCGGGACCGAAGGCCGCGCTTCCGACGAAACGGCGATCGCGGTTGCCGCCTCACTCGGCGTCAGCGAGGACAAGATCCGCGCCGAAATGGCAAAGAGCCCGAATGACGGCATCGTGCAGGCGACCTACCAGCTCGCCTCCAGTCTCGGCATCAGCGGCACGCCGTCCTATGTGATCGGCAACGAACTGGTGCCGGGCGCCGTCGGGCTCGACGATCTCGAAGCCAAGGTCAAGAATATGCGCAGCTGCGGCAAGACCGCCTGCTGAGCAGACCAGCCGCCGGACGGCTGCCCATCAAATCGCCAAAATCGAAGCGTTTCAACCATGTGGACAAATGTGGCGCGATTCCTGCTGGCCAATCCGTAAGGGCTTTCATTCAGCCGTCGCGGAGTCTATAGGTTGCCGTCGTGCATTTTACGGAACATTCGATGACGCAAACGATTTTTGTCCTGAACGGCCCCAACCTGAACATGCTGGGTAAACGAGAGCCCGGCATTTATGGCGGCAAGACGCTGAAGGACATCGAGGCGGACTGCAAGGCCGCCGGCCGCGAACTCGGCTTCGATATCGATTTCCGCCAGAGCAATCACGAAGGCGCGCTTGTGGACTGGTTCCATGAGGCCGACGAAAAGGCTGCCGGCGTTGCCATCAATGCAGGCGCCTACACGCATGCATCGGTCGCGCTGCATGATGCGATCCGCGCTATATCAATTCCCGTCATCGAGCTCCACATATCCAACGTCCATGCACGGGAAGAATTCCGCCACAAGTCGATGATCGCCCCGGCATGCAAGGGCGTGATCTGCGGCTTCGGGCCTCATAGCTACATCCTGGCGCTGCAGGCGCTGAAGAACATCACGGCATAAGAAGAAGACAGGGCAACACGATGGTTGAAAAGAAATCGGGTATCGATCAGGCACTGATCCGCGATCTCGCCAATATCCTCAACGAGACCGATCTGACGGAGATCGAGGTCGAGCAGGACGACCTGCGCATCCGCGTCTCGCGCGCCGGCACCCAGCAATATGTCCAGGCGCCGATCGCAGCGCCGGCCTATGCCGCACCCGCAGCCGCCGCTCCAACAGCAGCAACAGCAGGCGCTGCACCGGCCGCAGCTCCCGCCCGCAACCCGGCGAATGTCGTCAGTGCACCGATGGTCGGCACCGTCTATATGGCGCCGGCGCCGGGCGCGCGTGCGTTCATCGAAGTCGGCGCGACCGTCAAGGAAGGCCAGACGCTGATCATCATCGAAGCGATGAAGACGATGAACCAGATCCCCTCGCCGAAGTCGGGCAAGGTGACCGAGATCCTCGTCGATGACGGACATCCCGTCGAATACGGCCAAGCCCTCGTCGTCATCGAATAGGCCCATGCCCATGATTTCGAAAATCCTCATCGCCAATCGCGGGGAAATCGCCCTTCGCGTGCTTCGAGCCTGCAAGGAGCTCGGCATCGCCTGCGTCGTGGTTCATTCCACCGCCGACGCCGATGCCATGCATGTGCGGCTTGCCGACGAAAGCGTCTGCATCGGTCCGCCCTCCTCACGCGAGAGCTACCTCAATATCCATCAGATCGTCGCCGCCTGCGAGATCACCGGCGCCGATGCCGTGCATCCGGGCTACGGCTTTCTGTCGGAGAACGCCAAGTTCGCCGATATTCTCGAAGCCCACGGTATCACCTTCATCGGGCCGACGGCTGACCATATCCGCATTATGGGCGACAAGATCACCGCCAAGACCACGGCGCTGGAACTCGGCATTCCCGTCGTTCCGGGCTCGGACGGCGAAGTCAAAACCGAAGAGGATGCGCTGAAGACGGCGGCCGAAATCGGCTATCCGGTGCTGATCAAGGCAACGGCCGGCGGCGGCGGACGCGGCATGAAGGTCGCCAAGAGCGAGGCCGACCTGATCGAGGCCTGGTCGACGGCGCGTACCGAAGCGGCAGCCGCCTTCGGCAACGATGCCGTCTATATGGAAAAATATCTCGGCAAGCCGCGCCATATCGAAATTCAGGTGTTCGGCGACGGCGAAGGCAATGCCATCCATCTCGGCGAACGCGACTGCTCGCTGCAGCGCCGCCACCAGAAGGTCTGGGAAGAGGCGAATTCGCCGGCGCTCAACGTCGAGCAGCGCATGAAGATCGGCCAGGTCTGCGCCGACGCCATGAAGAAGCTGAAATATCGCGGCGCCGGCACGATCGAATTCCTCTACGAGAATGGCGAGTTCTATTTTATCGAAATGAACACCCGCCTGCAGGTGGAGCATCCGATCACCGAAGCCATCACCGGCATCGACCTCGTGCACGAGCAGATCCGCGTCGCCTCCGGCGGCGGTCTTTCGGTGACGCAGGACGAGGTGCATTTTTCCGGTCACGCCATCGAATGCCGCATCAATGCCGAGCACGCGCGCACCTTCGTGCCCTCGCCCGGCACGATCACGCATTTCCACGCGCCTGGCGGTCTCGGCGTGCGCATCGATTCCGGCGCCTATCAGGGCTACAAGATCCCGCCCTATTACGACAGCCTCATCGGCAAGCTGATCGTGCACGGCCGTACCCGCGTCGAATGCATGATGCGGCTGCGCCGGGCACTCGACGAATTCGTCGTCGACGGCATCAATACGACGCTGCCGCTGTTCCAGGATCTCGTCTCCAACCAGGATATCGCCAACGGCGATTACGACATCCACTGGCTGGAACACTACCTCGCCAACACACCGGCGGCATAGGGCAGGAATGGCAGGATCGCGCAGGAAGTCACCAGGCATTACCCCTGAAATCCTCCTGCGCGCCTATTCCATCGGCCTTTTCCCGATGGCCGAATCTGCCGACGACCCGGAGATTTTCTGGGTCGAACCGGAACTGCGCGGCGTACTGCCGTTCGACCATTTCCACGTGTCGAAGAGCCTTGCCAAGACGGTGCGCAGGAATCCCTTCGAGATCCGTTTCGATCACGCTTTCGACCAGGTAATTGCGGCCTGCGCGGAGGAGACATCCGGGCGCCCGAGCACCTGGATCAACAAGACGATCAGATCTCTCTACTCGACGCTGTTCGACATGGGCCATGCCCATACCGTCGAAGCCTGGGACGGCGATGAGTTGGTCGGCGGCCTCTACGGCGTCTCGCTCGGCTCAGCCTTCTTCGGCGAAAGCATGTTCTCACGCCGGACGGATGCCTCGAAGATCTGCCTCGTGCATCTGGTCGAGCGACTGCGGGAAAGAGGCTTCACGCTGCTCGATACACAATTCACCACCGAGCACCTGAAGACGTTCGGCGCGATCGACGTTGCGAAAGCCGATTATGGTGTGTTGCTTGAAGCCGCGATGGAATCGCCACACCTGAAGTTTTAAGCAGAATCGTTTCAGCCCTGCGTTGATTTTCGAGCCGATTTGAGTAGGTTTCGGAAAATGCAATGGGGGATAGAATTTTGAGACGATATTTTGCGGCGGCGATCCTTTTCGCCTTGTTCACAGGCCAGGCCGGCGCGCGACCTTACCAGGAGATGTTTCCGAACAGGACCGATTTTTCCGAAGCGGAAAAGCCGTTACTGGAGAAGCTCGATTTTCAGCAGGGGGCAATCAAGCTGCCTGAGGCAAAGGCGACGCTGAACGTGCCGCAAGGCTTCTATTATCTCAATCCCGCCGACACGAAGACGGTGCTCGTCGACATCTGGGGAAATCCCCCGCAGGCGGCGGAGGGAACGATGGGGATGATCTTCCCGGCCAAATACGCGCCGACCGATATCGAGGCCTGGGGTTCCGTCGTGCAATACAGCGCCGACGGCTATGTCTCCGACGCCGATGCCGCGACGACCAATTACGACGAACTGCTGCAGAACATCAAAAATTCCATCCGGGAAAACAACGTCGAGCGCGAGAAGCAGGGTTTTCAAAAGATCACGCTTATCGGGTGGGCCTCGACGCCGCATTACGACAAATCCGCGCATGCGATGCACTGGGCGCGCGATCTGTTGTTCGGCGATGACATGCGAGCGCCGCACACCCTGAACTATTCCGTGCGGACCCTCGGCCGCCAGGGCGTATTTGAGTTCGACTTCGTTGCCGGCCTGAATCAGTTGAAGGAGATCGAGGCGGTCATTCCGACCGTCACGACGCTCGTGCAGTTCGACACGGGAATGGCCTATACCGACTATGTCGAAGGCGACAAGATCGCGGCCTACGGCATGGCAGGAATGATCGCCGCAGGCGCCGGCGCCAAGATTGCCGCGAAAGTTGGGTTGCTGGCGCTTGCCGCCGTCTTCCTCAAAAAAGCCGGCATCCTCATCGTCGTCGTGGCTGGCGGCGCGCTTCGCTTTGCCAAGGGTCTTTTCACGAGGAACAAGACACCCACCGCATAAGGCTTGCGCGGCGCGCTAAAGCATGTCGTTGCGGCAAAGCGCGAAGCGCCTTTGCCGCGACGACATGCGTGAAACAAAGAGCTAAAGCGCAAGGAGCGAATCTGAAAGATCGCGATGTGCTTTAGCGCGCTGTCGCCTTCGTGCTGTCGGGAGCCGGGACGTCCGAACTCGTCTTGCAGTCCTTCAGCCAGACGTCGTAGATCGGATGCTCGACGGCGTTGAGGCCAGGGCTGGCGGCGAACATCCAACCCGTGAAAATGCGGCGAATCTTGCGGTCGAGAGTGATCTCATCGACCTCGACGAAACCGTCGATCTTCTGCGCTTCGGCCTGGTCGCGCGAATAACAGGCCTTCGGCGTCACCTGCAGCGCGCCGAACTGCACCGTCTCGTTGACATAGACGTCGAATGTGGTGATGCGGCCGGTGATCTTGTCGAGGCCGGAGAACACAGCTACCGGATTTTCGATGCGTGCGGCATTTGCCGCAACCGGCGGAAGCAGGGCCGAGAGCGCCAGCAGCGCCCCGGCGGCACGCAGCGCCATGTTCCGCGTGAAGAGCTTCATGTGTACCCGTCTCCAGACATTCTTCGTTCACGGCCGCGGTCAAGCGCGGCCAACCTGCGGGTAAAGGTCAATTGTGGCCAAAAGCCGGGTTTTGGATTTCCCGGTCGGGCCGTCTCAGTTGCCCGGCGTCCAGGCGTCGTAATCGCCGGTGACACGCGGACGCTCGCCCGGAACGGCGAGGGAGCCCGGCGGACGGTAGGCCTGCGGAGACCCGGTGAAGTTGGGGCGGTGCGCCTTCTGCCATTCCTTGGCGACGTAGTTTTCCTTGGAGGGCGGAACATCGGTGCGATGATGCATCCAGCCATGCCAGCCCGGCGGAATGGCGGAGGCATCGGCATAGCCCTTGTAGATCACCCAGCGCTTCGGCAGACCGTAGGAAGTCATGCCGCCTTCATAATAGACGTTGCCGAATTCATCCTCGCCGACGCGCTTGCCGAAACGCCAGGTCGCAAAACGCGTGCCCATCGTCTGACTGTTCCACCAGGTAAAGGTCTGAACCAGAAGATTCCACATGTCTTTTCCTTGCGCCCGCCAGATGCGGGCCAAACCAGAATTCGTTTCCTCGCTTATGCCGTCGCCAAGCCGAATTGTCCAGCGATTCCACCACAGCCAAAGGTCATTTCAAAGCCATCTTGAAGCCCGGATGCGAGGACGTGACACCCAGTCTTTCATCGAAGCGATGGGCATCCCTGCGGATCGCATTCGAGGTCAACGCTACCCGCTTCATACCGCGGCCTTTTGCCTCGGCAATGGCGAACTCGATCATTCCAGCGCCGATCCCCTGCCCGCGCATGTCGGCCCGCGTCTGTCACGATCTCGAGCAAGGCGGCCGCCATAGACCTAATGCCCTTCGAGCGGTTTTTCGAAGATCAGCGCCGGAATGCCGG
The DNA here is from genome assembly GCF_001664485.1 of Rhizobium sp. N324. Classification (NCBI taxonomy): domain Bacteria; kingdom Pseudomonadati; phylum Pseudomonadota; class Alphaproteobacteria; order Hyphomicrobiales; family Rhizobiaceae; genus Rhizobium; species Rhizobium sp. N324. The sequence continues at coordinate 2,009,349 of NZ_CP013630.1, read as the reverse complement.
ATTGCCCGACCCCGCTATTTTCGTTGCGGCCGACCTCGGTGAAACCGTGCGCATGATAGAAGGCGATCGCGGCTGCGTTCTGCGGCTCGACTTCGAGACGCATGATCTCCGCATCCGGAAAGCAGGTTTCGAGTTCGGCGAAGAGATCGCGGCCGATGCCCTGGCGCTGCAGCGCCGGAGCGATATAGAGAAGATGCAGCATGACCGTCTTCGTCAGTTCCTGCGACATCGCCGCATAGCCCATGCCGCCGATAGTGCGGCCGTCGTCGGCAACGAGGAATTCGGCATCCTTGCGGGCCAGGCGCGCCTTTAGCGCCGCCGGCGAAAAGAGCTGCGCGGTCAGTTCGTCGACCTTTGCTCTGCCGTGGAGGCCGTCATAGGTGGCGTGAAAGCTCTCCACCAGCAGGGAGCGGACCTTCTCCAGGTCGCGCTCGCCGGCAGTGCGGACGAAATACACCGCTTATTCCTCGATGCCGAGCTTCGCCTTGACGAGCGCCTGCACGGCCTGCGGATTGGCCTTGCCGCCAGTCGCCTTCATCACCTGGCCGACAAACCATGCGGCCAACGTCGGCTTCGCCTTGACCTTCTCCACCTGATCGGGATTGGCGGCAATGATCTCGTCCACGGCCTTTTCGATGGCGCCGGTATCGGTCACCTGCTTCATGCCGCGTGCTTCGACGATCTCGGCGGGATCGCCGCCCTCGGTCAGCACGATCTCGAAGAGATCCTTGGCAATCTTGCCGGAGATGGTGCCAGCCTTGATCAGATCGATGATGGCGCCGAGCTGGGCCGGTGAAACCGGCGTCTGCTCGATGTCCTTGCCCGTGCGGTTCAGCGCGCCGAGCAGATCATTGATCACCCAGTTGGCGGCCGTCTTGCCGTCGCGGCCGGCGGCGACAGCCTCGAAATAATCGGCGATCGCCTTCTCGGAGACGAGCACCGAGGCGTCGTAGATCGACAGGCCGAGCTCGCGCACGAAGCGCTCCTTCTTGTCGTCAGGCAATTCCGGCAGGTCGGCCGCCAGCGCCGTGACGAAGGCATCGTCGAATTCAAGCGGCAGCAGGTCCGGATCGGGGAAATAACGATAATCGTGCGCATCCTCCTTGGAGCGCATCGAGCGCGTCTCGCCCTTGTTCGGGTCGAAGAGCCGCGTCTCCTGATCGATCTTGCCGCCATCCTCCAGAATGCCGATCTGACGGCGGGCTTCGTACTCGATCGCCTGGCCGATGAAGCGGATGGAGTTGACGTTCTTGATCTCGCAACGCGTGCCGAAATCTTCGCCCGGGCGGCGCACGGAGACGTTGACGTCGGCACGCATCGAGCCTTCGTCCATGTTGCCGTCGCAAGTGCCGAGATAGCGCACGATCGAACGCAGCTTGGTCATATAGGCCTTGGCCTCGTCGGACGAGCGCATATCAGGCTTGGAGACGATCTCCATCAGCGCCACGCCGGAACGATTCAGATCGACATAGGACATGGTCGCATGCTGGTCATGCAGCGACTTGCCGGCATCCTGCTCCAGGTGCAGGCGCTCGATGCCGATCTCGATATCTTCGAACTGGCCCTGGCGGTCCGGCCCGAGCGAAATGACGATTTTGCCCTCGCCAACGATCGGATCCTTGAACTGCGAAATCTGATAGCCCTGCGGCAGGTCAGGATAGAAATAGTTCTTGCGGTCGAAGAGCGAGCGCTTGTTAATCTGGGCTTTGAGGCCGAGGCCGGTGCGCACGGCCTGCTTGACGCATTCCTCGTTGATAACAGGCAGCATGCCAGGCATGGCGGCATCGACCAGCGAGACGTTCGAATTCTGCGGCTTGCCGAATTCCGTCGAGGCGCCGGAGAAGAGCTTCGAATTCGACAGCACCTGGGCATGGACTTCCATGCCGACGATGACTTCCCAGTCGCCGGTGGCGCCGGGGATGAAGCGTTTCGGATCAGGCGTGCGGACGTCGACAAGGGTCATCTGATACTCTTTGCAGGCTGTTCTTTTCCACTGGTGAGGTAAAGGAAATGGCGTGCCGGTGCAAGGCTTTCGCCATGGCGTGCGGCGCGGTTTGACGGCCGGCGGCGACATTTGCCTTGGGTTAACCGAGGCGCGATAGAGTTGCCGCATGACGATGATCGATATCACCAAATGGGCCGCACCGTTTCTGGCGCTGAACCTCCTCGTCTTCTCGATCTATTTTCTCGACAAGCAGGCGGCGCGCGATGGCAGGTGGCGGATCAGCGAGCGCACGCTTCTGACGCTTGCGCTGATCGGCGGCAGCCTCGGCGCGGTGGCGGCACAGCAGTTGCTGCGGCACAAAACGAGAAAGGAGCCGTTCCGGTCGACCCTGGCGGCGATCTTGATCCTGCACGGCGCAGTGGCCGCGGTGCTGATATTCGCGCTGGAATGGCGCGCTTTCCTTCTCCAGGATTTTTGAGCGTCAGAATTCCTGCCCGTATCCACCCTCACCGTCCGAAACCAGCGATTTCGTCAGCCCGACCGAGGGCACGTCGCGGTCGAGCTTCGGATTATAGGCGACCGAGAGCCAGTGGATGCTGTAGCCGTGCTTGCGGAAGAAGCCAATCGCCTCGTTGTTGCCGGAATGGGTTTGCATCGCCGCCCTTTCCAGGCCCTGCCCGGCGATCTCCCTTTCGATCCGCTCGAGAAGGGCGGAGCCCAGCCCCTGGCCGATGAAGGCGGGATCGATCCAGAAATCCGAGATGGTTTCGTCCAATCCCTCGCGCGCTGCCCAGCCGGCGACCTGGCCGTTCTGCTCGACGACGGTGATGGTCAGCCAGTCGTTTTCCACGAAGTTGCGAAAGGCGTTGCGGGCTGCATCGATCATCGCGTCCGATTCGCCGATCGACGCCATCGCTTTTTGCCAGGCCCTCAGCCCGATCTCGCTCAACAGCTCCGCTTCACCGTCGCGGGCATTGCGAATGTGGATCAACGACACCTCCGCGTTACCGCGCAACTAGACCATTGAGTCGGGGAATTTACCAGCGTCCCCAGCGGGACGATGGCTGGAAACTGCGGTTTTCGACCGGTTTGATCGGCGATCGCGGTCTTGACCGCCTTTTACGCGCGAAATAAGAAACTCTTCATGTTGAGCCAGTCACAGACTCGGTAAAGGCCCTGCCCGCAAGTCCGCTTGCGCGCATGGGCCCGAAAAAAACGAAGCCCTGACGTTCGAAAGAGCGCCAGATCGTTTTTATGCGCCCTGCCGGGCGCGAAACCGGATCTCAACACATGGACATTTCCCGCACGGAACAGCGCATCCTGCATCTCATGGCCCAAGGCGGCCGCATCGAAATTTCCCGCGACGACGACAGGAAGATCGAGGCGGTCAGTTGCTTCACCCGCGACGGCTGGCTCTATCCCGGCGTCGACCTCGATCTTTTCCGCAGACTGAAGCGGCTGAGAGCGATCAAGTCCTCCAGCGGCCAGCCCTACCGGATCACCGAAACAGGGCTGAAGCTGGTCAGGTCGCAGCTGAACAACAGGTAGCAATCAACCGTCCTGGCCGCGTTTCGAACGGCGCGGTCGGGATTAATCTCAGGCCTTTGCGGAGAGTTCCGTCCGCATCGCCGCCCATTCCTCGGCCATCGTGCCCGTGCCGCGCCGCTTGCCGGCGCGGCGATACCAGTAATCGGCGTTCCAGTCGTCGCCTTCGATGCGATGGCAGAGCGCATGGCCCCAATCGAACGACTGTTCGCCCTCGTGGCGCTGACAGATTTCGTGAACCGCCTGCCAATCCGCGCCCATGGTAAAGCCGCCGGCGGCAAGGCGATCCGTTGCCTCGATCAATCGCGCAAGATCATTGGTCGCCATAAGCCCTTCCTGATTCCCGTTATCGATCAGCCAATAGGTTCTTAAGATGCACCTTTTCGCTCATGCTCTGGAAGAGCGGGATCGTGCGGCCTGTTACCACCACTTGGCCGGCGCAAACCGGCCGGCTGCCTGCTCGATGACATGCGCTGTCTTGAAGAGGGTTTCCTCGTCAAAGGGCTTGCCGATCAGCTGCAGGCCGAGTGGCAGGCCCTTTCGGTCGAGACCGGCGGGCACGGCGATGCCCGGCAGGCCGGCCATGTTGACCGTGACCGTGAAGATGTCGTTCAGATACATCTTCACCGGGTCGGAAGCGAGGTTCTCGTCGGCGACGCCGAAGGCCGACGACGGGGTTGCCGGCGTCAGGATGGCGTCGACGCCGGCGTCGAAGGCGAGTTCGAAATCGCGCTTGATCAGCGTGCGGACCTTCTGGGCGCGGATGTAGTAGGCGTCGTAATAACCGGCCGACAGCACATAGGTGCCGATCATGATGCGGCGCTTGACTTCCTGGCCGAAGCCGGCGGCGCGCGTCTTCTCGTACATGTCGACGATATCCTTGCCGTCGACGCGCAGGCCGTAGCGCACGCCGTCGTACCGCGCCAGATTCGAGGATGCCTCGGCGGGAGCGACGATGTAATAGGCCGGAAGCGCGTATTTGGTGTGCGGCAGCGAGATGTCGACGATTTCGGCCCCGGCATCCTTCAGCCAGGCGATGCCCTGGCGCCAGAGGGTTTCGATCTCCTCGGGCATGCCGTCGACACGGTATTCGCTTGGAATGCCGATCTTCATGCCTTTCAGCGACTGGCCAAGCGCCGCCTCATAATCCGGCACCGGCAGATCGACCGACGTCGTGTCCTTGGCGTCGACACTGGCCATCGACTTCAGAAGGATCGCGGCATCGCGCACGTCGCGGGCGATCGGGCCTGCCTGGTCGAGCGACGAGGCGAAGGCGACGGTGCCCCAGCGCGAGCAGCGGCCATAGGTCGGCTTGATGCCGACGGTGCCGGTGAAGGCGGCCGGCTGGCGGATCGAGCCGCCGGTATCGGTCGCGGTGGCACCGGCGCAAAGATGGGCGGCGACGGCGGCGGCCGAGCCGCCGGAGGAGCCGCCGGGAACGAGCTGCTGGTTGGAACCTGCTGCACGCCAGGGGTTGATCACCGCGCCATAATGCGAGGTCTCGTTGGAGGAGCCCATGGCGAACTCGTCCATGTTCAGCTTGCCGAGCATGACGGCGCCGTCATCCCAGAGGTTCTGCGTGACGGTCGATTCATAACGCGGCTCGAAACCATCGAGAATATGGCTGCAGGCCTGGGTGTGGACGCCGACCGTGGCAAAGAGATCCTTGATACCGAGCGGAATGCCTTCGAGTTCGCCGGCCTTGCCGGCGGCGATGCGCTCGTCGGAGTTCTTCGCCATCACGCGGGCGAGATCCGGCGTCACCTTAATATAGGCATTCAGATGACCATTGGCCGCATCGATCGCCGAGAGATAGGCCTCGGTCAGTTCAAGTGCGGTGATTTCCTTGCCGCGCAGCTTCCGGCGGGCTTCGGCAATGGTCAGGCTGGTGAGTTCGCTCATGATGTTTTCGCTTCAGATCTGAATATGGCAACAGGGGTCGGAAAGAGGCGTGAAGCCTTATTCGACGACTTTCGGCACCAGGAAGAAATTGTGATCGGTGACGGGCGCATTGGCGACGATATCGGCGGCCTTGCTGCCGTCGGTCACCACATCCGTCCGCTTCTTCATCGCCATCGGGGTGACGGATGTCATCGCTTCGACGCCATCGACATTGACTTCGGAGAGCTGCTCGACGAAGCCCAGGATACCGTTCAGCTCGCCGACCATGCGATTTGCCTCGTCCTCGGAGACGGCAATACGGGCAAGGTGGGCAACGCGCTTCACGGTGGCAAGGTCGACGGACATGGCATTCTCCGGATGGGATTTTTCCTACCCGCTATAAAGGCCATGTCCGCCCGGTGCAACGGGGATTTCGTCAGATCGACAGGCTCTCGGCGGGCTTCAGCGCCTTCACATCCGTCTTCGATCCCTCCATGCCGGCAACGAATTTATCAGCCGTCTGCTCGATGATCGGGAAGGTGCCGAAGTGACAGGGAATCGCCGTCTTGAAATTGAAATAGCGCCGGCAGGCAAGGGCTGCCACGGCGCCGCCCATGGTGAAGCGGTCGCCGATCGGCACGAGGCCGATATCGGGCTGGTGCAATTCGTTGATCAGCGCCATGTCGGCGAAGATGTCGGTATCGCCCATGGCGAGGATCGAGGCTTCATCATCGAAGTGCAGCATCAGGCCGTTGGCGTTGCCGAGAGCATGCGAAACGCCGTCCTCGGTGATCTGGGCGGACGAGTGCAGCGCGTTGGTGAAGGTCGCGGAGAAGCTGCCGAGCGCGATCGTGCCGCCGGTATTGCCCATCTCGATCTTGTCGACACCCTTGGAGCCGAGCCAGGCGGCGAGATCGGCATTGGCAAGAACGACGGCGCCGGTTTCCTTGGCAAGCGCCACCGTATCGCCGACATGGTCGCCATGGCCATGCGTCAGCAGGATATGGGTGACGCCTGCAGAGACATCCTTGATATCCTGGCCGGAAAAGGAGGCGTTATAGCTGAGGAAGGGATCGAGCAGGATCGTCGCCTTTCCGGTCTCGATGCGGAAGGCGGAATGGCCGAGCCAGGTGATCTTCATGAAATCTCTCCTTTATTACGTGATGCAAAAGCCTGTTTGGGGAGATACGGATGATTTTAGGCCGGATCTGCCTAAAATCTGAATCCGTATCTCAATCAAAGAATTGGAGCATGATGTCGTCCGAAAACCACTCACACTTTTCGGCATCATGCTCTATGGACATATCTCATGCGCCGCCAAAGAAAAGCGGCGGCGACTTCAATTTCTTTTGACGGGATGAAATGGCGATGACGGTGCTGACGATCGAGGAAATGGCCGAGGCGCTTGCCCCGCGGCAGGCGATTGCCGGCCTCGATCTCGGCACCAAGACGATCGGGCTTTCGATGTCCGATCTCGGCCGGCGCTTTGCCACACCCCGCCCGGTGATCCGGCGCGTCAAATTCACCATCGATGCGCAGGCGCTCATGGATTTCGCACAATCGGAAAAGGTCGCCGGCTTCATCATCGGCCTGCCGATGAATATGGACGGATCGGCGGGGCCGCGTGTGCAGGCGACGCGGGCCTTCGTGCGCAACATAGAGCAGAAGACGGCGCTGCCCTTCGTCTATTGGGACGAGCGGCTTTCGACGGTGGCGGCGGAACGGACGCTGCTGGAAATGGACGTGTCGCGCGCCAAGCGGGCCGAACGGATCGATTCGGCCGCGGCGAGCTTCATTCTTCAGGGCGCGCTCGACAGGCTTTCCTTGCTGGCGAGATCCGATGGAGACGAATTCAGCTGACGCGCCTTCCACCAGGCGATGATCGACTTGCGTTTGCGGAAGCCCATGATGGCAAAGACCACGAGACTGTCGACGGCGATGGCACGGGCAACGAGCGGCGGAATGCTCTCCGGCGGAATGCCGAGCGCCTCGCCATACAGCTGGAACGTCAGGTCATGCACCTGCCGCGTCAGCATGAAGATGCCGAAGTTCATGTCGTAATAAGAGAGCCAATACCATCCGCCCAGAAAGACGATGGGGCCGGCCCAGAAGATCAGAAACCACTTCATGCGGCCTCACCTCCATGCTTGCGCGCGACGGGCAGATCGAGGGAAACCAACCAGGTCGACAATGCCATGATGCACAGCACCAGCGTCGGAATTGCGATATCCAGCGCCAGGACTGCGAAGAACATCATCGCCATCAAAAGAAAGGCGGCTTTGGCGATCCTGGTTCCCATGGACCTCAACTCGGGGGTTCTCACTCATTCCATCTCTGCTCTCCCCCACACTGTCGGGTTAGCCGAGACCAGGCAACGTAAACCATTTGTTAAGGTTAACGCCGCGGCCGCCCCTGTGGATAAGACAGGTATCAGCCGTAGACGCCGCGCACGATGCGCTTCAGCGCCGTCGCCGCCTTCTCCCAGTCCTTCGGCGTCTTCAGCGACAGACCGGCGCACTGCCCGCCGCTTGCGGCGGCAAGCACGAGGTGCTGGATCGCGGCGATGATGACGGCATTGACGGCCGCCGCATCCACGCCCTTCGGCGGCGCCAGCGAGCCGCGCATGCGCTCCAGCCAGAGAGCCAAAGCCTTGGAACGGGCCTCGGAAAGCCGTCTCACCTGCTCGGTGTTCTCAGATATCTCCCAGGCGAGGATGCGGCGCATCAGCGGATCGTTTCTCAGGGCGTCGAGAAGGAGAAGCGACAGCCGCTCCATCAGGTCGCCATAGGTGAGCAGGAACATGCCGCCGGCATCTTCCGGAATGCGATCCTTCACCCAAGTGCCGAGATCGGCGCCGATCGCCTCGACCAGACCGTCAAGACCGCCGTAATAACGATAGATCAGCTGCTTGTCGCAACCGGCGCGGCGGGCGACCGCATTAATACCGAAATTCTGGAAGCCCTCCTCGGCCAGCAGGCCCTTGGCGGCGGCAAGGATGGCGCGCTCGGTGGCGCCCCGATCGCGCACGCGCCGCTCCGGCTCGCCGCCGGCCTCAGCTAAATTTTCAAGTTTCACCGCTTCATCAAGCACGAACGACCCTTCCCCGCTGTCACCAATCGGTGAGTAGCGGGGAGGTTTCATGCAATCAATCCTATCCTCTTGGGAAGATTGTGGATATTCCGTCTTGGCCGATGATTTGGCCACGAAAGGATGCAGAAGACTGTAAGCAAGAGCGATCGGACATGCTCAGAAATCTCGCCCCGACTGTTGATCGCGATGGACGAACCCGGCATAGCTGCATTATGAACAATTCTAATATTCTCCGCTAAGGCCCTGCAATGGTGAACTATATCGAAGCCTCTTCCGCGCCCTCGAAGAATACAGGCGCCATCCGGCTTTACGACGCGCAAGCATTCGAGGGCATGCGCAGGGCATGCCAGCTGACGGCGCGCTGCCTCGATGCGCTGGCCGACATCGTCAAGCCGGGGCTGGTGACCGATGACATCGACCGGTTCGTCTTCGATTTCGGCATGGATCACGGCGCCCACCCGGCAACGCTGAACTATCGCGGCTACACCAAATCGACCTGCACTTCGATCAACCACGTCGTCTGCCATGGCATTCCGAACGACAAGCCGCTGCGTGAAGGCGATATCGTCAATATCGACGTTACCTTCGTGCTCGACGGCTGGCACGGCGATTCCAGCCGGATGTATCCTGTGGGCACGATCAAGCGCGCCGCCGAGCGACTGCTTGAGGTTACCTATGAATCGCTGATGCGCGGCATTTCCGCCGTCAGGCCCGGCGCCCGCACCGGCGCGATCGGCGAGGCGATCCAGACCTATGCGGAAGCCGAGCGCTGCTCGGTGGTGCGCGATTTCTGCGGCCATGGCGTTGGCCGGCTGTTCCACGATTCGCCGAATATCCTGCATTACGGCCGCGCCAACGAAGGGCCGGAACTGCGCGAAGGCATGATCTTCACCATCGAACCGATGATCAATCTCGGCCGGCCGCACGTGAAGGTGCTGGCCGACGGCTGGACGGCGGTCACCCGCGACCGGTCGCTTTCGGCGCAGTATGAACACACCGTCGGCGTCACCTCCAACGGCTGCGAGATCTTTACCCTGTCGCCCGGTGGCCTCGACCGCCCCGGCCTGCCATCGTTTGCCGGGTGACGATGCGATGGCGAAGGGGCCTGTTGCGACATCTTCCGACGACGAGCTGCCTTTTGCGATTGAAGAGCCTGTTGCCGCCGACGAACGGTCGTTCTTCGGCGGACGCTCGCAAAAACCGTCCGTGCCGCATGCCAAGAGCGCCCTGCCCGCCTCGCTCGCCGGCCAGGAGCATTATCACGGCCATCGCGAACGGCTGCGTGACCGCTTCCGTGAGCAGGGCGACACCGCCCTTGCCGACTACGAAATCCTCGAGCTCCTGCTTTTCCGCCTGATCCCGCGGCGCGACACCAAGCCGATCGCCAAGGCGCTGATCGAACGCTTCGGCTCGCTCTCCGGCGTCTTCGGCGCGCCGGCGGCGCTGCTGACGGAAGTGAAGGGTGTCGGCGAGACCGTGGCGCTCGACCTGAAGCTGATCTCGACGGTGGCGCAACGGACCCTGAAGAGCGAGCTCAGGAACAAGCAGGTTCTGTCCTCATGGTCCTCGGTCATCGAGTATTGCCATGCCGCCATGGCCCATGAAACGCGCGAACAATTCCGCATCCTCTTCCTCGACAAGCGCAACGTGCTGATCGCCGATGAGGTCCAGGGCCGCGGCACGGTCGACCATACGCCGGTCTATCCGCGCGAGGTGGTCAAACGGGCGCTCGAGCTTTCGGCGACGGCGATGATCCTCGTCCACAACCACCCCTCCGGCGATCCCACGCCATCGCGCGCCGACATGGACATGACCAAGGTGATCATCGATGCCGCCAAGGCGCTCGACATCACCGTCCACGACCATATCATTATCGGCAAGGACGGGCATGTCAGCCTCAAGGGGCTGAAGTTGATCTGAAGCCGTCGCGCGCTGACATCGATTTGACGATGGTGATCATCGACGCCGCAAATGCACTTGATATCATCGTCCATGACCACATCATCAACGGCGGTGTCGGCCTTAAGGGCCTGACGCTGATAAAACTCAGATCCGGCTGAAACGGCGGTCGTAAAACAATCTGTAACATTGACCGGTTACCGATAAAGGGGCGACATTTCGCGGCGCAATGATTCCTTTCCAATCCGGGGCCAGATAATGCTTCAGTACGATCTTGTTGTGGTGGGCAGCGGTCCCGCAGGGCGCCGCGGCGCGATCCAGGCTGCGAAACTCGGCAAGAAAGTGCTTGTCATCGAGCAGGGAAAACGCGTCGGCGGCGTTTCCGTGCATACCGGCACGATCCCCTCCAAGACGCTGCGCGAGACCGCGCTCAATCTTTCCGGCTGGCGCGAACGCGGCTTCTACGGCCGGTCTTACCGCGTCAAGGAAGAGATCAGTGCAGATGACCTGCGCCGCCGCCTGCTGATCACGCTCAACCACGAGGTCGAGGTGCTGGAACACCAGTTCGCCCGCAACCGCGTGCAGCATATTCGCGGCAAGGCGAGCTTCATCAATCCGTCGACGCTGCAGGTGATCAAGGATGATGGCGAGATTACCCAGGTCACCGCCGCCAGCGTACTGCTTGCAGTCGGCACGAAACCGTTCCGCCCGGATTACATACCCTTCGACGGCAAGACCGTTCTCGACAGCGACGAACTGCTCGATATCCAGGAGCTGCCGCGCTCGATGGTCGTCATCGGCGCTGGCGTGATCGGCATCGAATATGCGACGATCTTCAGCGCGCTCGACACGGCCGTCACCGTGATCGACCCGAAGGCGACGATGCTCGACTTCATCGACAAGGAAATCGTCGAGGATTTCACCTACCAGCTGCGCGACCGCAACATGAAGCTGCTGCTCGGCCAGAAGGCCGACAAGGTAGAGACGCTTGAGGACGGCAAGGTCGAGCTGACACTCGACAGCGGCCGGCGCCTGACGACCGACATGGTGCTGTTCGCTGCCGGCCGCTTGGGGGCGACCGACGCGCTGAACCTGCCGGCCATCGGCCTCGAAGCCGACAACCGCGGCCGTCTCAAGGTCAATCCGGAAACGTTCCAGACATCGGTTGCCAACGTCTACGCCGCCGGCGACGTCGTCGGCTTCCCGAGCCTTGCCTCGACCTCGATGGAACAAGGCCGCATCGCCGCCCGCGTCGCGATCGGCGCGGTCGCCAAGGAGCCGCCGAAATATTTCCCCTATGGGATCTATGCCGTGCCGGAGATTTCCACCTGCGGCCTGACCGAAGAAGAGATGAAGGAGCGCGGCATTCCCTATGAATGCGGCATCGCCCGCTTCCGCGAGACCTCGCGCGGTCATATCATGGGCCTCGACACCGGGCTTTTGAAGCTGATCTTCTCGCTGAAGACGCGCCGCCTGCTCGGCGTGCATATCGTCGGCGAAGGCGCCACCGAGCTGGTGCATATCGGCCAGGCGGTGCTCAATCTCAAAGGCACGGTCGAATATTTCGTCGAAAACACCTTCAACTATCCGACGCTTGCCGAAGCCTACAAGATCGCCGGCCTCGATGCCTGGAACCGGATGGGCGACATCAAGTCGGAACTTTAAACGCATCGCTTGGACGGCAGAACCGCTGTCTAAATCCGGCCGCTAACAACGGAGCCGAACCGCATTGCGCATCATTTCGCTGAACGCCTGGGGCGGCAGGCTGTATGAGCCCCTGATCGACTATGTCAGCCAGGCCGATGCAGATGTGCTGTGCCTGCAGGAGGTGCTGCGGGCGCCGGGTGCGGATGAGGGATGGTCGATCTATCGGGATGCGGGGCTGGAGCTGCCGCAGCGCGCCAATCTGTTTGCAGAGATCGGCGCCGCCCTGCCCGGCCACGACGGCTTCTTCTGCCCGACATCGAGAGGCGAGCTGTTTAACGGCGAAACCGCCATTGCCGCCGAATTCGGGTTGGCGACCTTTGTGCGCAAATCGCATTCGGTCATCGCCCAGGGGCTGGACTTCGTGCATGGCAGTTTTTCCACCAATGGCTGGGGCGAACATCCGCGTCCGCGGAACGCCCATTGCATCCGTGTCTTCAGCCATGAGCTCGCCTCCAGCCTGACCATCGCCCACATGCATGGCCTGCGGGATCCCACCGGCAAGAGCGACACGCCGGCGCGTGAAGAGCAGGCCGCAGCATTGGTTGCGCTCGTCGAGCGCATCTGGCCGGGCAACGAAGGGCTCGTTGTCTGCGGCGATTTCAACATATTGCCCGACAGCACGACCTTTCCGATTCTCGCCAGATTGGGACTTTCCGATCTCGTCACCAGCAACAGCCTTGTAGACACGCGCACCTCCTACTATCTGAAGCAGGGCCGCTTTGCGGACTACATGCTGGTGACACCGGGGGTGAACATTGCCAGGTTCGAGGTGGTCAAGGCACCCGAGGTCTCCGACCACCGCGCATTGCTGCTCGATATCGGGTAGTATATTGAGGAATTGCCGTGCGTAGCGTTTTGCGTGCAGTGCCGTTTTTTACGCCTTAGTTTGACCGCCTGAATCGTATTGATACGTGATGCCTGACAGATGCCTTCAACTCCATTTTGCCTCCGGCAAAAGCTTCTGAAGAAAGATAGATACTCTTGTCCCATGTCTTGGAAGCTACGCGCCGACGTTTTCAGCTGATCCTGATCAAGCCGTCGCATTATGACGACGACGGCTACGTCATCCGCTGGTGGCGGGCGATGATTCCTTCCAATTCGCTTGCAGCTCTCTATGGCATCGCCGCCGAATGCGCCGAGCGCAAGGTGCTCGGGCCCGACACGGCGATCGACATCACCGTGATCGACGAGACCAATACGCGGATCGACTTCGCCGGACTGCTCGCACAGTTCAAGCGCCACGACAATTTCGGCATGATCGCGCTCGTCGGCGTCCAGACCAACCAGTATCCGCGCGCACTTGATATCGCCCGGCCGTTCCGCGATGCCGGCCTGCCGGTTTCCATCGGCGGCTTCCATGTTTCCGGCTGCCTGTCGATGTTGGATGGCAAGGCGGTCGGGCTCGAAGCCTGCCGCGACATGGGCATTTCGATGTTTGCCGGCGAGGCCGAGGGCCGGCTCGATATGGTGCTGCGCGACGCGGCAAACGGCGAGCTGAAGCCGCTCTACAATTTCATGAACGACCTCCCCGGCATCGGCGGCACGCCGGTTCCCTTCCTGCCGAAGGACAATATCCAGCGCACGCTCGGGCTCAGCACCAGCTTCGATGCCGGGCGCGGTTGTCCCTATCAGTGTTCGTTCTGCACCATCATCAATGTGCAGGGACGCAAGTCACGCTTCCGCTCGGCTGACGACGTCGAAAAGCTGGTGCGGATGAACTGGGCGCAGGGCATCCACAAATTCTTCATCACCGATGATAATTTCGCCCGCAACAAGGATTGGGAAGCGATCTTCGACCGGCTGATCGAGCTCAAGGAGCGGGACGGCATCCCGCTCGGCCTGATGATCCAGGTCGATACGCTCTGCCACAAGATCCCCAATTTCATCGAGAAATCCAGGCGCGCCGGCGTCACCCGCGTATTCATCGGCCTCGAAAACGTCAATCCCAACAACCTGACCGCCGCCAAGAAGAACCAGAACAAGATCACCGAATATCGCAAGATGCTGCTCGCCTGGAAGGCGCAGGGCATCATGACGCTCGCCGGTTATATCCTGGGCTTCCCGGCCGACACGCCGGAGTCGATCCGCCGCGACATCGCGATCATACAGGAAGAGCTGCCGCTCGACGTCATTGAATTCTTCATCCTGACGCCGCTGCCCGGCTCCGAGGACCATCAGGTGCTGTGGAAGAAGGGCGTCGAGATGGACGCCGATCTCAACATCTACGATGTCGAGCACGTCTGCACCGCGCATCCTCAGATGAGCAAGCAGGAGTGGGAAGACATCTACCACGAGGCCTGGTCGCTCTATTATTCTCCCGATCATATGAAGACGCTGCTGCGTCGTGCTGTGGCGACCGGGGTGCCGCTCGCAAGGCTCGTCAAGGTTCTCGTCTCTTTCGCAACCACCGTGCCGCTTGAAAACGTGCATCCGCTGCAGAGCGGTCTCCTGCGCCTGAAGACACCTTCAGAGCGGCGTCCCGAGTTGCCGCGCGAAAATCCGCTTGTCTTTTGGCCGCGTTTTGCCTGGGAAACCTTCAGAAAACATGCTTCGCTCGCCGGCACGATCGTCGGGCTGACGATTTCGGCATTCCTGATTTCACGGGACGCCAAGTCGAAGACCTATATGGATCAGGCCCTGACGCCGGTTGCCGATGATGAGGAAGAGACACTCAGCCTCTTTACCAAAACAGCCGGCGGCGCTGCGGCCGTCAGCCACGTGAGGAAAGTCGCGGAGCTGACGCGGCATTGAGCTGCAATTTGCGCTAAAGCCCGTCGCATCGAACTTGTTTCATGCGACGCGCTTCAGCTCTTTGCTTTGATGCATGTCGTTGCCGCAAAAGCGCTTCGCGCTTTGCCTGGGAAAACCGCGGCACACTTTTGCGCGACATGCTTTATCAGCTCCGAGGCTTAAGCGAACTGGATGATCCGGGTCGTCTCAGCCACTTGCAGCGTGTCGACGAATTCGACGATCTTGACCGGTTTCCCATCCTTGAAATGGATCTTGTCGACGAATTCCGTATAGAAGCTCACACCCGATGGGATGTGCCTGACCTCACCTTCGCGATGGGCGAAGACCATATGCTCCTCCTCGTCCACATAGATGCCGGCTGTCTTGACCTTGGATAGATCCCACACAGTGATGAGTTGCTCTATCACTTGCCGAAAGGCATGGCCGCCGGCTTCAGTTGAAAAAGGCGCCAACCGTGTATTGCCGGCCATCCGGAAGGTGCAATCCTCACCAATCAGCGCCAGCGTGCCCTCGATATCGCCGCGGTCACGCACAGCGTAGATTTCTTCAACGCGTTTCTTCATGTCATCTTTTACGGTCATTGTCCGGTCCTCCCACCGTCAATGAAATCTGCATCGAATTATACTTCATTGCAACTATTTGTTGTTGCCGTGAATAAAACTCAATAATCGAGGAGGCGTCGAGATAGCAAAAGGCCCCGCACGATGGCGGGGCCTTGCAGAGTTCAGAACTGAGAAGCGATTATTCGGCGCTTTCGTCAGCTGCCTTCTTCTTCGGAGCAGCCTTCTTCTTCGGAGCGGCTTCTTCGCCTTCACCGGCGTCGGCAGCTTCGGCCTTGGCGGCAGCCTTCTTCTTCGGGGCGGCCTTCTTGGTCTCGGCTTTCGCTTCGCCTTCTTCCTCGGCGAGCAGCTCTTCCTTGGTCACCTTCTTGTCGGTGACGTCGATTTCGGTCAGCAGATGATCGATGACCTTCTCTTCGAAGATCGGCGCGCGGATCGAAGCGGCGGCACCCGGCTGGCTGCGGAAGAATTCGAGGATCTGCTTTTCCTGGCCCGGATACTGGCGCAGCTGATCGTAGATGGCGCGCTGCATCTCGTCTTCGGTGACTTCGACGCCGGCCTTTTCGCCGATTTCGGAGAGAACGAGGCCGAGGCGGACGCGACGCTCGGCGAGCGTCTTGTATTCCTCACGTGCCTTCTCTTCGGTCGTGTCTTCGTCCTCGAAGGTCTTGCCGGACTGAGCGAGGTCGTTGTTCACCTGGTTCCAGATGCCGTTATATTCGGCATCGACCAGCGAGGCCGGGGTTTCGAACTTATACATCTCGTCGAGCTGGTCGAGGATCTGACGCTTCAGCTTCTGGCGGGTCAGCGAGCCGTACTGCGATTCGATCTGGCCGCGGACGATTTCCTTCAGGCGATCGGCGGATTCGATGCCAAGCTTGGAGGCGAGTTCGTCGTTGATCTCAACCTTGCCAGGCGCTGCAACATCCTTGACCGATACGTCGAAGGTGGCTTCCTTGCCGGCGAGGTTCTTGGCCGGATAGTCGGCCGGGAAGGTCACGGTGATGGTCTTCTCCTGGCCGGCCTTGACGCCGACGAGCTGCTCTTCGAAGCCCGGGATGAAGCGGCCGGAGCCGAGCACCAGTTCGGCGCCCTGGTCGGTGCCGCCTTCGAAGGCTTCGCCATCGACCTTGCCGACATAATCCATGGTGATGCGGTCGCCGTCAGCGGCCTTGCCGGTCTTGGTCTCGTAAGCGCGGGCGCTTTCGGCAACCTTCAGGACCTGCTCGGTGACTTCGTCGTCGGCGATGTCGATGACTTCGCGGGTGACCTTGATGCCCTTGACCGACTTCAGTTCGATCGGCGGCAGCACTTCATAGGAGAGCGTGAATTCGAAATCCTGCTCGGCGGCGAGGATCTTGTCGGCTTCGTCCTTGTCCTCGGTCATGGCGATTTCCGGCTGCGTGGCCGACTTCTCGCCACGGCTGGAGAGGATGGCGGCCGGCTGCTCGCGGACGATCTCGTTGACGAGCTCGGCCATGATCGATTTGCCGTAGACCTTCTTCAGGTGAGCAGCGGGTACCTTGCCCGGACGGAAGCCGTTGATGCGGACCTTGTCCTTCACATCGGCAAGACGCTGATCCATCTTGTCCTGCATGTCCTTGGCCGGGATAACGACCTTGATTTCGCGCTTCAGCCCTTCAGCGAGCGTTTCGATAACCTGCATGTCTTCCTACCTTCATGTCGTGGCGGCCGTGCCCAGACGCCGTTCGTTTCGATGAGCACGACGCCGGCAGCGTGCCGCGCGTGGCTTTTCCCAATTCCTGTATCATTCCGCCAAACGGGGAACGGCACTCACTTCCGAGTATTCGGAACAACCTTCGTCATTCGGGGACAACTAAGTTCTTAGTCTCCCCCTGCAAACAGCCTGGTGCGGGTAGAGAGACTTGAACTCCCACGCCTTGCGGCACCAGAACCTAAATCTGGCGTGTCTACCAATTTCACCATACCCGCGTCCACAGAACCGCATGCCTATGCCTGCGCATGAGGCCTTCCGGAGCGCGGCGTCTCTATATCACCCGATTTGGTCGAGGCAAAGGAAAAATGAACGGCAAATGACAGGGGATTTGCGGCCCGCAAGCCGCCCTCTTCCGAGCTGCCGCCGGATCAGTAGAGCGGCTCGTCGTAAACCGGCTTGCCGTCGACGACCAGACTGCGAATCTGCGCGCTGCCGGCCGGCGAGACACGCACTGAAATGGCGACGTTGCCATCATTGCGGGCCTCCTCGATTGGCTTGCCCTCGCCCTCGGGAACATAATAGCGCTCGATGCCGTATTCGACACGGATGCTGTCGCCGGCAGCAAGTCCGCCACTGTAGAATGGCTGGCTGCGCAGGATCACGGTCTCCGGCAGTGGCGGCAGTTGGTGAAACGACGATTCGGTCACTGTCCAGAAACCGTCCTCCTGCTTCTTCAACCGAACCCATAGAGTGCGCTCGCCGGGCTCTGCCGGAATACCGCCGGAGACCGTCTGCACCGGCACCGAGGAAATATCATAATTCAACACGACATAATCGCCGCGCAGGAAATCGCGCGGATCGACCGGCGCCGTTTTCAGCAGCACCTCGGCGCCGTTGGCGAGGATCGATGCCCGGCTCTGGATGATCGTGCCGAGGATCACCGTCTGCAGGCCGGCGACGATGATTGCCGAAAACAGATAGCCCCTGCCGGACTGCAGCTTTGCCATCAGCGAGTTCATGCGCGTTCCCCCTGTGCATTGGCCGAAAAGCGCCGTTCGAGACGAATGACGATCCACGCAACCAGCGCGACGAAGAGACCGGAGAAGAGAAAGAGGCTCGACGTGCCGAGGATCGATCCGACAGTCACGGAGGCGAGATAAAGCATCTCGGCGGCAAAGGTCGTATAAGCGAGATAACGCACCGCGCCGTTGTCCCTGCCATGCAGAGCGATCGCCAGCACCGAAGCGCCAAGCGTCGCCACCCCGAGCACCACCAACCGCCAGCCGTCCTCGATCTCGATATGCAGCAGCAGGAAGCCGATCGCGGCGACGAGGAAGCTGTAGAAGGCCGGGGCTGCACCGGCGCTCCTGACCAGGGAGACAACAGGCCGGGTTGGCAACGCCGTCAGGACAAAGGCCGCCATGCCGCCGATTGCGAAGGCGAGCGCCACGGCAATCTCCTCATAAAGCGCATAGAGCCAGGCAAGCCAGCCGATCAGCAGCAGATAGGCGAGATGGCGGGCCCGCTCGGCGCCGGTATACCGCACCAGCGCGATGACGATCGCCGCCATGACGGGCGCCATCCAGGGATCGAGCCCGATCCAATGGCTGTCGTAATTCTCGAGATAAACGGCAAAGGACGCCCAGGAGAGGAAGCCGGCAACGACGGCCACCGCGCCCGAACGGAACAGAATTGCCGAGATCGTCGCGATGGCGAACCAGAGATACATCACCGTCTGCTCGTCGCCGGAGAGATGATACATCTGCCCCACCAGCGAAATGGCGCCGCCGAAGCTCATCGCACCGATGATCAGCAGGCCGCTTGCCGCCGCTCTCGCGCCGCGGGCGAGCATCCGGGCGGCGGCGATGTGCACCACCCAGATCAGGGCCAGGATGACGCCGACGCGGACGAGGCGCGGAATGGCCTCCCAGTTGGAGGCGACGACCAGCAGGATGGCGGCTGCCAGCAGCAGCGCCGCCAGCGCCATCAGCACCCTGCCGAGGCTGAAGCTTGCCGGGCGGCTGTCATATTCGGCGAGAAGCGCGCCTGCCGTTTCCTGCCCCAGCAGGCCCTTGCCCACCCAGAGCGAGAGATCCCGCTCCAATCTGCCGCGATACATGCTCCACCCCTCATTTCCGCAATGCCGACTTCGGCGCTGCGGCCTATGCCGTTATAGACGCAGCATGTGGCTTCGCAAACGCCCTTGCGACAAAATACAATTTCCTCATTGGTCTAACTTGTATCGCGCCTTAACCGTCCGCTAACGCCGGAAGCGCTAATATAAGCATATGGACGGAGAGGTATGCACAGACTGCAAACCACTCATGAAATTATTGCACTGCAAAATAGTCATTAGTCATACTATTTATAGACATCGAAGCACGGGAATGGCGCCCCTGCCCGGCTCTTGCCGGACGCCCTCGGATCTCTTTGTCCGTGATGATATTCGTAGCCGCGCACTCCTCCTCCCAGCGCGCTATGATAGGCTGGCAACACTCCTCCTCCCAGTTGCCAGTCACCATAATGCGCCCGCCGGATCCTCCCCCGGTGGGCGTTTTTGTTGAGCAAAAATGCAATTAAAGCATTGGCGACCCAGGTTTTCCGCCGCTTGGCGCCGTCGTGCCGCACTGCTGTCAAACCGCTCCCGCCGACGCTGCGGACAAGTGGGCGGCTTTCAATGCGAGCGAAATGCCTCGGTGGAGCGGCTGCACGGGCAGAACCGCCGGAGGGAGAAGCCTTTTTGAGCAGTGGCACCTGTTTCGCGCACCTAGCCAGACTGCTCCCCTTAAAATCATTCTGCCTATTCGTTGACCGAAAAGCGGCGAGCCTGCGTCAAATACCCTGGAAGCGTTGCATCCGTCGCATAGGTGATCTGAAAACTTGGCTGTTTTAGTCTTTTGCGCCGCAACATATATTCCGGTCATCAAATAGAGGTCAGCGCCGATCGGTGGCTGCTGGCAGATGAAACCCTCGGAAAGGGGCTTAACATGAACTTCTCTCGCTCTTTCAATAACTGGCGCAAGTATCGTCAGACAGTCACGGAACTTGGCCGCATGACCAACCGCGAATTGCACGATCTCGGCATCGACCGTTCGGACATCCATCGCGTTGCCCGTGAGGCTTCTGCCCGCTAATTCCAGGCGATCCGCTGCTCCTCCCAAGCAGGATCGTCCTCGGTTGAAACGCCCGCTGTACCCACAGCGGGCGTTTTCTTTTGCCTGCATACAGCTGCCGCGGCGGTTGCATGTTTTTCCGGCTCGTTAGCCCGCTTAAAAAATATTCACCGCTTAATTGGCGGGCATCACATTGCACAATTGCATGGCAGACGCCAATTATTTGCACTGCACAATAAGACGGTTCTCGCCTATATAAACATCAACCGCAGAGAGATAGGCGATCCCGCCATCCAGCGGACATTTGTTTGAGGAAAAAGACAATGAACCCGATCCGCATTGCAAAAAGCTGGCTCAGCTACCGCCGTACGCTCAACGAACTCGGCGGCCTTTCGAACCAGACCCTGTCCGACATCGGCGTCAGCCGTTACGACATCCGCAATATCGCATCCCGCTCGTTTCGCTAATTAGCCGGCCGTTAACGGCCCGCTAGTAGCGAGCGTGATGCTCAAAAGACGGCGCCGCAGGGCGCCGTTTTTGATTCCGGGGTGTTGGATCGCACCTGCCGACATGGTATCAGCCCGGGATGAACACGATCTCTTCCTATTCCCCCATCCACGTCGTTGGCGGCGGGCTCGCCGGCTCGGAAGCCGCCTGGCAGATCGCCAGTTCCGGCGTCCCCGTTATCCTGCATGAAATGCGCGGGCTACGCGGCACGGATGCGCATAAAACAGACGGACTTGCCGAACTGGTCTGCTCCAACTCCTTCCGCTCCGACGATGCGACCAGCAATGCCGTCGGCGTCATTCATGCCGAGATGCGCATGGCGGGCTCGCTGATCATGGCCACTGCCGATCGGCACCAGGTGCCGGCCGGTGGCGCGCTCGCCGTCGATCGCGACGGCTTTTCCGAAGCGGTGACCAAGGCAATCGATGACCACCCGCTCATCACCGTCGTACGCGAGGAAATCACCGGCCTGCCGCCTGCTGACTGGGATCTTGCCATCGTCGCCACCGGGCCGCTGACGGCGCCGTCGCTTGCAAGCGCTATCCAAGCGGAAACCGGCAAGGATTCGCTCGCCTTCTTCGATGCCATCGCGCCGATCGTCTACCGCGAGAGCATCGACATGGATATCTGCTGGTACCAGTCGCGCTACGACAAGGTCGGCCCCGGCGGCACCGGCAAGGATTACATCAATTGCCCGATGGACGAGGCGCAGTACAATGCCTTCGTCGACGCGCTGATATCGGGTGACGCAGTCGGTTTCAAGGAATGGGAAGGCACGCCTTATTTCGACGGCTGCCTGCCGATCGAGGTCATGGCCGAACGCGGCCGCGAGACGCTGCGTCACGGACCGATGAAGCCGATGGGGCTGACCAACGCGCATAACCCGACGGTCAAGGCCTATGCCGTCGTTCAGCTGCGCCAGGACAATGCGCTCGGCACGCTCTACAACATGGTCGGCTTCCAGACGAAGCTGAAATATGGCGCGCAGGCGGAAATCTTCCGGATGATCCCAGGGCTGGAAAATGCGGAATTCGCCCGCCTCGGCGGCCTGCACCGCAACACCTATATCAACTCCCCCACTTTGCTCGACCCGTCGCTAACCTTGAAATCGCGGCCAGGCCTGCGTTTTGCCGGCCAGATCACCGGCTGCGAGGGTTATGTGGAAAGCGCCAGCGTCGGGCTGATGGCCGGCCGTTTCGCCGCCGCCGAACGCAAGGGCGAAGCGATCTCGCTGCCGCCGGCAACGACGGCGCTCGGCGCGCTGCTCGGCCATATCACCGGCGGACATATCGTCACCGACGAGGAGCCGGGCAAACGCTCGTTTCAGCCGATGAACATCAATTTCGGGCTGTTTCCGGAGCTCCAGCCCGGTTCGATCGTCAAGCCCAAAGGCGTCAAGCGTTTCCGCGGCAAGGACAAGACGATCATGAAACGGCAGTTGATCGCGCGGCGCGCCCTTGCAGACTGCGCCGCCTGGCTCGGCCAGACTTCGCCATTTGCCGAAAGCGCCTGATGGATCGCTTCTGATCTACTGCTTGTTCGCCGCCGCAATATTGCCGGACGGCAGGTCCCTATCCGGCTCGGCGATGTAGTTGCCGAGCAGCCAGAGCGCGACTTCCGAAGACTCTTTGGCGGAGGCGAATTCGAAATCGCCGTTGTGATGGGGCGCATCGAGGAAATCGATCACCAGGCCCCTGCCCGTTGGCGAGCTGACGACGCGCACGCGGCCCGGCTCGATCAGATGGCAGGCGAAGTGGCGCGACATGTTGCGCATGAAGCCGGCCTTGTTGTCATGCAGGCGCACGAAGATGGCTTGGCCGTTCTCAGTCGCCTGCAACTGGCGGATCGCCTCGTTCGGAAAGGCACGGCCGAACTCGATGATGGCGAGGCCCGTGTCATGCAGGCCATCTTCCTTGTTCTGCGCGGCCATACGCGTTGCCACAAAGGCAAAGAAGATGACGATGGCGAAAAGAACGCACCAGACGATAATGCCCACGCCGAGTCTCCGATCAAAGCAGTAGTGGTTCAGGCCTTGTAACGCGTGAGACTTGCGCGAGTTTGACCGGTCGTCAGATTTTTCTGCGGACTGAGGAGAGCGCCATACTCAGCTGGCGGCGCCATTGCGGCGGCTGCAGCGGCCGGTCGAACAGGACGGCGCCATGCTTCTGCGCCTTGACGAGCACCGGTTCGGCAAGCGTCGCCGGCAGGAAGGCTGGAAAGACCGCCGGCGCGATCGGGCCTGCCGCCCTCGCCTTTGCCAGATGTTCGCGGCCGAGGCCGGCGAAGGCCTCGATGGCGGCTGAGATGCGCGGCCTGTCTTCACCGGCGAGGAAGGCATCGCGGTCAAGACCGGTGGCGGTAAGGATCTGCAGCGGAATATAGACCTGGCCGCGGCGGCGATGCAGCGGCATCAGCAGCAACAGGCCGGCGACCGCCTGGGCCACACCGGCATGGCCGGCCGCATTCGCCGATCGTGCAGCCTCTTCAGGCGACAGCACGAGGCTTGCAAGCTGGATCAGCGCCGATGCCGTCTCGCCGGCATAACCTTCGAGCGAAAGACGCGTTTCCATCGGATCGTCATAGAGGTCGAAGGTGCGGGCCTCGATTATGTCGATCAGCGTCTTGCGCGGCAGACGATGGGTTTCGATCGCCGTTAAAAGCGCTGCCGCGACCGGGTTGGCCGCCGTCGACCCATGGGCGCTGCCTTCCAGCAGGTCGCGCCAGTATTGCAGCCGCACCTCGCCGGGCAACGGCTCGTGCACGAGATCACGGATGCGGGCAAGCTCGGCATTGAAGGCGTACAGGGCTGCAAGCGCGCCGCGCTTTTCCTCCGGCGACAGCAGGCAGGCAAGGTAGCGGTCGCGATCGCTGTCACGCAGCATCGCCAGGCAGATCTCCTGGTTCGTCGCCGTCTTCGCTTCACCCATCGTCAGACCGCGATCAGTGCCGCGGCGACGGCGCGCTGCTCGGCAAGCATGATATTGAAGGTGCGTACCGCCGCACCCGTGCTCATCGGATCGGAGGCGATGCCGCGCGATTTCAGCGCCTGCTTCAATTCCTCCGGCAGCCGGCGAAGCTCGGGACCGGTGCCGACAAGCAGAACCTCGATATCATCAGCCTCTTCAAGCACGCGGCGGAAATTTTCGGCCGATAGCGGTTTCGACATGTCCATCTCCCAGCCGTGAATGCCGGAGGGAAGGCAAAGGATCGAGCCGCGATGCGACATGTCGGCAAAGCGGAAGCCGCCATTGCCGTAAGTATCGATGGGCGCGCGCCCGGGGAAATGGGCGGCGCGGATTTCTATGCCTTTTGCCATGTTTTCAAACCACCGTGCCGGATTTTACACCAGCATCCGTTTTGTTGCTCTCTTCCCCGTCGGGGCTCTCCGGCCGCAGCCGGAAGACGATCAGCACAGGAGCGGCGATATAGATCGAAGAGAAGGTGCCGAGGGCGACGCCGAAGAGCATCGTAAAGGTGAAGGAGCGGATGACCTCGCCCCCGAAAATATAGAGCGCGAGCAAGGCGAGCAACGTTGTCGCCGCGGTCAAGATGGTGCGCGACAGCGTCTGGTTGATCGAGGCATCGATCAGGATCGGCAGCGGCATCTTACGGTACCGCTTCAGATTCTCGCGCATCCGGTCATAGACTACCACCGTGTCGTTCAGGGAATAACCGACAACCGTCAGCACGGCGGCGACGCTCGTCAGGTTGAATTCCATGCCAGTGAGGACGAAGAGACCAAGCAGGATAACGACATCGTGCAGCGTCGCGACGATGGCGCCGACCGCAAACTGCCATTCGAAGCGGATCCAGATGTAGATCAGGATCGCCGCCAGAGCAGCCAGCACGCCGAGCGTCGCCATCATCGTCAATTCGCCGGAGATGGCGGGACCGACGACCTCGACGCGGCGAAAATCATAATCCCCTTCAAGTTCGCCGCGCACCAGCGTCGCCGCCGACTGCTCGGCATTCTCGCCGCCGCCCTGGGAGGCGATGCGGATGCGGGCATTCGACGGTCCGCCGGCGCGCTCGACGCCGACCTCGCCGAGGTTGAGATCGTTGAGGCGGGATTGAATATCGGCGAGGTCGGCATTGCCCTGCTTCGCCGTCACCTCGATGAGCGAGCCGCCGGTGAAATCGATGCCGAGACGCAGGCCGGCGGTGGCAAAGGCGGCCATGGCGATCAGCGAGATGATCGCCGACGCGGTAAAGACGTAACGGCGGATTCCCATGAAACGGATGTTGGCGTGTTCGAACAGATGGGTCAGAACGCTCTTCGGCAGATGCCGGGGATGGCGCCCTTCCAGCCAGACGGCAACGATCGAGCGCGTCAGCGTGAACGCCGTGAAGACGGTTGTCAGGATACCGACCGCCAGTGTCACCGCGAAACCGCGGATGGATTCGCTGCCGAGGAAAAAGAGGATGATGGCGGCGATGAAGATCGTCACATTTGCATCGACGATCGTTGCGAAGGCGCGCGAGAAACCGCGGTCGACGGCTTCCGCAAAGGAATGGGCGGTTTTCTCCTCCTCACGGATGCGCTCGTAGATCAGAACGTTCGAGTCGACCGCCATGCCGACGATGAGGACGATGCCGGCAATCCCCGGCAAGGTGAGCGTCGCGCCGGCAACGCTGAGCACCGCGACGATGAAGATCAGGTTGAAGACGAGCGAGACGACGGCGATGACACCGAGAATGCGGTAAAGTGCGATCATCAGTGCGGCGACCAGCACGACGGCGACGAGACCGGCAATGAGGCCGGAGAAGATGGAGTCGGCGCCGAATCTCGGGCTGACGCTACGTTCCTCGACACTCGTCAGCGTCGCCGGCAAGGCGCCGGCGCGAAGCATGATCGCAAGGTCGCGAACGCCGTCTTCGGAGAAGTTCGCCGAAATCGTGCCCTCGCCGCCGGTGATCGCCGCATCGATAACCGGTGACGACATCACCTGGTCGTCGAAGACGATGGCGAGGTGCTTGCCGATATTCTGCCCCGTCACCTCAGCCAGCCGCCGCGTGCCTTCGGCATCGAGACGGTAGGCAATCGAGCTATCCTGAGTCTGCGGATCGACGACAGGCTCGATATCGACCATGTTGCTGCCGGCGACGAAAGCCGTGCGGTCGACGAGATAGGGCACCGGCGGATCGTCAAGCGAATAGAGCACTTGCGATGTCGCCGGCCAGCGGCCGTTCAACGCCTCCTGCCCCGACATGCTTGGGTCGATCAGGTGAAAGGAAAGCTTGGCCGGCTGGTTCAGCAGGCTCTTCAGCCGCTCAGCATCGACCGATCCCAGCACCTGGACGACGATCCGGTCAACGCCGTCGGGGCGAACGAGAAAATCCTGATAACCGAATCCGGCGATGCGGCGGCTGACGATATCGAGCGACCGGGTCCGGGCGGCGGCGACATCGGCGGTGATGCCGGCGTCGGAAATCTGCAGCGACAGCTGCCCCTCTTCGCCCTGCTGCAGCGCGACACCGGGTTCGGAGCGGCCGCCGGCCGCCGTCAAAGGCTTCAGGAGATCGACCGCCTTCTGGGTCTCAGCCGGATCGGTGATGCGGACGGTGACTGTCTGGTCGTTGCCGGTCAACCCGGTATAGCGGATGCCGGCGCCGCGCAGCGCGTTGCGCACATTGGCGACCGCCTCTTCCAGGCGGTCCTTGACGATATCGGAACGTTCGACCTTCAGGACGATGTGCGAGCCACCCTGCAGATCGAGACCGAGCGTTACGCGGTCGTGCCGAAGCCAGTCCGGCAGAGCGGAACGCTGCGCCTCGCTCAGCAGATTGGGCGCAGCGATGACGATGGCCGCAAACGCGGCCAGCCAGATCAGAAGTGTTTTCCAGCGGGAAAAATGCAACATTCTCTCGACGATCTTCCGATCCGGCGGCTGAGTTATCGCTTGTTACGCTGCGTCGGCCTTGACGGGTTCACCCTTGACGCGCACATCCGAAATACCGCTGCGGACGATGCGCACACGAACGCCATCGGCGATTTCGACTTCGACTTCCTTGTCGTCGATGACCTTGGTGACCTTGCCGACGAGACCGCCACCGGTGACGACCTGATCGCCGCGGCGGATCGCCTTCAGGGTTTCCTCGCGCTTCTTGGCCTGTGCGCGCTGGGGACGGATCAGCAGGAAGTACCAGACGACCATCAGCGGCACGAACAGGATGATCATTTCGAAACCGGAGCCGCCGAAACCGGTTGCCGTATCGGTCGCACTCTGGGCGAATGCCGGGGTGATGAACATGCTAAACTCCTCAGGCTTGGCGGCGGAACTCCGCCTGTTTTTTCAGGTTGCCGGACTATAGTTGCCGCTTCGATGAATGCAACAGAAACAGCCGGAAACAGTACCGATTCCGCTGCCTCATAACCTTTCCGCCGTCAAAACGCCATGCTACCCCGCATCGAAAGATAAAGCGGATTGCCGCAGCAAGAAATCAGGAGCCGCGATGACCGAGGAAATCAACACCGCCCTGCTTGCCGAACTGAAACGGCTTGCAAATGCCGTCGAGCGCCTTGCCGGGCCGGCGCCTGCCGTCAACGATTGGGATGCCGCCGACTGTTTTGTCTGGGCGCCGTCGCGTCAGCATCTGCAGCCTGTGGCCAAGCCGAACCGGGTGGCATTGAAGCTCATCCGCGGCGTCGATCATGTGCGCGATATCCTGCACGAGAATACGGTGCGGTTCGCCGAGGGTTATGCCGCCAACAATGTGCTGCTCTGGGGCGCGCGCGGCATGGGAAAATCCTCGCTCGTCAAAGCCGTGCACGAGGATGTCAGGCGTGAAAGCGGCGTCGCGCTGAAGCTCGTCGAAGTGCATCGCGAGGATATCGCCAGCCTCCCTACCCTGCTCGACCTGCTGAAGGACACGCCCTACCGCGTTATCGTCTTCTGCGACGATCTTTCCTTCGATCACGACGACACCGCCTATAAGTCGCTAAAGGCGGCGCTCGACGGCGGCGTCGAAGGGCGGCCGGACAATGTGCTTTTCTACGCCACCTCGAACCGGCGCCATCTGCTGCCGCGCCACATGATGGAAAACGAGCAGTCGACGGCGATCAATCCGTCGGAGGCCGTCGAGGAGAAGGTTTCGCTTTCCGATCGTTTCGGTCTCTGGCTCGGCTTCCACAAATGCAGCCAGGAAGATTATCTCGGCATGATCGACGGCTATGCCGATCATTTCAAGCTCGGGTTTGACCGCGCCAAGATGCACGCCGAGGCGCTGGAATGGGCCACGACGCGCGGCGCGCGCTCCGGCCGCGTCGCCTGGCAATATATCCAGGATCTGGCCGGGCGCATGCGCGTTCACATCGACCGCGGCTAAAATACAAAAGCCCGGCGGGTGGCCGGGCTTTTGCGCTTCCTGGGACGCTGTACCTATTCCAGGAAAGTCATCGGGTTGACCGGAGATGCGTCCTTGCGCACCTCGAAATGGACCTGCGGCTGCTTGACGTCGCCGCTCATGCCGGAGACGGCGACGGTCTGGCCGCGCTGGATCTTCTGACCGCGGGCGACGCTCAGCGTATCGGCATTGCCGTAGACGGTGACGGTGCCGTCGTCGTGACGGACGAGAACCGTGTTGCCGAGTTCCTTCAGGCCGTTGCCGGCATAGATGACGACGCCGTTTTCGGCGGCCTTGATCGGCGTTCCCTGCGGCACCGAGATGTCGATGCCGTCATTGCGATTGCCGTTGACGTTGGCGCCGTAGGAAGCGATGACCTGACCGCGGACTGGCCAGCGATATTTGCCGATGCCGGTCGATTCCGGTGCGGCGGAGCTGACGTCGGACTTCTTCTCGACATCGTCGACCGTCTGGGTGGCGACCGGCGCCTTGTAGGGTGCGGGTTCAACGGAGGCCGTCTGCTGGACGGGCGCCGTCTGCGCCGGCTTCGGATCGGCCTTCTCGGTCGAGATCGAGGCGGTCTTGATATTGTCGGCGGTGCCGTTCGGGATCTTCAGCGCCTGACCGATCCGGACCGAGCTGGCGGACAGATTGTTGGCGGCCTTGAGATCGTCGATCTTGGTGCCGGTCGCCTTGGCGATCTTTGCCAGCGAATCGCCTTGCTTGACGACATAGGTGCCTGCAGGCGCTTTCGGATCCTTGCCGGCGCCGGCCGGAAGCTTGCCGGCGGGCTCGGCGCTCGCCACGGTCTTGTCGCGGGCGGAATTGGCGCCGGGAACGACGGCGACGTTCTGCTCAGGCGCTTTCACCGGCTCCGGCATCTTGCCGGGCTTGGAGAGGTCGGCCGCCTGCGACGCCGCCTTGGCGGCATTGCCGCCATTGAAGGTCGGGATCAGGATTGCCTGGCCGGGCGTGGCGGCGGAAGCCGTCTTCAGGTTGTTGACCCGCAGGATTTCCTTTTCCGGAACACCGAAGCGCCTAGACAGCGTGGCGATGCTTTCACCCGGACGCAGCGTCACGGAAGGGGCATTGGTCCCGGACCAGCCGGAAACCTTCGGCGTCGTGCTCGTCGTCAAAGGATCGGGCGCCAGCTTCGGCGCAGTCGGGGCCACCAGCCGATTTTTTTCCGCCTGGGGTGCCGAAGGGAAAGGCTGGGCGAGAGCGACTTCCTTTTCCCGCTGCCGGGATGGTGCCGCCGCCGTCGGAGCCGAAAGCTCCGAACGCTGGACCGCAACCGGCGCGGAGGCCATACGGGCGTTCGACGTGCGGACCGGATCGTAACTCGGGCTCGACGGATAAGGCTGATTCAGCGCGCCATTGCCGCCACCATAGCCAGACTGGCTGGCAACGGCGGAGCCGCCGAGATCGGCGCGCGGCACCGGATCACCCTGAACACCGCCCCTGCGCGGAATCGAGCTCGTGGTGATCTGATCCTGCCCTGAGGAGGAAAACAAGCCGCCAAACCGTGTCACATCGGAACTACAGCCCGTTGCGGCACTTGCCAGCAGGCCCACAACCAGAAGATTACTGGCTGACTTCCCGAACTTCGGCGAAAGACTGAAACGCATTGACTCGACCCACTGAGAACGCAACCATTTGTGAGTCTATTAAAACGCGTTAGTATTACCACGCAGTTAAGATGCTGGAATCAGTGCGATATTTTTGAGAAGTTGATAACCATAGCTTACGGGTGAAAAATCGCAGCGCCTACAGCAGCGAGGCAAGGCGCGGAACGATCGGCAGATAAGGGGCTTCGAACAGTTCCTCGCGCTCGAAACGGCTGCCGGTTTTCGTCAGCCGCACCATGCGGCATTCGTTCTCGGAGATCATCAGCGGCGCGATCATCGAGCCGCCGGAAACCAACTGGTCGGTATAAAAGCGCGGCATCGCATTGAAGGCAGCCGTCACCAGGATGCGATCGAAAGTGCCCTCTCCCTGCATGCCGGCGCTGCCGTCGGCATGGCGGATAATGACGTTGCGCAGACCAAGCGATTCCATGCGCCGCTGCGCGGCCGATGTCAGCGTCTTGTAGCGGTCGATGGACAGAACCCGCTCGGCCATGCGGCCCATGACGGCGGCGGTAAAGCCGCTGCCGGTGCCGATTTCCAGGACGCGCTGCCCGGGTTTGAGCTTCAGGTGATGCAGGATGCGGACGACAAAATCGACGCCTTCGAGAAAGGAGCCGCATTCGATCGGGATCGTCCGGCTCGAATAGGCGTCATCGGAATATTGCGGCGGCACGAAGAGCGAGCGCTGCGTCTGCTCGACCGCCGTCAGCAGATCGAGATCGGAGATGCCTTCGGCACGCAATCTGAGGACGAGCGCCGCAAAGCCCTCCTTCTCGGCCAGTCTTGCCGTCAAACCTGTGCTCCGTATCCCAGGGCCCGCGCCACGCGGTCCGTTACGGAATAATCGGTCAGATCCAGTTTCAAAGGCGTTACCGAAATCTTGTTATGCTTCAAGGCGTGAATATCGGTGCCTTCGATGAAGGCGCCGGCGCGTTCGCCGAATTTCAGCCAATAGTAGGGAAAGCCCCGGCCATCGGAGCGGGCATCGACCTGCAGGTTGAAGGCGAGCTTGCCCTGCATGGTCACCTCGGCGCCGTCGACATCGCCGGGACGGCAGTTCGGGAAGTTGAGATTGAGGAACGTGCCCTCCGGCAGGTCCAGAACCATCAGCTTTTCCAGAAGAGCCGGCGCATGCGTCTCGCAGACCTCCCAGGGCACGATGCGCGCACCGTCCTCATAGAGATAGGCCTGACTCAGCGCGAAGGAGCGCACCCCCTGCATCGTGCCCTCGATGGCGCCGGCGATCGTGCCGGAATAGGTCACGTCATCAGCGACGTTCGAGCCGGAATTGACGCCGGAAAGGACGAGATCGGGCTTGATGTCCATCACCTGCCGAATGCCCATGATGACGCAATCGGTTGGCGTGCCGCGCAGGGCGAAATGCTTGTCGGAAATCTTGCGCAGCCGCAAAGGCTCGGACAGGCTCAGCGAATGGGCAAGGCCGCTCTGGTCGGTCTCGGGCGCCACGATCCAGACGTCGTCGGACAGCGTGCGGGCGATCCGCTCCAGCGCGGCCAAGCCTTCGGCGTGAATGCCGTCGTCATTCGTCAGCAGGATGCGCATCGCCTCAGGCCGCCCGTTCGATCTTGGTCAATCCGCCCATATAAGGCAGCAAAACGTCCGGAATCGTGACGGAACCGTCCTCGTTCACATAATTTTCAAGCACGGCGATCATGCAGCGGCCGACGGCGGTGCCGGAGCCGTTCAGCGTGTGGACGAACTTATTGTTTTTATCGTCCTTGCCGCGGTAGCGCGCATTCATCCGGCGGGCCTGGAAATCGCCGCAGACCGAGCAGGAGGAGATTTCACGGAAGGCGTTCTGTCCCGGCAGCCAGACTTCGAGATCGTAGGTCTTGCGCGAGCCGAAGCCCATGTCGCCGGTGCACAGCGTCATCGTGCGGAAATGCAGGCCGAGCCGCTTCAGCACTTCTTCGGCGCAGGCGGTCATCCTTTCATGCTCGGCGATGGCACTCTCGGCATCGGTGATCGAGACGAGTTCGCATTTCCAGAACTGGTGCTGGCGCAGCATGCCGCGGGTGTCGCGGCCGGCCGAGCCCGCTTCCGAGCGGAAAGACGGCGTCAGCGCGGTGAAGCGCAGCGGCAGCTTTTCCTGGTCGAGGATGTCCTCGCGCACCAGATTGGTGAGCGTCACCTCAGCGGTTGGAATGAGATAGCGGCCATCCGTCGTCTTGAAGAGATCCTCTTCGAACTTCGGCAGGCTGCCGGTGCCGAACACCGCTTCAGCCCGAACCATCAGCGGCGAGCTGACTTCGGTATAACCGTGCTCGCGGGTGTGGAGATCGATCATGAACTGGCCGAGTGCGCGCTCGAGCCTGGCGAGCGGCCCGGTCAGCACCGTGAAGCGCGAACCGGAGAGCTTGGCGGCGCGCTCGAAATCCATATAACCGAGCGCCTCGCCGATTTCGAAGTGCTCCTTCGGCGTGTGGTTCCAGCGCGGCTTTTCGCCGACGGTGCGGGTGACGACATTGTCATGCTCGTCCTTGCCCACCGGGACATCGTCGAAAGGTATGTTCGGGATGCGCGAGAGTGCGTCGTTGAGCTCGGCCGTCAGCTGCCGATCCTCTTCCTCGATCGTCGGCAACAGCGCTTTCAGCTCGGCGACCTCGGCCTTCAGCTTCTCCGCGAGTTCGCCGTTCTTCTGGGATAGCGCCGCGCCGATCTCCTTGGAGGCGAGATTGCGGCGGGACAGCAGGTCCTGCGCCTTCTGCACGGCGGAGCGGCGTTTTTCATCGAGGGCAACGAGATTTTGTGCCAGGGGCTCCGCACCGCGCTTGGCAAGGGCGGCATCGAGCGCTTCGGGATTCTCACGGATCCATTTGATATCGAGCATCGTCGTTCCAGGTCGTTGCAACAGAAGTGAGCCGGCCAAAGCCTGACCGGGCTTCGACCGGATAAGACGGCGTTCTTGAAAGGATTTCCGGATTGCCGCTCAGACGCTGTCCGTCTTGGCAACGTCCGCGGATTCGGTGTCCTTTTCGACCGCCTGCCGGGCACGCTGGCGCTCCACGAGTCGCGCCGCATGGATGGAAATCTCGTAGAGAAGGATCGTCGGTATCGCAAGGCCGATCTGGGACATCGGATCCGGCGGCGTCAGCACCGCGGCGACGACGAAAGCAAGCACGATGGCGAACTTGCGCTTTTCGGCGAGCCATTGTGATGTCAGCAGGCCGACACGGGCAAGCAGCGTGGTGATGACGGGCAGCTGGAAGACGAGACCGAAGGAGAAGACCAGCGTCATGATCAGGCTCAAATATTCCGAGACCTTCGGCATCAGCGAGATCGCCACTTCGTCATGACCCGGCGCCTGCTGCATCGACAGGAAGAACCACATGACCATTGGCGTGAAGAAGAAGTAGACGAGGGCCGCGCCCATCAGGAACAGGACCGGCGAAGCAATCAGGAACGGCAGGAAGGCCTGGCGCTCGTTTTTGTAGAGACCGGGCGCGACGAACTTGTAGACCTGCGCGGCAATGATTGGGAAAGCGACCACCAGGCCGCCGAACATCGCCACCTTGACCTGCGTGAAGAAGAATTCCTGCGGCGCGGTATAAATCAGCTGCGCCTTCTCGACGTCGAGATGCGCCCACTCCACGGCCGTCTTGTAGGGAACGACCAGATAGTTGAAGAGATGCTTGGCAAAAAAGAAGCATGCGATGAAGGCGACGAAAAACGCGCCGATCGACCAGATCAGCCGCGTGCGCAGCTCCATCAGGTGCTCGATCAGCGGCTGCGGCTTGTCTTCGATATCACCGCTCATGCCTCGTCCTTCTTGTTCTTCTGCACGGACGCTTTCGGTGCTGCGGGCTTTCTGGCAGCCGTCGTGCGCTTCGGCTTTTCCGCAGCCGCGCTTTCCACGGGCGCGGCGATGGCAAAGGCGGCCTTATCTGCGGCCTTGGCGCGCGGCTTGCGCACAGCTTTCGGCTTGGCGGCAACCGCATCGGCCGTAGCGACGGCTGCAGCAACGGGTTCCGGCGTCGGCGCGGGCTCGGGTACCAGCGGCGGCGTTTCCGGCAGGCTCATTGACGGCGTCGGCACTGAAACCGCAGCTGGCGGCACTTCGGTCTTGTTCTCGGGCGCAGCAGCCTTCTGCAGGTCGGCCTTGATCTCGTTGCCCATCTGGCGAAGCGGGTTCATCGCCTCGCGCAGACTGTTGACCGGATTGAGCTTCTGGGCGTCACTCAGCGTCTGGCGGACATCATCAAGCTCGGCCTCGCGCAACGCTTCGTCGAACTGCGCCCGGAATTCACCCGCCACCTTGCGGGCGCGCTGCGTCATCTTGCCGAAAGCGCGCAGCATCGGCGGTAAATCCTTGGGACCGACAACCACGATCAGGACGACCGCGATGACCAAAAGCTCGGTCCAGCCAATATCGAACATGCAAGGCTCCTGGACGGGAAGCGCGGGGGCTGCGCTTTTTCCCGCACTTGGTTACTTCGTTTCGTCGGCCTTGTGATCGACGGTCTTGGCCGTATCCGGCGCGTCTTCGTCCGTCATGCCCTTCTTGAAGCTTTTGATGCCCTTGGCGACATCGCCCATCAGTTCCGGGATCTTGCCGCGACCGAACAACAACAGCACGATGACCAGAACGATCAACCAGTGCCACATGCTAAAAGAACCCATCATTTGCGCTTACTCCCTTTATTCGATGTTCCCATGATGTAAGGATTTCCGACATCGTTTCCAACATCAAGTCCTTCGAACTGCGCTTAATGTCACGGTATCGCCCCGTGTGACAAGCCACAGCCCCCCGAAAAATCATGAGCACCATTGTTTTCGTCATGCGTGGCGAAAGCAAGACGAAGTCCTTCAATCTTCGGAGGTAGAACGCGGGGCGAGCAACCCAAGTTCTTCGAGATCCATCTGGGTAATGGGGTCTTCGTCCTCGCTCAGCTCGTCGTTCATCAATGGCGAGGGAATATTGAAATTCGCTGGAATGCGGCCCGAGAGCAGGCCCGCGCCCTTCAATTCTTCGAGACCGGGCAGATCGCGCAATTCCTCGAGGCCGAAATGGTCGAGAAAATCGCGTGTCGTACCCAATGTCACCGGCCGGCCAGGCGTACGCCGGCGGCCGCGAAACCGCACCCAGCCCGCCTCCATCAGCACGTCGAGCGTGCCGCGCGAGGTCTGGACGCCGCGGATATCCTCGATCTCGGCACGCGTCACCGGCTGGTGATAGGCGATGATCGCCAGCACTTCCAATGCGGCGCGCGAAAGTTTCTTCACCTCGTTGTCGTCGCGACGGATGACGAAGGAGAGATCGGCGGCGGTGCGGAAAGCCCAGGCGCCCTCGATCTGCACGAGGTTGACGCCCCGCGGCGCATAGTGCGCTTTCAGGCGCTGCATGATAGCGCGCACGTCAGTATTCTCAGCTAGACGCTCAGCCAGGAAGCTCTCGGAGACCGGCTGCGAGGAGGCGAAGACCAGCGCTTCGGCGATGCGTTCCGCCTCGATCTCCGCCTGCAGGTCGCGGCTCCTGCCTTCGAAATCGTCCTCGAAATCCTCTTCGCTCTGCGGATCGATCAAACCGGCTGCTCCTGCTCCACCACCTGCAGCGTGGCGTGTTTGGGTCCGCGACGCATGTATATCGGCTGGAAGGCGCCGTCCTGGCGGATTTCCAGCTTGCCCTCGCGCACCAGCTCCAGCGAGGCGGCAAAGGCGCTGGCGATCGCCGTGACGCGTTCCTCGGGCGTCGCGAGATAACGCAGCAGATAATGCTCCATCGCGGTCCAGTCGCCGACCTCGCCGATCATCTGGGTCAGCAATTCACGCGCATCGGTCAGCGACCAGACGCTGCGTCTCTCGATGGTCACCTGGGTAACGGCGTTGCGCTGGCGCAGCGCCGCATAGGCGGTCAAAAGGTCGTACAGGCTTGCCGCATAGGCGGATTGCTGCCGGTCGGGAATATGCTCGGGCGCGCCGCGCACGAAGATGTCGCGGCCGAGGCGGTTGCGGTTGACGAGGCCCTCCGCCGCCTGGCGCATGGCTTCGAGGCGTTTCAGCCGGAAGGCGAGCGTTGCCGCCATCTCCTCGCCCGAAGGACCGTCATCCTTGATCTGCTGGGGTATCAGCAGCCGAGACTTGAGATAGGCAAGCCAGGCCGCCATGACGAGATAATCGGCGGCAAGCTCGATGCGGATACGCCGGGCGCTCTCGACGAACTGCAGATATTGCTCGGCGAGCGCCAGCACGGAAATGCGCGACAGGTCTACCTTCTGGTTGCGGGCGAGATAGAGCAACAGGTCGAGCGGGCCTTCGAAACCGGCGACGTCGATCACCAGCGCCGGCTCGTGGCTGGCGCGCTCGGCGCCGTTATCCTGCCACAGCTTGTCCATCGGCGTTGCCGCCTGCGGACGCTCCGTGCCTTTGACCGTACTCACCACCCTGCTCCTCTGCGATCACACCATCGCAAATATCGCCTCGAATTCCGCCCGCAACTCCGCCTCATCGGCGGCATCCGGAGCGGCAAAACCTGCTTCCACCGCTTTCGCGCGGGCAAGCGACGCGCCGCGGAGCGGCGGAACATTTGCCACGACATCCAGCATCTCGTCCATATGGCCATTGCAATGCAGCACGATATCGCATCCGCCTGCAATAATATTCGCCGCACGTTCGCCGATCGTGCCGGAAAGAGCATTCATCGAACTGTCGTCGGAAAGCAGCAGACCGTTAAAGCCGATATGCTTGCGGATAATGCCCTCGGTCACGGTGCGCGAGGTCGTCGCCGGATTGTCCCGGTCGATGGCGGTGAAGACGACGTGGCAGGTCATCGCCATCAACTCGTCCTTCATCGCGATAAACGGCGGGAAATCATGAGCCTCCAATTCCTCGCGCGAGACGGTGACGACAGGCAGTTCCAGATGGGAATCGGCAAAGCCGCGGCCGTGGCCGGGCATATGCTTGATGACAGGCAGCAGGCCGCCCGCCTTCAGCCCTTCGGCAGCAGCCCGGCCCATGGCGATGACGGTCTCGGGATCGCCGCCATAGGCGCGGTCGCCGATGACGTTGCTGCTGCCCTCGACCGGCACATCGAGCACCGGCAGGCAATCGACATCGATGCCGAGGCGCGAAAGATCGAAGGCATGCAGCCGCGACATCGCCCAGGCGGCGCGCAGGCCGAGCGCCGGGTCGCGGCGATAGAGATCGCCGAGCGCCTGGCCGGAAGGATAACGCGCGAGAACCGGCGGACGGATGCGCTGAACGCGGCCCCCCTCCTGGTCGATCAGCACCGGCGCATGCCAGCCGACGCTGTCGCGCAGTTCGGCGACGAGATCGGCGATCTGCCCTGCTTCGGAGATGTTGCGCCCGAAGAGGATGAAGCCCCAGGGCCGTTCGCCCCGGTAGAAGGCCTTCTCTTCGGATGTGAGGGCAAGGCCGCTGCAGCCCAGGATCATCGCTTTTGATTCGGTCATCTCAGAATCATAGACTGCGGCCGGCCAAATGCGAGCAAGGTCGGGCGCGATGCACAAAAAAGAGCGGCGGACCGAACCGGCCCGCCGCTCTTTAAATCAAAGATGCGAAGTTACCTGGAGATCAGGCAGCTTCCGCCCGCCGCGCGATACTGTTCGCAAAGCGCCGCGGCCTCGTCCTTGGAACCGGCCGGGATGCGGACGCGGTAGAAAGTGCCCTTGCCGGCGACATCGGCCCTGCGGATCTCATGAGCGCGACCACCAAGCACGCCGGCGAATTTCTTCGACAGGCTGGCATAGGATTTGTTCGCCTCGTCTTCCGAGGGCAGCGAGGCGATCTGGATGCCGTAGCCGCCGGCGGAGGCGGCCTGCTGCTGCGGCTTGGCAGCGGCAGGTGCTGCGGCCGCAACTTCCGTCTTCGGCTGCTGGGCGGCCGGGCGGACATTGCCCTTCTCGGTCACCGTGCCGACGACGTTGACCGGCTGGTCGACCGGACGGGCGGTCGGAACAGGCGCGGTATCGCCGATCGCCGAGGTCTTGACCGGGCGCACCGGCGCATCGACCGGGGCCGGATTTGCGGCCTGCGCATCGGCGTCGGTAGCAATCGGCGGCTTTGCCGGCGCGGTTTCCACAGGCGCCGCGGAGCGGGCATCGGCGGAGGCAACCTCGGCATTTGAAGGGAAGCTTGCGGCCGTTCCGGCGACCGGCGGCACTGGTGAAGCCGATTGCGCCGACGGGGCCGTCAACGCCGGCATCGGCTGAGCGGCCTGTGCAGACGCTGTTGCCGGGGCAGCAGGCTGGTCGGCGGGCGCTGAATCCTCACGGGCGACCAGGGTGCCGTCAGGCTTGACGATCATCGTGCGGACCTTGCGCGGCGAAACCGACGGCGTCTTGTCGGCACCGCCTGCGGCAGCGTTGTCCGCATTGTCCTGGTTCGGCAGCAGACGCGGATCTTCCGTCTCACCGACCGCAGTCGGCGTGACCTGATCACCGGCACTGGCGTTCTCGTCGTCCTCAGGCAGCGCTTCCGGTGTCAGCGTGCGCTGGACGACATCGACCGGCGCCTCGTCGGAAGAAACCAGCGCCTTCTGCTTCGGCTCCTCGGCGGAACCGGCAACACGGTCGTAGACGGCCTTGTCCTGGTTCGGCACGGTCTTGCCGCCGGGATTTTCCGGGACGACCTTGACCGGCTCCTTGTCGGCGGTGATCACGCGCGGCTCGCCGGATGCGACAATGCCGAGCCCCTCGCCGTTCCAGACGGAGGAATAGACGCCGTAACCGACACCGGCAAAGACCACGAGCACGACAGCTCCGGCCAGCAGCCGGCGCATCGACCGGGCACGGCTGAAATCGGCCGCCTGGCTTGCCGATTCGATACGGACCTCGGAGGTCTCGCGGCGCTCGACCGGCTCGCGCACGCTGCGGCGGAAATCCTCCTCAAGCGCCCGTTCGAAATCATCGAGGCCATCGGCGATGGTTGGCTTGACCGGCTTTGCTGCGGCGGCAGCCGTATCGCGAACCGGAGCCGGCGTTTCGCGCGGCTTGGCCGGCTCGAAGAAGCTGGCGATCTCGGCGTCGAGATCGAAATCGAAATCCTGGGTTTTCGCGACCGGCGCGGGCTGCTCGACCGGCGGCAACGCCGGCACGTGCATGTCCTCGACCGCCTCAGGACGATCCTCCGGATCGGAGATCATCGCCGGATCAAACGGCAGATCCTCGGTCGATTCGGCGACAGGCGCCCAGTTGAAGGCCGGAGCCGGGGCCGCGGTTGGAGCCTGGGACTGAACGATGACCGGAGCAGGCGGTGCAGCAGTGGAAGCCGCCTGCTGGAAAGCCGGAGTTTGCGGCTCAGGCGCAAACTCCGCGGGCGCAACCTCCGGGGCGGACCGAGAAGAGACGGCAGCGGCCTGCTGAGGGGCACGGACCGGCGGCTGCGGCGCAGGCTCGGCCGGTTCGGAGAAATCGAGATCGGAGAGCTCCAGCTCGATGCCGGCAAGATCCAGCTCGAAATCATGGCCGGCGAAGGGGTCGTCGGCCTCAGGCACAGGCTGTGGCGCCCGCGAATACGCCATTGCGGCAGGCTGGGGCGCTATGACCTCGGCAGGCTGCAGCGTGGCCGGCCTTGCGGCCTCGGCGGCGTAGACCTGCGCTGGCTCGACCGGGGCGGGCCGAGCGGGGGCCGCGGCGACCGGTGCGGGCGCGATCACCCGCGGCTCGACAAATGCGGCGGCCATAGGCGCGGCGGCAACGGGGGCGGCAGCAATGGGCGCTGTTTCGATCGGTTCGGCCTGCGGCGAAACGGGCGACGAATTGGGGCGCTGCGGCACCGGATAGCGCGAGACGTCGGCGAGCAGATCGTCAAGATCGAAAGTGCCGGCAGTGTGCGGAACTTCGGGCACGACCTCGGTCAGCGCCGCATCGGCCTGGATCTCGCCTTCAACGGCGGCGGCAAGGAGATCGAAACCGGCGTCGGACCCGAAATCTTCAAGCTCGTCTTCGATTTCGACGAAGTCCTCGGTCTCGGCAACCTCTTCGGACGCGATCACCTCGTCATGGCGATCGAGCTCGGCCGGGAAGCCAAGCGACGGAGAGGCGGATTCGAACTCCTCGGACGGCTCGGCAGCGACGACGGGCGCCGCCGGCTCGACGACCGGGGTGGACGGCTCGATTGTGGGCTGCGGCTCTGCAGCGGCAAGATCGACGGACGGCGCTTCAGCCAGCGGCTCTGCGGCCGCTTCGACCACAGGTTCCGGCGCAACCACCGTTTCTTCTCGTTTAGCGGCGTGGAAATTGGCAAGCGGCAGCCGGATGCTGGCGGCCGACCACTGCGGCGCCTTGGCAGGCTGCGGCACTGCTGAAACCGGAGCAGCGCCGATCGACAGCTCGAGCTCTTCGATCAGGTCGCGCGCACCGCCGAGGGCCGATTGTACCGGCGTCCCGTGAGCGGGCTCGACGGAGAGCTGCTGCGGCCAAACCGCCTGGTCGTCGGCGGGCGCGTCCCAGGTGACTGTGGCAGGCAGAGCTTCTTCCTCAGCCTCAACAGAGGCAACGAAAGCCGGCTCAGGAACCTCAGGCCGCTCAACGGCGGGAGACACATCGAGAACGGGCTCGATGTAATCTTCGGGCGTGTCGTCATCGGAGATCGGCTCGGCGGGCCGGTCGAGCTCTGCGAGCGGACGGGGCGAATCGTAGCGGTCGAACTCGCGCCCAAGCTCGTCTTCGAGATCGAGGGCGGGCTCGCGCCGCGCTTCGGTCATCGTATTTGCTGCAACACGCGGCTCGAAGCCGACGATACGGGCAAGTTCGGCCAACGGATCGTCGTCGGCAAACAGTTCGTCTTTTCCGCGCGTATCATACGCAAGTTGTTTATCAGCCATGCCTATCCCACTCGCAAACGCCAACTCTGAAATGCCAGCGCATTGTGGGGAAATGGTGACGTTATCGCATTTCGTCCGGTGCGGCAGTGCCTGTAATGGCAAGTCCCGACTTCAAAACCGACGCGACGGCGTACACCAGCCCAAGTCTGGCAATAGTTGATTCTCGGTTTTTATCATTAACAAATCGTAATTCCGGCTGATCTTTACCTTTGTTCCAGTGCGCGTGGAAAGAACTTGCGAGGTCGTAGAGGTAAAAAGCGACCCGATGCGGCTCCTGCGACTGAGCTGCCGCTTCGACGATCCGCGGGAATTCGGCGAGCTTGGCGACGAGCTGCAATTCGGCCGGATCTCCAATGCCTGCAATGGTTTGCGCCAGTTCGGCAGGGGAAACATCGAGGTCGCCGAAAGCCTCTCTCGCCTGCCGGAAGACCGACATGCAGCGGGCATGCGCATATTGCACGTAAAAAACCGGATTATCTTTCGACTGTTCCGTCACTTTGGCGAAATCGAAGTCGAGCGGCTCGGAATTCTTGCGGTAAAGCATCATGAAACGGACCGAATCACGGCCGACTTCCTCGACGACATCCCGAAGCGTGACAAAATCGCCCGAGCGTTTCGACATCTTCACCGGCTCGCCGTTGCGATAAAGCTTGACGAGCTGGCAGAGCAGCACCGTCAGCTTCGCCTTACCGTCCGAAACGCCGCGTGCCACCGCTTCCAGGCGCTTGACGTAGCCGCCATGGTCGGCGCCGAGCACATAGATCATCTCGTCGAAACCGCGATCGAACTTGTTCTTGAAGTAGGCGACGTCGGCGGCGAAATAGGTATAGGAACCGTCGGACTTGATCAGCGGCCGGTCCATATCATCGCCCACTTCGGTCGAGCGGAACAGCGTCTGTTCGCGATCCTCCCAATCCTCGGGCAGCTGGCCCTTCGGCGGCGGCAGCGTGCCCTTGTAGACATAGCCCTTGAAGGTCAGGTCATTGATCGCCGTGCGGATCGCAGCCGCGCCATTGGCATGCAGGGTGCGCTCGGAGAAGAAGATATCGTGATGGACGTTCAGCGCCGCCAGGTCT
Source organism: Rhizobium sp. N324 (assembly GCF_001664485.1). Taxonomy (NCBI): domain Bacteria; kingdom Pseudomonadati; phylum Pseudomonadota; class Alphaproteobacteria; order Hyphomicrobiales; family Rhizobiaceae; genus Rhizobium; species Rhizobium sp. N324. The sequence continues at coordinate 1,967,821 of NZ_CP013630.1, read as the reverse complement.
TCGCGGATCATCACCATCATCGCATCGATGGTGCGGTCCTTGACGATCGGCATCCATTGGTCTTCCGGCATGTTGTGCAGCCGCACGCCGTAATCGGCGGCAAGCGACTGTCCCACAGGCACGAGATAGTCGCCCGGATAGAGGCCCGAGGGAATTTCGCCGATCTTTTCGCCGAGCGCCTCGCGATAGCGCAGGAAGACGGAACGGGCGAGCACGTCGATCTGCGAACCGGCATCGTTGATGTAATATTCCTTCTCGACGCCGTAGCCGGCAAAGGCGAGCAGGTTGGCGAGCGCGTCGCCGACGACGGCGCCGCGGCAATGGCCGACATGCATCGGCCCGGTCGGATTGGCCGAGACATATTCGACGTTGACCTTCCGCCCCTCACCCAGCGTTGAGCGGCCGTAATCGGTGCCGGCGCCGATCATCGCGGCGAGCAGCCGCTGCCAGTAACCGACAGAGAGACGGATGTTGATGAAACCGGGACCCGCGACCGAAACATCGGCGACGTCGGCGTCCTCCCTGAGCTTGGCGATGATGATGTCGGCCAGCGCGCGCGGGTTGGTTCCGAGCGGTTTTGCCAGCACCATCGCGGCATTGGTCGCAACGTCGCCGTGGCTCGCGTCACGCGGCGGCTCGACGGCGATACGGCCGAAATCGAGCTCGGATCGCTTTTCCCTGACCAGATCGATCTGTTCAAGGGCGGTTTTGATCCTGGCTTCGAAGTCGGTAAAAAGGTTCATCGCACTCTTCCATGCATAGGCTGTGCCAAAGGCAAATCGGCCCTTGGCGGGGCGACCGCTGCCTATCGCAAATCCGGAGTGTGGTCAAACAATCGCCTGTGGGCGCTGATTGCATAGGTGTCGGTCATGCCGGCGAGATAGTCGCCGACATGGCGGGCCTTCGGCGCATCGGCGAGACCGGCGATATGATCGACCCAGTAATGGCTCTGCATCTCCTTGGGATTGGCCATGTAGGCGGCAAAGAGATCGGTGACGATCTTTGCCGCACCGGCGCGGATGCGCATGATATCGGGATTGCGGTAGATGCGCTTGAACAGCATCGCCTTGATCTGCCTGTCGGTTTCGGCCATGCGATCGGAGAAGGTGGCGATAACCCGGTCGGCGGCGCGGATGTCGGCAGCACTCTCGGGCCGCAGCAGGGAAAGGCGCTCCTGCGCAACGGCGATCACGTCTTCGACCATGCGGGTGATCTGCCGCCGCATGATCTCATGGGTGAAGCGGCTCGGCTCCAGATGCGGATATCGCACCCTCACCTCGGCCATCAGCCCGGCCAAAAACGGGATTTCCTCCAGCATATCGAACGTCAGGTAGCCGGAGCGCAGGCCGTCGTCGATATCGTGGGTGTTATAGGCGATGTCGTCGGCAATCGCCGCGACCTGGGCCTCGAGGCTGGCATAGGTTGCCAGCTCAAGATCGTGCAACTCGCAATAATCGAGGATCGGCTGCGGAACCGGGCCGCGCGTGCCCACGCCATCCGGCGTCAGCAGCGGGCCATTGTGCTTGACCAGGCCTTCGAGGCTTTCCCATGTCAGGTTGATGCCGTCGAATTCGGCATAGCGCCGCTCCAGCTTGGTGACAATGCGCAGCGATTGGGCATTGTGGTCGAAACCGCCATAGGGCAACAGCACCTCGTGCAGCGCGTCCTCGCCGGTGTGCCCGAACGGCGTGTGGCCGAAATCATGCACCAGCGCCACGCCCTCGGCCAGATCCTCGTCGAGCTTCAGGGCGCGGGCGAGCGCGCGGGCGATCTGCGCCACCTCGATCGTATGCGTCAGCCGGGTGCGGTAATGATCGCCGTCCTGGGCGATGAAGACCTGGGTCTTGTGCTTCAGCCGGCGGAAGGCGGTGGTATGGACGATGCGGTCGCGGTCGCGCTGGAAATCGGAGCGCGTCGGGCTGCCGTCCTCCGGATAGAGCCGCCCGCGGCTCGTCCAGGGGTCTGCCGCATAGACTGCCCTTTCACTGCTGCCGAAACCTAAAGCACGCGTATCGATCGTCATTCTTCACCGTCATCCTGCATGTTGCCGCATCTGCCCATTGACGCCGCTTTGCGCTCTTCATACCTATAGCCCGAAGAAACGGCAAAGAGGCGCTTACTCAACCACCTCCGCGCATCATGGCCTTTTTCCGAAGATCATGATAAGTTCGTTTGATATCAGGTATTTGAACATTCAAGTGCCAAAACCCATTCTCTCCGGATCTTGACCCCGGCAGGAGGAAACATGACGGATATGAGTGTAACCCTTTCAGATGCCGCCGCAAAGCGTATCGCTGCGATCGTCGGCGCCGAGGCCGGCAAGAGCGCGTTGCGCGTCTCCGTCGAAGGCGGCGGCTGTTCCGGCTTTTCCTACAAGTTCGATCTTGCCGACAGCGCCGGCGACGATGACGTCGTCGTCGAAAAGAACAACGCCAAGGTGCTGATCGACAGCCTGTCGCTCGTCTACATGGCGGGTTCGGAGATCGACTTCGTCGACAATCTGCTTGGTCAATCCTTCCAGATCAAGAACCCCAACGCAGTGGCAAGCTGCGGCTGCGGCACCAGCTTCTCGATCTGAATATCCAGACGCATCGCACTGTCCTAATGAACTGGCCGAAGAAGTGACTCCGGCGGGTTTATCGTCTTGTCCTGCTAGGAAAGACCACGATAAAAGAAGCGCACGAAGCGAACAGGACAGAGCCATGAAGATCGCGACCTGGAACATCAACGGCGTCAAGGCGCGCATCGACAATCTCACGCAATGGCTCAAGGATTCCGATCCGGATATCGTCTGCCTGCAGGAGATCAAGACGGTCGACGAAGGGTTTCCCAGGCTGGAGATCGAGGCACTCGGCTATCATGTCGAGACGCACGGCCAGAAAGGCTTCAATGGCGTGGCGATCCTCTCGAAGAGTTCGCCTTCCGAAGTCAACCGCGGCCTGCCCGGCGATCTGCTGGACGAACAGTCGCGTTTCCTCGAAGCTGTGTTCACGCTGCCCGACACACGCATCCTGCGCGTCTGCTGCATCTACCTGCCGAACGGCAATCCTGTCGACACCGAGAAATATCCCTACAAGCTCGCCTGGATGGAGCGCCTGCGGACCTTTGCCGCCGAGCGGCTGGCCTATGAGGAGATGCTGGTGCTTGCCGGCGATTACAATGTCATCCCGGAACCGCACGACTGCTTCGATCCCAAGGTCTGGGAAAGCGATGCGCTGTTTCTGCCGCAGACGCGGGAGGCGTTCCGCCGGCTCGAAAATCTCGGGCTGACGGATGCAGTGCGCGCGACGACGGATGCGACGCAGTTCTATTCCTTCTGGGATTATCAGGCCGGTGCCTGGCCGAAGAACAACGGCATTCGCATCGATCATCTGCTGCTGTCGCCCGAGGCCGCCGACCGGATGACGTCGGCTGCGATCGAAAAACACGTGCGGGCCTGGGAAAAACCATCCGACCACGTGCCTGTGATCGCCTATTTCGATTTCGCGGCCTAGAATTGCATGAAAACAAAGAGATAGAGCGTTTCCGCAATTTGAAGAATCACGGAAATGCTCTATGTTTATCCTGCCTCAGTCGTCCGAGCCGCTGGCGATGCTGTGCGAGAGGGATACCGCCGTGCGGCGGTCGGCCTCGTTGGCAACTGAGAAGGCCTGTTCCTGCAGCGCTTCCATCCAGTTGCAATCCTTGGGCTTGCAGCGGTCGAGTGCTGCCGTCATCAGCGCCAAGCCGCGGGCCGTCTGGCCTTCGTCGAAAAGAATATTGCCGAAGACCGCCATGGCGCCGGGATGACCGCTCTTGCGAGCCTGGTTCAGCCATTTCTTCGCCTGCTGCGGGCTGGCATTGCCGCCCTCGCCGGCCAGCATCATCTGCGCCAGCTGGAACTGCGCCTCGGGGACGCCAAAGGTGGAGGCCACCTGAAAGTAAAGCTGGCGCGCCTGGCTGAGGTCGATCCGGACAGGACTGCCCGAAATGCCGTGCTTGTAATAATTGGCGAGCGAGAGCAGCGCGTTGACGAAGAAGCCGGTGTCTTCCGAGCCGGGCTCGACACCCTGCTGGGCGATCTCGCTGTAAATCTTGAAGGCTTCGAAATCATCCTGCGTGACGCCGTCGCCATCGGCATACATGTTGGCAAGCGCCCAGCGCGAGCCGGTATGGCCCTTTTCGGCAGCATATTTATAGGCTTCGACCGCCTCTTCCTTCTGGCCGTTCTTATAGGCTTTGAAGCCGAACTTGAAGAGATCGAATGGGCCGGATTCCTTGCTGACGCCCGCCTTGATGTCGAATGCGCGGACCGGGCCGGACAGCGCCAGGGCTACGGCCATCGACATGCCCATCAGCATGATCTTGAACAGTTTGAACTCGGACGTTACCATTTCAACCGATTTCTTTCGCTCATCACAGGCAGGAAGCAGCGGCGCTCGCGCCGTGCATTCCGCGGATGTATTTCGTCGAGGCGAGCGATCCCGCGGCGAGCTCCATGGCTCCTTTGCCCGCGTCGCATCCAGCCCACTGGCCCTCTATCGAAGGCCGAGTTCTCAGTGCATCATTCAGAACCACCCGGCTCCCGGCATGGCCCGACTGCAATCTCCGTGGCACTCTTTCGGCAGGTGCTGCATCCGCCTTCCCGCCTTCACCATATTCGTAAACAGCAAATGTGACGAAACCGGTATCGACATCTCCAGCAAGGCCGGGCTGCTCATTCGAGCGGGCCGAAAACGACAACAAAGAACGGCCAGACGGCGCCGCCGCGAGGCCGGATCGGCGGCTGGAACAGCCTTGCGCGGCAAGCGAAACGACCGCAATCAAACGATTGCCGCCAATCGTATCGCGCGATCTGGTGTTACCGGAAAAAAATCGACCCATGCTACAATTTACACGCACCGCAAGCCTGCCCGTCTCCTCGTACGCAAATATCGCTGCGCTCTCTTTGTGGCGGGAAATGGACAAATTCACCCCGCTGCCACCTTACGCCAATCGTCGTAAAAAAGTGTTGCGGAATCGTCACAAAACGGGATCAGAAAATAGTATAATTAGCGGGCGCGGATAAAGAAGAGCCCGGCAGTGCCGGGCTCATCAATTCTTCAAATCGGGGAATTAAAACTTAATCTTTAGGCTCGTCGACAGTGCAGCGACCAGATCGTTGCCAAAGGAATAGGAGACATCATCTCCAAACGTGACTCCGTCCTGGGTCACAACGCCGGACGAACCGCTCGTCAACACGCCCACGGCACCGGCGACGCGCCATTCGATATGTTCGGTCGGGGTGTAAGCTGCACCGAGACCCACCGTCCAGCTGTCGGTCTGGGCGCCATAGCCCTGGCTGGTGCCGCGGTCCCATGTCAGGCTGACTGCGCCGGCCCATTGCTCGTTGAACTTGTGGCCAACACCGCCGGAGATCGTCCAGCCGTCACGATAAAGAAGGTCGAGCGAGGTCAGCTCCGTCGCGCCGCCGGATCGGCAGGCGACCACGCCCTTCGTCGACGTCGGGCAGAAAGGCACGGACTGCAGGACGCTCCAGTTCGTCCACTTGACCGATCCGAAGGCGAGCCAATCCGGAGCGATACCGCTCTGCAGCTTCAGCTCCAGCGAATCCGGCGCTTCGGCGGAGCCGAATACGTCCGTTACCCTTCCGTAAGGAGCGCCGTTGAGCGGTGCAAATGGCGCGGTCACCTGCGTCAGATCGACCGTACCGGTCAGGTTATCGTACTTGACGCGGCTGTTATAGACGAGGCTTGCCCGCATCGCATATTCCGGAATCTCGTAGGCGAGACCGGCGCGCCAGCCCCAGCCACTATCGTCGAGATCTAGGCGGCCGACGCCGGTGCCGGTACCGACCAGAATTGGAACCGTCGAGACCAGGCGTTCCTTGAAACCTTCGACCTCCTGATAGAAAGCGCCGCCAATGAAGCGAAGCTGCCCAGGGCCGACATCAAAACGATAGGAGCAGGTGCCGCCATAGTTGCGGGTTTTGATTTCCGTTTCGATATTATTGTTGGCGCCAGCCCAGTTCAAACCAGGATCGGTATGGCCGCCGAAGGGCTCGGAATAGTCGACGAGGCAGTCGATGGCGTCGCCGAAACCTGCTTTAAAGCCAATGTAAGGAATGGTGTAGTTCGAGCTGTCGTCGGCGGTGTTTGGCCGGCTGTTCAGATTGCCACCGCCGGGAGATGTCGACGTATCCGTATCACGGACATCCTTCAGCTTGCGCTGCGGCGTGACATAGGTCACGCCCGACTGAAACGAGAAAGGCGACGTATCGAACAGCTGATCGATATTGTAGCCGCCGCGCTCCAGTCCGCCGGCGAAGGACGGCGACGCAAGCGACGAAAGAAGAACGAGCGACGTTACGCCCTTGGAAAACCTACGCGATGCCATTGTGTCTCCCCCACTCCAGCAATTGATGTGACGTCACTCTAGTAAGTGTTCGCTCGACATGGCAACGCGCCCCACGGCGGCACTCCCAGGCATTACACTGACCAACTTACGTAAAGAAATTGACGGACACGTCAAAAAATCTGGTTAATAAAATTTTATTCCAGAGTTATCGGTTTTCGGATGGGGTTTTGGGTTTTCATTCCACACATTGCGGAAGCTGTATCAATCCGACAACAGTGACAGTTTTCGCCCGCAGGATGCCCGCGAAGCCACAATCCACAGGCTCAGCGCCTGAAACAGCCGCTTTGAGGACCGAATCAAGCGCGCCCAAAACGATGAAAGACGCGCCCATCGCGGGAGCGCGTCCTTGAAATAACCTACCAAAACGAGTGATGAAGCTTATCCGGCTTCGCTCACCCTGGAGAGGGCGGTCTTCAGGCTGGCGATCTGCCCCTTCAGTTCCTCGAGGCGCTCGCGCTCGGCCTCGACCACGTCGGGATTGGCATTGGCGACGAACTTCTCGTTGGAGAGCTTGCCGTCGATGCGCGAAATCTCGCCTTCCATCTTGCCGATCGCCTTCTCAAGCCGCGCCTTTTCGGCCGACAGATCGATCAGATTGCCGAGCGGCAGGCAGATCGTGGCCTCGTCGACGACGATCTGGGCAGCCCCCTTCGGCGCGTCGTCGGCCAGCGATATCGCCTCGACACGCGCAAGCCGCTTGATGGCGGCGTCGTGGCGGAACAGCCTTTCGCGCGTCAGGTTGTTGGCCTTGACGACGACAAGCGGAGCCGTCGCCGACGGCGGCACATTCATTTCGGCGCGCACCGAGCGGATGCCGGAGACGAGGTCGATCAGCCAGTTGATCTCGTCGGCAGCCCCGTTATCGGCATAGGAGGGCGACGGCCATTCGGCATGGCAGACCAGCGTGTCGCGCTCCTTGCCCTCGCCCGCCGTATGAGCCCAGAGCTCTTCGGTCATGAACGGCATGAAGGGATGCAGCAGCTTGTAGATCTCTTCGAGGATATAGGCGCTGCAGGCCTGGGCCTCGGCCTTGGCGCCCTCGTCCTCGCCGTTGAAGACCGGCTTCAAAAGCTCGAGATACCAGTCGCAGACCTCGTTCCAGACGAAGCGGTAGAGCGCGCCGGCGGCATCGTTGAAGCGGAAGGCTTCGAGTGCTTCCGTTACGTCACGTTCCGTACGGGCAAGCTCCGTCAGAATCCAGCGGTTGATGGTGAGTTCGGCCGCCTCCGGCACGAAATGCGGATCGCTCTTGGCGCCGTTCATCTCGGCGAAACGCGTGGCGTTCCAGAGCTTGGTGCCGAAATTGCGGTAGCCGGCAATGCGGGCCGGATCGAGCTTCACGTCGCGGCCCTGTGCCGCCATGATCGCCAGGGTGAAACGCAGCGCGTCGGCGCCGTATTCGTCGATCAGTTCCAGCGGATCGATGACGTTGCCCTTCGACTTCGACATCTTCTGCCCGTTCTTGTCGCGCACCAGCGCGTGGACATAGACGGTATTGAAGGGCTCGACGGGATTGCCGTCCTCATCCTTCATGAAGTGCAGGCCCATCATCATCATGCGGGCGACCCAGAAGAAGATGATGTCGAAGCCGGTGACGAGCACGTTGGTCGGGTAATAACGTGCAAGCTCAGGAGTCTCGTCCGGCCAGCCGAGCGTCGAGAAGGGCCAGAGCGCCGAGGAAAACCATGTGTCGAGCACGTCCTCGTCCCGCGTCAGGATCTCGCCCGGCTTGAAGTTTTCGAGCAGGTCCTCGACATAGGCCTTCATCGGCCCTTCGTGCGAGAGGTAATGCTGGATCGCCGCCTGCAGCGCCTCTTCCTCGGTCTTTTCGACGAAGACCTGGCCGTCCGGGCCGTACCAGGCGGGAATCTGATGCCCCCACCAGAGCTGACGGGAGACGCACCAGGGCTGGATATTTTCCATCCATTCGTAATAGGTCTTGTCCCAGCTCTTCGGCACCATCTTGGTGCGGCCTTCGCGGACCGAGGCGATCGCCGGCTCGGCGAGCGTCTTGGCATCGACATACCATTGCTCAGTCAGCCGCGGCTCGATCGGCACGCCGCCGCGGTCGCCATGCGGAACCATGTGCTTGTGCGGCTCGATCTTGTCGACGAGACCGGCCTCTTCGAAAATCTCGACGATGACCTTGCGCGCAAAGAAGCGGTCCTGCCCTTCCAGGCGATCCCAGGCGCCGTGCAGCGCCGCCGGATTATCGAGACCTTCGAGGAAATCCTCATTGTCCTTGATGGCAATCGTGCCATCGATATTCATGATGTTGATCGCGCGCAGGCCAGCCCGCTTGCCGACGTCGAAGTCGTTGAAGTCATGCGCAGGCGTGATCTTGACGGCACCTGTACCGGCCGTCGGGTCGGCATAATCGTCGGCGACGATCGGAATCCGACGGCCAACGATCGGCAGAATGACATGTTTGCCGATAATGCTCTTGTAGCGTTCATCCTTCGCATTGACGGCAACCCCGGTGTCGCCCAGCATCGTTTCCGGACGTGTGGTGGCAACGACCAAGTAGTCGCGCGTTTCCCATTCGGTCGGTTTGCCTTCCTCGTCGAAAGCAATCGGGTACTGGTAGGTGACGCCCCGCTCCAGCGGATAACGAAGATGCCAGAGATTGCCCTTGATCTCATGCTGTTCGACTTCAAGGTCGGAAATGGCCGTCAGGAGCTTCGGGTCCCAATTGACCAGGCGCTTGTCCTTGTAGATCAGGCCTTCCTTGTAGAGTGTGACGAAAACTTCGAGAACCGCCTTCGACAGGCCCTCGTCCATGGTGAAGCGTTCACGCGACCAGTCGCAGGACGCACCCAGGCGCTTCAGCTGGTTGAAGATCAGGCCGCCCGATTCAGCCTTCCATTCCCAGACCTTGTCGATGAAGGCGTCGCGGCCCATGTCTCGGCGGCCGGGCAGCTGCTGTTCCATCAGCTTGCGCTCGACGACCATCTGCGTGGCGATGCCGGCATGGTCCATGCCCGGCTGCCAGAGCACGTCCTTGCCGCGCATGCGCTCGAAGCGCACCATGATGTCCTGCAGCGTGTTGTTCAGCGCATGGCCCATATGCAGCGAACCGGTGACATTCGGCGGCGGAATGACGATGGTGAAGGTCTCGGCCCCGGGCTTGGCGTTCGCGCCGGCGCGGAAAGCATCCTCCTCATCCCATTTCGCGGCGATTTTGGGTTCGACGGCAGCAGAATCATAGGTCTTGTCGAGCATTTTCTGACCAATTTCGAGGTTCGAGGGTGGCGTTTGTAAATAGGATGGGCACGGGCAAGTCAATAAAAAAGCCGCCCCGGAGACCGGAGCGGCTTTTCAGGAAAAAGCAATCCGATCAGCGGCGCGGGCCGCGCGCCACGCGCTCGATCTCCTCGCGCACCAGCCGCTCGACCAGCGTCGGCAGATTATCATCAAGCCATTCACGCAGCATCGGGCGCAGCATATCCTCTGCGATCTCATCCAGCGAGCGGCGCTCCGCACCGTCGATGGCGGCGGCAAGCTCCTCGAAGGAGCGGCTGATCTGCAGACCGGCGCCCTCCGAAAGCAGCGTCGGCTGAACCTCGTCCATAAGGCTCGGCAGGAAAGCTGCTGCCGGAGGCTGAGCCGGTTCCAAAGCCGGTGGCGCCGTCTCGACGGCGGCCAAGGGCTCAGCGACTGCGGGCGCCGGCTCGGCGACCGCGGCCCGCGGTGCTTCTACAAATACCGGCTCGGCCGGCTGCTCGATCATGGACTGCGGAACGGGTGCTACAGCAGCCGGGGGGAAAACAGGCTGCATCGGCTGCGGCTGCGGTACTGCTGCCCGCGGCGCTTCCGGCATCGGGGCCGGCTGCGGTTCGGGCTGACGGAAGCCGCTCGGAATTTCACGCAGTGCCTGGCCGGCCTGGACAGCGCTGCGCTCGGAGGCGGCGCGCACGCGGGCGGCGACATCGGCAAGCGACAGGGCGCGGGCCGGCACTTCGGGTTCGGGGGCGGTGCCGGCCGAATTGGCGGCAACGAAACGTGGATCGGAGGAGCGCATGGCCGGTTCGGGGAACTCCACGCCGGCATAGGTATCATCAACCGTCAGATGGATCTCGGAGCCGTTCTCATCCTCGTCGGCGCCGTAGACTGGCGGCAGGGATGCGGAAATCGCCTTGCCGGCGCCGGGCTCATTGCTTTCGATGATCTGGCGGATGGAGGCCAGAATTTCTTCCATTGACGGTTCACGCGCTACACTTGGCTGAGCCATTTCAATCCCCGTTATCCAAAAACAACGACCGGACGATGTGGAGCGGTCATCCGAATCACCGCGACCTTAGAATACCTCAGACGTGAAAAAAATCATCGCGAATCAAATGAATGAGGCCATGCACAGTTTTGTTACCCGATGTTTGCGAGGCGGCGGCGGCAGGATAAACGATGTTTGTGAAGGCTTTCCGGCGATGCGTAGAGTCAAACTGCTGCAGCGCCAAAAGGCGCTGCAATGAGAAACGGGCGCCGATGGCGCCCGTTGCTGAATTCATCGATGAAAACGGGATCAGAAAACGAATTCGCGCGCCTTGGCGAAACCCGGCAGCGGCTTCACGGAGGCATTGAAGAAGACGTTTTCCGAAATCGCGCCGCGCTCGGCGACGAACACCTTGGCGCGGGCGGCATTGCCATAGCCTTCGACCGTGATCAGACGGCCGCCATCGCGCAATTGGCCGAGAAGCGCTGCCGGAACCTCCTCGACTGCGCCGTTGACGAAGATCAGATCATAGGGAGCGCCGGCAGCGTAGCCCTTTTCGAGCGGCCCTGTGACCACCTCGATCTTGGCGTAGTCGGCAAGCTTGGCCTTTGCCTCGGCGGCCAGCGCCTCGTCGCATTCGAGCGCGATGACCGAGCCGGCAATGATCGACAGCAGCGCCGACGTGTAACCAGTGCCGCAGCCGACTTCGAGGACGAAATCATCCTTGGTGATCGCGGCCAGCTGCAGCAGCTTGGCGAGCGGCGATGCCTCCATCAGGAAGCGGGCCGGCTTTCCCGGTGCGGCGGCCGATATTTCGACATCGTTGTCGATGTAGGCCAGCAGCTTCGCCCTCTCCGGCACGAATGCCTCACGCGGCACTGTGAGAAGCGCCGTCAGCACGGAATGCGAGGTAACGTCCGTCGTGCGAACCTGGGTGTCGACCATCTTTGCGCGCGCTGCTTCGAAATCCATCATGTCCTCTCGCTCTTGAAAGCGGTTCCTGTCCCTCGTCTCTTAATCCCCGCCACCGATGCTTTCAAGGCTTGGCAGCCGCCGGCGAAAAGAATCCGGCAGGCGCTTCTTCCGCGCCACAGAGGCAACGAGGCTCTCCAATGCAAACGTGGAATCGCCCTCCCCTTCATGTTATGATTTTCAACGGAGGAAAGTAGGAGGTGCAGGCCATGTCTGCGATTTTCGAATATTTGACGCTGTTCGATTTTTTCATCATCGCAGCGCTCATCGGCATATTCTGCTGCGGGCTGCTGGATGGCGAAACGACCTTGAAGTGACACGGGTGCCGAAGCGCGCTCAAAGATAGTTCCCGCATAACGTCTGCGGCAATCTCATGCAGCGAGCATCAGGCCATGCGACGGCCACGCGGCGATACACCTCAGAGCGTCGCTGCTCGGGTACATTTCAGCCGTGTTATGTCGTGTGGGAAAGTTTGGAGGCCTCGCCCGGAATTGAACCGGGGTACAAGGATTTGCAGTCCTCTGCGTCACCACTCCGCCACGAGGCCTCACGCGCTCGTTATCTGAGCCGTGGCGAGCGTTTAGAATGATCGTAAGGAAATCGCAAGAGGGCATTTCGGAAAAACGCCAATCCGCCGCTGCCCCAAAGGCTATTTCCCGTGCCCGACCGGCACGAGCGCAGGGTGGAATTTCCCTGCCGCCGATGATGTCCCGTTTCCTGCCAATCTATGCATTTGAAACAAATTGTCAGCTTGACCATCGCCCTGCGGGTCTCATATTGGCCCTGGGAGGGTGATAGGAGCTGCAATGGATTGGGCTGCCCTCAAATCGAAGCACGTGCATGCGGCATATGATGCCGAAAGCCGGGATCTTCATGTAAAATTCCCGGGTTCTCCACCGGTGAAACATGCGGACATTCCGCCGCACGTCTACCAGAACCTGCTGGAAACGAGCGATCCGCACTTCTACTACAAATATTATGTTGCACCTTCCCGCGTCTCACGAGGCAGCCGGCATCAGCTGTCCCTTTCCTACGTGCTGAAGCTCGTCCTCCTCCTTGCCGTCAGCAGCCTGCTGATGGTGACCAGCCTCGATCAAGGCCCCAACGGCGTTTTCGAGGAAAGCGAACTCAGGTCCAACTAGATTCGCCTGAGCGATGCACCCGCCTCAACGGCAACAGGGCTTGCGGCCAGGCGATTGCTCAGGCCGTCGAAATTGTCGCTTCTATTCTGATTACGATAGCGGCGATCGTTTCGGTCGCGGTCGTTATTGCCATCACGCTCGTTCCGGCCGTTGAAATTGCGATAGTTGCGTGGCCCGTCATAACCACCCCCCTGGCCGTGATCGACCGTACAGCCCTCTGGACGGCGGCAGATGCCGCGAGCGTCAAAACCCCGGCTGTCGACGGCCTGGGCCTCGGCGGGAACGCTTGAGAGAATCGTCGCCGCCGAAAGGGCGACAACAAAAAGTGCTTTCATGTCCTCAGCTGACCATTTTGACGCGTTTCGCATCTTACAATCCATAAACCAAGAAGGCGAAAATCCAGTCGCTTTTCCGCGACCTCTCTTCGGATGCTCTCTCAGCCAGCCGGCTTCCCCCGCCTGTGCCACCAGACCGCCAGCCGCCGGCGAAGCCGGCGCGCGACAGGCAGATCGTGCGAGAGCACGAGGAAACCAAGCGGCAGCATCCAAAAGCCCAGGATCGGCAGGAAGCCCAGGAAGCCGCAAAGAATGAGGGCGACACCGATCGCCATCCGCGCGATACGGGACCGCGGCATGCCGATGCTGAAGGAACCGAGCATGAGCCTGCCGCTTGCATGATCGATGCCGAAGCGCCTTGCCCGCTTCCCGGGCTTTTCGCCGCCCCTCGTCTCTTCGCGCTCATTCCCGTTCGTCATTCCCCAGAGATGGGCACAGACGACCCAAATACAAGTTCATTTCATTTTTTTGAAAAAACCGCTTGGCAAATCGGGCAAGCATTTGTATTAGCCCACTCACACCGCGCCAAGCAGTGATCCCTGGTAGCTCAGCGGTAGAGCATTCGACTGTTAATCGACAGGTCGCCGGTTCGAATCCGGCCCGGGGAGCCATTTTCAAGAAATCGCCTGTTTCGTTGATGAATCCGAAAACAGGCGTTTCATTCTCACTTTTAGCCCCAAATCAGCATCCGCCTAATCCTTGCGAAAATTCACAAGACGCATAAACTCAATCCATCGGATAGCTTTTGCTGGTGACCACGGATGTACTGGCACCGTTCTGATGCATCAAAGAGGTCGGCGCGAGGATTCGCCCCGACCTTTTCTTTGTTCAGACGCTGGAAACAAAACGCCCGCGCCCGCAGTTGAATTCAAATCTCTACAGGCCGCCGTGAGTTACGCTAGAAATAATGGCGGTCGATGGCAGGAGATCGAAATCACGGTGCATTTGCCCCGCGAGGATATCGTCTACGCAACCGATAAGGTGCACCAGTTGATCGATGCCTTGCCCCTTAGCGGCCAGTGACATTGTTGGAATCGGCCCAGAAATTCAGGGTCGCAAGAGAACAGCGTCGCGGGGCGCCAGCGTTATCGACGGTGATTACTCCGGGGCTGGGGCGTCCTCGCATTCGCCTTTAGCAAAGCAACAAGCGACGAAGCGGCCATCTTTGCGTTGCCGGCTTGATGGTATAGAGACTACGGCAGGACGCGACTGCCATTAACTTAAGAATGGGGTCGGGCGGCAGATTGACGTCACGTCGCTGCCACGAGATCACGTGGCCGTTCTCTCTCGATCATTGACGACGGCGCGATGAGCATTGCGCGCGGTGCTGCTGTCGGGGCTACCATCAAACGGAAATGACGCCTGAAGCCGATCGATCCTACCGGCCAGACATTGCGCGTTCGCCAAAAGCCGACCTGATGCCTCCGGCAAGCAGAGCCAACCACCTTAGTAGCTGCACGAACGACCGTCGCCGGGTCGGAAGCCGTCGGCGCAGGCCGGGTTCATGGAATCTCCCGGCTGATATCCCGATGCGTTGCCATATGAATTCGGTGGCGTCGCGCAAGCGGAAATCATGGCGGCAAGGCTAATGGCGCCGGCTGCTGCAAATGCCCGAAATCTGTTCATCGATGCTTCTCCCGTCTACGCTGTGATGCAGCCATGAGTGCCTCCCCTTGGGAGCCACCCGAGTATTTCCCCAGAACGCACTCTCAGACCACCCTGAGTTTAAAGATATAGGCGCGCGCCTCGGCTGGCGTTAGCGCGAGCGCCCAGATTTCGTCGATCTTCATCATCCGCGTCTGAAGATCGTCGACGATCACGCCGGCCGGGAACAAACGCCGTGGTTAAAAGTTGAGTGGCATCAACCACGTAACGTCAGCTTTGACAGGAGGTCTCTTATGGGTCGCGGTATTCTACTTTGGCTGCTCGGTGTTCCACTGCCTATCATCATTCTTCTGGCTCTGTTTATGCGATAGGAACAGATCATGTCGGTTTCAATGACAGGTTCCGGAGAGGTTGCCACTCCGGTCGAATCCTCCAAATCGGCTATGACCTGGGGGCCTATCTTCGGGGGCGCCGCGGCGGCCATCGGCGTGACCCTCATCCTTCTGCTGCTCGGATCCGGGCTCGGGCTGACGATGGTGTCGCCCTGGTCGGGGCAAAGCAGTTCGCTCGGGACACTCGGTGTGACGGCGGCAATCTGGCTCGTTCTCGTGCAATGGCTCTCTTCGGCGCTCGGCGGCTATATTACCGGCCGGCTGCGGACGAAATGGGCGGCCGTCCACACGGATGAGGTTTTCTTCCGTGACACCGCGCATGGGTTCTTGAGCTGGGCTCTGGCGACCGTCTTCGTTGCCGGGTTTCTGGCCTCGTCGCTGACTTCGCTCGCCGGCGCCGGTGCACAGGCCGTGGGTGCGGCCGCACAGGCCGTGGGATCGACCGCCACCGCCGCCGGTACCGCGGCAGCATCGTCGGCCACCTCGCCGGTGGATCTGTCCACGTCCTATTTTACCGACGCGCTGCTGCGCCCCGATCAGGCGCGCGCCGCAGCGACATCCAACGATGCCGCGGCAACAACCGAAGTGTCCCGCATCCTGCTCAACGGCGCCGCCGCGGGCCAGGTTCCCGAGGACGACAAGGCCTATCTCGCCACCATCGTCTCTTCGCGAACCGGCCTTTCCGAGGCCGACGCACGCACCCGCGTCGATACGGTGCTGAAGCGGATCGACGATGCCAAGGTCGCCACCCAGAAGGCTGCCGACGAGGCACGCAAGGCGGCCTCGACCACCGCCCTGCTCGGCTCGCTGTCGCTTCTGGTCGGGGCTTTCATTGCCTCCGCCGCCGCCGCGTTCGGCGGATCTCAACGCGACGAAGAGGAAGATCTCCTCGTCAGGCCTCGTATCTAGGATTGATTGAAACCGGGGTGCGGGGTCGAAAGGCCCCGCACCCTATTTTTGTGCGGGCCGCGGCTTTGGTGTTGTTGGATCATCTGCCGCCGTCAGGCGGCTTCTTTCCACAGTGGCTGTTTATTTCTCATCAAACGGAACATGTGGCCATTTTTGAGCTTCGGATAGGTCACACCCTTTCCGGAGAAAATAGATGGCCAAGAAGACGAAGACCTCGCCCTCGGACAACGCGACGATTCATGATCAGAAACTGCATCGGGGTGCAGGTGGTGAGCTTCATCAGTTTGCCGAAGACGGCATGCCGGTGCTAACCACGGCGCAAGGCGGCCCGGTCTCCGATGATCAGAACACGCTTCGTCTCGGCGCCCGTGGCCCCGCCCTCATCGATGATTTCCATTTCCGCGAAAAGATCTTTCATTTCGATCACGAGCGCATCCCCGAGCGGGTCGTGCATGCGCGCGGCTACGGCGCCCATGGCTATTTCGAAACATATGAATCGCTGGCCGCCTATACCCGGGCCGATCTCTTCCAGCGGCCCGGCGAAAAGACGCCGGCCTTCGTCCGGTTTTCGACAGTCGCCGGCAGCAAGGGTTCCTTCGATCTGGCGCGCGACGTGCGCGGCTTCGCGGTGAAGCTCTATACGCAGCAGGGGAATTGGGATCTGGTCGGCAACAATATCCCGGTCTTCTTCATTCAGGACGCGATCAGGTTTCCCGACATCATTCATGCCGTAAAGCCGGAACCCGACAGGCAATTTCCGCAGGCGCAGTCGGCGCATGACAATTTCTGGGACTTCATCTCCCTCACCCCCGAAAGCATGCACATGATCATGTGGGTCATGTCGGATCGCGCCATCCCGCGTTCCTTCCGTTTCATGGAGGGCTTTGGCGTGCACACATTCCGTTTCGTCAACGCCGCCGATGAATCGACCTTCGTCAAATTCCATTGGAAACCGAAACTCGGCCTGCAATCCGTCGCCTGGAACGAAGCGGTCAAGATCAATGGCGCGGATCCGGATTTCCACCGCCGCGACCTTTGGCAGTCGATCCAGTCAGGAAACTTCCCGGAATGGGAACTTTGCGTCCAGCTTTTCGACCAGGACTTCGCCGACACGTTCGACTTCGACATCCTCGATCCGACGAAGATCATTCCGGAGGAGATCCTTCCGGTCAAACCGGTCGGCCGGCTGGTGCTCGACCGAATGCCCGAAAACTTCTTCGCCGAGACCGAGCAGGTCGCCTTCATGACACAGAACGTTCCGCCCGGCATAGACTTCAGCAACGACCCGCTGCTGCAGGGGCGGAACTTTTCCTATCTCGACACGCAACTGAAACGTCTGGGCGGCCCGAATTTCACCCATCTGCCGATCAATGCTCCGAAATGTCCCTTCCACAATTTCCAGCAGGATGGCCACATGGCGATGCGCAATCCTGTCGGGCGGGTCAATTACCAGCCGAATTCCTGGAATCAGGGGCCGCGGGAATCGCCGGTACAGGGCTATCGTCACTTCCCGGCCGAGGAGCAGGGTGCCAAGGTCCGATTGCGGCCGGAAAGCTTTGCCGATCACTACAGCCAGGCCAGGCAGTTCTTCATCAGCCAGACCCCGCCGGAGCAACGCCATATCGCGGCAGCGCTGATCTTCGAGTTGAGCAAGGTCGAAACACCGGTCATTCGCGAGCGCATGGTTTCCCATCTCATCAACATCGATGAGACGCTGGCGAGCAAGGTCGGCCACGCACTCGGCTTCAAATCGATGCCGAAGCCCGCCGATGCCGCCATGCCGACACGCCAGGATCTCGAGCCGTCGCCGGCGCTCAGCATCGTCGAGCGCGGCCCCAAGCGGTTCGAAGGACGCAAGCTCGGCATTCTTGTCACCGACGGCGCCGATGCCGCGATCTTCAGGGCGCTGCTTGCCGAAATTACCGAACAGAAGGCCGTATTCGAAGTGATCGCGCCAAAGATCGGCGGCGTGACGCTCTCGGACGGCAATTGGATCGAGGCGCACCAGATGATCGACGGCGGACCTTCGGTGCTCTACGACGCCGTCGCGCTGCTCCCCTCGTCGGCGGGAAGCAGTGATCTGCTGAAGGAGGCAACGGCCCGTGATTTCGTCTCGGATGCCTTCGTGCACTGCAAGTTCATCGGCTATGTGGAAACGGCGCTGCCGCTGATGCAAAAGGCCGGCATTGCCGATTCACTGGATGAAGGCGTGATTGCGCTTAAAGCAGCCGGAGATGTCGCGGCCTTTATCAAGGCGCTCGGCAAATTGCGTGTCTGGGGCCGGGAGCCGTCGCTCAAACTGAATTGACTTTGTCGTCGTGGCTCGTCGCCGTTCGGTGACATAGATTAAAACCCGCGGAAACGCGGGTTTTATACTGTTGGCAACGCGGATTTTATTGAGCCGGGGTGATGGAAACAGCTTCGATTTGCCCCATCTTCAATGTTGTGCGCTGTGGAGAGACGTATGCGCTGGCGTTTTCGACAGGTCTCCGACTTTGCCGTCTTGTGGGCAGGACATCGCGCGGTCCCTGTGACACTGATCATATTGGCAGTCTTATGGGCGGCAGCCGGTCTGCATTTTTCCTTCCCGCGGCAATGGTTTCTGCTGACCAACATGGTCGGCACGCTCATCATATTTTTCATTTTGCTGCTGGTGCAGAATTCCCAAAATCGGGACATGATGGCGCTGCATGCCAAGCTCGACGAACTGATCCGATCGAGCAAGGCAAGAAATCACTGGATTTCGGCTGAGAAGAGAGATGCCGAGGCCATTGAGGAAATGCGTCGGCAACACCACGACCAGATCTCAGAGACAACGACCTGAAACGCGCATCAGGTGGACGCTGCATCGGCTGCAGATTTTTCATCCGCTTTTTCCTCGACGCATTCGGCCTGCGCGGCAAGCGTCTTGCTCATTTCCCTGAGTTCCTCCTCCTCCAGCTTTTCGATACCGACGAACTTGTTGGCGGCCTGGCTCGTCAGGATAAGCTCGTCGAGCTTGGCCTGCACCGCCTTGCCGTCGCGGTTCTGGCTGTTCTGCAGCACAAACACCATCAGGAAGGTGATGATGGTCGTGGTCGTATTGATCACAAGCTGCCAGGTTTCAGAATAGCCGAAAAAGGGGCCGGATACCGCCCAGGCGAGTACGAGCGTCAGCGCCGCGACAAAGGTGAACGGTTTTCCCGATAAGTCGGCGACGATGGTTGCAAAGGAAGAGAAGAAGTTGGGTTTGTTCGACATCTGAAAAGCCTCGCTGGATTGCAGCATCCATGCTGTCAATCGACAACATCAACGCCATTTTCGGGCCGAAGTTCCTCGCACTGCCGAGCTGTCCGCGTCCCCGGAAATCCGGCTACTCGGAAAATATTGTGCAGCGCAGCAACTTTCTGCCGGCTGAGGCGTTTAGTCAGGCATCACCGCCATTTCGGCAGCTGATTGGCGGAGACTTTGATGAGATCCATGTCAGACACCCTCGCACGCCTTGCTGCCCTGCGAGGCACGCTTCGCCCCCGCCCCGCGCAGGAAAATCCCAATCTCGTCGCCTTGGGCGCATTCGGTGCGAACCCGGGGGCTTTGGGAGGTTACACCTACCTGCCGTCGAACCGCGCAAAAGACATGGCCCTGGTCGTCGTCCTGCACGGCTGCACCCAGACTGCATCAGGCTATGATATCGGATCGGGGTGGTCTGGGTTGGCAGAGGATTATGGTTTCGCGCTGCTGTTTCCCGAGCAACGAAGGGCAAACAATCCCAACCTCTGCTTCAACTGGTTTAACCCGGAGGACATAAGCCGGGATCACGGCGAGGTCTCTTCCATTCGCCAGATGATCGCGAAGGTCGTGGCGGAACACGGTATCGACGCCAGGCGCGTGTTCGTGACCGGGCTTTCGGCCGGCGGCGCCATGACCGCCGCGATGCTTGCCACCTATCCGGAAGTCTTTACCGGCGGCGCGATCATAGCAGGTCTGCCCTATGCCAGTGCCACGACCGTTCCCGAGGCGTTCGACCGAATGCGCGGTCATGGCGGGCCGACCGCCAAAGAGTTGGAGCAGCGATTGAGAAACGCTTCAGGCCACAAAGGCCCGTGGCCGACAGTGTCGCTCTGGCAGGGAAGCGCCGACAGAACCGTCGTCCCGTCCAATGCGAATGTGATTGTGGAGCAATGGAGAAATATCCACGGCGTCGACACATCGCCAGCGCGCGTGGAAAATATCGGACGACATCAGCGAAGGGTCTGGACCGATGCGCATGGGGTGGAGGTGATCGAGCTCCATACGATTGCCGGCATGGATCACGGCACGCCGCTCGATGTCGGCTCCGGCTACGGGGCAAGCGGCCCGTTCATGCTTGACGTCGGAATTTCCTCGACGGTCGAAATTGCCAGATCCTGGGGTCTGCTTCCCTCGTTTGAGAAGCGGCGCAATGCCGAACCCTCCGCGGCGCAACCGGAAAATACCGCAGATCCATTCGCCGCGGGCAGCAACCGTGGGGGCATTCACAAGGTCATTGAAGACGCCCTGCGGTCCGCCGGGCTGCTGCGGTAAATATCAGATCGGGCTAGCGGTTTTGTGACTTGGGCACTGGCCCGTTTTGATGGCTGAGGACGAGTTCGATCTGGACATCCTGCTGAAACTGCAGCACC
Organism: Rhizobium sp. N324; assembly: GCF_001664485.1. NCBI lineage: Bacteria > Pseudomonadati > Pseudomonadota > Alphaproteobacteria > Hyphomicrobiales > Rhizobiaceae > Rhizobium > Rhizobium sp. N324. Next base: position 1,947,220 of record NZ_CP013630.1, on the reverse strand, counting down.
CGCTCGCCGACGTCGCTCTCCGACATCCCGGCTGCCAGAAGCTGATCGGCAAGCCTGCGGCATTCGGCCCTCCAGAATGCGATCGCATCCGCGCCATGCCGCCGGCCGAGTTCACGGGCGCAGCGCTCGATATTGGCGGTTCCGGTTCCGGAGGGAAAAGCAATCACCACGCCTTCATTGGGGGCGGCAGGGCGGCAGGTCATTTCAGTAGCCATCGAACACAGGTTCCTTTGATCCTGTTCGTTGTCTACGGGACTATGGTTAATGCTTTCTATCGTTCCTATGCGTTCATTTCGACGATTCAGAATTTGCAGCCCAAGGGCGTCACATTGCCTCATCTTCGACCTTGACGCCGGCACGCCCATGCGCCGACAGTCCGCATCACGATCGACACTTGAGGCAGCAGAGACCACCGATGACGATAAGCGCTCCCCGCGATTTCCTGAAAAGCCTGTTCGACGCGGCGGTTCGCGCCGCCGATCCGCTGACCGGCATCAAGGCGAACCTGCCCGACACGCCGAAGGGAAAGACCGTGGTGATCGGCGCCGGCAAGGGTGCGGCGCAGATGGCGCGGGCGCTCGAAAGCGTCTGGGACGGGCCGCTTACGGGTCTGGTAGTCACACGCTACGGTTATGGTTGCGAGACACGCGACATCGAGATCATCGAGGCTGCCCATCCCGTTCCCGACGCGGCAGGACTTGCCGCGGCAAGACGGCTGATGGAGACGGTGAACGGATTGACGGAAGACGATCTGGTGGTCGCGCTGATCTGCGGCGGCGGCTCGGCGCTGCTGCCTGCTCCGCCGGAGGGGCTGACCCTCGAAGACGAGATTGCGCTCAATGAAATGCTGCTTGCCTCGGGCGCGCCGATCTCGGCGATGAACGTGGTGCGCAAGCATCTCTCGACCATCAAGGGCGGGAGACTTGCGGCAGCCACCAGTGCAAGGGTGGTCAGCCTGATCGTCTCCGACATTCCCGGCGACAACCCGGCCCATGTCGCCTCCGGGCCGACGGTGCCTGATGGTTCGACGCGGCACGATGCGCTTGACATCATCAAGCAATATGGATTGCGGCTGCCCCAGGCAGCCCTCGACCATCTCAACTCGCCGAAGGCCGATGCGCCGCGGCCGGAGGATCCGGTCTTCCTACGCCACGAGCATCACATCATCGCCTCTGCGGGTGTGTCGCTGGAGGCCGCGGCCGCCCTGGCGAAGTCGCAAGGGATCGAGCCCGCCATCCTATCGGATGCGATCGAGGGAGAATCACGCGACGTGGCGCAGGTGCATGCGGCAATCGCCCGCGAGGTGCTCGGCCGGAACAGGCCGTTTTCGAAACCCGTCGTCATCCTGTCCGGCGGCGAGACGACGGTGACGCTCCGTGCCAAGGGCGGCAAGGGCGGACGCAACGGCGAATTCGCGCTCGCCATGGCGCTTGCGATCGATGGTGCCGAGGGCATTCATATCCTGGCCGCCGACACGGACGGGATCGACGGCTCCGAAGACAATGCCGGCGCCTTTGCCGATGGCGGCTCGGTCAAGCGCCTGCGCGCCGCCGGGCTCGATCCGCGCCGGCTGCTCGACGGCAATGACAGCTATTCGGGCTTTGCCGCCGTCGGCGATCTCTTCGAAACCGGCCCGACCGGCACCAACGTCAATGATTTCAGGGCTATACTGATCCGTTAGCGGGTCGAGATCCTCCCCTGCCCGACCAGCCAGCCGACAGCCTCCTGCACGGCCTGCAGCGACGTATATCTTGGGGAGTAACCCAGCAGGCGCCGGGCTTTGGCGATCGAGCAATTCGGACTGCGGGCGATATGCTCCCATGTCGCCTCCGCGTCTTCGGCTGTCTGGCTTTCGGCCCAGGCGTCGAATGGGGCGAAGCTGAGTTTCGGCTCCCGCCCGAACCATCGCGACATGGCTTCGGCATAACCGCGAAGCGTCAGCGCCTGCGCCGAAACCGCGTGGAAGCTTTCGCCGGTCGACGCATTCCAGTTGGCGATCGCATCCATGAACATCGCCGCCACGTCATCGGCATGGACGTGATGGACCGTCTCCAGGCCGAAATTCGGCAGCGCCAATGGCTCACCGCGGGCAAGGGTCGAAAAGACCTGCAGATTGAAATTGCCGGCAGGATTGAGCGGCGCCCATCCGCGGCCGACAATGTGGCCGGGATGGATGATGGTCGCCGGAAAGCCGTGAAGCCTTGCCTGCTGAAGCAAATAGGTTTCGATATCAGCCTTCTGGATACCATAGTCACCGAATGGCGACTTCGACGCCTCTTCGAGTGTCGGCACGGCCACGGGGTGGCCATGCGTCCAGATCGTGCCGGTATGCAGGAAATGACCGACATGCCCGGATAGCGCCGTCACCAGCTGCTCGGCACTCTCCAGCGTGAAGCAGATCATGTCGATGACGATATCGGCTTCCAACTCTCGCACGGCCAGGCCGAATTCACCCGTCCGCTCCATCGCTGAGCGATCCATCTGGCGCTGATCGACAGAAGCCCAGGCGCGGTTTTCGGTGTAAGGCTTTGCCGCGCCGCGGCTGATCGTGACGACGTCGTGACCTGCCTCCACCAGGCGAGGAACCAGATAGGTTCCGACATGGCCCGTTGCCCCGATGACCAAAACCCGCATTGTCGTTCCTCCCTTTGGGATATCTGCGTCGACTATGCTGCGCCGTGTCGCGATCCTGCAAGCGGACTTTTCGCCAAGGATGGCGGCCCCGCTATTGATTTTTGAAAACAAGGCAGGTGCCGCCGTGCTTGCGGATCTGGTTGCAGAGATTGTTGGCTTCCAGGCGCGTCTGCCGGCCGATGCGGGCGGCATAACGCGGGCGAAAGCCGAAGCTGCGATCGCGCTGGCGCAGGATCAGCGGCTGTTCCGCATTGAGCGGCGCGGGCAGATCTTCCACGGCATCACGAAACATGCGCCGGGCGACCGCGACATTGGCGTTCGCGGCAAGCTGGACGCCCCAGGGCGCCCAATCGCCCTCCGGACGCCAGGGCGTGTCCTTCAATATCCGGCGTTCGGCAAGCGCCACGCAGCCGTCGACAAAGGGCTTGTCCTTGTCGAGCGGGGCCGCCGCGTCTTCCGGCGGATTGTCCTTCCACTCCTCCACCGTATGGGCGGTGATCGCCATGACATAGCTGCGCGTCTCGTAAGGCAATCTGCCTGACGCAAGGTAAGAAGCAAGACCGTTTTCGCCGGCATTATAGGCGGCGGCGGCAAGGCCGAGATTGCCGAAACGGTTGCGCAATTCATCGAGATACTGCGCCGATTTCCGCAGCGCTTCCAGCACCTGGTAGCTGTCTTCGAGGCCGCGCAGTTTCGCCGTTCCCGGCATGAACTGCGCAATCCCCTGCGCCCCTTTGAAGCTGACGGCATCGGGGCGAAAAGTGCTTTCGCGCCAGATGAGACGGGCGAAATAATCCGGCGGCAATTGATTGGCGTCGGCGAAATGCTCGATCGCGGCGCAGAGGTCGCGATTGAAACTGTCCTTGCGGATGCAGAGCGTCTCACCCGATCCCGACGCCGAAGGCCCGGAAAAGAGGCAGGCCGGCTCGGCAGCGCTTACTTCCGGCTGGGCATTTCCGGTGGCTGCAGCGGAAAACACAAAGCCGAGCGAAAGCACGGCCCTCGCCGCTCTCCTCCCCATGTCGGATTGACGCTTTCGCCCTATCATCGGATCTCGGCAGGTTCGACTTCCATCACGACGCTGGATTTCTAGATAACATCAATCGAGGCGCGACGCTTCCCCATTTGGCGTGGCGCAAGGATCAATGTCCGTCGGCGAATCTCGTAACGAGTGTCAGCGTCACGATGAGAGGTGGGTGGCGAGTTTGCCGTGAGCCAATTGTCGCACCTGCTTTAGGTCGGGAACTCCGGCGGGATGCAGCGTGCTAGACTGATATCCGCTGATGGGCCACGAAGCAGCCATTCCGTCATAGCCGCGGGCTTGAAACAGCTTAAAGCATGTTAGTCGAATTGCGACCCGACACACCGCCTACCAAACTGATGTCAATCTCGTCGTTCATTTCCAGTTCAGCTTGTGCAGGTACGGCTTCGCTTGTCGCGGCTCGCGCTCTATTAGACGCCCGGACCACCAGAGTGGAGACTAAACATGCCTGTGACTAAGATCGGTATTGGCGTTATCCTGCTGAGCACCATTCACTCCGTTTCAGCTTTTGCAGCAACCGCCGAACACGCCACGGCGACGGGTCCTTTGAAGAATCATGATGATGCGGTCATCAACGCGTTTGAGGTGATGTGCACGCTTGAGCCCGAGAACTTTGAACATATCAGTGCGAGAGCGCAGGCGATGGTCATGCGGAAGTCAGTGGATAAGACGGAAAAGCAGAGCCCAGATATCACGCGCCACCTCGAAGTCTTTGAAGGAAATCTCACCACAGGTCCCTTCAGCTTACTTCTTGAGAAGATCAGCGGGCCCACTATCAACGCCACAAACTGCGGAGTGGCATCCAATACGCCAAACAAACGCGCATATTTTGATGACATCGTCAGAACACTTCACCTGAGCCAGAACACCTCCAAACGAACCAGCTCAAACGGCAATACCGTGACAACGTGGGACAATGTTTACGGCCCTCACACATTTCTCGATTTGACCGATCTCAGGGGGAGCGATGGCGTTTTGATCCAGTTGTTGGATGCGCCAGCGAAATCTGAAAAGCCCTGATCGCGGGTCTACGTGGCCGCAACCCATTTCTCGGTAGGCGCAACTGCGTGAAGTATCTTGTTCAAAGTGCGACCGGGAGACCGTGTATGTGAAGGCGCGGCAAAGCGGCGGACTTGTGGGCAGACGACGCAAAAAAGCCGCCGGGCCAATGGCCGCGGCGGCTTCAGGAAAGATTTGAAAACAGCGATCAGGCCGTCGGCTGCTTGGTCTTGCGGAGATAGGGCAGAACCGTATCGAAGGAGCCGAAACGCGTGATCGCGTCTTCGTTGGAAACCGCGGCGGTGATGATGACGTCCTCGCCCTGGTTCCAGTTCGCCGGTGTCGCCACCTGGTGCTTGGCCGTCAGCTGGATGGAGTCGATGGCGCGCAGGATCTCGTTGAAATTCCGGCCTGTCGTCATCGGATAGGTGAGGATCAGCTTGATCTTCTTGTCCGGACCGATGATGAAAACCGAACGCACCGTCGCGTTGTCGGCGGGCGTGCGGCCTTCCGAGCTCTCGCCGGCCCCGGCCGGCAGCATGTCGTAGAGCTTGGCGACCTTGAGGTCCTTGTCGCCGATCAGCGGATATTCGACGTCGAAGCCGGTGGCGGTCTTGATGTCGTTCTTCCATTTGGCATGGCTTTCCACGGGATCGACGGAGATGCCGATGATCTTGGCGCCACGCTTGGAAAACTCACCCGCCAGGCCGGCCATCGCGCCGAGCTCGGTCGTGCAGACCGGCGTGAAATTCTTCGGATGCGAGAACAGGACGGCCCAGCCATTGCCGATCCACTCATGGAAGCTGATCGGCCCCTGGGTGGTGTCGGCGGTAAAATCGGGGGCAATATCGTTGATGCGTAAGCTCATGGTCGGCCCTCCAAAGCCTTGTGTTCAATGTTGTTTGTTTCAAATCGAGGCCATGGGATCTGTCCGCCGGAAGCGGTCGCGAGATTGCGGTCAACAGGATCGCACCGGCCGAAGATTAAAAACTTCCCATTCCAGGATTTTAAGTAAGTCATATACCACGATCGCCGAAGGCATGCTCTTTCGATTTCAGGCCTGCGGCGGCATTATTTTTCCGATACACCCGAACGACGACAGGGCCGATTTTTCAGTCGGCCCTATCGGAACGTCAGCGGTCCGCCCTCCCCCGCTTCAGGCCGCCTGAACGGTTTTGATCCGGTCTATGCCGCCGACAACCGGCGCGAAATCGGCCCAGACACCCTGCGCGCCCTTCTGCCATTCCTCGAAGGCTTCCGGCGTCAACAGCTTTCCGCCATGACCAAGCGCCGTCTCGACGGACTTCGCCTCGTCGTCGACGATCAGCTGATTGAAATGGGCCGCACCCTCGCTGGAAGCCTGCTGGAAGACGGTCTTCTGATCGTCGTTCAAGCCAGCCCAGAAGGCCGAGGAATAATAGATGACGCCTGATGCCCAGATGTGGCCCGTCTCGGTCATATCGGGCACGACCTCATAGAGCTTGAAGCCTGAGTAGGCCGATTTGGTCAGGTCCATCGCGTCGGCGACGCCGGTTGCGAGCGCATTGTAGGTCTCGGTGATCGGAATGCCGATCGGCGTGGTGCCGAATGCGCTCCAGAGCTTGGTGTGCAGCGGGCTCTGGATCACACGGATGCGCTTGCCTTTGAGCTGCTCGGGCCGAGTGACCGGTTCCTTGGTCAAGAGATGGCGGGCGCCGTAATTGATGAAATCGCCGACGACGAAATTCTGCGCCTGCAGCTTCTGCTTGAGATCGGCGCCGACATCGCCGCCGACGGTCCTGCGGACATGGTCGGCATCGCGAAAGAGGAAGGGCAGATCGAGGATCTGCAGCTCCGGCGCCCAGCCGGAAAGCGACGAGGCCGTCGAGAGGCTCGCCTGGATCGAACCGAGGCGCACGCCCTCGGCCACTTCCTTCTCGCCGCCGAGCGCACCGTTCCTGACGATGTTGAACTTGAATTGGCCGGGAAGCCTGGCTTCGACCAGCTCGCCGATCTTCACCCAGATCTTGGTTTCCGGCTTGTCGTCGCCGAGCAGCGAGGCAATCGTGATCGTCGTCGTGCGAGCGGCGGCCGTGCGGACGAAGGCGGGCGCTGCGAGCGCCGTTCCGGCGAGCGCTGCGATTTTCAGGAAATTGCGGCGGTCAAGATTGTTCATAGGGTTGTCCTGTTGATTAGAAAATGATGGCCCAGGCGCAGAGGATTGCGAGCGAGACCAGGAGAGCGAGCAGATAGGGAACCACCGCCCGGAAGAGCTCTGAGGCGGGAATGCGGGTGACGCCGCTGACGACGAAGATTAGCATGCCGAGCGGCGGTGTCAGTCCGTGGATCATCAGGTTGACGACGATGATGACGCCGAACTGGATCGGATCGATGCCGGCTGCGATCGCTGCCGGCAGCAGGATCGGGCCGAAGAGCAGGATCGCGGCGCCGATGTCGAGAACGAGACCGACGGCCAGCAGAATGACGTTCGACAAAAGGATGACGGCCAGCGCGCTGCCGCCGAGCGCCGTCGTCAAATGGGCGATCAGCGAAGACACGTCGTCGACCGCCAGCAGGAAGGCGAAAGGGCCGGCCGTGCCGATCAGCAGGCCGATCGCCGCCGTCTCGACCGCCGCCTGGCGGAAGGCGGCATAGAGCGAGAGGATGCCGAGCCGCGCGCCGATGCCGAGCAGCAGCGTATAGAAAGCGGCGAGCGCTGCCGCCTCCGTCGTCGTGACGATGCCGATGCGGATTCCGACGACGACAATGACACCCAGCCCGAAGGCCGGGATCGCCTGGACCGCCGATTGCCAGCGCTGTCTCGCGCTGGTCCGCGGCAAGGGCGCCTGCTCACGCACGGTCAGATGGATGGCGACCGCCAGGCATATTGCCATCAGCCCGCCGGCGAAGAAGCCGCCGACCAGCAGCGCGCCGACGGAAAGATTGGTCGCCGAGGCAAGGATGAGAAATGCGATCGAAGGTGGGATGATGTTGTCGAGAACCGATGTCGAAGCGATGATCGCCGCCGCCTGCGCCGGGCGATAACCGTGTTTGACCAGCTCGGGCTGGAAGGTCGATGCGCCGAAAGCGGCATTCGCGACCGAAGAGCCGGAAGCGCCGGAAAACAGAACGCTGGTCAGAAGCGTCGTCTGCGCCAGTCCGGCCCGGCGATGACCGACCATGGCGGCGGCAAAGCGCACGAGCTGATTGGCGACGCCCGACGCCGTCAGCAGGCCGCCGGCGAGCAGGAAGAAGGGAATGGCGAGCAGCAGGAATTTCGAGATACCGGTGACGGTCGCAGAAACGATCGCCGGCTCCGGCAGGCCGCTGCCGAAAGCGATGGCGGCATAGGCTGCGGCGAGAAAGGCGTGCGGCAGCGGTGCGGCAAGCACCAGGCCGATCGCCGCGATCAGCCCGAGGAAAATGCTCGGCGGCCAGTCGAGATCAACCGAGATATGCGGAATGCCGGCATAGAGCGCGATGCCGAGGACCAGCGAAAGAGCAACCGGCAGGACCCGGCCGTCGGCGATGCGCTGCAGAAGCAGCACGATGAGGAGCAGCGCGCCGCCGGCGCCGAGGAAGCCGAAGCGGATCCATTCCGGCAGGCCGAGCGTCGGCGAGACGCCGCCGAGCATCGTCATGATCTCGCGGCCGCCGAAGGCGAGGATCAACGCCGAAAGCACGGTGAAGACATCGGCGCCGATGCGCGTGACCCTCTGCAGGCCTTCCGGCAGCATCCTGACGAAAACATCGAGGCGCATGGCAAGCGCACTGTTGAGGCTGAGCGGCGCGCCGAGCGCGACCAGGGCCACGTTCAGCCAGATGCCGAAATCCTCGGCGCCGATGAAGCCAGTGCCGAAGAAATAGCGCAGGCAGACCGTGACGAGCACCATGACGAGCAACACGGCGAGAACCAACGCTGCCGCGATGCCGAGAACCGCCTCGATCGCCCGCAGCAAGCGGGCTGCCGCTCCATTGTCCGAAGCGATCCGGTCGATCGGATGAAAGTCGCTGGTGGCCATTCTACTTGCCTTCCGCCCGAGGATCACGCGCTGCTGGCCCCTCACAAGATGGAGGTCAAAAAGCGTCACGCCTTTTCGCCGAAACGGATCGCTTCCTCAAGCGGTGACGGGCCGGAAACTGCTGACCAGCGGCGCAGCCCGAAACAACGGCAATATGGTCATTTTTTAGGCATCCATATTCATGCACATTTTTGAGGCTTGCACCTTGCCAGAATTGCTGCAGCGCGTCATAAATAGAGTCATGACGCATCTCGATCTGACAATTCTGGTGATCGACGAAAATGCCATACGCGCCTCCATCATCGAAGAAGGACTGCGCGAGGCAGGGCATGCGCGCGTCACCGTGGTGCATGAGGTCAACGGCATCGCGCGCACCATCGAAACGCTGATGCCCGACGTCATCATCATCGATATCGAAAACCCCAATCGCGACATGATGGAGCATCTGTTCCAGCTGACGCGCACGGTCTCTCGCCCGATCGCCATGTTCGTCGATCGCTCCGACACGGCTTCGATCGAGGCGGCTGTCGATGCCGGCGTCTCGGCCTATATCGTGGACGGATTGAAGAAGGAACGGGTCAAACCGATCCTCGACATGGCCGTCAGCCGTTTCAATGCCTTCAGCCGGCTGCGGCGGGAGCTTGCCGATGCCCGCTCGGCGCTGGAGGAACGCAAGCTCATCGAGCGCGCCAAGGGCATCTTGATGAAAATGCGCGGACTGTCGGAGGAAGAGGCCTTCGCGCTGCTGCGCCAGACGGCGATGAACGAAAAGAAGAAGATGTCGGAAATCGCCCAGAGCGTCGTCACCGCCGCGGGACTGTTGATGTGACGGCAGGCTTCTTAGATTTCCGGAGGAAACCGGAGTGGATATGATGACGACGACCGCCAAATCCGGCGGCGAGCTACCCTCGCCCGCACGCATCAACGACGAAGGGCCGAAAGTGCTGCGGGCCGGTTTCATTCCGCTCGTCGACGCGTCGGTTTTGATTGCGGCGGCGGAATTCGGATTCGCGCAGAAGGAAGGCCTGACGCTCGATCTCGTCAAGGACGTCTCCTGGGCGAATGTGCGCGACCGCCTGGCGTTCCGCCAGTTCGACATCGCCCATATGCTGTCGCCGATGCCGGTCGCCTCCATGCTCGGCCTCGGCTCCAATCCCTCGCCGACGATCACACCGTTTTCGCTGGGGCGGGGCGGCAATGCGATCACGCTGTCGACGCGGCTTTTCGACAGGATGCGGGATGATGCGGGATTGCCGGAAACGGCAAATGCGCTCGACAATGCCCAGGCTTTGGCGAAGACACTGGCAGCGATCAAAGCGCGCGGCGAGCCGCTGCCGACCTTCGGGGTCACCTATCCCTTCTCCTCGCACAATTACGAATTCCGCTACTGGCTGGCGGCCGGCGGCATCGATCCCGACAGGGACGTCAAGCTCGTCGTCGTGCCGCCGCCGCTGACCTCGGATGCCCTGGCAGCTGGCGCAATCGACGGTTTCTGCGTCGGCGCGCCGTGGAATATGGTCGCCTCGGAGCGCGGTCTCGGCCGCATAGTCGCCGCCAAACAGGATATCTGGCCGTCGGCCCCGGAAAAGGTGATCGGCATGCGGCCGGATTGGGCCGAAGGCCATCCGGAGACCGTTTCCCGGCTGATCGTGGCGCTCGACGCGGCAGCCCGCTGGTGCGACCGGGCGGATAATCACGACGCGCTGGCAGCAGTTCTTGCCGATCCCCGCTATATCGCCGCACCCGTCGAGATCATTCGCCGTGTTCTCGCCGGCGAATTCAGCCTCGACGCCAGGGGCAACCGCCGCGTCATTGCCGATTACTTCCAGTTCCATTCCGGCTTCGCCAACTATCCCCGGCCAAGCCATGCGCTGTGGATCTACAGCCAGATGATCCGCTGGGGACAGGCCGAGACCAGCCTTAGCAAGGCGCGCGCCGCCGCGTCCGCCTACCGCTCGGATCTCTATCGCACGGCGCTCGGCGACGCCAACGCGCCCGATGACGCCGATATCCGCATCGAAGGTAATGACGAGGGCGACCGCTTCATGGACGGCCATGTCTTCGATCCGGGGCAGTTGCCGGACTATGTGGCCCGCTTTGCCGTCAAGAGCGCCCTGCCCTTCGCTTCTCACAGCGATGAGACCTGATCCAGGCCGGCCTGCACAAAACGCCAGCAAAATTTGCCGCACGCGCTCACTGCAACGCACAAAAGATTTGCACGGTTTTTGGCAGCCGCAAAAACGAGCAAATGGCCGGATGTTAAAAATATCATTTCTATTCAATACCTTAAATCAAAGACACCAAACTGGCACGCAGCTTGCAAGGCTATTACCGCACAGATCAATGGCGATCAGCGCAGTATGAGAGCCCAATAGGCGCTCGCATCAGACCATGAATTCGGCGTCCAACGGCGGGCGCTACCAGCAAAGCCGCTGATCAGGATATTTCGCGCGCCTCGTGCCTGCGCAGCCTGACCAGCGGCTTTTTGTTTTTAACCCCCAGCGATGGATCGGCCCGACCTTTGTCGGGTCACGGAGAAGCCATGTCTGTCATCGAGAAAGTGCAGCCCATGTCCGACGGCGAACCAGCCAAAGCATTGTGGATCTCCACAGTCGCTTTCACCCTCTGTTTCGCGGTCTGGACGATCTTTGCGATCATCGGCATCCGCATCAAGCAGGACCTCGGCTTGAACGAGGCCGAGTTCGGATTGCTGGTCGGCACCCCGGTTCTCACCGGCTCGCTCGTGCGCATCGTCCTCGGCATCTGGACGGGACGTTACGGCGGCCGTCTGGTTTACACGCTCACCATGCTTGCCGCCGCATTGGCGACCTTTCTCCTTTCCTACGCCCAGACTTATACGCAGATGCTGATCGCCGGCCTTGGCGTTGGGCTTGCCGGCGGCTCCTTCGCCGTCGGTGTCGCCTACGTCTCGCCCTTCTTCCCGGCGGAAAAGCAGGGAACGGCGCTCGGCATCTTCGGCGCCGGCAATGTCGGCGCAGCCGTAACCAAATTCGCCGCACCCTTCGTTCTGCTCGCCTGGGGCTGGCAGGCGGTTGCGGAAATCTGGGCCGTCTGTCTGGCGCTGATGGCAATCGTCTTCTGGTTCACCACATCGGACGATCCGGCCTTCCGTCTTCGCCGCGAGCGCAGCGTCGCCTCCAAAAGTTTCGCCGAGGAATTCGCGCCGCTGCAGAATGTTCAGGTCTGGCGTTTCTCCCTCTACTATTTCTTCGCCTTCGGTGGCTTCGTCGCCCTGTCCCTGTGGCTGCCGCGCTACCTGGTCGGCGTCTACGGCTTCAACCTCGAAACTGCCGGCATGATCGCGGCTGCCTACTCCATCCCGGGCAGCATCTTCCGCGCTTTCGGTGGCGTGCTGTCGGACAAGAAGGGTGCGCGCAGCGTGATGTATGCGATGCTGGCCGTGTCGGCCGTGGCCACGCTCATTCTGTCCCTGCCGGCGACGACCATCACCCCTGTGATCTTCATCGTCGTCATCTTCGTGCTCGGCTTCTTCATGAGCCTCGGCAAGGCCGCCGTCTTCAAACACATCCCGGCCTACTATCCCGAAAGCGTCGGCGCCGTCGGCGGCATCGTCGGGATGATGGGCGGTCTCGGCGGCTTTATCCTGCCGATCGCCTTCGGTTTCCTCAAGGACATGACCGGCCTTTGGTCCAGCTGCTTCCTGCTGCTCTTCGCAATCGTCGCGATCTCGCTCGTCTGGATGCACCTGTCCGTGAAGCAATTGTCGCGCCAAGGGCACTCGGCGCCCGTGGCTGCAACCTGATCTAAGGATTTGGAAATATGACAGAAAAACTCGTCATCATCGGCAATGGCATGGCGCCCGGGCGCATGCTGGAGCACCTCCTCGAACGGGCGCCCGGACGCTATGAAGTTACGATCTTCAATGCTGAGCCGCGCGTCAATTACGACCGCATCATGCTGTCGCCGGTTCTCTCCGGCGAAAAGGACTACGAGCAGATCATCATTCACGGTGACGGCTGGTACATCAAACACGGCATCATGCTCTACAAGGGCCACAAGATCGTCAATATCGATCGTGTCGCCAAGACCGTCACCTCCGATCACGGCGTCACCGAAAGCTACGACAAGCTGGTGATCGCCACCGGTTCGGTGCCGTTCATTATCCCGGTTCCCGGCAAGGATCTGCCCGGCGTCATCACCTATCGCGATCTCGACGACGTGCAGGCGATGCTGCTTGCCGCCCAGTCGCGCGAAAAGGCCGTCGTCATCGGCGGCGGCCTGCTTGGCCTCGAAGCGGCGGCCGGCCTTGCCCAGCGCGGCATGGACGTCACCGTGCTGCACGTCATGCCGACGCTGATGGAGCGCCAGCTCGATCCCGCGGCCGGCTATCTCTTGCAGAAGGCGGTCGAGGAACGCGGCATCAAGGTCATCTGCAAGGCCAATACCAAGGCGATTATCGGCAATGGCAAGGTCGAAGGCATCGAACTCGACGACGGCCGCATCATCCCGGCGACCCTCGTCGTCATGGCCGTCGGCATTCGTCCGAGCGTCGGCCTGGCGAAGGACGCCGGCCTTGCGGTCAATCGCGGCATCGTCGTCGATGCCGGCATGCAGACCTCGGACGGCGATATCTTTGCGCTCGGCGAATGCGCCGAGGTGGGCGGCATGGTCTACGGCCTCGTCGCGCCGCTCTACGAAATGGCCCGCATTGCCGCGGCACATCTCTCGGACGACCGTTCCCCGGCTTTCGTGCATGCGGACACGCCGACCAAGCTGAAGGTCACCGGTATCGAGCTTTATTCGCTCGGTGATTTCGCCGATGGCGACGACCGCGAGGAGATCGTGCTGCGCGATGCTTCAGCCGGCGTCTACAAGCGCCTCGTGCTGAAAGACAACAAGATCATCGGAACCGTGCTGTACGGCGAGACCGCCGACGGCGCCTGGTTCAACGATCTGAAGAAGAAGGCCACCGATATTTCGGAGATGCGCGAGACGCTGATCTTCGGTCAGGCCTACCAGGGAGGGTCGCCGCTGGACCCTATGGCGGCCGTTGCAGCCTTGCCGGATGACGCGGAGATTTGTGGCTGCAACGGCGTATGCAAGGGTAAGATTACCTCGACGATCACGAGCAAAGGGCTGACGTCGCTTGACGACGTGCGCGCCCATACCAAGGCATCCGCCTCGTGCGGCTCCTGCACCGGCCTCGTCGAACAACTGATGGCGCTGACGCTCGGCGACGGCTACAATCCGGCCGCCGTGCAGCCGATGTGCACCTGCACCGAACTCGGCCATGACGACGTTCGCCGCCTGATCAAGGCCAAGGGTCTGAAGAGCATTCCTGCCGTCATGCAGGAATTGGAATGGAAGACCTCCTGCGGCTGCGCCAAGTGTCGGCCGGCGCTCAACTACTACCTAGTCAGCGACTGGCCGGACGAATATGCCGACGACTACCAGTCGCGTTTCATCAATGAGCGCGTCCACGCCAACATCCAGAAGGACGGCACCTACTCCGTCGTTCCGCGCATGTGGGGCGGCGTCACCAATTCGAACGAGCTGCGCGCCATCGCCGATGTCGTCGACAAGTTCGAAATCCCGATGGTCAAGGTAACAGGCGGCCAGCGTATCGACCTGCTCGGCATCGAGAAGGAAGACCTGCCCGCCGTCTGGGCCGATCTCGGCAAGGCCGGCTTCGTGTCCGGCCAGGCCTATGCCAAGGGCCTGCGCACCGTGAAAACCTGCGTCGGTTCGGACTGGTGCCGCTTCGGCACCCAGGATTCGACCGGTCTCGGCATCCGCATCGAGAAATTCATGTGGGGCTCATGGACCCCGGCCAAGCTGAAACTGGCCGTGTCCGGCTGCCCGCGCAACTGCGCCGAAGCAACCTGCAAGGATATCGGCGTGATCTGCGTGGATTCCGGTTTCGAGATCCATTTCGCCGGTGCCGCCGGCCTCGACATCAAGGGCACCGAGGTGCTCGGCCTGGTGAAGACCGAGGACGAGGCGCTGAAGCATATCGTGGCGCTGACGCAGATGTATCGGGAACAGGCCCGCTATCTCGAGCGCATCTACAAATGGGCCAAGCGCGTCGGCCTGGAGGAAATCCGCCGCCAGATCATGGGCGATGCCGAAAAGCGCAAAGCCTATTACGAGCGCTTCGTCTTCAGCCAGAAATTTGCCCAGGTCGATCCCTGGTCGGAGCGTGTTTCCGGCAAGGACAAGCACGAGTTCAAGCCGATGGCGACGATCGGCTATCCGCAGGCTGCCGAATAAGGAGATGGACATGAACTGGCCCAAAGAAAACTGGCATCCAATCGGCGACATCTCCGACATCCCCTTGCGCGGTGCACGCTGCGTGAAGACGCCGCAAGGCAAGATCGCCGTCTTCCGCACGGCCGAAAACGAGGTCTTCGCCATCGAGGATCACTGCCCCCACAAAGGCGGCCCGCTCTCTCAAGGCATCGTGCATGCCAAGGCGGTGACCTGCCCGCTGCACAACTGGGTGATCTCTCTCGAAACCGGCAAGGCGCTCGGCGCCGACCAGGGCGAGGTACGGACCATACCGGTCCGCAATGAGGACGGCGCCCTGTTCATCGCGCTCGAAAGCCTGTTGATGGCGGCTGAATAATGGCGGCTGAGGTCAAGACCACCTGCCCCTATTGCGGCGTCGGCTGCGGCGTTATCGCCACGGTCGACGAAGCCGGCGCCGTCAGCGTCAAGGGCGATCCCGAGCATCCGTCGAATTTCGGCCGGCTCTGCTCGAAAGGTTCGGCGCTTGCCGAAACCATCGATCTCGACGGCCGGCTTCTTTATCCCGAAATCGCAGGCGCACGCAGCGGCTGGGACGAGGCGCTCGATCTGGTCGCCCGGCGTTTTTCCGAAACCATCGCCGAACACGGGCCTGATTCCGTCGCCTTCTACGTCTCCGGCCAGCTGCTGACCGAAGATTATTACCTCGCCAACAAGCTGATGAAGGGCTTCATCGGCTCGGCCAATATCGACACCAATTCCAGGCTCTGCATGTCCTCGTCCGTGGCCGGGCATCGCCGCGCCTTCGGCGCCGATACGGTGCCGGGGACCTACGAGGATATCGAACTCGCGGATCTGGTGGTGCTCACCGGCTCCAACCTCGCCTGGTGTCATCCCGTCATCTACCAGCGGCTGGCCGCCGCAAAGGCGTCGCGGCCGAACATGCGCATCGTCGTCATCGATCCGCGCCGGACGATGACATGCGATATCGCCGATCTGCATCTGGCCATCCGTCCGGACGGCGATGTCGCGCTGTTCATGGGGCTGCTTGCGCATCTCGCGACAAGCCCTGCGATCGACCAGAATTATATCGCCTCGCACACCGAAGGCTTCGCCGGCGCCTTTGCTTCAGCCGCAGCACTTGATATCAACGATCTGCTGGAACGGACCGGCCTGCCGGCCATGCAGATCCGTGAATTTTTCCGTCTGTTCGAGACGACGCAAAAAGTCGTCACCTGCTACAGCCAGGGCGTCAACCAATCCTCCTCCGGCACCGACAAGGTCAATGCCATCCTCAACTGCCATCTGGCGACCGGCCGCATCGGCCGGCCGGGCATGGGCCCGTTCTCGCTGACCGGCCAGCCGAACGCCATGGGCGGGCGCGAGGTCGGCGGTCTCGCCAACATGCTCGCCGCCCATATGGCGATCGAAAATCCTGAAGACCGCGACCGGGTGCAGCGCTTTTGGCAATCGCCGGTCATCGCCGCAAAACCCGGTTTGAAAGCGGTCGACATGTTCCGCGCCGTGGCCGATGGGCGCATCAAGGCGCTCTGGATCATGGCCACCAATCCCGTCGTCTCGATGCCGGATGCGAACAGCGTCGAAAGCGCGATCGCCGCCTGTCCCTTTGTCGTCGTCTCCGACATCCTGAGAGAGACGGATACGGCCCGGCATGCAGATGTGCTTCTGCCCTCGCTCGGCTGGGGCGAGAAGGACGGCACCGTCACCAACTCCGAGCGGCGCATTTCCAGGCAGCGGCCATTTCTCGGCGCTCCCGGCGATGCGAAAGCCGACTGGTGGCAGCTTGCGGAAGTCGGACGCCGTATGGGATTTGCTGCCGCCTTCGATTTCGACGCGCCGACCGAAATCTTCGCCGAACACGCCGCCCTTTCCGCCTTCGAAAACAACGGCAGCCGCGATTTCGACATCGGCGCCCGCGCCGGTATCTCAGGTGCCGCCTATGACGAACTGTCGCCCTTCCAGTGGCCGCAGGCGGCAGGCACAGAACCCGGCGTCACCCGCTTCTTCGCCGATGGCGGTTTCTACCACGCCGACGGCAAGGCGCGCTTTGTCGCTGTGGAGCCGCCGTCAACAGATCGCACCAATGCCGACTTCCCCTTCACGCTGAATACCGGGCGCATCCGCGACCAGTGGCACACGATGACGCGAACCGGGAAGAGCGCGCGGCTTTCCGCCCATATCGCCGAACCCTTTGCCGAGATCCATCCGCGCGACGCGATCGAGACCGGCATATCGAGCGCCGGCCTCGTCGAGATCGACAGTCCCCACGGCAAGGCGATCGTCCGGGCGCTGGTGACCGATCGTCAGGCGCGCGGCGGCATCTTTGCGCCGATGCACTGGAACGACCAGTTCGCGGCAAAGGCGCGGATCGACGCCGTGGTCGCGCCGATCACCGATCCCGTTTCCGGTCAGCCGGCGTCGAAAAACGTCGCCGTCGCCGTCCGGCCCTTCCCCGCTACCCATTACGGTTTCGCCGTCTCGGCGACAAAACCCGTAACGCCCGACGCCGCCTATTGGGCGCTGGCGAAAGCCGAAGGCGGCTGGCGGCTGGAGCTTGCCTTCGACCAGGCCGTCGACGACTGGACGGGCTGGTGCCGGTCGGTTTTCGCCATTCCCGATGAGATCGAACCGCTGGGTTACGCCGACCGGCAATCCGGCGACCTCAGGCTTGCTTTCTTCGACGGCGAGACCCTGCTTGCCGCGCTGTTCCTCGCTCGCGAGCCGGTTGCGGTCGCGCGCAACTGGGCGATCTCGCAGCTCTCCATCGCACACGGCGATTTGAGGAAACGCTTTGCGCTCGTCGCGGGCCGTCCCGGGGCCGGAAGGCCGGATCCAGGCGCCACCGTCTGTTCCTGCTTCAGCGTCGGGGTCAACCAGATCGCGGCCGCCGTGCGCGGCGGATGCCACAGCGTCGAGGCGGTCGGCAAGGAAACCAGCGCCGGCACCAATTGCGGCTCCTGCCGCGGCGAAATCGGCAGGATCATCGATCGCTGTCTTGCCGCGGCCGCGGAGTGAGAGGCCGGAAACGCGGCTGCTATCAGGCCGCGTTCGGCACGATGAACATCTTATGGTCGGCTGAGATGCGCATCGAGATCTCGTCATAGGATGCGAGGGTCGGGTGGGCCGTTTCCAGCTTGTCATGATGGGTCGCCGTGACGACCATGACATCAGCGCCCGCCGCCTCGCCGGCAGCAATGCCGGCGGCGACATCTTCGAACACCAGGCAGTCCCGCGTGCTGACGCCAAGGCGTTCGGCGCCCAGAATATAACATTGCGGGTCGGGTTTTCCGACCTTGACGTCCTCCGCCGTCACTATGAATTTCGGCAGCGACAGGCCTGCCGCCTCCAGCCGCCGGCGGGCAAGACGCAAGGGTGAGGAGGTGACGATCGCCCAGCGATCCGGCGGCAGCGAACTCAGGAAGGCCGCGGCACCCGAGATGGCAACGACATCGCTGACGTCGGCGATCTCCGCCTCGGTCACCAGTCTGGCCTCATGTTCTGGATCGACGCCTGGCAGGTTCAACCGGGTGATGGTGTCGATGCCGCGCGATCCATGCATCTTCGGCAAAAAGTCGGCGACATCGAGCCCGTGCCGCCTTGCCCAGTCGCTCCAGACACGCTCGGCCGCTTTGATCGAATTGAGGATGGTGCCGTCCATATCGAACAGGAAGGCGGCATAAGGCTTCTCGAAGCCGCGGGGCATCGGCAGGGACAAAAGGCTGAATCCTTCAGGAAAAGAGTCGGACGGATGTGGTCGCTATTGCGCAATGAAACGGCAAATCACCCCCTTTTGCAAGCTTCGGCAGGAAGAGGCGACGCCCCAAAACTGCCGCCGCTAAAAAGCCGCTATGCCGGAGGTGGCAATCAGATCACAGGAAAGGCGAAGGCCGATCGGATCGTGGCAGAGGTCGTCGGTGCCGCCGGCGAGTTCCGGTCCGGCCGGAGCGTCGGCGCGCAGATAGGCCTGTGTCGTCGGATCGATGCGCTTGGGAATGGCGGTCCATAGCGAGGGGCGGCTGATGTCGATCGCCGAGATACCGGGCTTCTGGCCGCCCATGGCAGAGGACGCGATTGCCATGCCGCTTGCCGTCAGGGCGAGTGCAAGGGCGATCTGGAGACCGAGATCTGCGGCCTCGCGAGGGGAAACGAACATAGCGGCCTCATGCAGCTGATTTCTAGCGTTTCAGCATGTCCCTAAGGCAGGCGGCAGCGACGATCCAGCGGCTTCGGCGGTTAAGGTTTATGCGTAACCATGCAAGGCGTGCGTGCAGGTTTTTCGCAAAACTTTGGAACAATGGTTCCGACAGGCAGTTAGCCGAGGGCCACCCAAGATGAAAATCAAAGGAGGATATCCTCATGACCAAGTCCCTCATTGCCGCGTCGCTGCTCGCGATCGGCATGGCATCGTCGGCCTTTGCCCAGTCGAACCCTGACACGATCGGGCCGACGAACGGCGGCTCGACCGATCCAAGTTCGGGTAACTATTCGTCGGATTACACCAACAGTGACAACGGCATGTATCCGGTGCAGGCCGCGCCGGTCGATCCGACCACCACACAGAGCATCGGTCGACCGCAAACGATGGAATGCCCCGGCATGCCGCAACAGATGTCCGGCGTCGACACACGCGGCGGTCAGAGCGGCGCATCGATCAGCGAAGCCTGCCGCGAATACGACAACTAAAGCGCGGCTCTCCACTGTCAGAAAAGGCCGGTTCACGCCGGCCTTTTCATATGGCGACAGCGATGAAAGCATTCTTCCGGATGAAACTTTTGATCCGGCCGTTCCGTAGAGCCGTAGCAGGGAACACATGCAGGGAATGGTTTCATTGACAAAAGACGCGGCACAACCTGTCATTCTGTGGTTTCGCAAGGATTTGCGCCTCGACGATAACCAGGCGCTGAACGCTGCCCATCTCTCCGGGCGACCGATCATCCCCGTCTATATCAGCGAGCCCGCGCCGGGCGCCGGCCCATTGGGCGCTGCGCAGGCCTGGTGGCTTCACCATTCGCTTGAGGCGCTGGATACGTCGCTGCGCCAGCGGCAGGGACGGCTGGTGCTTGCCAGCGGCGAGGCGCTTCAGGTGCTCTGCGCTTTGATCCGAGAGAGCGGTGCCGAAGCCGTCTTCTGGAACCGCCGCTACGATCCGTCAGGAATATCCATCGACATCCGCATCAAGCAGGAATTGGAAAAGCAGGCGATCGAGACAAGAAGCTTCGGCGGCCAGCTGCTGCACGAACCATCCCGGCTGATGACCGGCAATGGCACGTCCTATCGCGTTTATACGCCATTCTGGCGGGCGCTGGAGGGCGCCGGCGAACCGGAGCCGCCGCTGGACCCGCCGGCGAAACTGCGGCTGGCATCGGAGCTTGCGAAGTCGGAACCGCTGGAGAGCTGGAAGCTGCTGCCTATGAAGCCCGACTGGGCGAAGAATTTTAGCGATCTCTGGACGCCGGGCGAGCATGGCGCAAAGGAGAGGCTCCGCGCCTTCGTCGAGGACGCCCTCGACGGCTACAAGGAAAACCGCGACTTTCCGGCGAAGCAGGCGACATCGATGCTGTCGCCGCATCTGGCGCTCGGCGAGATCTCCCCTGCCCGCATCTGGGATGCGACACGCGGTCTGTCAAAACGCGTATCGGCGGCCGATACCGTCCATTTCCGCAAGGAGATCGCCTGGCGCGAATTCTCCTATCACCTGTTGTTCCATTTCCCGAAGCTTGCCTCCGAGAACTGGAACAATCGTTTCGACGGCTTCGAATGGCGCAACGATGATGGTGATTTCAACGCGTGGCGCCGGGGACTTACGGGCTACCCGATCGTCGATGCCGGCATGCGCCAGCTCTGGCGCCATGGCTGGATGCACAATCGCGTGCGCATGATCGTCGCCTCCTTCCTCATCAAGGACCTGATGGTCGACTGGCGCCGGGGCGAAGCCTGGTTTCGCGACACGCTGGTCGATGCCGATCCCGCCAACAATGCGGCAAGCTGGCAGTGGGTGGCGGGCTCGGGAGCCGATGCCTCCCCCTTCTTCCGCATCTTCAATCCGGTGCTGCAGGGCCAGACCTTCGATCCGGACGGCGATTATATCAGGGCTTACGTGCCGGAGCTTCGGGAACTCGGGGCAAAATACATCCACCGGCCGTTCGAAGCGCCGAGAAGCATGCTCGCCGAGGCAGGCATCACGCTTGGCCAAACCTATCCGAAACCGATCGTCGACCACGCGAGCGCGCGCAGCCGGGCACTCGCAGCTTATAACGCCACCAAAGATAGCGCATCGACGCGCAGCTCCCCGCGCCGGGCCGGTTAAATCTGTTCCGATTTCGGGAATTATGCGGTAGCCTTCGATGCAATGGCCGGGGGGCGGCCGCGCGAATAAGAGAGGGTGCTTCGTCGTCCCTAACCGGCAAGAAAATGCTGGAGGAGGAGAGATGAGCAAGGCGCAGGACTGGAATCTGCTGGCTCGTGATGCGGTGACGCTGACGGCCGAAAACATGTCCCGCATGGCGAAGGGTCTGCCCTTCAAGGCAAAGCTGGCGCTGCGCGGACTTCTGCACATGCAGCACGGTTCGCTCGCCGTCACGCTCCCCGACGGCCGCAGGCTGCTGGTCGAGGGCAAGAAGGCCGGGCCGAAAGCGGCTCTCAGCCTCCACAACTGGAACCTCGCCTATCGGGCGCTTGCCAGCGGCACGATCGGGGTTGCCGAAACCTATATGGACGGCGACTGGGACAGCCCTGATATCACCGCCTTTCTCGAACTCTTTCTTGTCAACGGCGAGGCCGCCTTCAGCTATGCGCATGGCAAGGGCGGCCTTGGCCGCCTGCTCGAGCGCGTCCGCCATTGGATGAACACCAACACCAGGACGGGCTCGAAGCGCAACATCTCTGCCCATTACGATCTCGGCAACGATTTCTACAGGCAATGGCTCGATCCGAGCATGACCTATTCCTCGGCACTCTATTCCACCGGGGCCAACGATCTGCAATCGGCACAGAATGCCAAATACCGCGCGCTCGCCGAGGCGACCGGCATCGGGCCTGGGGATCACGTGCTGGAGATCGGCTGCGGCTGGGGCGGTTTTGCCGAATTCGCGGCAGGCGAGCTGAACTGCAAGGTGACCGGGCTGACGATCAGCCGCGAGCAGCTCGCCTTCGCCGAAGAGCGCATCCGCAAGGCCGGCCTTGGCGACCGCGTCGAATTCCGCTTCCAGGATTACCGCGACGAGGTCGGGCTTTATGATCGGATCGTCTCGATCGAAATGTTCGAAGCGGTCGGCGAGAAATACTGGCCGTCCTATTTTTCCAAACTCAGGCAATGTCTGAAGCCGGGCGGCAAGGCCGGCCTGCAGATCATCACCATCCAGCCGGAATCCTTCGACCAATATCGCAGCAATCCCGACTTCATCCAGAAATATGTCTTTCCCGGCGGCATGCTGCCGACGCGCAATCACCTGGCGGAACTTGCCGGCAAGGTCGATCTGTCGCTGGACAAGGATTTCGGTTTCGGACTCGACTATGCCCGCACGCTGGCCGAATGGCGCGAGCGCTTCTGGTCGGTGTGGGAACGTATCCGCCCGATGGGTTTCGACGAGCGTTTCAAGCGGCTCTGGGAATTCTATCTGTTCTATTGCGAGGCCGGTTTCCGCGCCCGCAATATCGATGTGCGCCAAGTGGTGTTTTCGCGCCGGTGATCATTCCGCCAGATGCGGCGTCACCGGATGGTGACCGGCCGATGGAGGCCGCTCCCGCCAGCCGGTTACGCGGTTCACCAGCGGGAAATAAGCCCCATAGGGCAGCAGGCGCGCCAGCTTCAGCATGGTGGCGAAGCGCTTCGGGAAGGTGATCTCGAAAGCCTGTGTTTTCAGACCGGCGGCAATCTCCCGGGCGGCCTCCTCCACCGATATCAGCGCCGGCGTGGGAAAGGCGCTCTTCCGCGTTGCCGGCGTATCGACGAAACCGGGGCTGACGAGTTGGATGCGGATGCCGATCTTGTCGAGATCGAATTTCAGGCTTTCGGCCATATTGATCAGAGCCGCCTTGGTGGCGCCATAGGCCGCCCCTGTTGGCAGGCCGCCATAGCCGTTGACGGCGGAGACGATGGCGATCTGCCCCTGCCCCTTCGTCTTCATATGGCCGATCGCCGGCAACAGACAGTTGACGACGCCGGAAAGATTGACGGCAAAGCTTTTCTCGAAATCGGCGCGGTTCATATCCTCGGCATGAACCGGCAGATAGACGCCGGCATTGAGGATCGCCATGGCGAGCGTGCCGTGCTGATATTCGATGGAGGCCATGATATGTTCCATGTCCTCGGCATCGGTCACGTCGCCGTCGAGAACGGCGATGCTGCCGGAAAGGCCGCGGGCTTCGGCCTGCAGCTCGACCAGCTTTTCGTGACGTCTGGCGGTAACGGCAATCTTGTATCCCTCGGCCGCGAGCTTCAGCGCAAGCGCCCGGCCGATACCGGAGCTCGCCCCGGTGATCCAGACGATTCCATGTTCGGGACGAGCGATGAAATCACGCATGACATCTTCCTCCGGCTCTGCCTGACCAACACGAAAACAGCTCCGGAAGTTTCTGTTGCTCCCGGATTTATGGCTCTATCACACCATTGTGGCTGCTTTCAGCCGATCAGGTCGCCGATCATCTGACGAAAGGATCCCGTCAGCCTGACCGGGCCGTCCGAAACGGCAAAGGCGATGCAGGGCCTGTCCTTTTCGGCGACCGGCCGGTGGTCGACCGTCTCGTCGGCAATGGAGATGTCGCCGGGGCCGAAACGGCCGCGTTCATCGTTGAAGGCGCCGTCGAGGATGAGGATCAGTTCCATGCCTTTGTGGGTGTGGGCCGGCAGGGCGCGGCCTGGACGGATCCACATCAGGCTGACCTCACAGCCGTCCATCTCAAGGCAATAGTCCTTGAAGCCCGGCAACCGCCGGCGCCAGGGCACATTCTCGGCTTCGAAGCCGACGAGATCACGTAATGCCTGGGGAAACAGCGCGTTCTCCGGCCGTGCGGCCGCCCGTGGCGCCGCTACCGGAGCGGCGGAGGAAAAGATCGCCTGAAGCCGCCGGTCGCGGTCGGCAATGGCGGTGCCGGACGCACTTTCGAGCGCCTCCCCCGCCAGCAACTCGAGGCTGTCCACCAGGCTGCGATTGTCCGGCTTCATTTCGAGATGGGACCGCACCAGTACATGCGCCGGCTCGGGCAAGGAGCCGGCGACATAATGCGCCATCAATGCATCGATCGTGTCGATCTGCTCGTCAATCATGCCGGTTTTGGTCACGCCCCGTTGCCGCGCTCCGTTTCGCTTTGTCGTCATCCGTACGGGGAAAGTCAATCTTCGGATCACCCTGCGCGTGGCGGGATTGCGGGCCATGCGTCATTTCGGGGGACGAAGGCCAAATTTTATCGTGCCCGACAGAGGCGTGGAATAGCATTTCTTGCCAACTCAGCCTTGTGAAGGGAAAAGACCGTTCCTAAAGTAAGAGTTCGAATAGAGGCAGATTCCATGACCTTCCACCCTTCCGTCCTCGAAGCCATAGGCAATACGCCCCTGATCAAACTCAAGGGCGCGTCGGCGACGACCGGCTGCACCATCCTCGGCAAGGCGGAGTTCCTAAACCCCGGCCAGTCGGTAAAGGATCGGGCCGCGCTCTACATCATCCGCGACGCAGAGCGGAAGGGCTTGCTTCGGCCCGGCGGCGTCATCGTCGAAGGCACGGCCGGCAATACCGGCATCGGGCTGACGCTGGTCGCCAAGGCGCTCGGCTACCGCACCGTCATCGTCATCCCCGAAACGCAGAGCCAGGAAAAGAAGGACGCGCTGAAACTGCTCGGCGCCGAACTCGTCGAGGTGCCCGCCGTTCCCTACAAGAACCCGAACAATTATGTGAAGGTTTCCGGCCGGCTCGCCGAGCAGCTGGCGAAGACCGAGCCGAATGGGGCGATCTGGGCAAACCAGTTCGACAATGTCGCCAACCGCCAGGCGCATGTCGAAACGACCGCTCGAGAAATCTGGAACGATACCGACGGCAAGGTCGACGGCTTCATCTGCTCGGTCGGCTCCGGCGGCACGCTGGCCGGTGTGGCTGCCGGCCTCAAGGCTTTCAAGGCGGATATCAAGATCGGCATCGCCGATCCCGACGGTGCTGCTCTTTATGAGTTCTATCAGAACGGCACACTGAAATCCGAGGGCTCCTCGATCACCGAGGGCATCGGCCAGGGCCGCATCACCGCCAATCTCGAAGGCTTCACTCCCGATTTTTCCTATCAGGTCTCCGATGCCGAAGCGCTTCCCTATCTTTTCGATCTCGTCGAAAACGAGGGCCTGTGCCTTGGCGGCTCGACGGCGATCAACATTGCCGGCGCGGTCAAACTCGCTCGGGATCTCGGCCCCGGCCACACGGTGGTGACGATCCTCTGCGACTACGGCAACCGCTATCAGTCGAAGCTCTTCAACCCTGATTTCCTGACCTCGAAGGGGCTGCCGGTTCCGGGCTGGATGGCCAACTCGCCCGATATAGACGTGCCCTACGAACCCGCGTGAGACCCCATGCCCGTCAATGCCCTCTATCGTGACGACTTCTATCTCTCGACATGCGAGGCGGTCGTCATCGCCGTGCACGAGGACGGAGGCATTGAACTCGACCAGACCTGCTTCTATGCGACGTCGGGCGGCCAGCCGGGTGATACCGGAGAACTGGAACGCGCCGACGGCAGCAAGATCGCGCTTGGCCAGACGAAACATGGTCCGAGCAAGGATATTGTTATCCACGTGCCGCTTGAAAACGAGCCGCGGCCTGTGGTCGGCGAGACGCTGGTGCTGCATGTCGACTGGCTGCGCCGCTACAGGCTGATGCGCATGCACACGGCCTGCCATCTGCTGTCGGTCGTCTGCTCTTATCCGGTCACCGGGGCTGCCGTCGGCGAGGAGGAAAGCCGCGTCGATTTCGACATGAGCGAGACGATCGACAAGGACGAGGTTACGGCAAAGCTGATGGAACTGGTCGGTCAGAACCATCCGGTCTATCTGCAATGGATCACCGACGAGGAACTTGCCGCCAATCCCGATATCGTCAAATCGAAGAACGTGCGCCCACCAATCGGGCTCGGGCGCGTCAGCCTCGTCTGCATCGGCGAAAACTCCTCGATTGACAGCCAGCCCTGCGGCGGCACACATGTCTCCGAGACACAGGAAGTCGGCCAGATTCACATCGCCAAGATCGAGAAGAAGGGCAAGGAGAACCGGCGCTTCCGCATCCGTTTCGGCATGCCCGGCGACGAAGCCTGAGCATCAAGGGAGAGCATCATGAGTGAGACCAAGAGCCGTTTCGTCGTGTCGGCCGATTGGCTGCAGGCCGAGCTCGGCAAACCGGATCTGCGCGTGCTGGACGCCTCCTTCTACCTGCCGGCGCAGAAACGCGATGCCGACGCCGAATATGCGGCCGGCCATATTCCCGGCGCCATCCGCTTCGATCAGGACAAGATCGCCGACCATTCGACGTCGTTGCCGCACACGATCCCCTCGCCCGATTATTTCGCTGCCGAAGTCGGCCGGCTCGGCATCAGCGAGAACGATCGCATCGTCGTCTATGACGGCATCGGCCTGTTCGCCTCGCCGCGGGTCTGGTGGCTGTTCCGGGTGATGGGGGCCAGGAACGTCTTCGTGCTCGACGGCGGCCTCGACGGCTGGAAGGCCGAGGGTCGTCCGCTCGAAACCGCGGTGCCCAGTCCTGCGGCGGCGGTCTTCACGCCCGATTTCGACGCGAGCCGCGTGGTGACGCTCGATACGATGCGCGACATCGTCGCAAGCGGCGCGATGCAGATCGCCGACGCCCGCAGCGCCGGCCGCTTTGCCGCCGCCGAGCCCGAGCCGCGCGCCGGCATGCGCTCCGGCCATATGCCGGGCGCCCGCAGCCTGCCCTCCGGTGTCTTCGCCAACCAGGGCCGGTTCAAATCGCTGTCCGAACTGCGCCAGACCATCGAGGATGCCGGCATCGATCTTTCCAAGCCGGTCGTCACCTCCTGCGGCTCGGGCATCACCGCCGCCATCATCACGCTGGCGCTGGAATCGCTCGGCCATCACGACAACAAGCTTTACGACGGCTCGTGGAGCGAATGGGGCAGCCGTGACGACACGCCCATCGTCACCGGTCCGCCGGCACCGGTTGAAGCCTGATCGCCATGGGGAAGACACCTGCTTCTTTGAAAGCTCACATCACGCGGCTCGAAATGACGGCGGCGCCGAAGGCAAGCATGCCGGTGCCCGTCAATATCCAGACGGCGATCATGCGCGCGCCGGCGATCCCGCTGCCGTTCTATCGCTATCTCTACCGGCAGGTCGGCGCGCGCTGGCAATGGGTGGACCGGCTGCGCATGAGCGACGAGCAACTTGCCCAGACGCTGAACGACAAGCGCAACAATATCAGCGTTCTCTATGTGAATGGCGCGCCCGCCGGTTTCTACGAATATTTCTGCGAGGACGAGGATACGATCGAGCTCAGCCATTTCGGCCTGATCGAACATGCGCTCGGCCTCGGCATCGGCAAATGGTTTCTGCTGCAGGCGCTCTACGCCATCTGGTCGCTCAATCCAAAGCGGGTCACCACCACCACCAACAATCTCGACCACCCGCGCGCGCTGCAACTCTATCAGATGTACGGCTTCTCCCCGGTCTCCACAGGCACCGGCATTGTCCGGCCGCTCAGCGACAAAGAGTTGCTGGAGATGGCCCGGAAAGGCTGAGGGTTTGGGCTGCTTTTCCGGTGCATCTGTCTGCCTAATGACCACTTAGATACCTAGGCTATGCGGTGAACGCCCCACCTCTCCTCCTCATTCCTGTGCCTGTCACAGGAATCCAGCCACGGCGCGTCCGCGCCGTGAATGAAGCAATACCATAACCGAAAAAGTCTATCGCACCCAAGGACTTGGGCGCACTGGATTCCTGTGACGAGCACAGGAATGAGGGAGGAGAGGTGGAAATTCTCCACCAATCGTTGATGAGCCGGCGACAATTGGCAACGCGCAAGAATCGGGTGGCTTGGGCAACCGCCCGGGTGCAATTTCATGGCGATCACAAGGAGATTTGCCATGACCGCCATTCGTTTTTCCGCCATGCCGACTGCCGATGCCGAGGCCCTCTGGAACGGCGGCCGCGACGCCTATGACAACCTTCCCGAGACGATGATATCGGACGGTGACGGCAACCCGTGCCGCCATTGCCTGCAGGATATCGAAGAGGGCGACGAGTTTCTGGTTTTCGCCTACCGGCCCTTCCCGGAGCTGCAGCCCTATGCCGAGACCGGGCCGATTTTCCTGCACAAGCAACCTTGCAAGCGCTACGCCGCCGAAGAGATACTGCCGCCGGTGCTGACGACCAGTCCCGACTTCATCGTCCGTGGCTATGGCGAGAACGACCGTATCGTCTACGGCACCGGGGCGGTGACCGAGATTGCCGATATTCCGGCCTATGCCGAGACATTGCTGGCGCGGCCTGGTATCGCTTACGTGCATGTGCGCTCGGCGCGCAACAACTGCTTCCAGTGCCGGATCGACAAGGTAAAGACGCCGGCCTTTGCGGAGACCGGCGCCTTAACCTGACCTTGAGTCAAGCAGCTTACGCTACGTTAAGCACACTCTCCGGCGCGAAGGCCTCGTAGCCAAGCGCCTCGGCAACCGGCTTGTTGGTAATGCGGCCCTTATGCACATTGAGGCCGTTCCTCAGGTGCTTGTCTTCGGCGATGGCGCGCAGGCCGCGATCGGCAAGCGCCAGGCCGTGAACCAGCGTCGCATTGTTCAGCGCATGCGCCGAAGTGACGGGGACAGCGCCCGGCATGTTAGCGACGCAATAATGCACCACGCCCTCGACCTCGTAGGTCGGGTCGGAATGGGTCGTCGCATGCGAAGTCTCGAAGCAGCCGCCCTGGTCGATGGCGACGTCGACGATGACGGCGCCCTTTTTCATGCCGGACAGCATTTCGCGGGTGACGAGTTTCGGCGCGGCGGCACCGGGGATCAGCACGGCGCCGATGATGAGATCGGCCGAGAAGACCTCCTCTTCCAGCGCCTGGATGCTGGAATAACGCGTGTGAATGCGGCCGGCAAAGATATCGTCGAGTTGGCGCAGGCGCGGCAGCGACCGGTCGAGAATGCTGACATCGGCGCCAAGGCCGGCGGCCATCCGCGCGGCATGCAGGCCGACGACGCCGCCACCGATGACTGCGACCTTGGCCGGCAGCACGCCGGGCACGCCGCCGAGCAGGACGCCGAGGCCGCCATTGGCCTTCTGCAGCGCGGTCGCGCCCGCCTGGATCGACAGGCGGCCGGCAACTTCCGACATCGGCGCCAGCAGCGGCAGGCCGCCGCGCTCGTCGGTTACCGTCTCATAGGCGATCGCGGTGACGCCGGAGGCAATCAGACCCTTGGTCTGTTCCGGATCGGGCGCCAGATGCAGATAGGTATAGAGAAGCTGACCGTCGCGCAGCTGCGCCCATTCGGAGGGCTGCGGCTCCTTTACCTTGACGATCATGTCGCATTTTTCAAAGATATCCTTGGCGGAGGCGGCGATCTTCGCGCCGGCCGCGGCATAAGCGGCGTCATCGGCGCCGATGCCGGTACCCGCCTTCGTCTCCACCCAGACTTCATGGCCATGGGCGACGTATTCGCGCACCGAAGCCGGCGTCAGGCCGACGCGATATTCATGATTCTTGATTTCCTTCGGGCAACCGACACGCATTGGCGTTCCTCTCATTTTATCTCCGCGGCCGCGGATTTTTCGGATGAGGAATCCAACCATCAAGACAGCGAAATGTCCTTGCAAAGACGATTTGCCAATAGGTGATTTTTCGGTGATTATTGCGCTCAATGCCTCTTAATTCGAAGGTTATTCGAATGGCCGATCTCGATACCATCGATCTTGCGATTCTCCGGACTTTGCAGGCCAATGCCCGCATCACCAATGCCGAGCTTGCCGAACGGATCGGCCTGTCGCCTTCGGCCTGTTCGCGCCGGCTCGACATTCTGGAGAGAAGCGGCGTCATCGGCGGCTATCACGCGCGGCTTTCGCACAAGGCGCTCGACTACAAGATGATCGCCATCGTGCATATCTCGCTCTCCGGCCAGTTCGCCAAGACGCTGGCGGAATTCGAGGCGGCGGTGAAGCTCTGCCCGAACGTGCTCGTCTGTTACCTGATGTCGGGCGAATACGACTATATTCTCAGGGTCGCTGCCCGCGACCTTGAGGATTACGAGCGCATCCATCGTGACTGGCTCTCGGCCCTGCCCCACGTCGTCAAGATCAATTCCAGTTTCGCGCTCAGAGAAATCATCGACAAGCCGAATGTCGGGCTTTGAGGCCTTGCATATTGGCGGAAAGCCTGCCCAGACTTTCGGTGTTTCCCGCTCAACGGCATATCATGACATCGAAGACCCACGGTTATATTTTCGCTCTGCTGGCGATCACCATCTTCTCTCTGCAGGACGCCATCTCGAAACATCTGGCGTCGACCTACCCGCCGATCTTCGTGACGATGATTCGCTACTGGGCCTTCGCGCTGTTCACCATCATCCTCGCCTCGAAGATGCGCGGCGGTATCAAGGCGACCGCCCGCACCAAGCGCCCCTACCTGCAGGTGATACGCGGCATTCTGCTTGCGGTTCAGGTGGTTCTGGCCATCACCTGTTTTGCCGTGATCGGCCTTGCCCGTTCACAGGCGATCTTTTCCGCGACGCCGATCCTGATCGCGCTGCTGGCGATGCCGATTCTCGGCGAGCGGGTCGGGTGGCGGCGGTGGGCAGCGATCGGCACCGGACTATTCGGGGTGCTGCTGATCCTGAAGCCGGAAGGCGAGTTTTTCGATGTGAAACTGCTTCTGGCCATTATTTCCTGTTTCAACTTCGCCTTCTATGTCATCGCCACCCGCCTCGTCAGCCGCGATGATTCATCGATGACCAGCTTCTTCTATACCGGCGTCATCGGCGGCATCACGATGACCCTCATCGGCCCGTTCTACTGGAGCTCTATGTCTGCGGGAGACTGGGGCTGGATGGCGCTCGTCTGCATGACCAGCATTTCCAGCCATTATTTCCTGATCCGCGCCTACGATCTTCTCGATGCCGCCGCGGTTCAGCCGCTCACCTATCTGTCACTGGTCTACGCCTCGATCATCGGTGTGACGATCTATGACGAAACGCTCAGTATCAACACGATCATCGGCTCGGTGATCGTCGTTTGCGCCGGCATCTTCACCATTTGGCGCGAACATGTGGTGGGCCGCAAGACGGCCGCGGGTAGGTGATGATTTCACTGCAATTTTAGCCAAGCCCCTAAAACCATTTCAATTTTCGTGCGCTATGCTCCCCATTATATTCGAGGGAGAACATATGAGCCACAATTTGAAAATTACAGCCCGCAAGGCCGACCGCAAAAACTGTCGCGTCTTCGGCAGCGTCAAATATTTGAATAGCGAGGTGGATGTCCGCATCCTTAACCTGTCGGCAACCGGCGCCGCGCTGGAGACGAAGACGCCGCTCCATGCCGCTTCCGGCAGCAAAGTGCGCATCGAGGCTGAAAATATCGGGCTGCTGGAAGGCATCATCCGCTGGAAGCACAACGGCCGCATCGGCATCCAGTTCGATGTGAATTCGAATGCGCGGGCACAGGTCTCCTCCTATTTTCGCTTTTTTCATAAAGAGATACGACCGGTGCTGGCGGTGCGTCAGCTTAGGGCCGCGACCAGCGGCGACCGCCCACCTCATTTGGCAACGTCGACGCCGAAACCGTCACGCTGACCGCCTTCGCGCCGAAGATGCGGTTGAGATCGTTCCAGCCGCAGCGGCCGACGTCGACGTCCAGATCGACCGCCCCCGGCTGGGGCAGTCTGGCACTGAGCCTATAATTGATCCTGTCCCCGGCAGCCCGACTGCAGCATGAATTGCATTTCGCAGCCATGCCGCGTCCACGACGGATTGTTTTGCCGTCCTGTCACTTTTGATGTGTACTCCTCGCCAAATCGTCCTAATTCTGACGGGCCGGACGATGCATGATCCCTATAGGAGAGTTTCGATGTCTTCCATTTTCGACGTTGGCGTCATGAGCCGCCGTTCCCTGCTCGGCGGCCTTGCCGCCACCTCCGCCCTGGTGCTGCTGCATCCCTTCAGCGCCCGTGCCAGCGCCAACCAGGCCCATCTCCGTCTGATGGAAACGACGGATATTCACGTCAACGTCTTCCCCTATGACTATTACGCCGACAAGCCGAACGACACGATGGGACTGTCGCGCACCGGAACGATCATCGACAATATCCGCGCAGAGGCCGTCAACTCGCTACTGATCGACAATGGCGACGTGCTACAGGGCAATCCGATGGGCGACTACATGGCCTATCAGCACGGCATGAAGGACGGCGACGTCCATCCGGTGATCAAGGCGATGAACACGCTCGGCTACACTGTCGGGACGCTCGGCAATCACGAGTTCAATTATGGCCTCGACTTCATGTTCAAGGTCCTCTCCGGCGCAAACTTTCCCTTCGTCTGCGCCAACCTGACCAAGGGCCAACTCGCCTCGGATCCGAAGCAGGACGATCTCTTCTTCAAGCCCTACATCATCGTGGAAAAGCAGATCAAAGACGGCGCCGGCAGGGAGAGCCCGGTGAAGATCGGCTTCATCGGCTTCGTGCCGCCGCAGATCATGCTCTGGGATATCAAGAACCTCGAAGGCAAGGCGCAGACCCGCGATATCGTCGAGGCCGCCAAGGCCTGGGTTCCGGCGATGAAGGAAGCCGGCGCCGATATCGTCATCGCGCTCTCCCATTCCGGCATCGATGGCGCCGCGCCATCCGAAAAGATGGAAAACGCCTCGCTGCATCTTGCCGCCGTCGACGGGATCGACGCGATCTTCACCGGCCACCAGCATCTCGTCTTTCCCGGCCCGAAGAGCTGGGACGGCATCGCCAATGCCGATCCCGTCAAGGGCACGCTGCATGGCAAGCCCGCCGTGATGGCCGGCTTCTGGGGCTCGCATCTCGGCCTCATCGACCTGCTGCTCGAAAAGGACGGCAACGGCTGGAAGATCGTCGATTTCACCTCGGAAGCACGGCCGATCTACCATCGCGACGACAAGAAGAAGGTGGTCGCCGATTACGCCGACAAGAAGGACGTGGTCGAAGCCGCCAAGGCCGAGCACGAGGCCACCCTTGCCTATGTCCGCACCCCGGTCGGCAAGACGTCGGCACCGCTCTATTCCTACTTCGCGCTCGTCGCCGACGATCCTTCCGTGCAGGTCGTCAGCCAGGCCCAGACCTGGTACATCAAGCAGATGCTGGCCGACACCAAGTACAAGGATCTGCCGGTGCTTTCAGCGGCGGCCCCCTTCAAGGCAGGCGGCCGTGGCGGCGCCGACTATTATACCGACGTCCCGGCCGGCGATATCGCCATCAAGAACGTCGCCGACCTCTATCTCTACCCGAATACGGTGCAGGCCGTCGCCATCACCGGCGCCCAAGTGAAGAACTGGCTGGAAATGTCGGCCGGCATGTTCAATCACATCGAGGCCGGCGCGAAGGATGCGCCGCTGCTCAATGCCGACTTCCCGTCTTACAATTTCGACGTCATCGACGGCGTGACCTACCAGATCGACCTGTCGCAGCCGCCGAAATATGATTCCTCAGGCAAGGCGATCAATCCGGATGCCAACCGCATCCAGAACCTCGGCTTCGACGGCAAGCCGATCGATCCGGCGCAGAAGTTCGTCGTCGTCACCAACAATTACCGCGCCGGCGGCGGCGGCAGTTTCCCGGAGATCGCAGCCGACAAGGTGATTTTCCAGGCGCCGGACACCAACCGCGACGTCATCGTCCGCTATGTCCACGACCAGGGCACGATCAATCCGTCGGCCGATGCGAACTGGACCTTCAAGCCGCTGCCGGGCACGACGGCGACCTTCGAAAGCGGCCCGAAGGCAAAGCACTTCCTCTCGGCAGTCAAGAGCGTCAAGATCGAGGATGCCGGCGACGGCGCCGAGGGCTTCTCGAAGTTCAGGCTCGTCCTGTAAGGGCAAGGAAATTTCGAGGAAGGCGCACCCGCGCCTTCCTCATTCGGCCGCAAGCGGGATTACGGGTTCGCGCAGCTCAGCGATCTGAGCGTGGAAATCCGCCTGGCTCGGGCAATGGGTAAGCCTCGTTCGGAAGGCGTCGATCATCCAGGTGGCGGCAGGTCCGGGCGGGTTGGCGAGCCGGCGCAGCGAATAGATCGGATACTCCCCCTGTTCGTAGGCATCCAGATCGAGATGGACGAGCGCGCCGCTCAGGAGATCGTCATGGATGAGGGACGCCGGGAGGCCGCCCCAGCCGAGGCCTGCCTTGATCAGCTGATGCTTCGTCGCGATATCGCTGACACGCCAGGTTTTGTAGGACAGAACGTTGAAATCGCGCCCCTTCGTCAGGCCGGATGCATCGGTGACGACAAGTTGCACTTCCTCGCGCACGTCGCCGAGCGTCAACGGCCGATCGATCCCGCCAAGCGGATGATTGCGCGCGGCGACCGGCATCATGAAGGAATGGCCGATCCGCTCGGTGACGACGGAATCGGCCTGCTTCAGCACCGCGCCACCGATGCCGATCGTCGCCTTGCCGCTCATGACCAGATCCATGACCATTCCAAGCTCGCCGACGTTGAGGTTCAGCGAAACGGACGGGAACATCTCGCGGAATTCGTGAAGGACATCGACCACCGCCTTTGACGGCACCATGACGCTGATGGCGACGGAGACCTCCGCTTCGAGCCCTTCCTTCAGGCTCTTGACGCGTGCCCGCATGACCTGCAGGTCGCCGAGGATACGGCGCGCATCCTCCAGCATCGCCTTGCCCGCCGCCGTCAGCTTCGGCTGTCGGGCGCCGGAGCGCTCGAAAAGCGGCATTTCAAGCTGGGCCTCCAGATTGGCGATCGTATAGCTGACGACCGACTGCGCCCGGTTCAACGCCCGCGACGCGGCCGAAAAGCTGCCGGTCTCGGCGACGGTCAAAAATACCTGCAATTGGTCCAAAGTCGGGTTCGGAAGCATACCATCCATTCCATCGATAATTTCGATCGACATTATCACCGTTTTTTCGATAGCGGGCCAGACCTATTTTCCGCTTCGAGACTGCGGCTCACCTCCCAGCAACGGGCCGTCAAATCCAATTCGAAAGGAAATGCACCATGTCGTCCATCCTTCTTCTGACGTCCAGCCCGCGCGCCGAATCGCTCTCGACGCCGATCGCCGTCGAACTTGCCGAAAAGCTGCAGAACCAGAATCCGGGCAGCGTCCTCGTTCGCCGCGACCTCGCCGCCAGCCCGCTGCCGCATATCGACGACCTCTTCACCGGCGCCATCCGCAAGCCGGCCGAGGCCCGCACCGCCGAGGAAGTCGCCGCCGTCAAGACCTCCGACGAACTGGTCAACGAACTCTTTGCCGCCGATACGATCGTCATCAGCACCGGCCTCATCAATTTCAATATCTATTCGTCGCTGAAGACCTGGATCGACAACATCGCCCGCGCCGGCGTGACGTTCAAGTACACCGAAAGCGGCCCGGTCGGCCTGCTCACCGGTAAGAAGGTTTACGTGGTGCTCACCTCGGGCGGCGTCTACTCGCAGGGACCGGCTGCCCCCTTGAACCATGCCGTGCCGTATCTGAAGTCGGTTCTCGGCTTCCTCGGCATCAGCGATGTCGAGACCATCTATGTCGAAGGTCTGGCTTTCGGTCCGGAAGCTGCCGAAAAGGCCATCGACGCCGCCAAGTCGCGCGTCCAGGAAATCGCGCTGGCCGCCTGATCGGCTCGCGGATATTTCACGAAACGGCCGGCCTTCGCCGGCCGTTTCTCATTTGTCGATACCGGAAACGAAATCCCGGACCGTCTCCAGGATTTCGGCAGACAGAGCCTCGTCGGAGGATAGTCTGGCAAGGCCGACGCCGCCGGCCATCATCGCGAAGGCCGTGATCGCCTTACGCCGTCTCTCCGCTTCGTCCGCTCCCGCGGCCTTACTCGCCAAGCCCTCGAAATTACGCCTGAGCCCGTCTGTCGCGATCGCCCGCGCCTTCGCGCCGCTGCGGGAGATATCGGAGGTCAGCGCCGCAAAGGGGCAGCCTTCGCCGGGGTTGTCGCGGTGATAGGTGCTGACATAACGATCGGCGATATCGGCAGCCGTCATCCTTGCCGGGTCCACGCCCTCGGCCTGCAGCTTGCGTCCCCATGAATCGAAGGCGGACTGGATCGCCTCGGCGACCAGATCGTCGCGGGAGGCGAAGTGCTTATAGAAGCCACCGACGGTCAGTCCGGCCTCCTTCATCAGATCGGCGACGCCGACACCTTCCAGCCCCTCCTCGCGCAGCCGCCTCGAGGCAGTCTCGACGATCTTTTCGTGCGTCTTTTGTTTTTCCAGCTGCGAACGACCCATCCGAATCTCCCCGTAATAAATTCGAATGAGCATGATGTCGGCCGAAAACCGCTTACACTTTTCGGCATCATGCTCCTTGACTCACGTGGATTACAATCATAATCCTTAGAGATAACGATCATAATCCAGATCGTTGCCAATTCCAAGAGGAGCATGAATCATGCGTCTACAAAACAAGGTCGCGCTGATCACCGGCGGCAACAGCGGCATCGGTCTTGCGACCGCCAAAGTCTTTATCGACGAAGGTGCGAAGGTGGTGATCACCGGCCGCAATCCGGAAACGCTGGCGGCCGCCGAAAAGGCGCTTGGGGCCGGTGTCGTTGCGCTGAAGGTCGATGTCACCGATGCCGCCGCCACCGAGAAGGCCTTTGCGGAAGCCGCAGCAGGGGTCGGCAAGTTCGACATCGTCTTTGCCAATGCCGGCATCGGCGGTGCCACACCGCTCGGTGACACGTCGCCGGAACAGTTCAATCAGATCATCAGCACCAATCTCACCGCCGTCTTCTTCACAGTGCAGGCTGCCCTGCCGCATCTGAGCGACGGCGCTTCGGTCATCCTCAACGGTTCGGTGCATGCCGTGCTCGGCGCTCCCGGCTGGTCGGCTTATGCGGCGACCAAGGCCGCGGTCCGGGCGATGACGCGCAATATGGCCTCGGAGCTTGCGCCGCGCGGCATTCGCGTCAATCAGGTGACCCCCGGCGGCACGAAGACGCCGATCTGGTCACCGATGGCTCAGACGGAAGATGCGATGTCGGCACTCGAAGCCCGCATCGGCGGCATGAGCCCGCTCGGCCGCATGAGCGAAGCCGAGGAAATTGCCAAGGCCGCGCTCTATCTGGCCTCGGATGACTCCTCCAATGTCACCGGCATCGAAATGACCGTTGACGGCGGCATGACGAGCGCCCCGTCCGGCGCCAAGATCTTCCGGGCCGCGTAACAGCGAGGGCCGGGCAAAGTCATCTTGCCCGGCCTCGGTCAGGGGTTACTGACGCGCTGGACAATACGAAACAGGACGATCGCCAAATTGGCGACGGCAAGCAGCAGCAAGACATGCAGCATGGCCTGGATGCCGGAGGAAACGATCAGGTTGCCGGCGATCAGTGGAAAGCCGAAGACGCCGATGAAATAGGATAGCGAGAACAAAAGAAGCGATTGCGGCATGAGGCCTGTGGGCGCCTCATTTGCGGCAAGGCCGTTGATGACCGAATAGGTCAGCCCATAGCCCAGCCCCAGTATTGCCGCGGCGCCGAGATAGGCCAGCTGATTTGACGTCACCACCAGGAACAGCAGGATGGAAACGAGCGTCAGGCTGGTCAGCACCAGAAGCGAATAGAACGGATCTTTCTTGACCACATAGGCCGCCACGAACAGCCGGCTCAGGATGGCAGCGGACATGAAGCCGATGAAGAACAGCGAATAATCGAAGCCATGCGCCTTGGCGTAGCTGGTCTGAAAGCTGGAAAGCCCGCCGAAAATCGCGCCGCCGATGCCGACCATGGCGATGGAATAGATCGCCCGCGACCCGATCACCTGACGTGCTGCGGCAAAGGAGATCTTGTTGACATGCGGCAGGATCTTGCCGGCATTGGTTAGCCTGACGTGCAGCAGGAAATAAAGGGCGCCGCCGGCGAGACTGGACAGGAAAGCAAAGGCGAAGGCCGTCTCGATCGGCAGGGACCAGCCGGTGACAATGCGGCCGATGATCGGTCCGGCGCCGATGCCCGACATCATCGATCCCGAAAGCAGGGCAAAGAACCTGATCCGGTGCTCGGGCTCGGTGATCGCTGCGATCAGGATGGGGCCGAGCGCGTAGAACGTGCCCCAGCCGATGCCGAGGACGAAACCGACGGTCATCAGGCTGAGCCCGGCTGCCGGGACCGTGGCAAAGCCCAGCCCCGATGCCGCGAGAAACAGGCCGGAAATCGCCACTGCCCGCGCAGAGCCGATGGCATCGGCAATGTGGCCGGAGAGGATGACCAGAATAACGGTGCTGATGGTTGCCGCCGAGATGATCAGGCCGGCGAGCGCCTCGTTGCCGCCGCGCTGGCCGACCAGCACCGGGATCAGAAAGGTCACGCCATAGGCGATCGAAAGAAGAAATCCCCCGATACACAAGACGGCGAACTCGCCGCCATCGACCTTCGTCCGTGCAACTGCATCACCCATGTCTCCACGCCCCTCGCAGGAAAGCTGATCCGTTGCGGCAATGGAGATCACGTTTGCGCTATGCTAACAAGATGTTTTTATTGCTACTATAACCTATTGAAAAGGCTGGCTATTGGTGATGTCTGTTTGTGTTTATGCAACATCACAAACACCGGCAACCGACGCATTGCGTTGATCGGGTCAACCGAGTTTCACCACGCCGGAGCGGCCGACGACGCAGTTGCGGCCGCTCTTCTTGGCCGCATAGAGCCTATCGTCGGCGGCCGTCAGCACTGCAGTGAAATCAGCGCCGTCCTCGTCGGCGGTGGCAACACCGATGCTGACCGTGACCGGCCTGTCGTCCGGCGTCTTGACGCTGGTGGCGATCGTCCAGCGCAGGCGCTCTGCCAGCAGCAGACCTTCCTCATGGGCGGTGCCTGGACAAACGGCAACGAATTCCTCGCCGCCAAAGCGGAAGATGCGGTCGCTGGAACGCAAAGTCGTGCCCAACCGGGCGGCGATCGCCTTCAGCACCTCATCGCCCTGGAGATGGCCGTAGCCGTCATTGACATCCTTGAAGTGATCGGCGTCGATAATCAGGATGGTGGCAAACACCCCCTGCCTCAGCGCCTCATTCAGCATCAGCGGTGCTTCCAGTTCCATGCGCGTGCGATCGTAGACACCGGTGAGCATATCGCGGCCGGTGCGCTCCAGCAGATCGTTGTAGCGCTCGCGGAAGGTCAGGTCGCCGAAGACGTCGCTGATGGAGCGCGCCGACATGGCCGCGCCGCCGCGGCGAATGCGATATTCGTAGATCGCAAACATTGCCGCATAGAGGCAGACGGCAAGCATTTTCGCTTTCCAACCTGCCCAGAATGCGGCGATCGGCACATCCAGGAAATAATTCAGCGCCGCAAAGAAGCCGATCTGGTCGAAGGTCAGCAGCACGAAGCCGGAAATCAGGAAGCGCAGGACGACACGCCGGCGGAAGAAATCGCCCAGTTTTTCGTAAAGCAGAATGATGCCGAGCGAATCGACATAAAGCAGCGCCGTGCCCCAGACCATCAGCCAGCCCATTTCCTGGAGGAAAGCCACATCCGGCGTGCGGCTGGGCGACATCTGCAGCGGCAGGTGCAGTTGCAGCACCCAGGCAATGCCGACGGTCAGCAGGTTGCCGAGGAACAGGCCGTAAATCGGCTGGCGAACCGTCGCGGCATCCTCCTGCAGGTAAAGCATCAGGATCATCATCAGCTTGCCGGAGAAGAAGACCGACGAGCCGGGCGACACATCGCCGAACGGCAGCGTGATATAGAAGACCGCCGCCAGATAGGTCTCCATGAAATGCATGACGCCGAGCGCCGTCAGGAAAACCCCGAGACCAAGCCGATGACGGAAATGCAGAAGGGTGACCATCAGCGCGAAATAAGCGATGGCTTCGACGGCAAAGAGCGCGAGGTTGAGCGTCTCCATCAGAGCACCCCGGCTTCAGGCCGGTGCCCTGAACCGAACGCGGGCGCAATGGCCGCGACGGCGGATCCTTTGGTCGATCGTCCGAAAAAGTCAAACACGAGGGCGGCCCTGCACATGCTGCAGGCAATAGCTTTGACTGCAATCCTTTAAGATTGCGTGAGCGAGATCCCGATCACCGGCGGCGGCGTCGCGTCACAGGATTGAAAAACAAGAATAATTGTGATCCGGCATCCGATGCAGATGCGGCCAACCCCGGCCTCAGACCTGACGAAGCTTCTCGCCGTCACCGAAGAGTGACGAACCATGCTGATCGATGATCTGCTGCGCCTTGCGCACCGTGCATTCGAGCGCATCGTCGGAGGACGAGAACAGATCGGCGCGGATGAAATTGCGCACCAGCACCTCGTCGCCGACCTTCTTTTCGATGCGGCCGGCAAGCCGATACTGGCTGCCTTCCCTACGCGGCTCCGCATAGATTGTGCAGTCGTTGTAAAGCTGCGGCTCGCCGGAAGGGCCTGCCGCCTCCGAGGCGGCTTTGCCGCCGCCGGAGAACATCGAAAAGAGATTTGAAAGGAACGAAGCCATGCTCCGCCTTTAGCACGGCGATATCGCTGTCGCCAAGTCAAATGATCAGGTTGGCGAGGATCTCGTTTTCGGTGATATCCTCGTAACCCATGCCGGCAGCTTCGAAATTTCCGATCAGCCTAGCGAAATTCTCCGGCGCCTTGGTTTCGATGCCGATCAGGATCGAGCCGAAATTGCGCGCCGATTTCTTCAGATATTCGAAGCGGGCAATATCATCGTCGGGCCCGAGCAGATTGAGGAAATCCCTGAGCGCCCCCGGGCGCTGGGCAAGCCGCAGGATGAAATACTTCTTCAGCCCTGCGTAACGCATGGCTCGTTCCTTTACGTCAGGCAGGCGCTCGAAATCGAAATTGCCGCCGGAGACGACGGCGACAACGGTCTTGCCGCGGATCGCCTCGGCGTCCATCGCGGCGATCGCCGTCAGCGACAGGGCGCCGGCCGGCTCCAGCACGACGCCCTCGACATTCAGCATTTCCTGGATGGTGACGCAGATGGCGTTCTCCGGCATCAACTGCACCTGGCTTGCCGGAAAATCGCGAAGGGCGGCGAAATTCAGGTCGCCGATGCGGGCGACGGCGGCGCCGTCGACGAAGTTGTCGACCTTGGCGAGCGTCGTTACCTCACCTGCCTCGATGCTGCGTCTGAGGCTCGGCGCGCCGGCGGGCTCGGTAAATACGAAGGCCGATTTCGCCACGGTGCCGTCGAGATAGCCGGTAATGCCGGCGGCAAGGCCGCCGCCGCCGACCGGCAGCACGACCATATCGGGCACCATTCCCTCAGGCAGCTGCTGCATGATCTCGGCGGCGACGGTCGCCTGCCCTTCGATGATGTCGGCATGGTCGAAGGGCGGCACCATGACGCCACCGACCGCTTCGACATGGTCGCGCGCAGCCTGGTAGCACTGGTCGAAGAAATCGCCGAACAGCCGGATGGTGATGAATTCGGCACCGAACATGCGGGTCTTGTCGATTTTCTGCTGCGGTGTCGTCACCGGCATGAAGACGACGCCCGGCACGCCGAAATGGCGGCAGACATAGGCAAAGCCCTGGGCATGATTGCCGGCCGAGGCGCAGACGAAGGTCTTACCGGAAGCGCCCTGCCCGATCGCCTTGCGGAAGAAATTGAAGGCGCCGCGGATCTTATAGGAACGCACCGGCGACAAATCCTCGCGCTTCAGCCAGATATCGGCACCGTAGCGAGCGGAAAGATGGTCATTGAGCTGCAGCGGCGTCGCCGGGAAAAGGCTGCGCATTGCCGCTTCGGCGCTTTCGACTTCAAGTCTCGTCACGAGCGTGGTCCATTCCTAAAGATTAGCCGCCGCCGCTATGGCACAGGCCGGCCGGCAAAAGAAAGCCCGCTCCGGCCATTTCCGGTTCGCTGACCGAGCCGCTCGCATCCTGATCCCGGGTCCAGCCTCAGGAAGCCTTTCTTAAGCCAATCACGAACTCGGCGGCAGATGAACTGATTTTAACTGTCAATGCAAAGGCCTGCCAATTATATGGAACGATGATGATCTTCAAATTCGCAAAACCTGTGGCCTGGCTGCTGCTCGCCTTCATTCTCTTCGTCACGGTTTCGCCGATCGGGCTGAGGCCGGAGACCGTCACGACTGTCGATACCGACCGCGCAGCCGCCTATATTCTTGTCGGCCTCGCCTTTGCGCTCGCCTATCCGAAACAGTGGAAATTGGTGGCCGTGCTGCTGATCGCTGGCGCCGTCGCCATCGAATATCTGCAGTATCTCTCGCCGACGCGCCATCCGCGCCTGCACGACGCCGGCATCAAGGCAATGGGCGCCGCCCTCGGGCTGCTGGCCGGCTGGGTGATCAACAGGTGGCGCGAGACGGTGATTGTCTCAGGTTAGAAACCGCGAAACTCCATGGCCCAGAAGAACAGCGGTATCGCAGCCGTCGCGGTTCCCAGAACAAGCGCGACACTGGTCTTGAAGATCCGGATGCGCCGAACCTTAGCTCCAGTCCAATCGTAAACCATCGCCTTACTCCCACAAGACAACACTTACTAAACCGCCGCGGCGCAATCCTTGCACCGATATTGCCCTTGTCAAGCGATCACGCGCTTATATCCCCGATATACGTGCATATTCAAACGGTATTATGAAGCTGTGTGGGCAAGAGGACACGAACCCGCTAACCCAGCCGATAGTATCGCTGAGACCGCTACACCTTGTCGGTGCGGGAATAACGACGATTAATCGCAGAGCACCGCATTTATGCTCGACGGGGAGCAGGTCTATTTCCCGCTCGCCGTCTCGCACTTCTGCAAAGCTTCTTAAGATCTGAATCCAAATAAATCACAGATAATCAAAAGTGCTACAGCTTCCGTCACGCGCCTGAAAGACGCAACGGCGCTATAACATCATCACGTCTAGCCGTCATAATGACCGGAGAATGCCGCTTCCGCAGACTTGACGGTGACAGCCACATTCACGCCTTTTGTCACCGTCGCGCCGGTGGCGCGAAGATCGGTGACCACTTTCAAGCCGCCCGCCTTGGGGACGGGGAGCGGCAGTACGGTGCCGGCGTCCAGATCGGCGACCCAGAGCCCGTCTTGACCTTCAACACTGATAACAACAACTGTAGCCATGCTTTGCCCCTTCTAACGATTGATGTTTAAAATCCAGCTTTCTTCAGGCCTTCACGATAAAGATCTTTATGCCACTGCTCTTTACTTGGAACTGCAGACAACCATTTGTCCACATCGAAGTCCGGATTGCCTTCACGAAACCTTCGTACGAATATCCGCGCCTTGTCCTGATGACCCAACATGGCCCAACTTGCAGCGGACAACCTATCCGCTAAATTAGGATCGGCCATCTGCCCGATATAGTCCAACGACGCTTCGAATTCGCCGAGGGCATAATTTGCTCCTGCAGCAGTCCAGAAATAGGTATCGGGACCGAGCGGGTTCAGCTCGATTGCCCGCTCGATCTTTCGCAAGGCCATGGCGGGCAACGAACAATGAACCAAAGTGTCGGCATAATCGGCGATCACGTCGGCGTAGTGCGGCGCAAGGCTTTCCGCCACTTCCATGGCTTCGGCGCTTTCATCGAACGCGCCCTGCAGCAGCTTGGCGACACCGAGCTCGCGATAGCCATCGGCGAAGTCCGAACGCGTCCCGGTGGCTTGTTTTGCGAAGGTCTCCGCCAATTGTAAAAGATCGATATCCCCCCGCGCCGTCAGCAACCATTCCTTGGAGTAGGTCCGCGCCATCGAGCTCAGCGCCGGGGTGAAATCGGGGCTTACGCTGAGCGCGGCTTTCATTTCCTTGCGAACGCGCCG
Organism: Rhizobium sp. N324; assembly: GCF_001664485.1. Classification (NCBI taxonomy): domain Bacteria; kingdom Pseudomonadati; phylum Pseudomonadota; class Alphaproteobacteria; order Hyphomicrobiales; family Rhizobiaceae; genus Rhizobium; species Rhizobium sp. N324. The sequence goes on along the minus strand of NZ_CP013630.1, from coordinate 1,903,365 downwards.
CAGGTTGGGAAGCGTCAGCCGCGCCAAGTGCCGCCTGCCGACAAGATATCTGTGGTAGGCGACGGGATTCAGGTCTTCGCGCAATGCCTCATGGCGCTCGATTTCGCTGGACACGGACAGAGCGATCTGCCGGGCAACCACTCTCCTGTCTCTGGCAAGATCCATCCGATCGAGGCTGAACCGTTCGGCCCAGACAATCTGATTCTGATCGAAAAAGATCAGCTGGGCGAACAGCGTCACTTCATCGCCGATATTGCTGATCCGGGTGTCGAGGATATAATTGACGCGATGCCGCTCAAAGAAGACCTTCTGCGTCTCCACCTGATGGCCGATCTGAACCGCCGAATACGGGGCTATGACCTCCAGGCTGTTGAAGACGCAAAATCCGATCGTGATATCCTCCACCAAAGACGCGGCCAGAAAACCGGCTTGCGGCCGAACGGATTGATTCTTCGGGGGAAGCAGCACCAGGCGGGGAACGGCAATCCGCATGTCCTCGGGCTCCAGGGGAAGAGCAGCCTCGAGTTTCGCCGTTGACGACACGGATGGCGGACGCGGGGATCTCGCGTCACCCTCATTGGATTCCCTGCGCGCAGCGATACCTCTCGCCGTCGAATTGCGCCGCTGTTCAAAGTAGCTGCGAAGGGATTCAACCTCCCCTTCCGCCTTGAAGATCCGTATGAGCAGCTGCAGCGTTTCCGGATCCTTCGGCTCGGTCCGAAAGAGGATAACCGCGGCCTTCCTCAGGAGCTCGGATTCCTTTGGCGACGGGGTAAGCTGGGACGCCGCTCTCACACTACGGGCGAGAAGCTCGTTATGGAAATTTTCACGTTCGGCGAGCCAGCGCTGAAACTGACGGCTATGGTTGTGAACCGGCTCCAGAAAAGGCTGATTCATCAGCGCCACCAACTGCCTCAGCCGGGAGAACGGCTCCACCTCGTCCTCCTCGCTGGCGAGCAGAATGTCGGAAGACAGAGCCGCCCGGTCAAGGATGAGCATGCTGCCCTGAGACGAAAGGATGTTTACGCCGAGATCGTCCTGACGGGCCTTAACTCTGGAAATCACCTTCCGCAAAGTCGACAGTGCCACATCCCTGTCGGCTTCGCCCCACAGGAAGCGGGCCACGGTCGTTCGATCCGCCGAAGCTTGGTCGGTTGTAAATAAATAGGCGAGAAGCAGCAGGCCTTTCTCAGGAAACGCAACAGCATTTCCCTCCCCGTCAATGAGTTGCAGCCTCCCGAAAGTCTTCAGAACAAAAGCCATTTCGCCCTTTAAGTCACCACATGTCCCAATGTTCGCGATGGAAAGTGCAATGCACGTATTGCAACAGTAAAAATCGCAAACGCTACCCCTGCCAGCACTTTGTCCCAATGTCCGGCGAAATTCAACAAGCTTGTGTCGCAAGGGTTGTGTTCAGTTTTCTACGCTGGCTGGCATGAAATTTTGTAATCGACTGTCGCGACCTTGCAGGGCGACAACGGAATTTTGAAACTTCCTGGCGCGCAGTTGCTTGCCGAAGTTTTGGATCGGCGCGCCGGACGGCCCCGCTCAGCTGGACATTCGAAGCGACGAAGCGATTGAGGGCTTCTGGACTTTGAAACCGAATTGCACCTGGACACCGAATATCGGTTGAGAATGCCGCCTCTCTTTGTTAGCAGAAAGAGCCACGCGGACGTGGTGGAATCGGTAGACACAAGGGACTTAAACAAAATTGAGTGCACTGGCGGAAACGCCTGATGTAGAACTGCTCAAAGTCGGGGAAACCTGTCAGATGGCAATCCCGAGCCAAGCCCTGCAAGGGGAAGGTGTAGAGACTAGACGGGCAGCACCTAAGGCAGATGCTAGGGTGAAGGTATAGTCCAGACCACAAACGCCGGAAGGCGGCGGCGAAAGCCGTAGCGGTAAGAAAATCCCTCGGCCTAGGCTATGCGGGTTCGACCCCCGCCGTCCGCACCATATGCCGATACAGATCACGCCACCGATAAGAAGATGGGCGTCACCGCAGGCCTGTGGGTTTCATTGCGAGGGAAAACCGTCGAACCGGGACAGCTCCCATCCGAATTCGTCCTTCACCAGCAATGTTTGCAAAGCGGCCGAAGGGCGCTACCTATTGACCAGCCTCACATCACGGAACATCCCATGAGCCACGCCACCGTCGTCACTGCCGCCATGCTCGCCATCGGCGACGAACTTCTTTCCGGCCGCACCAAGGACAAGAATATCGGCCATCTCGCCGACCTGCTCAATCTTTCCGGCATCGATCTCAAGGAGGTGCGCATCGTCGCCGACGACGAGGAGGCGATCGTCGAGGCGCTGAACGCGCTTCGCGCCCGATATGATTACGTCTTCACGTCAGGCGGCATCGGGCCGACGCATGACGACATCACCGCCGATGCCATTTCCAGGGCGTTCGGGGTGCCCTGCGAATATGATGACGAGGCGATGAGGCTGCTGGCCGATATGTACCGGCGCCGCGAGATGGAATTCACCGAAGCGCGCCAGCGCATGGCGCGCATGCCGCGCGGATCCGTTCATATCGCCAATCCGGTGTCGACGGCGCCGGGCTTCATCATCGGCAATGTCCATGTCATGGCCGGCGTGCCGCAGGTTTTCCAGGCGATGGTCGACAATGTGCTGCCGACGCTTCGAACCGGCACGCCGGTGCTGTCGCTCGCCATCGCCTGCCCTTACGGCGAAGGCGAGATCGGCACGCCCCTGACGGCGATCCAGAAAGCCCATCCGGACACCAGCATCGGTTCCTACCCCCGTTATATCGGCCAGAAATTCTCGACCGAGATCGTCGTGCGCGGCCGCGCGCAGGCGGCCATCGATGCGGCCGGCACCGATGTGCAAGCGATGATCGACGCCATCCGCCAGAGGAAGGACATCGCCGAAAACCATTCCGCCGAGGCTTGAGGACAAGACCGGAACCGGGGACCAGGCTTGATCCCCGTCAAGGAACGGAAGAACGGTCCGGTGCATTCCTTCCCTCGCGCACGCCATTTCAGCGCAAGGAGAATTGATATGTCTTACAAAACCATTCTCGCCATTCTCGATACAGCAGACAATAGCGCCGCCGTTGCCGATTTCGCCTTTGCCATTGCCGCCGAAAGCGGCGCTCATGTGATCGGCCTGCATGCCGAAAACATCTCCGCCGTGCCGCTGGTGGCGCCGATGGAAATCCCCGATCCGGTCGCCGTGCAGGCGCTGCAGGATATGGCGCATAGCGAAACGATCGCGGTGGAGCGAATTTTTCGCGCCAAGGCCGAGGCCTCAGGCGGCTCCTCGGAGTGGCGCAGCTTTGCCACCTCCATCGGCTACGGCTCCGCACCGCTGATCGAAAGCGCCCGCAGCGCCGATCTCTTGATCGCCTCGCAGGCCGATCCGGCCAAAGCCTCCGACAGCCATGTCGACGTCGACAGCTTCCTCTTCGAAACCGGCCGGCCGGTGCTGATCATCCCCTACATCATCCGCCAGCCGAAGCCGATCAAGCGCGTGCTGATCGCCTGGAACGGCTCGAAGGAAGCGGCGCGCGCAACCTTCGACGCGCTGCCGATCCTCAAAGCCGCCGAGGAGGTCGAGATCTTTTCGGTCGACCCGGCCGACACGGCGCTGCAATCGCCGCTGACCGCAGGCGCCGCGATCGCCGCAACGCTTGCCCGCCACGGCGTGAAGACGACACTGGCGACGGCCCGAAGCGTGGATAAGAACACCTCGCATGTAATCGAAAACCGGCTGTCGGACGACAGCATCGATCTTCTGGTCATGGGCGCGTCTACGCATTCCTGGCTCTGGCAGATGATTTTCGGCGGCACGACCAAGAGTTTGCTGCAATCGATGACGGCGCTGACGCTGTTGTCGCGCTGACCCACGCCGCGATCATTGGCGCTCTTGCCTTTTGACGGCAAATTCCGTTAATTGCGGCGACCGATGACGGCTTCGAGCCTCGGCCACAACTCACGCAGCGCAGCTCGCGAACTCGCGCAGTGCAGCGTGTGCGATTTCCTGTTTGGTCGATCGCCGCCTCAAGCCCGTCCGGTCGCCGCAAAACGGCGTGTTGTTTTTTCATGCCGCGGAGCAGCCCGATGTCCCTTCCCGATAAAGCCTTTCCCGTCTCCTGGGATCAGTTCCACCGCGATGCGCGCGCCCTTGCCTGGCGGCTTGCCGGCCTTGACCAGACGTTCAAGGCGATCGTCTGCATCACCCGCGGCGGCCTCGTTCCGGCCGCGATCATTTCGCGCGAACTGAACATCCGGCTGATCGAGACCGTCTGCGTCGCCTCCTACCATGATTATGTCAACCAGGGCGACATGACCCTGCTCAAGGGAATAGCGCCCGAGCTTGCCGAAAACGGCGGCGAAGGGGTGCTCGTCGTCGACGACCTGACGGATACCGGCAAGACCGCCGTCCAGGTGCGCACCATGCTGCCGCGGGCGCATTTCGCCTGCGTCTATGCCAAGCCGAAGGGTGTTCCGACTGTCGATACCTTCATCACCGAGGTGAGCCAGGATACCTGGATCTACTTCCCCTGGGACATGGGCTTCACCTACCAGGAGCCGATCGCCAAGGGACCGCGCTGAGCGCACAGATCGCAGCGCGCACCCATCGTATTTACCACTTGAAATTGTTCCAGTTTTTGTCGGCGAGGTTTCCTGAATCCGCTATCGGGATATGCACATCTATTTTAACTTATTCGCATAAACTCGACAGCTGCGAATCGCATCAAACTGCGCTTAAAGCGTGCAGGAAAACGATGCGGTAGGAGGAAACGACGATGGCGCGGTGGGGAGATGTTGCGGCGGTTGCCGTCGGGCTGGCGGCAAGTCTGCTTCCGCTCACGCCTGCCCGCGCCGAGCCTGCCTATATTCCCCTGGTGCGCGACTATGTCGAGACGCGGATCCGGCCGATGGTGGAAACGCCGCTGGTGCTGAAAGCCATCGCCGAGCAGAATGCCAAATTCACCGATGTCAGCGAAATCGACCTGCGGGTGCTCGATGAGACCTACCGGTCGGAGGTCGATCGGCACCATCTGCAGATGGTCCAACTGCTGCTCGACAAATCCGTGTCGAATTATCTGAAAACCAGGCAGGACGCCTCGCAGGGGGCGATCGTCGAATTTTTCGTCACCGACAGTCATGGGCTGAATGTGGGGCAAAGCACCATTACCGCCGACTACTGGCAGGGCGACGAAGAGAAATACCTCAGAACCTTCGCCGACGGCTCCCGAGAGATCTTCGTCGACCGGGCGGAACGCAACCAATCCACCCAGATGCTCGAAACGCAGGCGAGCTTCGTGGTCATCGATGAAGAGGACAAGCCGATCGGCGTCGCCACCGTCACCATCGCCATCGATGCGCTCTGAACAGGGCCGATTTCCGCGCCGAATCGGCATGCGCATTTGCACCGAAAATGCCATACCAAGATTTGCCGCCGGACGCTTTTTTGCCGTTCAAGCCTTTTCCCTAGCCAGCTGCGCTTGCAAGCCATTGTAATTTCAGGGCTCCCCGGCTTTCCCCAATCTCCACAGGCGCATCCACAAGATGTTGTGGTTAGCAATCAATTAACGGCCAGCCCTTGACGGAATCACCCGTTTCAAACTTACTGTCCCTGATGTTGCGGCGGCGACAGGACCGGAGGTAACGAGCCCGGTTCCCTATTGAAAATTAGGACGCGGAATCAGGGCGATGTACCGGGAACGGTGTCAGACCTGACAGGATCTCTGCGCGATTTTCAGCCTCCAAAAAAAGTGACGTCGGGACTGGCGATAATAAGCTGTTAATACTATATTTAGCGTTTGCAGCCACCATCACCACAAGATACAGGAAGGACATCTCCGGATGACACCCCTGTGACAATACGGAAACGAGACTGGCTGCACGACGACAATGTGCCGCCGGATAGAAATTTTGCGCCCCGGTCGCGGGGACCGGGCGCCAACACGAGGTCAAGACCATGCGCATCGAACGTCGTTTCACGAAGGCCGGGCAAGGCGCCTATGCGGATATCGAATTCCGCAAGGCGACGAGCGAGATCAAGAACCCCGACGGTTCGATCGTGTTCCGCCTCGAGAATATCGACGTTCCCGCGCAGTTCTCCCAGGTCGCGACCGACGTTCTGGCGCAGAAGTATTTCCGCAAGGCCGGCGTCCCCACCCGGCTGAAGAAGGTCGAGGAAAACGACGTCCCATCCTTCCTGTGGCGCTCCGTTCCCGACGATGCGGCGCTGAAGACCCTGCCTAGGGATGAGCAGACCGGCTCCGAAATCGATGCGCGCCAGGTCTTCGACCGTCTTGCCGGCACCTGGACCTATTGGGGCTGGAAGGGCGGCTATTTCTCTTCGGAAGAAGATGCGGCCGCCTTCAAGGACGAGCTTGCCTATATGCTCGCCACCCAGCGCGTCGCGCCGAACTCGCCGCAGTGGTTCAACACCGGCCTGCATTGGGCCTACGGCATCGACGGCCCCGGCCAGGGCCATTTCTACGTCGACCCCTTCACCGGCAAGCTGACCAAGTCCAAGTCGGCCTACGAACATCCGCAGCCGCATGCCTGCTTCATCCAGTCGGTCGAAGACGATCTCGTCAACGAAGGCGGCATCATGGACCTGTGGGTGCGTGAGGCGCGCCTGTTCAAATACGGCTCCGGCACCGGTTCCAACTTCTCGATGCTGCGCGGCGAAGGCGAAAAGCTTTCCGGCGGCGGCCGCTCCTCCGGCCTGATGAGCTTCCTGAAGATCGGCGACCGCGCCGCCGGCGCCATCAAGTCGGGCGGCACGACGCGCCGCGCCGCCAAGATGGTGGTCGTCGATATCGACCATCCCGATATCGAGGAATACATCAACTGGAAGGTCAAGGAAGAGCAGAAGGTTGCGGCCCTCGTCACCGGCTCGAAGATCGTCGCCCGGCACCTGAAGTTGATCATGAAGGCCTGCTTCAACTGCGAAGGCGGCGACAATGGCGATTGCTTCGATCCGGCCAAGAACCCTGCCCTGAAGCGCGAAATCCGCGCCGCCAAGAAGGACCAGGTTCCGGAGAACTACGTCCAGCGCGTCATCCAGTTCGCCCGCCAGGGCTACAAGGATCTCGAATTCAAGACCTACGACACGGATTGGGATTCGGAAGCCTATCTCACGGTCTCCGGCCAGAACTCCAACAACTCCGTGTCGATCAAGGACGACTTCCTGCGCGCCGTCGAAAATGACGGCGAATGGAACCTGACCGCCCGCAAGGACGGCCGAGTGATGAAGACGCTGAAGGCGCGCGACCTCTGGGAAACGATTTCCTACGCCGCCTGGGCTTCGGCCGATCCGGGCATCCACTTCAACACGACGATGAACGACTGGCACACCTCGCCGGCCGGCGGCCCGATCCGCGGCTCGAACCCGTGCTCGGAATATATGTTCCTCGACGACACGGCCTGCAACCTCGCCTCGCTGAACCTGCTGCAGTTCAAGGACAAGGCCACCAAGCGCATCAACATTGCCGACTACGAACACGCCGTTCGGCTGTGGACCGTCGTGCTCGAAGTCTCGGTCATGATGGCGCAGTTCCCGTCGAAGCGCATTGCCGAACTCTCCTACGAATACCGCACGCTCGGCCTCGGCTACGCCAATATCGGCGGCCTGCTGATGTCCTCAGGCATTCCCTATGACTCCACTGAGGCCCGCGCCATCGCCGGTTCGCTGACCGCGATCATGACGGGCATCTGCTATGCGACTTCGGCCGAAATGGCTGCCGAACTCGGGCCCTTCCCGAACTTCGCGCCGAACCGCGAGAGCATGCTGCGGGTCATCCGCAACCATCGCCGCGCCGCCTATGGCGAAACCTCCGGCTATGAAGCCCTGTCGATCGACCCGGTCGCGCTGATCCATTCGGAAAACCCGGACCAGGATCTCGCTGCCCATGCCAAATCGGCCTGGGACAAGGCGCTTGAGCTTGGCGAACAGCATGGCTACCGCAATGCCCAGGTCTCGGTCATCGCGCCGACAGGCACGATCGGTCTCGTCATGGATTGCGACACGACCGGCATCGAGCCCGACTTCGCCCTCGTCAAGTTCAAGAAGCTCGCCGGCGGCGGCTACTTCAAGATCATCAACCGCGCCGTGCCCGACGCGCTGCGCACGCTCGGCTATTCGGAAAGCCAGATCGCCGAAATCGAGGCCTACGCCGTTGGCCACGGCAACCTGAACCAGGCGCCCGCAATCAACCCGTCGACGCTGAAGGCCAAGGGCTTCACCGACGAGAAGGTGGACGCGGTCAATGCTGCGCTGAAGAGCGCCTTCGACATCAAGTTCGTCTTCAACCAGTGGACGCTCGGCGCCGATTTCCTGAAGGAGACGCTGAAGGTTTCCGACGAACAGCTGGCCGACA